>NZ_JAAIUV010000009.1 GCF_010975035.1 Neobacillus thermocopriae | reverse complement strand
CAAAAATGGTATAATAATTGACCCCGTAGGGGTCAAATTAAAGTTAATATAGACCAAAAATTGCTTAAAATTTGAAAAGGCATTTCGAATTAAGTTTATTCGGAATGCCTTTTGTCTACAATCTGAAACCGACAGTCTGACGACTGTCGGTTTCTCTTACTTTTTTACAATTGTAATGCTATTTTTCCATACTTTCCTCCACCACCTGCTTCGAGATGAAGATTTCCCTCTCTAGCTTTTAATATGAGATCGACAATTTTTTGGGGAACTACCTCTTGTAAAGCCTCGTATGGAACTTCATGCAATACCGCCATTTCACTGCCAAAGTGATCGATTAATTTTTCAAGCATACGTGGCCCTAAGCCTGGGATAAACTCAAGTGGCACTTGATGAATGTATGGCGGCCTTCCAGGCGGACTTCCATCGGCAGTTTTAAGTTCATGGATACGGTCTGCTACCCCTTTAATGATTTTTGATTGTCCACACTGGTTGCAAATTTCTTCCTCTTCATTTACTTGATTCAAACATTCCGCACATACGGTTTTATGGTATTTGCCAAGTTGCGGGTCTAGACCATAATTAGCGATAACTTTTCTACCATCTTCTTGTTTTAATGCTTTTTGAAGTTCTTTAAATGATGGCTCCTTCATAGCCATTACCTGGTATTCTCGAGCTATTTTTTGCAAGGAATGAGCATCTGAATTCGTTACAAAGGTGTAAGCATGTAATTCACCTAATTGATCAGCCATTTTCGTATCAGAACTTAGTCCAAGTTCTATTCCATCGATCAATGCTGGATCAAATACTTCTGTTAACGACTTTTTCACCCCTTTACCATATAAGCTCTTAAATGGTGTAAAAACATGGGCTGGAATAAATATACCTCCCAGGGTTTTTACCTTTTTTTGCAACTCTAATCCAGTCACATAAACTCTTTGCGAGCTTAACTGAACATTTTTCATGTTGGCTGAGAGCCAATTAGAAAACTCCTTCATAATGGTCAATGTCGGAAAATAGCAAAGTACATGAATGGGTCCATTACATTGGTCATCATAAATTTCAATCTCTGAGCCAGGAATGACAGTTAAATCCCCAAACACCAATCCCCCATCTGGGTGCTCATCAATCAATCCACGGTCCATCAAACTTTCCATTTCCAAAATAACTTCCGGAGATTGACTATCAATAATCCCAATCATGTTCAACCCTTTTTCATGCCTCGCATGCTCAATGATGTTCGAAAATGTCAGTGATTTGGCTCCGGTAATTTTAACAGGCTTTCCTGTCAAAGTGCGGCCAATATGAATATGTAAATCTACATAATAACGATTCATTTTTTATTCAACGCCTCTTGTAATTGTAAATACTGAACTGCATAAATGGTTTTCGCATCATAGATTTTCTGCTCTTTTATATACTGAAGGGCTTCAGATAATGTCAGTTCTTCAAGTTTCACAAACTCATCTTCATCAAGCGCTCTAGAGTTTTCCTTTTTTGTTAAACCTTTTGCCAAGTATACATATACTAATTCATCTGCAAATCCCGGTGATGTGTAAAAAGAGGTCAATAGCTCAAGGTTTTCACAAACATAACCTGTCTCTTCTTCCAGTTCTCTAAGCGCGCACTCGGATGGATCTTCACCTTTTTCAAGTTTGCCTGCTGGTATTTCGACAATAGCTCTCTCAAGGGCTTTACGATACTGCTCAACCATAATAATTTTGTTTTCCGGTGTCAATGCCAAAATGGCCACTGCTCCAGGATGTTTGATAATTTCTCTTTTTGATTGTTTCCCATTCGGTAATTCCACATCGTAGAGGTGAAGGCTAATCACCTTCCCTGAAAAAATTTCTTCGCTATGAATCGTTTTTTCTTCCAACGTACTCATACTTTCATCTCCTGTTCTAGTCCAGTCACATCTCGTCATACATTTTACCATACATCAATTGGAGGGGTATGGGATGAAGGTATATGTTTATGAGAAAGGAATTATTCTTGTCGGAAAAGGCTGGGAAGTATTACAAAAACTTAAGGAATATTCGAAGGAATTTAACACTGTTTCAGATTGGGTTAAAAAAATTTCACATTAATAGCCTACCGTTTGTAGTCTGCCCCGTTCTTTTATAAAATTGTAAAAAGACTGGGGGAATATTTTATGAAAAGAAGAAGATTAGGTAATTCTGATTTATTTGTAACGGAGCTAGGGCTTGGCTGTATGTCAATTGGGATAGACGAAAAGATCGGCCGAAAGATTATTGAAACTGCTCTTGAGGAAGGAATTAATTATTTTGATACTGCCGACCTTTATGATTATGGTATGAATGAAAAAATTGTTGGCAAGACCTTAAAAAATGTCCGCAGTGACGTGATCATTGCCACAAAGGTCGGGAATTGTTGGAAACCTGATCGTTCTGGATGGACTTGGAATCCTTCCAAGGCTTACATTAAGGAAGCCGTGAAACAAAGCTTGAAGCGACTTGAAACAGATTATATTGATCTTTATCAGTTGCATGGCGGTACAATTGAAGATCCTATAGATGAAACGATTGAAGCATTTGAAGAATTAGTTTCCGAAGGTGTAATCCGTTATTATGGAATCTCCTCTATTCGTCCAAATGTCATCCGCGAATATGTGAAAAAGTCCCGAATTATTTCAGTAATGATGCAATATAGCATCCTTGACCGCAGACCGGAAGAAGAAGCTTTGCCGCTATTGACGCAACATGGTGTAAGTGTGGTGACTCGTGGTTCACTTGCAAAAGGGCTCCTAAGTGATAGAATGCTAGATAAACTGCCAGAAAAAGGATATTTGGATTATCGCCCAGAAGAGTTAAAAGAGATTTTATCTTTGTTGCGGGAGAAGATAGCTGGGGAGCGTTCATTGACAGAAGTGGCTCTTCAGTATAATCTTGCTAATCCTTCTGTGGCTTCTGTCGTTGTCGGAGCAAGTAGTGTTGAACAAGTTAGAAATAATGCAGCTGCTGTAAAAAGCCAAGCACTCACGAATGAAGAAGTGACACTTATTAAGGAGCTCACAAAAGCAAATATTTATAAAGAACATCGATAAAGGAGAGCCGCGCTCTCCTTATTTAAACTTTCGCCAATCCATTGAACTTTCATTTAATAGTTCTTCAAATGATTTATTCTTTTCTTTTAATCTTCTTTCTTCCCGTTTTCTTTGCTCTTCTTCCTCTTTTTTTCTTTCCTCTTCTGCTTTCAGTTGTTCCTGCTTCGATTTTAATTGTTTCATTAATTCAGGATTCAGCATATCCTTAAGAGTTACCGTAGCTTCGTCTTTTTTTGTTTCTGAGCGTCTTTTCTTCATGTGTTTCTACTCCCTATCTATTTATTTTCTTAAATTATTATAACATTTCATAGAATATAATTTATCACACTTAGCATTAAGTTCAGTCGAGCGAACTATTGATACAAATCCCTAATCACCGTGTACCCTGAGCCAAAGTACGCCTTTCCTCTAAATTTCATGAATCAGTGTGAACAAAATTCTACCCACGCTTGCTCCTAGTTAGGTCCCCAAGTAAAATTGCAACCATCCGTATCATAGAAATCTCATTAGTTTTTTAAAATTCTATTTATTCTTGATTTTTAGAAATTAATCCCTCTACAATAAAATTATCAATACTAGGGGAGTGACAAAATGCAAAATTTACCTAATAAAGTGACAATTATAGAGGTAGGACCTCGTGATGGATTGCAAAATGAAAAATTACTCGTCCCAACTCACATAAAAAAACAATTTATCTCCGCACTAAAAGAGGCAGGAATCCAGGAAATGGAACTCACCTCATTTGTTTCACCAAAGTGGGTACCACAAATGAGTGATGCAGCAGAAATCGTTGCCGATTGCTCTAATGACCAATTAAGAAACATTGTTTTAGCTCCAAATCGAAAAGGAATTGATAGGGTTTACGCCACAAATTGTAAAGCAGTAGCTGTTTTTGTCGGTGTCAGCAACAGCTTTAACTTAAAAAATATTAACAAAACAACTCAAGACAGTATGACAGAATTAAAACCGATCATTCATGAACTAAAAGAAAAGAATTATTTTGTCCGGGCCTGCATTTCTACTGCCTTTTACTGTCCTTATGAAGGAAGAATGGAAGAAAGAGACACATTAAAGCTGTGTCGTGAATTTGTGGATGCCGGAGTCGACGAGTTGAGTGTTGCTGATACGATTGGAATGGCCTCCCCAACCGAATCATATTCGTTGTTTTCCAAATTAAAAGAAGAATTTAACCATACATTGTTAACAGCTCATTTTCATGATACAAGGAAACTTGGACTCGCTAATATTCTAGCTGCCCTTCAAGCCGGGATCAACCGTTTCGATACCTCTGCAGGCGGGCTAGGTGGCTGCCCATTTGCACCCGGTGCAAGCGGTAATACCGCAACAGAGGATGTAGTGTATATGCTCGAACGGATGGGTATCGAAACGGGTATTGATCTTCATAAGCTGATGAGTGCGATCGAAATTGTCCGCCCGTATGTTTCAAGAAAGATTGAAAGCGGTTATTATCGTCTTTATGCTCAGAACAAGCAGCTTCATGAATAATCTCCCATCAAATAATACATCTTAAAGATGATATTTATTTTGAAAGGGGATTAGTATGAGCCGTAAACGTGAAAAAGGGAATCCACAGTCCGGAAAAAATTTTGCTGAATCAGCAGAAGGCGGCAAACGAATGATGGCCGCTGAAGAAATGGAACAAGCTCTTCATCCAACCAAACGTCAAAACTCAGAACAATAATTATAGGATCAAACAAAGCCGCCATTTTGTCTCAGCGGCTTTTCTTATGGTAAAATTACAATTGTAAAATTATGTATCTGACAACTTCCGGGGGTGCCAAGCGTGAAAAAGGCAATTCGAGTCTTATTTATTTTATTGTTCGGCTGGCTCGCGATTGGTTTGTATTTTACCAACCGGCTCATGTACATGAAAAAAAAAGATGAAGATTTCATCTTAACCCGGGAAAAAGAAGCTGGCAGGTTTAATCCCGATGAATTTGAATCCTTGCCTAGACGGATTGTTGATATTCCCTCTCCATTTGGCTACAACATTAAAGCTTGGCTTGTGGAACCTCATAAAACAAATCACTATGTGATTATTTCTCATGGTGTGACAGAAACAAAAATTAATTCAGTTAAATATGCGAAACTTTTTCTCGATCGAGGCTTTAATACATTGCTTTATGATCACCGTCGCCACGGAGAATCCGGTGGTAAAACAACTAGCTTTGGTCACTATGAAAAATTCGATTTAAAAGCAGTTGTCGACTGGCTTAAAAACGAAAAAGGACCAGATTTACTTTTAGGTATTCACGGAGAATCAATGGGGGCTGCTACCATGCTTTTGTATGCAGGTCTCCTTGAAGACGGTGCAGACTTTTATATAGCTGACTGCCCGTTTTCGGACTTTAAAGAACAGATTGCTTATGTAATTAAACGAGATTTTAAAGTTCATCCAAGGCTATTGCTTCTAATCGGTGATGCTCTCTTACGCTTGCGTGATAAGTACTCTCTCCGTGAGGTTTCACCGATTTCTGTTATCCAAAACATCCAACATCCAATTCTGTTTATTCACAGCCGAAAAGATGATTTTATTCTTCCTTCTATGACCAATGACTTATATGAACAAAAAAAGGGACCGAAAATGCTTTATATTGCTGAAAAAGGCAAGCATGCCCAGTCCTTTAATGAAAACAAAGCGGATTATGAACGAGTCGTAGATGAGTTTCTGAAAAAATATGTGTATTCTGCTCTACCAAGTTAAAACAGACTGTCCTAATCGGTACAGTCTGTTTTGAATTTTAAATCCTATTATCATTCAATTTATCACCCATGTGTTAAACCTTATTACTCTTTAATGATTAAACTCATTCTCGCGTTTAAAATTTGCTGTGGACTTTTTAATTGAAAGCTATTTGTACTTGGAGAAAAATCAATTTTCATTTGCTCATCAAAGAAAACCATTTTTGACTTTTCTATGTATACAGTCCGATCATTTGTCTCAATTGCTGCTTCGTTATTGTCTACTTCACCTGTGAACCACAAAGCTGCTACACCACTTACTGCGCAGCCACAACCTTCTGTATCATAGATGAGTTTTAAATAACCTTTCCGACCGCTTATCTTCTCATTCAATTTTTGAACCGCTTCTTTTGTTATGGTAATTTCCACATTTAACACTCCCCTTTTTTAGGCATATGATGATTGTAGCATAGGTTTGTTCTAGCTGTTTTTTATTTTGCTTTTCTTTAGTTGAAATTTCTAAGCAAATTAACTATTCTCTTAATTAATATCCATTTTTTAAAGGAGTGTTTCTTCATGTCAAAGGTACAAATTAAAGTGAATGATAACGGTTCGCTTAGAATTACCGGTGATGTGGAACTACTGGATGGCGAAGGCAATGTGTATACAACAAAACCATCCTTTTCCCTGTGCCGTTGCGGCCTAAGCAAGAATAAACCTTTTTGTGATGGATCCCATAAAGGTCATTTTCATTCTGAAGTTCGGGTACCAAAAGTAGATTAAATAGTAAAAGAGTGGCTTATGGCAAAAGCCACTCTTTTACCGTTCTGTTAGCTGTATGTCAGCAATCGTATGAATAGGAATACGATGCACTTCTTGAAAGTGATCAATCACATGAAGCCTATGGGCAATTTCATCCCAGTAATGAATTTTTCCAACCACCATTTCATAATGATGGTTGTGAAAATGGATAATTGTCACGTACTGATCAAATTCAATCGCCTCTAATAAGGTTTCATTCATTCGTTCGAATTGCTGTTCATCCACTTCTTTTGGCTGTTCATACTGGTCTTCCTTCACCCAATCTCTGAGCAATTTTACATGCTCAGGCAACATCATCGACGTCCATTTGATCCTGCCGCGGTCGCGAATCATTTTTCCTCTCCTCCTTACATCTTATGTCCACCAACCAGCGTCGATCGGTGTCTGGCTGTTCCTCCTGCGGTAAAGGAAACAGCTCGGAGGAGTGACCCTGGGCCAAAACGTCGGCGGATGGAATCCACCACATAGCCAAGCTCACGTCTTTTGTATGCCCCCATGTCAAACAGATCAAGCTGTAGCTCGCAGTCGTCCACAATATTGCTGAGCGCAATCGAAATCTGCCTTACCGTTTTGCCATTATAATGCTCCTGAAATAATTCAAGACAGACGCGGTAAAGATCCATGGTGACATTTGTCGGCTGCTTGATCGTTCTTGAGCGATGAAAGCCACCACCAAATTCATCCTGGCTGTAACCAATTCCAAGACTGACAGTCCGCCCCGCCTTTTTTCGCGTTCTTGCTCTTTTCGCTACCTCCTCGCACATTTCCAAAATTACATGCTTGATTTTCTCGGGATCTTTATAATCCCTTAAAAGAATTTGGCTTTTTCCAAAACTGATTTGTCCTTCAATAATCGGTGCGCCCAAATCGGATAAATCCACTCCCCAAGCATGGTAATAAAGTTGATTGCCCATGACGCCAAATTTCTTTTCTAATTGCTCTAAATCATAACAAGCCAGCTGGCCAACTGTGAAAATGCCTATGCTGTTTAATGTCTTTTCCACCCTCCTGCCGATTCCCCACATTTCTCGAAGTGGAGATACTTTCCAAAGCTTTGTCTGGACATCTTCAAATGTCCACTCGGCGACTCCTTTTTTCTTTGCTTCCAAGTCAAGACAAAGCTTTGCCATTAGCATATTGGGACCAATTCCAATGGCACATGGTAGCTGGAATTGCCTCTCAATGTCGTTCTTTATTTTTTCAGCAATCGTCTTGGCATCCCCCCACAGATGCATCACCCCATCTACCTTAATAAAGCTTTCATCGACACTGTACGTATGGATCGCTTCCTTTGGGACGTAACGGTTAAACAAACGAGTAATTTCCGTCGAAACGCGTAAATAAGTAGCCATTTTCGGCTCGATCAGTTCAATCCTTGGGTCCTTTGGAATTTCGAACAGCCGCGATCCTGTTTTAATGCCAAATTCTTTTTTCAACTTAGGTGAAGCGGCAAGCACAACACTTCCCTGCCTCTTTTTGTCACCTACAATCGCAATGTAGGACTCTAAAGGATCAAGCCCATTCATAACAGCGGAACAGCTGGCATAAAAACTTTTCATATCGACGCATAGTATTTTATTTTGCGGTAATGTACTGTAATCAACCATGACGAATCCCTCACAGTTTTATTTTCGAACATTCGTTCTTCGTTTAGTATATGTATTATCATAAGCGAATATACGTTCGTATTCAATAGGGATTTTTTGACAAATCTCCAATCTGGATAATGGACAAAAAAACGCTATAATGATGGTGAGGTGCAAGCTATGGAGAAAAAACTTGTAATCAAAATGATTCGTCATTGTTTTAAACAATACGGGGAAGTGGATCCCCTACCTGTTGGAGAAAAAGAAATGGAGGATCTAGTTCATCAGATTTTGCAAATCAAAAACGAAGATCCAGCAGCCGATTTATATGAAGTAGTAAATGATGCTGTATATGAATATTTAACAGGGTAAAATTTAGGAAATACATATTTCTTTTACTTACTCATGAGGATGTATGAAGATTCATTGAAAAAGGAGAATGCATGTTCATCTTCCTTGATTAAATACAGATTGAGCTTAATAATTTTTTCAGGAATTAGTTCCGAGTAAATCAAGTTGTTCAGCTTAGCCTCTTTGGGTTGCTTTAGTCCAGCACGATGGCTATACGAATTTAATGGCTTGGTGTACTTCCTATTCTGAAATGAACTACATTTCTTTTTACAAATAAAAGGGCTGGAAATTGAAACGAATATAACAAAAACATAACCCCCACAATCCATTTATTGCTGGGGGTTTTCCAGTGACACTTATTTCTTATTCAACATTCGTTTACCAATCCGCTCAAACAACCGTGGGAAAAGGACATAGACGACACTGCCCATATTCATCCAACGTGGCAAATTGATTTCCCTTGTTTTTGTGAGCATACTGTCAACAACTTTTCTAGCTACATATTCTGGCTGCAGCATAAATTTTTGCACATTCTTCACGTAAGTCCCTTTTTCATCGGCAATGTTGAAAAAGTTGGTAGCAATCGGTCCAGGATTGACGGAGGTCACGAAAACATGAACGTCATCAAGTTCCATCCGAAGAGCGTTGGTGTATCCTAAAACAGCATGCTTGGTTGCCGAATAAACACTTGATTT
Organism: Neobacillus thermocopriae; assembly: GCF_010975035.1. Lineage (GTDB taxonomy): Bacteria > Bacillota > Bacilli > Bacillales > Cytobacillaceae > Neobacillus > Neobacillus thermocopriae. Next base: position 95,744 of record NZ_JAAIUV010000009.1, on the reverse strand, counting down.
TGGTGTAGCGATTTTTCCAGCCTGTGACGCGATATTGATAATATGCCCAAAACGCCGTTCACGCATTTTTGGTAATACCATGCTAGTACAGGCCATTAACCCAATTACATTTACCTCAAACATTCCTTTAATTTCGTCCATTGTTGCTTCATGAGCCTCGCGGAATACACCAAAACCAGCATTATTAACAAGAACGTCAATATGTCCAAACAAGTCAAAAATCTTCCCAAAAATCTCCCTTACTTGATCTGTATTCGCTACATCCAGCTGAAACACCTCTACCTTTACATGATGCTTCTGCTCCAACTCTATTTCCAGTTGCTGCAGTTTATCAAGACTTCTAGCAAGCAAGACAAGATTTGCTCCCCTCGCTGCACAAAGCTTAGCAATTTCCGCCCCGATTCCTCCAGAAGCCCCGGTAATCACAATATTTTTATCCTTTAATCGATTCACGAAAACACCCCATCTGAACTGTACTTCATCTTAAATCTTTGACCGAAAAGCACAGTTTATGTGTATCTTACTAATAATTTCTCTGATAGAGACTAAATAGTCAAGCAAGATAACGAACAAATCCGAAAGCTTCTTCCGGACCATTGTCGAAAAACGTTACACTCTCCTTTCATCATTTACATAGACATTTCTAAAATAGAAGCGGGAAGTTAATCTGTCATAGTAATAATCCCCTCAACATTCAAATAAATATATAAAAATAAATTTACCAATTTAAGTAGACATGTCATCAATTCCACATCTTTCTAAACAAGTCGGAAAATTTACAAATTTAACTCTTGACAGACAAGCATTTCTTCTTGCATAATCACTTATAAAAATTCGATACGTTCATGCAATGAGTAAGGCCAGTAAATGAGAAATGGCAAAAGAGAGTGAAGTTCATAGGCTGAAAGACTTCACAGCCCTCTTGATCATTGAACCTACCTTATGAGCATTTAGGAAAACCTAACGTAACCCGGCGTTAACGGAGTTGAGTGAATCCTTTTATATTTAAATGAGGGTTCAATAAAGGTGGTACCACGGGAGCCTGGTCTTTCGTCCTTTACGGATGAAAGGCCTTTTATTTTTTTAGACGAAAAGGAGGAGTTTTCATGAAAAAAATAGCTATTGTTGGTGCAGGTTCGATGGCAGAAGCCTTTATTTCTGGAATCCTAGAAAATGAATTAATTGATCGAAAAAATGTATGGGTAACCAATCATTCCAATCAAAACCGTCTCCGAGACTTAGAAGAACGTTATGGAATTCGTAGTACCTACAATTTACAAACTCTGTTTGAAAATGCGGACATTGTGATACTTTCTATGAAACCAAAAGATGCATCATCAGCGATTCAAAATATTCGTCCTTTTTTAACCAAGGATATGCTGATTGTATCCGTCCTGGCCGGAGTTTCAATGAAAACAATTGAAACCTTAGCTGGAAAACCACTTGCAATTGCCAGATCCATGCCAAACACATCAGCAGCAGTAGGAAAATCGGCCACAGCTATTGCCGTAAATCACCGTGTTTCAGAAAATCAATTGGAAATGACGAAAAAACTCTTTGAAACTGTGGGATTGGTTACCTTTGTCGAGGAAACACAACTCGATGCCGTAACAGGCCTTTCAGGCAGCGGACCAGCCTATATTTATTATCTCATTGAAACAATGGAAAAGAGTGCAGTTGAAATCGGTCTTGAAAAACAAATAGCAAAAGAACTTATTGTTCAGACGTTAATTGGAGCAGCTGAAATGGTTAAAAACTCTTCCAAATCACCAAAGCAATTACGGAGGGAAGTAACTAGCCCAGGAGGTACAACAGAGGCCGGGATTCGTGTTCTCGAGGAACACGGCGTTCAGGAAGCCTTTATTTCCTGCATTAAAGCAGCTGCCGAGCAATCCAAACGTATGGGCGATGCCTTATGTTCACAGCTACAAGTTGGAAAAACATGATAGTAAAAGCAAAATTTTATATGATTGTAAATCTATTTGCTATACTAAAAATGATTTAAATAAAGGAGGCGTGGCAAAATGACGGCAAAATTATTTACTCCCTATACTATTAAGGGAGTTACATTGAAAAATCGGATTGTCATGGCACCAATGTGCATGTATTCCAGCCATAATGAAGACGGCCACATCCAAAACTGGCACCGAACTCATTACACCACAAGAGCGGTCGGCCAAGTCGGGTTAATCATTGTTGAAGCAACAGCTGTTACACCACAAGGACGCATTTCTCCTCAAGATTTAGGTATTTGGAGTGATGACCATATCAAAGGCCTCCAAGAGCTTACCGAATTGGTAAAGGAACATGGTGCTAAAATTGGAATCCAACTCGCCCATGCTGGCAGAAAGGCTGAATTAGAAAGTGAAATTATTGCTCCATCAGCTATTCGATTTAATGAAAAATCAAAATTACCAAAAGAAATGACAAAAGCTGATATTGAAGAAACAATTGCAGCCTTTAAAAAAGGAGCGGAACGGGCTGCCAAAGCCGGCTTTGATATCATTGAAATTCACGGTGCTCATGGATATCTCATAAATGAGTTTCTTTCTCCTCTTACCAATAAACGAACAGATGAATATGGAGGTTCTGCCGAAAACCGATACCGATTCTTGCGTGAAGTTATTGAAGCTGTTAAGACAGTTTGGGACGGACCACTGTTTGTCCGTGTGTCTGCACATGATTATCACGAAGATGGACTGAAACCGGAAGATTACATAACTTTTGCCAAATGGATGAAAAAGCAGGGTGTGGACTTAATTGATGTCAGCTCAGGAGCTGTTGTTCCAGCCAAAATTAATGTATACCCAGGCTACCAAGTAAAGTATGCGGAAACAATTAAAAATGGGGCAAACATCCCGACAGGTGCGGTTGGATTAATTACTACGGCCATTCAAGCAGAAGAAATTTTACAAAATGAAAGAGCAGATTTAGTATTCTTAGCACGCGAATTGCTTCGTGACCCATACTGGCCACGAAAAGCTGCAAAAGAATTAGGCGAAGAGATTATAGGTCCAAAACAATATGAACGCGGCTGGATTTAAACCTCATAATATCTATTTTCTATAAGACGGCTAAAGCCGTCTTTTCTTCTTATATAAATTTCTATATGCTAAACTAAAAATAGAAAGGATGGGCGCCATGAAGAAAATGTATCCGAAAAACGGAAGAGTCATATTACATGTTGATATGAACAGCTTTTACGCTTCGGTTGAGATGGCATATGATCCTTCACTCAAAGGGAAGCCCTTGGCCATCGCCGGAAGTGTGGAGGAGCGTCGAGGAATCATCGTCACCTGTAGCTATGAAGCAAGAAAATTTGGTGTAAAAACAACCATGCCGCTGTGGCAAGCGAAAAAGCTGTGCCCTCAGTTAATTGTAAAGCCGCCAAATTTCGAACGTTATAGAGCTGCTTCAAAGGGGATTTTTGATATTCTTAGACACTATACTGAGCTTGTAGAACCTGTTTCCATTGACGAGGGATATATGGATATCACTGAAAGCTTTGAGTTTGGCACCCCTATTGAGATTGCGGAAAGTATCCAAAAAAGAATCTTAGAACAGCTTGATTTACCCTGCAGTATTGGAATTGCACCAAATAAATTTTTGGCAAAAACAGCCTCAGACATGAAAAAACCGTTAGGGATAACCATCCTTCGTAAGCGAGATATTCCTAACATTCTATGGCCGTTAAACACCAGTGAAATGCATGGGGTCGGCAAGAAGACTGCAGAAAAGCTCAAAACGATCGGAATTCAAACAATTGGTGATTTAGCAAAGGCGAATGATATTCAACTGAAAACACTTCTTGGAATCAATGGGGTTCGTTTAAAAGAGCGTGCAAATGGAATTGATCATCGACCGGTTGATCCAGAATCCATTGAGTATTTTAAAAGCATTGGCAATTCCACTACCCTGCCTCATGACACAACCAATCAACAAGAAATTTTTCACGTGTTGGATTCATTGGCATCAACCGTTTCTGTAAGATTAAAACGGAAAAATGTCTTAGCAACAACACTGGGCGTAACCATCCGCTATAAAGACCGAAAAACCATTACAAGAAGCACAAAGATAGGAAACCCTATTAACCAAAAAGAGGAAATCACAGAACAAGCAAAGCAGCTATTTATGAAACATTGGAACGGTAATCCCATTCGATTATTAGGTATAACCGGATTTGATTTAGTAGAACAAGAGCATGCCTACAAGCAATTGGATTTATTTTCGTACGAAAAAGAAGCTAAAAAGGAACCACTACTTAAAACATTATCTAGCCTCCGTGATAAATATGGGAAAAAGATTATAAAAAGTGCCGGTTCACATTTAGTAGATCCTGCCCATCAAATAGGAACCAGCACAAGCTTTAATAAAGACTTTCTTCAAGCATTTTCAAAAAAAGAGGATAAAAATGATTAAAAGCTCCACTGTGCTAAAGGTTAGCATGTGGAGCTTTTTGATTATTTACAAATATCAACATCTAAATCTGTTACCGGCCACCAGAAAAATCCGTCTTTTTCCAAAAGTTTATCCGCTGCATCTGGTCCCATGGAACCTGCTTGATAATTTGGAAAATCTCCTTTTGTCTTTTCCCAGACAGCTGAAATTTTATCAACAAATGCCCAAGAGTACGCTACTTCATCCCAATGGGTGAAATTCGTAGCATCTCCGCGCATGCAGTCATAAATAAGCTTCTCATAGCCTTCAGGGGTGTTCATAGCATGAACACCTGTATTAGCAAAGCTAAGTTTGACATTTTGTGCATCTAACTTCCCACCTGCTTTTTTGGCATTCAAATAAAGGGTAATTCCCTCTTCAGGTTGGATATGAATAACTAGTAAATTTGGATTCAACATTTTCTCTGTCTGGTAATAGAGGTTCATTGGAATATCTTTAAATTGTACAACGATTTTGGTTGATTTGGCCTTCATCCGTTTTCCTGTCCGAATATAAAAAGGAACACCAGCCCAACGGAAGTTATCAATCATAATTTTACCGGCCACAAAGGTTTCCGTATTGGATTCTTTATCGACCATCGGTTCATCACGATATTTTGGAACTTGCTTATCATCGATGGTTCCCTCGCCATATTGGCCCCGGACAAAGTATTCGTTTACTTCATCCCCCTCAATCTGTCTTAGTGCCCGAAATACTCTAACTTTCTCAGAGCGAATTTCATCGGTAGTAAGACTGATTGGCGGCTCCATTGCCAGAAGCGCCACCATTTGCAGCATATGGTTTTGAACCATATCACGTAAAGCACCACTTGACTCATAATAACGGCCACGTTCTTCTACACCAAGAACTTCACTGGATGTAATCTGAATATTAGAGATATATCGGTTGTTCCATAAAGGTTCGAAAATAGCATTGGCAAAGCGAATAACCTCAATGTTCCGCACCATTTCTTTTCCTAAATAGTGGTCAATACGATAAATTTCTTCCTCTTTAAAGGCAGTACGTATTTGTTTATTTAATTCTTTTGCCGATTCTAAATCATGACCAAATGGCTTTTCAATGACAAGCCTTTTATATCCTTTTACATCAGTTAATCCATCTGATTTTAAATGGAGAGCTATCGGTCCAAAAAATTGCGGCGCCATAGCTAAATAGAAGATTCGATTCCCTTCTAGATCATAATGGTCATCAATTTGATCTGCTAATTTTTTTAAAGCGGTGTAAGAACCGGAATCATCCACATCAAGTGATTGATAATAAAAATGAGAGACAAATTCATCTACATTCTTATCATCGCCCAATGCCGACTTTACCGAATCAACAACATTTTGTTGAAACTCTTCATTTGAAAGAGGTCTTCTGGCTACACCTATAACAGCAAATTTATCCAACTTCCCCCTTTCATACAACCTAAAAATAGAAGGGAATAATTTCCTTTTCGCTAAATCTCCTGTTGCTCCAAAAATCATAATCAATGATGTCATATTTTGCTCCACGATTAAAACCTCTTTTCCAATAATTTAGATACTGTTATGTAGATTGATAAAAATACTCTCTCCTTTTTAGAATTTGTAAAAATATTATATTTAATAGTCATTGATCCTATTTTAAAAAGAAATGAGAAAAAGAGCAAAGAAAAAGAGTTTATGGTATAGTATCAATATTGGATAAAGGAACGAAAAAGTGAGGAATTCATATGGATTTATTCTTTTTAGGAACTGGAGCTGGTATGCCGGCAAAGCTTCGAAACGTTACCTCCATTGCCCTAAAATTACTTGAAGAAAGAGGGGCCATTTGGCTGTTTGATTGCGGTGAAGCAACCCAACATCAAATATTACATACCTCCATCAAACCAAGACGAATTGAAAAAATCTTTATCACTCATCTACATGGGGATCATCTTTACGGACTTCCCGGACTCCTATCCAGCCGTTCTTTTCAAGGCGGTGAATCCGAAGTAACCGTTTACGGCCCAAAAGGGATTAAAGAGTATATTCACCTGAGTCTTTCTATTAGTCAAAGTTATTTAAAATATCCAATCAACGTTATAGAAATTGAAGAAGGGATTATTTTTGAAGATGATCAATTCATCGTAGAAGCGGGACTTTTAGATCATGGAATACCTTCTTACGGATATCGAGTCGTGGAAAAGGACAAACCAGGAACCTTACTAGCTGAAAAGTTAATAGCAGCAGGGGTAAAGCCGGGACCAATTTTTAAAAAAATAAAAAATGGTGAGAGGGTTGTCCTAGAGGATGGTCGAGTGATTGAACCGGAACAATTTCTCGGACCTCCTCAAAAAGGAAGGATTGTTACCATTCTTGGCGACACAAGAGTTTGTGAAAATGCCCTGAAACTTGCCAAAAAAGCAGATATTTTGGTTCATGAAGCCACTTTTTCAAAAGGAGAAGAACTACTTGCCTATAAATATTTCCACTCAACAACAAAGCAAGCTGCTGAAGTTGCCCGTCAAGCCGATTGTAAAAAACTTTGTCTCACTCATATCAGTTCTCGTTATGAACGAAATACATGGCAAGAATTAGTTCAAGAAGCTGCTGAAACTTTTCCTAATACGCTTATTGCAGAAGACTTTAAAGAAGTCCATATTCCTTCAAAGTAGGAAGCATAATCAAACTTAGGCAGCACGTATAACTTTCTCCAGATGCGATCGATTTTGAGCAGGCAATACTTATGCTTACTTGTAAAGGACATACGAATCCTGAGCAATTCAATATGGACTAATCATGGAGTAAAAGGGAGAAAGACATACGTCACTAGGGGTCTAGCTCTAGACAGCCCCAAAAAATAAGTACCCTATAGGTAGACCTTTTTATGTCTACCCTATAGGGTACTTTTTATTTCAGTAACCAGTCTTTTTTAGGAGTTTATTGATTGGACACTTCATCAATAATCGCAAGAGTCATTTCTGCCAACTTATATAGTTCCTCAATTGGCATGCGCTCGTTTGTAGTATGAATTTCTTCATAACCTACAGCCAAGTTCACGGTAGGAATACCGAATCCCGCAATAACATTCGCATCGCTTCCGCCACCGCTATGTAATAATTCACAGCTACGACCTATTTTTGCAGCAGCTTTGCGTGCAATTTCTACCACTTGATCGCCTTCACCAAATTTAAAACCTGGATACATGATTTCCACGTCTACCTCTGCTTTGCCTCCCATTTCAGCAGCAACAGATTCAAAGGCTTCCTTCATTTTGGCAACTTGTGCTTCCATTTTCTCTGGAACTAGTGAACGAGCCTCTGCCAAAATATCTACACGGTCACAAACAATGTTTGTTGCCTGTCCACCTTCAAAACGTCCAATATTTGCTGTTGTTTCATGATCAATTCTTCCAAGTGGCATTTTCGAAATCGCCTTAGCTGCAATTGTAATGGCAGAAACTCCTTTTTCCGGTGCTACACCCGCATGAGCTGTTTTACCGTAAATGACCGCTTTTACTTTTGCTTGGGTTGGTGCTGCAACAACCACATTTCCTACTAAGCCATCACTGTCAAGCGCATATCCATATTTCGCCTTCACCAATGAAGGATCAAGAGCTTTTGCTCCAACAAGACCAGATTCTTCCCCAACCGTAATAACAAATTGAATCATTCCGTGCTCCTTATTTTGCTCTTTAAGAACACGAATTGTTTCAAGCATGACTGCAAGTCCGGCCTTATCGTCCGCCCCTAGGATGGTAGTACCGTCAGAGACAACATAACCGTCCTTAATGGATGGTTTAACTCCTTTAGCAGGGACAACAGTATCCATATGGGAAGTAAAATAAATTGGATCAACACCTTCTTTTGTGGCAGGAAGAGTACAAACTAAATTCCCTGCCCCATGCCCGGTGACGGAAGTCGTATCATCCTCAATAACCTCTAAACCTAAATCCGTAAATTTTTGCTTTAATACTTTGGCAATTTCAGTTTCATATTTAGTTTCTGAATCAATTTGCACAAGCTCTAAAAATTCATTAAGTAGACGTTCCTGATTAACCATTTGGCGAACCCTCCAAACTATGTATTCACTTTTCTAGTATACCTTTTCCTCTGATTACCATCAAATAAAAGCGAGCATATAGCCCGCCGTTTTCCATAAGTGGATTTTTTTATAACGGAATATTTCCATGTTTTTTATTAGGACGTGATTCTTTTTTATTCCGAAGCATATCTAAAGCTTGGATAATTTTCATTCGTGTCTCCCGTGGATCAATGACATCATCGACCATCCCTCTAGCAGCAGCCACATATGGATTAGCAAATTTTTTTCGATACTCTTCAATCTTTTGCTGCCTAGTCTGCTCCGGATTTTCACTATTCTGAATTTCTTTGGCAAAAATAATATTGGCTGCTCCCTGCGGCCCCATTACGGCAATTTCCGCGTTCGGCCAGGCAAATACTAAATCAGCACCAATAGATTTACTGTTTAGCGCTACATAAGCGCCACCATATGCTTTCCGCAAAATAATAGTCAATTTAGGTACGGTTGCTTCTGAATAGGCATACAAAATTTTTGCTCCATGACGAATGATACCACCATGTTCTTGTTTGACACCCGGGAAGAAACCGGTCACATCTTCAAATGTAATAATAGGAATATTAAAGGAATCACAAGTACGAATAAAACGCGCTGCTTTATCGGAAGAATCGATATCCAATCCGCCTGCCATCACTTTTGGCTGATTACAAACAAGTCCTACTGTCTCTCCTTTAACTCTAGCAAATCCTACAACAATATTTTTGGCAAAATCCCGCTGAATTTCCATAAAGGACTCTGGATCCACTACTTGCTCAATGACAGTACGGACATCGTATGGCCTAACGGCATCAAATGGAATAACATCGGTTAAGTCCGGACGGTAATCATCTTCATCCTTCATTTGAACCTTTGGTGGCTTTTCCTCATTGTTTTGTGGTAAATAGCTTAATAGTTTACGAACTGTCATGAGTGCCTCTTCTTCTGTTGCAGCACTAAAATGCGCATTACCACTAATAGAGTTATGTACGGCAGCCCCCCCAAGATCTTCGGCACTGATTTTCTCACCGGTAACGGTTTCAATTACTTTCGGACCGGTTATAAACATTTGGCTTGTTTTTTCCACCATAATGACAAAATCGGTAATGGCAGGTGAGTAAACTGCTCCACCCGCACACGGACCCATAATAACAGAGATTTGTGGGATGACACCTGAATAAATTGAATTACGGTAAAAAATATGTCCATAACCATCTAAAGAGACGACACCCTCCTGAATCCGTGCTCCTCCAGAATCATTCAATCCGACAAAAGGTGTCCCATTTTTCGCTGCTAAATCCATAACATTCGCAATTTTTTTAGCATGCATTTCACCTAGAGCCCCGCCAAAAACAGTAAAGTCTTGAGAGAACAAGTAGATTGGACGGCCATTCACCTTTCCGTAACCGGTGACAACTCCGTCTCCAGGGCCCTTTTGTTCACCCATACCAAAATCAGTAGTCCGATGCTCGATAAATGGATTAAGCTCTACAAACGTTCCTTTATCTACTAAAAGCTCAATTCTTTCTCTGGCAGTAAGTTTTCCTTTTTCATGCTGTTTTTCAATTCGTTCATCACCGCCGCCAAGTTCCACTTCCCGACGTCGGTCATATAATTCATTTATTTTCTCGTAGATGTCCATTTTTGTTACCCCTTTTTCACTTTCTTTTCACATAGCTCGACTAAAACACCTGAAGCTGCTTTTGGATGCATGAAGGCGATTTCAGCTCCTCCCGCTCCTGGCCTAGGATGTTCATCAATCATACGGATACCTTTTTCCGACATTTCACGAATTCTCTCCTCGATCGATTCCACTCCCAAGGCCAAATGGTGAATACCTTCCCCACGTTTTTCGATAAATTTAGCAATTGGACTATCAGCGGAGGTAGGTTCTAGTAGCTCAAGCTTGGTTTCACCTGCTTTGATAAATGCAACCTTTACCTTTTGACTCTCCACCTCTTCAATCCCAATCAACGGTAGCTGCAATACTTCTGTATAAAATGGAAGAGCACCATCAAGTGATTTCACAGCTATGCCAATATGGTCGACTTTTTTTATCATTTAAACCCCTCTGTTCCAAATTAATATAAAATTCGACACTTAATGTATTCGTGAAAAAGTTAATAAAATCCTTCCTGATTTTAAAAGCTTGTTCCATTGTTCAATTGTCCTTTTCCAAGTACAATATAGACAAACCCATTGTTTTCAGGAGGTATTCAATTTGAAAAATAAGAAAACACGTAAAGTTATTGTTTATTTAATGTTACTTGCAATGCTTGCCTCTACCCTCCTAGTAGGTATTGGGCAATTTCTCTCATAAAAAATTAAAAGACTGTTAATACAACAGTCCCTCTGTTTTTATCACTCTATGTTTTTTTTTTTTTGCCAATTCCTCAAATATTTTTTATTGTTCCCTTCTATTCAACCCTATATTTTTTAATATCTGAACTTAAAAAGGACCACCCATGAAAATGGGAATGGTCCTTTAATTCATTATATTTCTTCACAATATTTATCAAATTCTTGTTGCAGCTTGGCAACTACAGTTGCCGGATCACTACCTTCAATTTCGTGTCTTTCGATCATTGAACAAATCTTACCATCTTTTAATAAGGCAAAAGAAGGGGAAGATGGTGGGTAACCAGTAAAATAGCTTCGTGCAGCTGCTGTTGCTTCCTTATCCTGGCCAGCAAAAACAGTTACTAGATAATCTGGCCGCTTATCATAATGAATGGAGTGGGCTGCTGCAGGGCGGGCAATCCCACCGGCACAACCGCATACAGAATTAATCATCACTAATGTGGTGCCTTTTCTTGCAAAAGCCTTTTCCACATCCTCTGGGGTTTTTAGTTCTTCATAACCTGCATCGATCATTTCTTGACGTGCCTGGCGAACCACATCATTCATGAAAATATTAAAATCCATGCTCACTGAAATCACTCCTAAACAACTTATACCTACATCATAACAGTTAATATATCAATATTACAATTTTTTAAGTTACTTCCCAATAAAGGCTGTTTCAGTTTTTACGATCAAGAAAAAGTTGAAACAGTTTTTCTACGGCCGTAGCTACAGTTATATCCCCCGCAATGACTTCATTCTCCAATTTTGGCAGCTGATTTTTAACATCAGGATGCTGATAAAACTGATAATGAAGATGGTCTGTAATCATTGAATACATCCATTCTCTTGATTGGCTTTTTCTTCTTTCTTCAAAAACCCCGGAAGCTTTTCCTTTTTGCTCAAAAGTTCGGATTACTTTCCAAATATCACCGATTCCTTCCTTAGTCAAGGAAGAACATGTATATGCTTTTGTCTGCCATCCTCTTGTAGCGGGTTGGAGGAAATGCAGAATTCGATTATATTCTCTTTTCGTCTTTTCTGCGATTAATTTATTATCTCCATCTGCTTTATGGACAATAATAGCATCAGCGAGTTCCATGATTCCTTTTTTCATGCCTTGTAATTCGTCACCAGCACCTGTCAAAACCAGGAGCATGAAAAAGTCAACCATATCCCGAATGATAACCTCACTTTGGCCGACTCCAACTGTTTCAATTAAGATGACATCAAAACCAGCCGCCTCACAAATAAGCATAGCTTCTCTTGTTTTGCGATGAACGCCGCCAAGCTTCCCAGCTGTTGGTGATGGACGGATAAAAGCATGAGGATTTCTTGCTAACTGTTCCATTCGTGTCTTATCACCAAGAATACTTCCTCCACTGATGCTAGAGCTTGGGTCAATCGCCAGGACAGCGATACGAAGGCCGAGCCCACAAAGATAGGTTCCGAATGCTTCAATAAAGGTGCTTTTCCCCGCACCAGGAACCCCTGTGATACCGACCCGTATTGCTTTTCCGGTATGAGGTAATAGCAATTGCAAGAGCTGCTGGGATTTCTGAAAATGCCGCTCCGCATTACTCTCTACTAATGTAATGGCTCGCGCAAGTAAGCTCCTGTCTCCCTTTAACACGCCCTCATAAAGTTCTTGTACAGTAGGTTCTGTTGACTTCTGTTTTTGAAAACGAGAATATTTTTGTATAGAAACCGGCTGGTTTTCCTGACCATCTCCTTTTCTAATGAAACTTGAACATTGATCAGGCTTATTGGGATCACTCCATTCTGGCCTTTGATCCATAGACATTACTGATCCACTTCCTCATAGCCCAGTTTTTTATATATTTCCTTGATTACCTTTTGAGCAGAAACCGGGATAATGGTTCCTGGCCCAAAAATAGCTGCAGCTCCATTGTCATACAGGAATTGATAATCCTGGGCTGGGATGACTCCCCCTACAACAACTAGAATATCTTCACGTCCAAGCTTTTTTAGCTCTGCCACAAGCTGTGGTAGTAGGGTTTTATGACCAGCAGCAAGGGAACTCATGCCAATTACATGGACATCGTTTTCTACAGCTTGAAGTGCGGTTTCTTCAGGGGTTTGGAATAAAGGACCAATATCCACATCAAAGCCAAGATCACTAAAGGCAGTTGCTACTACTTTTGCCCCCCGATCATGACCATCCTGCCCCATTTTAGCTATTAAAATTCTCGGTCTCCGTCCCTCATTTTCTAGAAATTCATCAGTCATTTTCTTAACAATGGCAATTTCCTCTTCATTATTATAAGCCGTATTGTAAACCCCGCTGATAGAGCGAATGACTGCCTTATGTCTTCCAGCCACCTTTTCAATTGCATCAGAAATTTCACCTAATGTAGCTCTAACTCGTGCCGCCTGTACGGCCATTTCCAGCAAATTTTTCTTTCCAGTCGCTGCTGCCTCGGTTAATGCATTTAATGCTTCTTCAACTTTATCAGCATCACGATTTCCTTTTAACATTTTCAATTTCTCAATTTGCTTAAGGCGGACAGCCGTATTATCGATATCTAAAATATCAATCGCTTCTTCCCTTTCCAGACGATAACGATTAACTCCAATAATTGTTTCCATTCCTGAATCAATTTGTGCTTGTCTTCTAGCAGCCGCTTCTTCAATTCGCATTTTAGGTAGTCCAGTTTCAATTGCTTTCGCCATTCCTCCCAGTTGTTCAATCTCTTCGATATGTTTCCAAGCACGTTGTATTAATTCGTTTGTTAGTTTTTCAACATAATACGAGCCAGCCCATGGGTCAATGACTTTTGTAATTCCAGTTTCCTCTTGCAAAAATAACTGAGTATTCCTAGCAATTCTTGCAGAGAAATCAGTTGGCAAGGCAATCGCCTCGTCCAAGGCGTTTGTATGCAGAGATTGAGTATGACCCATAGCAGCAGCATGAGCTTCAATCAATGTTCGGGTCACATTATTAAATGGATCCTGCTCTGTTAAGCTCCATCCAGAAGTTTGTGAGTGAGTCCTTAAAGCCATTGATTTTTCATTTTTCGGATTAAAAGATTTCATCATTTTTGCCCAAATAAATCTACCAGCCCTCATTTTGGCAACTTCCATAAAATAATTCATGCCAATCGCCCAGAAAAATGACAGTCTAGGGGCAAATGAGTCTATATCAATCCCCGCTTTCAATCCGGTTCTAACATACTCTAACCCATCCGCAAGAGTATAAGCTAATTCAATGTCAGCAGGGGCACCAGCCTCTTGCATATGATAGCCAGAAATACTGATACTATTAAACTTCGGCATGTACTTTGATGTATACTCAAAAATATCAGCAATAATTTTCATTGACATTTCAGGTGGATAAATATAGGTGTTACGAACCATGTATTCTTTTAAAATATCATTTTGAATAGTACCGGCCAGCTTTTCCTGACTGACCCCTTGCTCTTCTGCCGTGACAATAAAAAAAGCAAGAATAGGAAGAACAGCTCCATTCATAGTCATCGATACAGACATTTGGTCTAAAGGAATACCTTCAAACAAGGTTTTCATATCAAGAACAGAATCAATAGCAACACCCGCTTTTCCAACATCTCCAATTACACGCGGGTGATCCGAATCATAGCCCCTATGGGTGGCCAAGTCGAATGCGACCGATAATCCCTTTTGTCCCATGGCTAAATTCCTGCGGTAAAATGCATTGCTTTCTTCTGCAGTTGAAAATCCTGCATACTGTCTCACTGTCCACGGACGATTGACATACATAGTCGGATAAGGCCCACGTGTATATGGAGGTAGACCAGGTAAGTGATCAAGATGTTCCAAACCATCGCGATCTTTCTTTGTATAAAGTGGCTTTAATTTAATTTGTTCATTTGTTTCAAACAATAACTCATCAATGGAAGCAGCAATTTCCTTGTCCACTTTGTCTTTCCACTCTTGTTCTGATATAGATGACTGTTCATTAAACAATGCTGCTTGTTGAAAATTAGGCTTTTGTCTTTTCAACTAAGGTCACCTCCATGGCTGCTAAAATTGATTTAACAGTTTGATAGCAGTTGCTTTTTATATGGATGAACTTTTCAATTCCTTCTACAAGCCATTGATCCTGCTTATCTTTTTCGGGAAGACCAGCCAGATAAAAAATTAGGTTAGAATTTTCAGATTTTAATGATTTTACTATCTCATGACCTATTAATTCATACAGATCATCTGTACCGCAAAGTGTAATAAATTGAGAATTAACATTAGTAACAAACTCCCGAGCCTGTTCAATGGAATGGATCGGCTGACTATCAAGAGAATGAACTCCACCAGCTGCGAAAAATCCTTTCATAAAATCAAGCCTTGGCTTATGCTGCTTTAACTCACCAAGACAAAGCATAGCTACAGTTGGTACTACCCCATATTTTTCCTCTAGTTCTTTTGCCTTCAGGCGTAGTTCCTCAAACGGTTCAGCCAATCTCTTCTGTGGAATGGCTTCAATTGTAATTAAAGAACCATTCAAATCAGTTGTTTCCTTTTTAATTTTTTGACTTGAAAAGACTTCATCCAGCTTGGCATATACATTTGTACCTATAAGTTTTTGCTTTCTAGTCTGAATATCTTGATTCTTTTTTTCAAAAACAATAGCAATTTCAGTTTGCAGCCAGTTTGTTTTAAGTGATTCAAGTATTCCGCCTTTTTCATCGATTTTTTTGAAGAATTCCCATGCTTTTTCCGCTAATTGATTCGTCAATGCTTCGATATACCAAGACCCACCTGCTGGATCAATCACCTTTTGCAAATGAGCTTCTTCTTTTAAAATTAGCTGAATGTTACGGGCCGTTCGTTCTGAAAGACTAGTAGATCCAGTTAGTTCATCAAATGGTGACACATTCAAATACTGAATCCCACCTAAAACCGCAGCAAATGCCTCATTTGCAGTTCGAAGCAAATTAACATGTGGATCATGAATTGTTTTCGTAAAATAGGAAGTGGTAGCAGCGATATGCATTTTCCGGTCATTTTCCTCAGCACCATAAAGCTCGGTCACTCGATTCCATATAACACGTGCTGCCCGGAGCTTAGCCAATTCCATGAAGAAGTTGCTACCGATCGAGAATTGGAAAATAATCTTTGAAAGAGCATTTTCAAGATCCATTCCACTATCAAGTAACTGCTCCAAATAAAATACCCCTGTTGCCATGGCAACTGCCAGCTCTTGAACGGCATTTGCTCCACCATTGTGATAAGGGGTTGTATCAACTAAAATGGTACGTAAATTTGGAAAACTTTTATTGGCATGTTGAACAACTTCAACCCAATCCTGAAGGAACTCTTCAGAAATGGCTCCATCCACAATAAAAAAGGAAATAGGGTCATTGGCAATATATCCAGTGACATCTTTAGTTTTTAATTGTAAGTTTTCTAGTGCAGACAGCACTTCCCTCTGAAGTCTTTTTGTATTCAGTGCAAATGGATATTTTTTATATAATTCTGTTAAAAAAAACGGGAAATAATCTATTACTTCTTTGTTTATCTGAAATGAAATAGCAGTTTGTCCTTTTTCAAGCACATCATAAAGCTTTTGTTTTAATTCTTCCGGAGTGTTAGCAGAAATTTGCTGGGCAATCTTCCATTCATTTGTTACATACCCAAGCGAATTGATCCCTCTTCTATAATCTCCTACACCGGGATATTGTGTTACTGAATTTTCATCCTTAGAAGTGTAAAGCGGTTTCAAAATTATATTTTCATATGTAGAACTTTGCAAAGTTTCTATCTTTTGGCCCCTGAGCGACCGCTCAGCCTTTTCGCACCAATCATCCAAACTATAGGATGGAAAAGTCTGATTCAGAATATTTTCCAACACCCACTACCCCCTTTATTTTTTAAATTAAAATAAAATTCTATTAATTCTATTTTAGAATACTTATTAAATTCAATCAATGAAAAATAACCGCCACCCTTTGGGTAGCGGTTTGTTTTAGTAAATTGAAGTATTCGATTTTGACATATTTTCAATAATTTCTTTCACTCGAGCAAGGAAGCGTCCACAAACAAGCCCGTCCAACACACGATGGTCAAGTGACATACATAGGTTAACCATGTCACGAACAGCAATCATGCCATTATTCATAACTACAGGACGTTTCACAATGGATTCAACCTGAATAATGGCTGCTTGCGGGTAGTTAATAATTCCCATTGATTGAATCGAGCCAAATGAACCTGTGTTATTTACTGTAATTGTTCCGCCTTGCATATCCTCCGGACGGAGCTTTCCGGATCTTACCTTATTAGCAAGTTCAGAAATTTCACGGGCAATGCCCTTGATCGTCTTTTCATCCGCATTTTTAATCACAGGTACAAATAAAGCATCATCAGTTGCAACAGCAATAGAAATATTAATTTCTTTCTTTTGAATGATTTTATCACCAGCCCACATAGAATTAATTTGCGGGAATTCTTTCAGGGCTTGGGCAACTGCTTTCACAAAGAAAGCAAAGAATGTTAGGTTGAATCCTTCTTTTTTCTTGAATTCATCTTTTACAGAATTACGATATTCTACAAGATTGGTTGCATCCACTTCGACCATTGTCCAAGCATGAGGAGCTTCATGCTTACTTCTAAGCATATTCGCTGCAATTGCTTTCCGAACACCAGTTACTGGAATTTCCACGTCTCCAGCCGCAACCGGAATGTTAACGGAAGATGCACTTGCTGTCTCCGAAGGTCGACTTGGTTTCACAGGCTGAACAGTTTCCTTTTCAACTGGCTGCTCTTGAGCAGGTTGTACCGGTGTTGACGTTTGTCCTCCAGCAACCGGAATATTGCCTGACTCGATAATCTTTAATAAATCTTTTCTCGTAATCCGGCCACCAGCACCAGTACCTGTCACTTGTGATAAGTCAATTCCATGTTCTTGAGAAAGCTTAAGTACAGCTGGAGAGTAGCGAGCTTTATTCCCTTGTGAAGTAGATTTTACAGGTTTTTCCTCACTAGGGGCAGTCCCCTCCTGTTGGCTCTCAGCAGCTTTTGTTTCCTGAGTATCTCCACCTTCAGTCTCAATCGTACAAATAACTTCTCCGACAGCTAAAGTATCTCCTTCTGCTGCAATTAGCTCTTTAATTACACCAGTAAAGGAAGACGGAACTTCTGCATTTACTTTATCGGTCATCACTTCTGCGAGTGGATCATATTTATTTACTTTGTCTCCAACAGAGACAAGCCATTTACTGATTGTCCCTTCAGTAACACTTTCGCCCAATTGGGGCATTTTAATCTGTTCAATTGCCATTGTTTATAACCTCCTATGTCTAGCTCCAGCCCTTAGCCCAAGATCAAAAGACGCACCTATTTTTTGTTACTAGCCATCTGATAAAGTGCGCCTTATTCTGTTCAAGGGCAATTAGGGATCTTTATCTTATTGATTAGAATTCTGCTAGCTCTCGCATTGCTTTTTCTACTTTTTCCGGATTAACCATGAAGAATTTCTCCATTGTTGGAGCATATGGCATGGCCGGAACATCCGGACCTGCTAGACGTTTAATTGGTGCATCTAATTCAAATAAACAATGCTCTGAAATAATTGCCGCTACCTCACTCATAATGCTGCCTTCCTTATTGTCCTCAGTCACGAGCAACACCTTACCAGTTTTAGAAGCAGCTTCAATAATCGCCTCTTTATCAAGCGGATAAACTGTACGTAAATCTAATATGTGTGCAGAGATACCGTCTTTAGCTAACTTTTCCGCTGCCTGTAAAGCAAAATGCACACAAAGACCGTAAGTGATTACCGTTATATCTTCTCCCTCTCGCTTTACATCTGCCTTACCAATTGGGAGCGTATAATCATCTGTCGGTACTTCCCCTTTAATTAAGCGATATGCCCGCTTATGCTCAAAAAACAAGACTGGGTCATCGTCACGAATCGCTGCTTTTAGTAATCCTTTTACATCATATGGTGTAGAAGGCATGACGATTTTCAATCCAGGCTGGTTGGCAAAAACTGCTTCGACAGACTGGGAGTGATAAAGAGCCCCGTGGACTCCGCCACCATATGGAGCACGAATAACAATTGGACAGTTCCAGTCATTGTTGGAACGATAGCGGATTCTTGCAGCTTCAGAAATAATTTGGTTCACAGCAGGCATGATAAAATCAGCAAATTGCATTTCTGCAATTGGACGCATACCATACATTGCTGCACCTATGCCGACTCCTGCTATTGCAGATTCCGCAAGTGGAGTATCGATTACCCTTTCTTCACCAAATTGTTCATATAATCCTTGAGTTGCTTTAAAAACTCCGCCTTTTTTACCTACGTCTTCTCCAAGAATGAAAACTTTCGGATCTCTTTCCATTTCTTCTCGAATGGCCATTGTTACTGCATCAATATAAGAAATTACTGCCATGTTCTTTCCCCCTTACCTGTCCGCATAAACATATTTCAACGCATGCTCTGGGTCTGCATACGGAGCATTTTCAGCGTATTCGGTCGCCTCATTAACGATTTTCATTACACGGTCGTTTATTTCTTTTTCTAACTCATCATTCATGACACCAGTTTCTTTTAAATAAGCACCAAACGTAATGATTGGATCCTTTGTTTTGGCTTTAGCCACTTCATCAGGCGCACGGTAGGATCGATCATCATCATCTGAAGAGTGAGGTGTAAGTCGGTAAGAGACCGTTTCAATTAACGTAGGACCTTCTCCACGTCGGCCACGTTCTGCTGCTTCTTTGACAACCTTATACACTTCTAATGGATCATTTCCATCAACAGTAAATCCTGGCATTCCATATCCAATGGCACGGTCAGACACTTTTTCACAAGCCAATTGTTTTTCAATTGGAACAGAAATAGCATACTTATTGTTTTCACACATGAAAATCACTGGAAGCTTATGTACTCCTGCAAAGTTTGCTCCCTCATGGAAATCCCCCTGATTGGAGGAACCTTCTCCAAAGGTTACAAAAGTTACAAAGTCTTTATTTTCCATTTTACCGGCTAGAGCAATACCAACCGCGTGAGGCACCTGAGTAGTAACAGGTGATGACCCCGTAACAATCCGATTCTTCTTTTGTCCAAAGTGTCCTGGCATTTGACGTCCACCTGAGTTAGGATCTTCTGCCTTAGCAAATCCAGAAAGCATTAGCTCTTTAGCAGTCATACCAAATGTTAATACGACGCCCATATCACGGTAATATGGAAGTACATAATCTTTGTCACGGTCTAGAGCAAAAGCGGCACCAACCTGTGCAGCTTCCTGTCCTTGACACGAAATGACAAAAGGAATTTTCCCGGCACGGTTTAACAACCACATCCGCTCGTCAATTCGGCGGGCAAGAAGCATCGTTTCATACATTTCCAGAACTTTGTCATCGCTTAAACCTAAAGCTTCATGACGCTTTTCCACCATTACATTCATTCCTCCCATTACGTTAAAAATTATCCTTTTTCACCTTTTTATGCGTGAAGCGCCTTACCATCCACTGCCAATGCGGCTTCTCCAATTGCCTCCGAAAGAGTTGGATGTGGATGAATAGTATGAGCAATTTCCCACGGTACTGCATCAAGCACCATCGCAAGTCCTGCCTCTGAAATCATGTCTGTTACATGAGGACCAATCATATGAACACCAAGAATGTCATCTGTTTCTTGATCAGCAATAATTTTCACAAAACCATCTGATTCTCCAAAAACAAGGGCTTTTCCAATCGCTCGGAAAGAAAATTTTCCCACTTTAACTTTATGTCCTTTTTCTTTTGCCTGCTCTTCTGTAATTCCCACACTTGAAACCTCTGGATTACTGTAAATACATCTAGAGACTAAGTGGTATTGAATCGGAGCTGGATTTTTTCCTGCAATATGCTCAACTGCCACTATTCCTTCATGTGAAGCAACATGTGCAAGCTGGAGACCACCAATGACATCTCCAATTGCATAAATATGGGACTCCTTCGTTTGGAAAAACTCGTTAGTAACGATAAACCCTTTCTCAACTTGAATATCTGTATTTTCAAGACCGATGCTTTCTATATTTGCCTGACGTCCAACTGAAACAAGGAGCTTATCTGCCTTAAATTCTTGAACGGTACCTTTTACTTCCGCAGAAATGATGACACCATTTTCTTTAACCAAAGTTTCTGGCAAGACCTTTGCCCCAGTAACAAGTTTAACACCTTTTTTCTTCATTAATCGCTGCATTTCTTTAGAGATTTCATGATCTTCTGTAGGAATAATTCGGTCCGCATATTCAATAACCGTCACATCAACTCCAAAATCAGAAAGCATGGATGCCCATTCTATTCCAATCACTCCACCTCCAACAATAATGATAGAGTTTGGAAGTGTTTCAAGGTTTAGTGCCTCATCAGAAGACATAACATATTCTCCGTCAATTTCCAAGCCTGGAAGTGTTCTTGGCCTAGAACCTGTGGCAATAATAACATTCTTCGGTATAAGCATTTCATTCTCTGAACCATTATTCATTTCAACTGAAATGGTACCAGGCATTGGAGAGAATATTGACGGACCTAGAATTCTACCATAGCCTTCATAGACATCAATTTTTCCTTGCTTCATTAAGTGTTGAACACCTTTATGAAGCTGTTCGACAATTTTATTTTTTCTCTCCTGTACCTTCCCAAAATCAACAGATACTTCTTTTGTTAATACTCCAAAATCTTCACTTCGTTTAGCCGTTGCATATACTTCCGCACTTCTAAGCAGTGCCTTACTTGGTATACATCCTTTATGAAGACATGTACCTCCAAGTTTTCCTTTTTCAACTATTGCTGTTTTTAAACCTAGCTGAGAGGCACGAATGGCTGCTACATAGCCTCCTGTACCACCGCCAAGAATGACTAAATCGTATTCTTGTGCCACAATAATTTCCTCCTAATAACTCTAAATTTTAATGGTTTCATAACGGCCAGGGTATTCCTTCACTTCTTCTTCCCCACGTAATACACGTAGCGCTCCTTCAGCAAGTGCTTGGAGCTCATTTTCTCCAGGGTGAACAATTACATCTGCGATCCAATTAATCCGATCAGTAATGGATTTAACAAATTCCTTTCCATAGGCAAGACCACCAGTTAATATAATGGCATCCACTTTTCCAGATAGAACAACACTCGCTGCTCCAATTTCTTTAGCTACTTGATATGCCATTGCATCATAGACTAACTTTGCCTTTTGATCACCTTCAGCAATTCTTTGTTCAACCTTTACCGCATCATTGGTACCAAGGTAACCGACAAGTCCACCTTGACCAACTAATTTTTTCATAATTTCTTCTCGGTAGTATTCTCCAGAAAAGCATAAAGCAACCAAATCACCTGCAGGTACAGTACCTGCACGTTCAGGACTAAACGGTCCATCGCCATGAAGACCATTGTTGACATCAACAACTCGGCCCTGTTTATGGACACCAACCGTAATCCCACCACCCATATGGGTAACAATTAAATTTAACTCATTATATTTTTTCCCCAACTCTTTTGCAATCCTTCTTGCAACCGCCTTTTGATTTAATGCATGAAAGATGCTTTTACGTTCTATTAAAGAAAAGCCTGAAATCCTTGCAATTGGATCCAATTCATCTACAACCACCGGATCAACAATAAAGGAAGGAATATTTAATCCAGAGGCAATTTCATAGGCAATAATTCCGCCAAGATTTGATGCATGCTGACCAGAATAACCTGTACGCAAATCCTGAAGCATGATGTCATTGACAGCATAGGTTCCACCTTCAATAGGCCTAAGGAGTCCGCCACGCCCACATACGGCACTTAATTTTGAAATATTAATTCCTTCATTATCAAGTGTTTCTAAAATTGTATTTTTTCTAAATTCATATTGATCAATGATATTGGAATAAGAATTGATGACCTCAGTGTCATGACGAATCGTTTTTTCTAAAATGGATATTTCATTATCGAAGACTCCAATCTTTGTTGATGTTGAGCCCGGGTTGATGACGAGAATTCGATATTCTTGATTTGGCAACGTCTTGACCTCCGATTTAATTAATATATAGACAATTCAAACCTTCATGAAAGGCAAAGACGCTGAATTTTCATTCAGCGCTCTGCCACTTTCTTATCGAACCGAATTCGTTATCTTGTTCTTCTGCGGCTTAAAATGTGATGCCCATTTTGTAAGAATTGACTTCTTGAATTACGCATTCTTTCAATTCTTTCTTCAGCCATACGGTCAGCGGCTAAATAAGTTGGAATACCATCACGTTTTGAAATTTCTATAACTTTTTCAATATTATTATAAATGGTTTCTACCTTTTTCATTGCACGTTCTCGATTATAACCATATAATTCATCAGCCACATTGATAACCCCACCGGCATTAATTACATAATCTGGTGCGTAGATTATGCCCATTTCATGAATAAGATCTCCATGACGAGTTTCTTTTAACTGATTATTTGCTGCACCAGCAATCACTTTTGCCTTTAATTGAGGAATCGTATCGTCATTAATAGTTGCACCTAGAGCACATGGCGCATAAATGTCACAATCCACACCATAAATTTCATCCGGCTCTACTGCACGGGCACCAAACTCTTCAACTGCACGCTTTACCGCTTCTTTATTAATATCCGTTACAATTAATTGAGCGCCTTCTTCATGTAGGTGTTTGCAAAGATTGTATGCCACGTTTCCTACCCCTTGTACAGCTATAACTTTCCCTTCTAGTGAATCAGTTCCGAATGCGGCTTTAGCAGCTGCTTTCATTCCGCGATAGACTCCATATGCTGTTACAGGAGAAGGGTTACCAGAAGAACCAAAAGCTGGAGAAATACCTGTTACATAATCAGTTTCTTCATGGATTAAATCCATGTCAGCAACAGTGGTACCTACATCTTCAGCAGTAATGTATCGACCATTAAGTCCTTGGATAAAACGGCCAAATGCTCGGAACATCTCTTCATTCTTATCTTTTCGTGGATCACCGATAATAACAGTCTTTCCACCACCAAGATTTAACCCCGCCGCAGCATTTTTATAGGTCATTCCACGAGCTAAACGCAGAGCATCTTCAATGGCTGCTTCTTCGGATTCATAAGTCCACATACGTGTTCCACCAAGTGCTGGACCAAGTGTAGTATCATGAATGGCTATAATCGCTTTTAATCCAGATTGTTTATCTTGGCAAAATACAACTTGCTCATAATCATATTTTTCTAAATACTTAAAAATTTCCATGTGTGAATTCCTCCTCAATGATAAAAGTCACATATACTTTGGAATTTATATTATCAATATTGTGATGCACATAACGCTAACGCGAGAGAATATAACTTACTTTCTGCTGAATCAGCTCTTGAGGTTAAAACAATCGGGGCTTTCGCTCCTGAAATGACTGCTCCGACTTTTGCATGAGCAAAATAAATGAGCGATTTATATAACACATTTCCAACTTCAATCGCTGGTACCAATAAAATATCTGCCTTTCCAGCTACTTCACTATGAATTCCTTTATGTTCCGCAGCAAGAACGGAAACTGCATTATCAAGTGCTAGCGGTCCATCAATAATACACCCCGATATTTGTCCACGTTTATTCATTACTGTTAAAGCAGCTGCATCCAGTGTTGCTTGCATAGAAGGATTTACGACTTCGACAGCAGCAATCGGGGCAACTCTCGGAAGATCGATTCCAATCGATTTTGCTAACTGAACGGCATTATTTATTATTTGAGTTTTCTGTTCTAAATCAGGTGCGATATTCATCGCTGCATCTGTTACGATAACAAATCTTTCAAACCCCGGAACTTCAAAAACTGCTGTATGGGATAATACATTCCCAGTTCTTAGACCGTATTCCTTATTTAAAACAGCTTTTAAAATGACACTGGTTGAAATATTGCCTTTCATCAATACATTTGCTTCATTATTAGAAACTGCTTTTACAGCTTGCTCAGCCGATTCAGCTTTGGAATTAGTGTGTACAATCTTCAACCTATCATTGCCATTCACTTCTTCCCGTGCTTTCAAACGGATTATGGTACGTATTTCTTCTTCGTTACCATACAAAATGAAATTTGCCAAGTTACGGTCTAAAGCATCTAAAACTGCTTCAATCACTTCAGAATCTTCCGCGGCAGCAACTGCAACCGTCTTTGGACCTATTTGGGTTGCTTTTTCAATCAGTGAATCCAGCAACAAGATGTCATCAACCCCTTCTTTTCAACTGCAACTCCATCATTTTATAATGCAAGTTCCGTGCCAAATCCCCATTGTCGTGAAAACGCTTTATCTGTCGATTTCTATTGCGCAATATTTTTCATATAATGAAAATTATTGCATGTTATTTTTTTCAAGGTTATATTTTTCGATCTTGTAATATAAATTTCTTACTGATAGACCAAGTGCCTTAGCTGTTTGTGTTTTATTTCCTTTAAATCGCTGTAAGGTATGTTTTATTATTTTTGCTTCGTATTCATCCAGCATTTCTGACAAAGGGCGGTCTGATTTAAAAGAATCAGCATTTAGGAAGACAGATGGTTCTTGTCCTTCTTTTCTTTGTAATTCTGGTAAATGATGAGTATCAATCAACAATTCATGAAAATTCATAAAGATAATGGCTCTGCCTAATATATTCTCTAGTTCCCTGACATTACCAGGCCAGTCGTAGTCCATTAATTGTTGTAATGCAGCTTCAGTAATCCCTTCCACATTCCTACCGTAATCACGATTAATTTTTTGTATTAACCTTTCACACAGTGCAGGAATTTCTTCTTTTCTTTTCCTTAGTGGAGGAATGTGAATAGGCATTCGATTTAAGCGATAGTATAAGTCTTCCCTAAACGTACCATTAGCAATCCCCTTTTCTAAATTGACATTTGTGGCAGCAATTATACGGACATTGATCGAAATTGGCTTTGTCCCCCCAACTCTAATGATTTCATTTTCTTGAAGAACCCTAAGCAGTTTAGCCTGAGTATTTGCTGATAGCTCTCCGATTTCATCAAGAAAAATACTGCCATTATTCGCCTCCTCAAATAATCCCCTTTTGCCACCTCTTATTGCACCCGAAAATGCCCCTTCTTCATAACCGAAAAGCTCACTTTCTAATAATGATTCAGAGATGGCTGCACAATTTACCCTAATAAATTTGTTATACTTTCGATCACTTGCATTATGTATTGCGTGAGCAAACAATTCTTTACCAGTGCCGGATTCACCACGTAATAGAACTGTAGCAGGAGTTTTTGCACCAAGTTTTGCTTGTTCTATCGCGAGTACCATTTCATCAGATTTTCCTATGATATCTTCAAAAGTATATTTTGCTTCTAACTTTCGAATTAACTGTCTCGCTTGATTTAATTCCCTGCTTAATGATTTCATTTCGGACATATCATGAATGACACCAACACTTCCTTTTAATTTTCCATTTACAATAATTGGTGCAACATTCACAATTACTTCTCGCTTATTCGGTCCCACTCTCATTGGCACTCCACGAACCGCTCTCCTCGTTTTGAGTACCTTCATATGCATACTCTCTCCCTCTGAAATATCGGCATTAGCAGGTTTGCCAATGACTTCCTCTTGCGTTAAACCAGTTAAGCGGCTATAGGCAGGATTGATCAATATTCCACGACCATTTTCGTCCACAACAGAAATCGCATCATCACTTGAGTGGATGATGGCTTGGAGCATCGTTTGAATTTCTTTTAAATCCGTTATTTCTTCTGCTAAATTCACAACCTCTGTTATGTCTTTAAAAACAGCTAACGCTCCAATTAATGTTCCATTCTCTTCAATAATAGGGATACGTGTAGTGATAATTTTTCGCCCGTTACTTAATACCATCTCTTGATTAGATTCAATTCTTCGTGTTTCCAATATTAGAGGGAGTCTTGTTTGAGGAATTACTTCTACAATATGTTCGCCAATGGCATACTCTTTTTTTATCCCCATCATTTCCTCCGCTCTTCTGTTAAATAGGATTATTACTCCATGATTGTTAATAACGATCATTCCGTCATTTGTCGCATTAAAAATAAGTTCCTGGAGATAAGATTCATATTGATGTTTTTGAATTAATTCTTCTTTCTCTTCCATTAATTTTGAAACCAAAAAGGCAACACTACCGGGAATTAAAACCGTATTTTTATTTTTTTTCTCTCTTAAGTCATGAAATACATTCTCATCCCCTGTCACTTCGATAATGATATCAATCGGATCGTTGATAAATGGATGCCAATCTGTTCCCGTAATAATACCTTCTTGTTTTGCCAATTTTATACCCGGCGCATCCAAATTACGATCAATGACTGCATAGATATTAAGCATTTCTGATTCTTTTATAATCTTAAGAATGGCCGTACCGCCTTTACCTGCGCCTACAATCATTACATTTTGCATATTTCCAGCCCCTCATAAAAAAATGCCCTTACCAAGAAGAAACTTTCAAGACAGTACTATTATAACATGCAATTTTTTTCAATATTTATATTTTAATACATTCTCTTGCTTGACAATTTTCTTCAATGTACTATGATTTTTTTGAAGACAGAATTAATGGAATTAAAAAATTTGACGTGGAAGGATTTATTTATGAAGAGGATTATTGCCCTTATCATACTAGTAATTCCTGGAGTGTTAGCTGCATGGGGAATTAAATTAATGCGTGACATGGCCTTTGGCATTCTCCAATCTCCATTTAACCAATTATGGCTTCAATTTCTGGTGGGGTTCATTCTTTTTTTAGGTGGGCTTGGATTTATTGCCGGCTTTATCCTTCATAGGGATCGAAAAAGAAATAAAGTTCAAGCACGATTTAAAAAGTAATATGGAAACAAAGAGACCTCTAAGGTCTCTTTTTGTATTGGTTTCTAATTTTTATTGCTTTTACTGGGTCATCAGTAATTATGGATGTACATTTAATATTAAAGAGTCTATGCATATCTTTTTCTTGGTTTACTGTATAAGGTCGTACAGCAATTCCATTTTCCATCGTTTTTTGAATAATTCGATCGGAAATAGTGGTATGCTTCGGATGAAGTCCTTTTGCCCGAATCGATTGGCAATAAACCCAAGGCATATAAATGCCTTCTAATAATAAGGGAGCTGTTTCAATCTCCGGTGCTAAGCAGTATGAATGGACAATGCTATAATGATTAAATGAGGAAAAAATAATCCGATTATCTAAATGAAAATTTCTTACGAGATGTATGACCTTTTCTTCCATACCATCATAAGGAAATCGGTTATTTTTAAATTCAATATTACATATCAGCTGATTCGATGTCATCCATTCGAGGACTTCTTTCAAAGCAGGTATAGGTTCTTTTCTCCCTCCTTTTTTATTCGTATTGAGTTGACGTAATTCCTTATACAATAAGTCTTTAACAAATCCAATTCCAGTGGTAGTCCTGTCTACTTTTTCGTCATGGATAACGACCACTTCACCATCTTTTGTTAACTGTACATCCAATTCAATGCCGTCCGCCCCAGCTTTTTCAGCAGCAACAAATGCACTCATCGTATTTTCCGGATAGGCAGAGGAATAGCCACGGTGAGCAAAAATTTGCGTCATTTTCTCACACCCTAATGTTAAAAGTTAGCTAAAATAAATCCCTGTTAACAAAAGTAGCTGATTTATATGCGTCTACATATTTTTATTCAAAATTAATGTAATTGATAAAAGAAAATTCATAAACAAATTAGAAAAAGCGCATTCGCCCTGGTCAACCGCGTATTATTCATAAAATGATCGCAAGTCCGTGGTATATGTTAGTGTGCCACGGCCTTCATTGTTGCGATGCGCTATAACTATAGATAAAGGAAACACGAAGAGACGAAGGTTATTCGATGTTGACTAATATTAATACTGAGAGCGAAGGACTCGATATATGGAGACGAATATACTAGACATAACGAATAGTTCTAGTTATATAAAAAAGTCTCATTTCTGAGACTTTTTTATAATCATTTCTTTCAAGAAGCCTTATGCTCCAAGCGAAGTTTGTCTGCTACCATCGCGATAAATTCTGAATTTGTTGGCTTTGCTTTAGACATACTTACTGTATAACCAAATAAGGAAGAAATAGAATCAATGTTACCACGGCTCCAGGCAACTTCAATCGCGTGTCGAATTGCCCTTTCTACACGACTGGCAGTTGTGTTATATTTTTTGGCAATATCTGGGTATAATACTTTCGTGATTGAACCAAGAAGCTCAATATCATTGAACACCATTGCAATAGCCTCACGTAAATATAAATACCCTTTAATATGCGCAGGAACTCCGATTTCATGAATGATACTTGTAATGCTTGCATCCAGATTCTTGGGTTTTGTTTCAGCCTGAGGACGATAACTTGATGCTGGAGCTTTCCGAGAAGAAAAAGCAGTTCTGCTGCCGCTTACTTGACGAATATGATTTCCTAGATTCTCCATGTCAAATGGTTTGAGGATAAAATAAGATGCCCCAAGCTCCACAGCTTTTTTCGTAACATCTTCCTGCCCAAAAGCTGTAAGCATGATTACATTTGGAAGAACTCCCTTTTTCATATCACGAAGTCTTTCAAGTACTGCCAGCCCATCAAGATGTGGCATAATAATATCTAATACAAGGACATCTGGATCAGTTGAACTTAATAAATTCAAACATTCCTGTCCATTATGGGCTATTCCTACTACCTCCATATCGTCTTGAGAAGAAATATAATCCTCTAACATACTCACTAATTCTCTATTGTCGTCCACGACACAAACTTTAATTTTCTTCAACTCCGGTTCCTCCTCAACTTATCATAAACTCTGTTTTCCATAGCCATTATCTTCTAATTCTATTCTAAATAAGAAATTCGACAATGCAACAAAAATTCCTTTCATTTTTTAATTTTTCTCAAATTAGTAATATTATCTTATCTTTTCTTTGTATTTCTCGTTTTTTCGACGAAATACGCTACTATCCCAATATTTTACTCTTTTTATCAAATATCCATTATAAAAAAAGAAGCAAAATAGGGAAATTTAGCCTATTTTGCTCATTACTTTAACTTGCTTTATTTTTTGGTGTTTCATATATGTTAATTCCGGCCTCATTAAGCATCCACTCAATGTGAACACCATAGCCTGAGGTTGGATCATTTACAAATACATGGGTCACCGCACCAATAAGTTTTCCATTTTGAATAATCGGACTACCACTCATTCCTTGGACAATTCCACCAGTTTTTTCTAAAAGTCTAGGATCCGTTACTTTAATAACCATTCCCTTAGTAGCTGGAAATTTTTGTGGAATGGTACTTACGATTTCTACATTAAATTCTTCAACCTTGTCATTATTAACTACTGTTAATATTTTTGCTGGCCCTTCTTTTACTTGATGAGATAAAGCAATCGGTAAAGGTTTATCCAATATCCCATTTTTTAACTCTTTCTTTAACTCGCCAAAAATACCAAACGGACTGTTCTTTTTTATATTTCCAACTATTTCACGATCATTTGAAAATCGGGCCAATTTTTCACCAGGGTCACCGTTACTTCCTTTTTCAATGGAAGTGACTGTTGAGCGAACAATTTGACCATCTTCCACAACAATTGGCTGCTTTGTATCCATGTCAGAAATAACATGTCCTAAAGCACCATATTTTCTTGATTGAGGGTGATAAAAAGTCATGGTACCAATCCCTGCTGCTGAATCCCTAATATATAAACCAAGTTTGTAGTTTTCTTCCCCTTTTTCCTTTAATGGGATTAATTTTGTTTTGAATTTCCCACTATCACGGCTTATAACCAAATCTAACGGCTTTCCGTCTTTACCCGCTTCCTGAACATAAGGTGCGACATCCGTCATTTTTTCAATCTTGTTTCCATTTATTTCGGTAATAATATCCCCGACTTTAATGCCTGCCAATTCTCCAGGAGATTTTTTTCCTTCTTCCGTATTCACTAAATGGTGGCCAACAACTAGCACTCCTACTGTATTTAATTTTACACCTATAGACTGGCCACCTGGAATAACTCGGAAATCTTTAAGTACATTGACATCCACTTTTTTGACGGGGATTCCGGCAAATTCTAATATCATCTCATCTTTGCCTTGTTCTGATGCATTTAATGTAACTGAATTTTTATCCTGTTCAAGTGAAATTGTTGAATCTTTAGAAACTAAAGCAGCTGAAACCGGAGCAGCTACTTTAAACGTATATTTCTGTCCTTCAAAAACAGTTATACTTTTAGGTAGACAAAAAAACTGCCTCATGGGCTGAAAAAAAATTAGGCTAACTAATGAAACAAGGAGAATTCCACCAATCGTTTTTCTAATAATTTCTAACTTCAAATTCTTCACTCTCCTCGCTTCTTGTTCTACATTACAAATGGCTACAATTATAATTTTGCCTCCTCAACAACCATTTATAACTCCGTACAATATAAAAAAGCTACCCAAGTTGGGTAGCTTTTCAAGTTTTTTTATATTTTACAGCTAATTGTAATAATTCACTAGCATGCTGCCTAGTTAAATCGGTAATTTCAGCACCAGAAATCATCCGTCCAATTTCTTTAATTTTCTCATCCTCTTGTAATTTTCTAACAGATGTTGTCGTTCTGCCATCTTTAATATTCTTTGAAATAAATAAATGATTATCTGCCATAGCTGCGACCTGTGGTAAATGGGAAATACATAATACTTGTGAATTATTCGCTACTTTATAAATTTTTTCAGCAATTGCTTGAGCCACTCTTCCACTAACACCCGTATCGACTTCATCAAAAATTATTGATGTGACTCCTTGATGTTTAGAAAAGATGCTTTTTAGTGCGAGCATAATACGGGATAACTCCCCACCAGAAGCCACCTTTGACAATGGCTTTAATGGTTCACCAGGATTAGTTGAAATATAAAATTCCACATAATCTGAACCTGTTTTTGAAAAATGATGTAAATCAGTCTCAAAACGAATTTCAAAAATAGTTTTTTCCATATATAGATCTTTTAATTCTTTATGTATGAGCTCTGTTAACTTCCTTGCCCATTTTTGACGAAGCTCTGTTAATTGTTTTGCCTCGAGAGCTAGGTCTTTTTCTATGGAAGATAACTCCTTTTCTAATTCTCCAATAAATGTTTCTTTATTTTGAAGTGTTTCGATTTCCTCTTCAATTTTTGCAGCATATTCTAATATTTCATGTATTGTCTTTCCATATTTTCGTTTTAATTGGTTTATTTCATTTAAACGATCTTCGATTTCATTTAATCGTTCTGGATCAAATTCCAATACTTCCATTTCATTTCTAATTGCCCGGCCTGCATCCTCCAATTGATAATAACAATTGGAAACAGCCTCATATAAGTCTTTGTATGTGGAGTCCAGAGAGGCAGCATTTTCTAAATGGCCCATTGCCATTCCAAGCCAATCTAACCCTTTTTGTTCACCATTTAATGCAGAATAACTTAATTGAAAAGCCTCGAAGAGTTTTTCAAAATTCACCAATTTTCTTTTTTCACTCATTAATTCTTCATCTTCGTCCAGCTTTAAATTAGCTTTTTGGATTTCGTTAAATTGAAATAAAATTAAATCCAACCGATGAGCCATTTGCTGGTCATTTTCACTTAACGCCTTAAGCTTTTGGCGCGTTTGCTCGTATTTGCGAAAAAGTTCCTGATATACCTCAAGTGAAGAAGTGATTTCTTCTCCTCCAAATTGATCAAGGAGTGGTAAATGTTTCGTTTCATCCATTAATTCTTGATGCTCATGCTGGCCATGGATATCAACAAGAACTGCACCAATTTCTCGAAGAGTGGAAATGGTAACCAACTTTCCATTAATACGGCACACACTTTTTCCTGTTCGAGAGATATCACGGCGCAAAATGACCATGCCTTCCTCAATATCAATACCGAATTCTAATGCTTTTGCATATACTGGGTGTTGAAGATCGTCAATTTGAAACAAACCTTCAATCTCCGCTTTTTCCTCGCCGTGGCGGACAAATTCGGAAGATCCTCGCCCACCTACCAGTAAATGAATCGCATCAATAATAATTGATTTCCCCGCTCCTGTTTCTCCAGTTAAAACAGTTAGCCCTTTATCAAATGAGATAGAAAGCTTTTCAATAATGGCGAAATTTTTTATCGATAATTCTGCTAACAAGAAGAACTCCCCCAATTAAAGCATATCAAGAAATCTTTTTGAAATTCCTTCGGCATGTTCTGGTGTACGACAAATTATAAGTATAGTATCATCTCCGCAAATCGTTCCTAAAATTTCATCCCAGTCCAAATTGTCAATTAATGCCCCTATGGCCATAGCATTTCCAGGCAAGCATTTCATCACAAGTAAATTTCCTGCAGAATCAATACGGATAAATGCATCAACTAAGGCTCTTTTTAATTTTTGTAATGGGTTAAACCTTTGGTCGGCTGGAAGACTGTATTTGTATCTTCCATCACTTAATGGCACTTTAACAAGATGCAATTCTTTTATATCTCTTGAAACGGTAGCTTGAGTGACATTATAGCCTGCATTTTTTAGTTCATCTACCAATTCATCCTGTGTTTCTATATCATTACTGGCTATAATCTCTCTTATTTTAATATGGCGCTGTCCTTTATTCATTTTTTCACTCCTAAAATCCTCAATTATTAATGAGCACTTCTACCCATATGTTAGCCGATTTTTAAAGGTTTGTACAATGAATTCTTTTATAAAAATACATATATATACATTCAATAGGATAGGCACCTTAACATATTGTGACTCTATAAGTCAGATGATTGTTTTATTCGTATATCCGTATTCAAATTCTATACTTTTCTAGATGTTAAAAATTCACCTCATATCTAAAATAAAAAGGATAAGCACTCAGGCTTATCCTTTTTATTTTTGTTTAGTTTGAAATTCTTTATGTGCGTCTTTTACGATTTGGGAAGGCTCAACTGGTAATTCACATACACCTTTCTCCCGTTCTCCTTCCCATTTCAGGTGCAGTAAAAATTCGATATTTCCATCTCCCCCTGTTATAGGAGAATAAGATAAATTAGCAACTGTATATGCTTGCTGAATGGAAAAATCAATAATTTTTTCTATTACTTGAAGATGTACTTTTTCATCACGAACAATACCTTTTTTTCCTACCTGCTCTCTTCCTGCTTCAAATTGAGGTTTTACTAGCGCAATAATGTCACTTCCAGGAACAAGCAAATTTTTTAATACAGGTAAAATTAGGGTCAATGAAATAAAAGAAACATCGATTGTAGCGAAATTAGGCATTTCATCGGTTAGATCAGCAGGTGTTACATAACGGAAGTTGGTTCGTTCCATCACAACAACTCGTTTATCTTGACGTAGCTTCCAGGCTAATTGATTATACCCCACATCCAATGCGTAAGATTTTTTTGCTCCATTTTGGAGGGCACAATCTGTAAATCCACCTGTTGAGGCACCAATATCAATGACCACTTTATCCATCACATTGACATCAAACACTTTTAATGCCTTTTCAAGCTTTAATCCTCCCCTACTAACATAGGGCATAACATTACCTTTTACATTAATTGGGATATCAATTTTTACTTTTTCACCCGGTTTATCCAACCTTTGTTCACCTGTATATACGATTCCAGCCATGACGGCTCGTTTAGCTTTTTCCCTTGTTTCAAATAATCCTCTTTCAACTAATAATACATCTAAACGTTCTTTCGTTTTCATCCGTTTAAGCCCTTTTTTGTTTTTTTCTTGCAAGTACCGAAACCCTTTTAACTACTTCCTCGGTTGTTAATCCAATTTCTTCTAACAATGAAGAGACATCTCCATGTTCAATAAATTTGTCTGGTATACCCATTCTATCAATTTGAACATGATAATACCCTTTAGAATGGGCATACTCTAATACATAGCTCCCAAATCCTCCTTGCAAGACCGCTTCTTCAATCGTTAAGATTGGCATATTTTCATCCAATAAACTAGTCAACATATTTTCATCCATCGGTTTTATAAAACGGGCATTTACAACTTTAACAGATATGCCCAGTTTTTCAAGTTGATCTGCCGCTTTCATAGCCATTGGAATGGTAGTACCAAAGGTGAGAATGGCAGCATCCTCTCCTTCTCTTAGTACTTCCCAAGTGCCAATAGGAATGTTCTGTAATTCTTTATCTAAAGGTACACCAATCCCATTCCCCCGAGGGAATCTCATTGCAATGGGACCATCGTCATAATTTATTGCCGTATAGACCATATGCTGACCTTCGTTTTCATCTTTTGGCATCATTAAGATGATATTAGGAATATGTCTTAAGAAGGCAATATCAAATACTCCTTGATGAGTTTCTCCATCCGCTCCAACAAGTCCAGCTCGATCTATCCCAATAAATACATTTAGATTCTGCCGAGCAATATCATGGACTACCTGATCATACGCACGTTGCAAAAATGTGGAGTAAATGGCCAAATATGGCTTCATATTTTGCGTCGCCAAACCTGCTGCCATTGTGGCTGCATGTTGTTCAGCTATCCCCACATCATACATACGGTTAGGAAACTCACTCGCAAACCCTTCAAGTTTAGAGCCAACCGGCATAGCAGGTGTGATCGCCACAATTCGATCATCATCCCGTGCAAGTCTACGAACAGTTTCGCTAACTAGACTACTCCATGCAGGCGGCTGCTTTTTATTTGGTTTAACAAAATCACCCGTATCCATTTTATAAGGGCCTGTACCATGCCAAGTACCTGTTTTATCCGATTCAGCAGGATGAAAACCTTTCCCTTTCTTAGTTATGACATGGAGGAGGATTGGCCCTTCAGTCTTTTTCGCATAGGCGATATTCTCAAACAAATCCTCGAAATTATGCCCATCAACGGGTCCTAAATAGGTAAAACCTAATTCTTCAAAAAACATCCCAGATACAAATAAATATTTAAGACTATCCTTCACCCGTTCAGCTGTGGCAGCTAATTTACCACCTACAGCCGGTATTTTCTTTAATAAATATTCCAATTCATCTTTTACCCATTGGTATTTTCCAGCCGTACGTAACTGTCCTAGAATATTATGCAAAGCTCCTACATTCGGAGCAATTGACATTTCATTATCATTAAGAATAACAATCATATCTTTTTTTTCATGTCCAATATGATTAAGTGCCTCTAAAGCCATCCCCCCCGTTAAAGCACCATCACCAATGACAGGAACAACAAAATAATTTTCTTTTTTTAAATCTCTGGCAATGGCCATACCCATCGCTGCAGAAAGAGATGTAGAGCTATGACCGGTTTCCCAAACATCATGCTCACTCTCTGCCATTTTAGGAAATCCGCAAAGGCCTTTGTATTGCCTTAACGTATCAAACTCGCATGCACGTCCTGTTAGTATCTTATGAACATATGATTGGTGTCCAACATCCCATATTATCTTATCCTTAGGACTGTTAAAGCATTTATGTAATGCAATCGTTAATTCAACCACTCCTAAATTCGGTCCTATATGGCCACCGGTTACAGACAGCTTTTCAATAAGGAATTGGCGAATTTCTTTACTTAAAGCTTCCAGTTCTTTAATAGACAGACCCTTTAAAAAGGATGGGTCTTTAATTTTTAATAGATCCATTTATGGACCACTCACTTTCATGCTTTTTCTATCTTACCTAAGCTGTTGTATTTCTCATTTCTTAAAATGAGGACTTACTTCTTAAAAAAGAGCCGCTAACACGACAGTGATAACGGCGTTGTCTACATTTATACATTGATTAAAATTATAACACACTAATTTCTCTGCCTCAAATAGCTGTATACTAACGGTCCCGTGACGCGATTAAATCCGTTATTTCTAGGAGCAGGTTCGTGGATAATCCAGATTTCTGTAATTGGATCTTTGCCTGTTCAATTTGATGTTCCAAAGCATCCTTTGCTCCTTCTAACGTTAATAATTTTGGATATGTACTTTTAAGATTGACTGTATCACTACCAACAGGTTTGCCAATCAATTGTTGATTTCCAATTAAATCTAAAATATCATCTTGTATTTGAAATGCTAACCCGAGATGATAAGCAAAAGAAGAAAGACAATCTAATTGTTTCTGATCAGCTCTTGCTAAAATCGCACCAGCCAATATGCTAAATTCTAGGAGTTTTCCTGTTTTGTGGATATGGATATACTCCAATTCCTCCAAATTTAAAGATTTTCCTTCTCCTTCCATATCTGCGACTTGCCCACCAACCATTCCTTCTGAACCAGCTGCTTTTGCCATTTCTAAGACTAATTTCAACTTCATTTCTGGAGATGCAATTTCATTCGGTATGCTACTCATCACCTCAAAGCTATATGTTAATAAAGCATCACCTGCAAGTGTTGCAATTGCATCCCCAAATACTTTATGATTGGTTGGTTTTCCTCTTCTAAGATCGTCATTATCCATACTAGGCAAATCATCATGGATTAAAGAATATGTATGAACCATCTCAATCGCACACGCCGCAAGCAAGCCATTTCTAGGGTTAACTCCAAATGCATCTAAGGCTGCAAATAACAATAATGGGCGAATACGCTTACCTCCTGCTTCGAGAGAATACATCATCGATTCCTTAAGAATGGCAGGAGCATTAAGCTTTTCAATCAAATGACGCAATTCGTGTTCAAGTAGCTTTTTATATTCAGCAGCAAATATATTTAATTTCTTGGGCTTCAAAACTATTCCTCCTCATTGATTGAGAAAACTTCCTTGCGTCCATCCTCCGTTATTATTTGTGTCAACTGCTTTTCGGCACTTTTTAATTTGTCATGACAAAGCTTGGAAAGCTCCATCCCTTCCTTATAATAAATGATGGCCTCCTCAAGAGGAATGTCTCCCTCTTCCAGCTTTTCAACAATTTGTTCAAGCTTCGCCATGGCCTCTTCAAATGTTATATTTTTTTCATTCGTCACTTTTGTCGCTCTCCTTTATTTTCTCCACTTTACAAAAAAGACTTCCATCTGCCAGCTGAATCTTAACATTATCCGATACTTTGACTTGATCTATGCTTTTAACAAGATGATTATCTTTTGTATAGGCTAAACTGTAACCTCTCTCCATAATCTTTAAAGGGCTTAGAGCTTGTAAGGTTGTAATCATTCGCTCAAATTCTGATTTCTTTTTTGAAAGAACTTGCAATAAAGCCTTGTTTAACTCTTTTTGTTTCCGTTCAAAATTATGCTTAGATTCGCTAAATACTTTTTTAGGATGATTTTTTTCAAGACGCTTATGTAGAAGCATTTGATTCTCTTTTTTAATCTTAAATAAACGAATAGCTTCTCGATTGATAGCTTCAGTCAGTTTATCCAAATGCTCAAGCTTTTGTTCATAGAGACGCTCTGGATATCGAAAAATAGGAGATTTTTGAACACGGTTAAACCTTTCTTTTTCATACCTAAATTTTTCCTGCATGGCTCTTAGTAACCGGGTTTGTCTTTGCAAGACCCGTTCCATCAGTTCTTCAATATGAGGAACGGCAAGTTCAGCTGCTCCGGTAGGAGTGGGGGCTCTCATATCAGCAACAAAATCAGCAATCGTAAAATCTGTCTCATGACCAACTGCAGAAATAATGGGAATTTTAGAGGCATAAATAGCTCTAGCGACGATCTCCTCATTAAATGCCCATAATTCCTCAATTGAACCACCACCACGCCCTACAATCAATACATCAATATCCCCGATACTATTTGCCTTTTCAATCGCATTTACAATGGAAGGAGCCGCATTTTCACCTTGTACAAGTACAGGGAAAACGAGGATATTTCCGATTGGGTATCGCCTTTTAGTCGTTGTAATAATATCTCTAATAGCTGCACCAGTAGGGGAAGTGATAACACCGATCGTTTTAGGATATAATGGGAGAGATTTTTTTGCTTCAGGTGCAAAAAGACCTTCCTCTTCTAATCGTTTTTTTAATTGTTCATAAGCGAGAAATAATTCACCTATACCATCGGGTTGCATGTCTTTAATATATATTTGATATTGTCCACTCGATTCGTAAACGGTAATTTCTCCCTTAACAATAACCTTCATTCCATTTTCAGGGGAAAACTTCATCGTTCTTGAATGGCTAGCAAACATAACAGCTAGAATTCTTGCCTTCTCATCCTTTAAGGTAAAATACATATGACCGCTGGAATGTTGTTTAAAATTAGATATTTCTCCTTGGACATGTATATCGCGTAAATGCGGATCCGCATCAAACTTTCTTTTTATGTATTTAGTTAAAGCACTAACAGATAAATACCTTTGTTCCTGCATAGTTACTCCTCTTCGGACCGTTAGAATAAAATTGCCCTTATCCAAATAAACGCCAATCCTATCGTCAGGATGATACTTTTTATAAAAGATAAGGGCAATTTTTCATTTAGCGATTAATACTTTCAGCCGCTGATTTAAGGGTATTATACATCAACATTGTGATTGTCATTGGGCCCACTCCTTTTGGTACAGGAGTAATGAAGCTCGCTTTTTTACTTACCTCATCAAAGGCAACATCTCCACAAAGCTTTCCAGCTTCGTTACGATTAATACCCACATCTATTACGATAGCTCCCTCTTTCACATGCTCTGCCGTAATAAAATTTGGTATTCCAACAGCTGCCACAAGAATATCAGCTTGTTTGGTATGTACCATTAAATCTTTTGTTCGGGAATGACAATAGGTTACTGTTGCATGTTGATTGAGAAATAACTGGCCAGCAGGCTTACCAACTATATTACTTCTTCCAACTACTACCACATGCTTTCCTTCTACAGATATTCCAGATTCTTCTAAAAGAACCATAATTCCATAAGGTGTACATGGCAAGAACGTATTCTGTCCAGTCAT
Organism: Neobacillus thermocopriae; assembly: GCF_010975035.1. Lineage (GTDB taxonomy): Bacteria > Bacillota > Bacilli > Bacillales > Cytobacillaceae > Neobacillus > Neobacillus thermocopriae. The sequence goes on along the minus strand of NZ_JAAIUV010000009.1, from coordinate 56,117 downwards.
CATCCGTCCAATATTTATTGGATGAAATCCATCAACATCTTTATCAGGTGAAATTGACTCAATGACTTTCGTTTCATTAATATGTGCTGGCAGAGGGAGTTGTACCAAAATACCATGAATTTGGGGATCTTGATTTAATTCTTCAATTTTTGAAAGCAATTCATTCTCTGAGACTTCTTCTGGCATTTCGATTAACACAGAATTCATCCCAAGTTCTTGACATGTTTTTTGTTTATTTGTTACATAAGTTCGTGATGCATGATTATTACCAACGAGAATAACAGCCAAACCAGGAGTTACTCCTTGACTCTTAAGCCTTTTTACTTCTTCAGCAATTTCCTGTTTTTTCTTTTCAGCAATTTCTTTTCCGTTAATAATTACAGCGGTCATCTTACATGTCCTCCCCTAGTTTTTTAATGATTCTATTCCTTATGAAGTTTTTGTTTCACCTTTGAGAGTATTGCATTTACAAATTTGTTTGATTGGTCATCACCAAATTTTTTGGCAATTTCAATAGCCTCATCCATTATTACTTTTTCTGGAACTTCATCATGTAAAAACTTTAATTCATAGACAGCCATTCTTAAAATATTTCGATCGACAGTTGCTAACCGGTCAAGGGTCCATTTTTCAAGATTGTCAGCAATCAATTGATCAATTTCACTTCTATGTTCCACTACTCCTAAAACAAGTCTGGATAAATAATCATCTCCTGCCTCCTCTTCCAAAACATGTTCAATTGCTGCTTTTGGTTCGCTACCTGCGACATCAATTTGAAAAAGAGCTTGTAATGCCTTTTCCCTTGCTGTTCTTCTTTTCATTATGCCTTTAACTCCTTTAGAGAAATTAAATAATATATATACTATTATTTTTAAACAATCATTTTAGCTTACACATAAAAAGATAATAGCATAAGTAAAAATGATTCGCACTCAAGAATTGATAAAAATAAACAGAAAAACCAAAGGAGTAATTCCTTTGGCTTTTTTGTTCTATACTTCCTCTTCAATTACCGTTTCTTGTTTCACGTTTTCAAACTGAACTCCAACCACATGAATATTTACTTCCTCTGGTTCTAATGCAGTCATATTCAGTAATGCTTGACGAATATTTTCTTGAATTTTTCCAGCAACAGATGGGATAGAAATGCCGAATTTCATCAAACAATATACGTCAATTTTTATTCCTGTTTCAGTTAGCTCAACTTTTACACCTTTACCATGATTCTTTTTCCCTAAACGCTCTACAACTCCTGCAGCAAAATTCCCGCGCATTCCTGCTACCCCTTCCACCTCAGAGGCTGCAATGCCGGCTATTACTTCAATAACTTCAGGTGCAATCTCTATTTTTCCGAGCCCGCTATTTCCTTGTTCCATTTCTAAAATATTCATTTCATTCATCAACTTACACCTCCATTATGATTATACGGGTTTCATTACATCATACATTTCAAGAAACTTCGTATTAAATTGGCCTTCTACGAATTTTTCATGTTCCAGAAGCTTTAAATGGAATGGAATCGTTGTATGAATACCTTCAACTACAAACTCACTTAAAGCTCGTTTCATTCTAGCAATTGCTTCTTCCCTTGTACTACCGTACGTTATAACCTTTGCGATCATGGAATCATAATATGGCGGTATTGTATATCCAGGGTATGCAGCTGAATCGACACGGACTCCTAATCCACCAGGCGGCAAATACATATTGATTTTTCCTGGAGAAGGCATAAAGTTCTTTTCCGGATTTTCTGCATTAATTCGGCACTCAATCGACCATCCATTAAATGTCACATCTGCCTGGCTTAAGGATAATTTTTCACCGTTAGCAATCCGAATTTGCTCTTTAATGAGATCCACTCCGGTAACCATTTCTGTTACAGGATGCTCTACTTGAATCCTTGTATTCATTTCCATAAAATAAAACTTTCGATTACGATAATCATAGATAAATTCTACTGTACCCGCACCTGAATAATTAACGGCTTTTGCCGCTTTGACCGCAGCTTCTCCCATTTCTGCTCTAATTTCACCATCAAGAGCTGGTGATGGGGTTTCCTCTAACAGTTTCTGAAGTCTACGCTGAATGGAACAATCTCTTTCTCCTAAGTGAATAGTATTGCCGTAATTATCCGCAAGAATCTGGATTTCAACATGACGAAAATCTTCAATATATTTTTCAATATATACACCAGGATTTCCGAAAGCGGTCGCCGCCTCTTGCTGAGTAATATTAATGCCTTTTATTAATTCCTGCTCATTTCTGGCCACGCGGATTCCTTTTCCGCCTCCGCCTGCAGTCGCCTTAATAATGACTGGGTACTCGATCTTTTTAGCAAGCTCTAAAGCTTCGTCGATATCATTGATAATTCCTGTAGAACCTGGAACAATTGGAACCCCAGCTTCCCGCATCGTCTCTCTGGCAATATCTTTTGTACCCATTTTTGTAATAGCTTCAGGACTAGGGCCAATAAATGTAATATTACATTCCCTGCATAACTCAGCAAAATCAGCGTTTTCTGCTAAGAAGCCATAGCCAGGATGGATCGCATCACATCCTGTTAGCTTTGCAATGCTGATAATATTAGTAATATTTAAATAACTGTCCTTTGATGGTGTTGGACCAATACAGTAAGCTTCATCAGCCAGTTGAACATGCAGGGCATCGCGGTCTGCTTCGGAATAAACTGCCACAGATTCAATCCCCATCTCACGGCAGGCACGAATGATCCTTACTGCAATTTCTCCTCTGTTTGCAATTAACAGTTTTTTCAACATCCAGTTACGCTCCTTATTCAGGCTTTACTAAAAATAATGGCTGCCCGTATTCAACTAATTGTCCATTTTTGACTAGAACTTCTACAATTTCGCCATTAACTTCAGCTTCAATTTCATTAAATAATTTCATCGCTTCTACAATACAAACAATCGTGTCTTTTGTTACTTTTGAACCCGGTTTGACATAATCTTCTGCATCTGGGCTTGGTGCAGAATAAAATGTTCCAACCATTGGTGAAGTAATTTTATGTAAATTAGCTGAATCTGCAACGGAAACTTCTTCTTTCTTCGGTGCTTCCTGCTTTGTTTCCACTTCATTAACTGGGGCAGCTGCCGGAGATGGAGTTGTTTGAATAGCAGCTGGCGCTGGTGTAACTGTTGGCTGAACCACAGGTTGAACGAGTGTTTGAGTAACCCCTCCATTTTTTTTCATTTGAATTTTCGAACCTTCATTTTCATATACAAATTCATCAATACTTGATTGGTCAACTAATTTTATCAATTCACGAATTTCTTGTACCTTTAACATTTAAGTAACACCCCTTGGACCTCTTTATTTATGACTAGCTACTATAACTATACGATAATACCATGTATCAGTTCAATAATCTAAATAAAAGCTAAATACAATTTCATTTTACCCTTTTCCATTATCTTAAAGGTTTTTGAATGAAATGTGAATTTTTTAATCGTTTAAGCATTTTGGGACACATTAACAATATGCTTACTTATCTAGCAAAAAAGGAAAGCTAATGTTAGCTTTCCTCGGGCTTGTTATTGTTATTTTGATGGCTGGAATTCTACAGCAACAATGTTGATGTCCTCCATTTCTTTTTTCACTTCAAGGATAATTTTGTTAGCTTCTGATTTGGAATGTTTTTTATTTGACTTTACAGTAACTCTTACCTTCTCACCATCTGCTCTAACCAAGGCATCTTCATATCCCATGGAACGAATCATTGTTTCAAGAAGGTCTTCTTTTCGCGCAATATCATTAAGTTTTTCCATTTGATCTTTTGCTTTCATTCTTTCATCTGCAGGGAGATCAGTAGTAGCCATGATCGCAGTTAATTCCTCTAACTTTTCCCCACGTGCTTCATCCAACTCTAAACGAAGCTTTTCGAACTCTGCATCACCTGCTACCGTTGAAACAACTGTCTTTCCATCTTTGGCTTCTGTTTTGCTGTTTGATGGACTATTTTCTTTTTCAGTTTTTGCTTTTTCTTCTACAGAAGCAAGTTCATTTTTTGTCTGTTCAGGAGAAGTAATATAGTAGACAGATAATACGACTACTAAACTCAACATTGTCAATAACCAAACTGTTTGTTTTTTTAATAACATATTTAATTCCCCCTTTATTTTTTCGGCATGACCGCAACACGGTGGCTTGGTACGCCTAATACTTTTGTCACTGCTTCAACAATCCATTTTTTCACTTGAATGTTATCAGCACCTTTGGCAACGACTAAGACACCTCGAATTTCTGGTTTTTTCGTTTCAACTACAACAGGAACCTCTTTTTCTCCATTTCGGATAATCACTAGCTGTTCATCAGTTGAAACATCGGTTACCTTTCGTTTACCACCTTCCTGATCTTCTTCTTCTGTAGTTTGAGATTTCGTTACTGTGTTTTTTTCCAGTACCTTTTTATCTGTTGAATCAATGTTAACCATAACGGTTACATCATCCACTCCCAGGACTTCTTGGAGAGCTTTTCTTAATTGGTCCTCATACTTTTCTTCATATTCAACAATTTCCTTATTACCCGTGTTTTTTTTCAAACCAAAGGCTGGGACATCTTCTGTTTCTGTCTGTACATTTGTTGCTGCAGGTATGACAGAGGAACTATCGTCAGATTTAAATACCATATTTCCAATTATCATAAATGCAGCTCCGATACATAATACAAGGAGCATATACTGATATTTCCCTGACTTGCTACCAGATTTCCCCTCTCTTTCATCCTTTTTAAGTAGTTTTTGAATCCATGTTTGTGGTCCTTGATTCTTTTCCATTCTATGAATCGATCCCCCCTTCTATCGAAACTTCAATAATTTTGTCTGTTACATTCCATTTCTTTGATAAAAATGCGGCTACCTGTTCCGTTTCTTCTGTTGTTTTAGTAGATGGAAGAGGTTTATCTGTATTTATGACTATTGGTTTTACTGCTTCGACAGTCTTAACTCCTGTCTCCGGCTGCTTAAGTTGGATTGTTACCTTTTGGAGGTTTTCTATGGTGGCTGTATTATTTTCATCCTTTAAACTGATATCAATGTTAGTGATCTCCAATCCATATTGATCCTTCAACTCCTCCTCTACATCCTTTCTTAGCTGGACAGCCATTTCCTTTAAAATATATGCGTGTTGGGAGGCTTGTATTTCTTTTTTCTTATTATCAATTAAATTTTTCATATTATTTTCACTAGATAATTGGTAAGAAGGGATTTCCGAAATTGCCGACTCAAAGTCCTTAGAGATTAGCTTAAAGATAGGGGATAAGATGATTGCAATTAAAAGTAGCCCTGTAACCATTTTGGTATATTTCTGCATACTTGAATTAGGGAGTAACATATCAATGATGGTTGCCAGTAAGATAAAAAGAATGATATTAGTTACCCACTCTTTTAAAAAGTCCATGTATTTGCTTCCCCCCCTATCTCATCATGATGGTTAAATTTCCTGCAGCGATGATAACTGTAATACTTAAAAAGAACATCAATGAAACGATACCAAGTGCTGCAAAAACATAAATAACACTTTTACTAATAATATCTAGACAAGTAATAATTGGTCCTCCTCCTAATGGCTGAAGAATGGCGGCAGCAAATTTGTAAATAAAGGAAATCATTAATATTTTGAGCGCCGGGAAGGCAACAATTATGAGTAAAATGGCAACACCGGCAATTCCTACTGTATTTTTCAACAACACTGAAGCGCTTACGACTGTATCCGTCGCATCAGTAAACATTCTTCCAATTACAGGTATAAAATTCCCCGTAATAAATTTAGCCGTTCGAATGGTAATTCCATCTGTTACTGCTGCGGAAGCACCTTGAACGGAAATAACGCCAAGGAATACCGTCAAAAAGAGTCCCATTAATCCGATGCTCCAGTTCCTAAGAAGCTGAGCCAACTGTGTTACTTTATAATGATCAGACAATGTGCTGACAATACTTAGTAAGGTGGCTAAAAAGAGCAAAGGAAGAATGATATATTGCATGAGCATTCCACTTGTGTTCATAAGAAATAGGATCACGGGATGAAAAAATGCTGCTGAGACTACTCCACCTGAAGCGGCAATCAATCCAAGGAGGAGTGGAATGAGTGCCAGTACAAACGAAATCATCGTTCCTATCGCTTCATTCGTATAGCTAATCGCGATGTGGAAACTGTTTAAAGCAAGAATCACAAGTACCATATAAACAATCGCATATGCCACTTTACTAATATTGCTTTTTTCAAAAGCATTTTGCATTGTTTGTAAAAACATGCTAAAAATGGCCAGTAATATCAATGAACCTAACAGTTTACCATTAGCAACAAATTCATGAAATAGAAATTTTAAAAATCCTTTTCCCCATTCTTTAATAGAGAATTGTTTTTCACCTTTAATAAAATCGTAGAGGCTCCCTTTTTGACTTTCGGGAAGGTAGCCTCCGTATTTATGGCTTATATCCTCCCAAAATTGTTTTAGTTCAGACAAATCCATATTTTCCAATTGCTGATCAACAAGTTCCTGTGGTGAAAGTGAATTCGTTTTATGTTCTGACTCTAGTGAGGCTTGTACACTTGGACTATGCAAAAAAAAGATTAAAAGAATCATAATTAGTATAATCCCGAGCCTTTGCTTCATTGATTTACACCTCTTTTTAGAGACTCTCCTTTAATTCGGAATAAGATTAATGATTGTTTCGATTAAAACCGTCAGGATTGGGATAGCCATTGCAAGGATAATGACTTTTCCGGCTAATTCTATTTTTGAAGCAACAGCCCCTTGACCAGCATCTTTCGTAACTTGGACCGCAAACTCTGCGATATAAGCTATTCCAATAATTTTAAGGATGGTCTCTACATAAACCAAATTCACTTTCGCATTTACGGCTAAACGTTCCAGCATATGGATAATTTCATAAATTTTATCTATTAAAAACAGAAAAATAGCACAACCGACAAAAACAATTAATAGAAAGGCGAGATTTGGTTTTTGTTCTTTAATGATTAATGCTAGAAAAGTGGCTACTAGAGAAACTCCGACAATTTTTATGATTTCAATGGCAAATAGCCTCCCTTCTATTGAAATAAAAATACTGATTTAATTTTTTGGAAGAGGTCATCAACAATGGAAGCAACTTGGAACAGAATATAGATAAATCCAAAAAGAGTTACCCATTGTGCATATTCTTTTTTACCGACCTGATCCAAAACGGTATGCAAAAACGCAACAACAATTCCAACTCCAGCTATTTTAAATATAATATCCACTTCTAAACCCATTGCTTTTCCCCCTAAAATAATAAAATAATCAGTAACAATCCTGATAGAAACCCAAGACTCTTCATCATTTTTTCGTACTTTCCCTGTGCTTCTATGGCTTCGGCTTCCTCTCTTTCCAGATGGGAAAGTGTAAGCATAATATGTTTCTGCTGGGAAAAGCGATCATGGCGCCCAAGTGTTTCACCAAATTGCTTCATGATTTCAAATTCAGCCTGTTTTAAAGCCGTTGATTTCCAAACGTCTTTTAAACTTGCCTCCCATGCGTCTTTTACCGTTGTTTCTGAATCTGTTAATCTTTTAGAAAAAGATTCAAAAAAGGTTGCGATTGGCTTTGATAGCTGTGCCGCTAATCGCCTTGAAGCTTCATGCAAAGGTGTATAACCATACATGATTTCTGCCTCGAGCGATTGAAGTGCGGATCTTAAGGCTCTTAATTGTCTTGGACGTTCATTTAAATGCCTTGCCGCTTCAAAACCAATGACAGTCGTTGAAACAATAATGAAAATGGCACCGATTAGCTTCACCATTTACATCACGCTCACTTTTGTATCCAATTCTTTCCCGTCTTCATTTAAAATTTGAGTAACCGTACCTGGTCCGTCTCTTCTGCTGAGTATAATAAAACGATGAAAGACCTTCTGTTGAAGTATTTCTTTTAATGAGGGGCGATTTTTTATTTCCTCAAGGCTCGTCCCATGTGTAGTCATGATTAACTTTATCCCTGCATGAATTGCTTCCTGGATGGCCACAGCATCTTCTTTGCGCCCGATTTCATCGACAACTAAAACTTCTGGACTCATGGAGCGAATCATCATCATCATTCCTTCGGCTTTTGGACAAGCATCCAGTACATCTAAGCGATGACCAAAAGTTAATTGTGGAACTCCATTTACACAGCCAGCTATCTCGCTTCGTTCATCAATAATCCCTACCTTGCTAGCGGGTATGCCTTTACTTCCTGTCGAGATAATCCTGGCTAAATCTCGTAAAAGGGTTGTTTTGCCGGTCTGCGGTGGACCTATAATCATTGTATTCATCCAATTGTCATGGAAAATATACGGTAGAATAGGCTCTGCACTCCCAATCTTCTCTTTTGCGATTCTAATATTAAATGAGGAAATATCCCGTATCGCCTTTACCCTTCCTTCTTCAAGAATGACTTTACCGGCAAGTCCAATCCGATGCCCTCCTGAAACAGTGATATATCCACGTTTTAGTTCTTCCTCGAGTGCGTAAATGGAATATTGGCTAATTTTATTCATTAGATGAAATGCATCTTCCGGCTGAATGATATAGGACAAGAATCTGGGGGTTCCCTGAAGTGTTAATTCAATCGGCCGATTAATCCGAATTCTAATTTCCTCGAGTTCTTCTTTTTGTTTAGGAGGGATTTTGGTGAGCATAGTGGCAATGTTATTAGGTAAAAAGTTTAGAATCGATTCCACGAAACGTCCTCCTTTTTTCTGATATCTCATTAATTAAAATGTATGCCTTCATGAACACTTTATGACTATCAAATCTGTTAAATCCTCTACTACTTTTTACTAGATAGAAAAGCAAAAGCCCCCAGGTCAGCTGCGTATGGCCACCTCCTAAAAGCTATCGCTTTCGGTCGTGAGATGTGGATGCTACCGAAGCCTTCCTTGTGGAGGGACTCCAACTGAAATAAAGGAAACACGTAGTGCCAAAGGCGATTCGATGTTGAATTATCGTAGGGGGTGAACAAAGGACATTAGCAGCTAGGGGGTGGAGATAGACCATTCTCGAAGTCAAGATTAATTTTTCCTCTAAATAAAAAAGGATTGTACCCTACTATCGGGTTCAATCCTTTATCAAATTATTCTATTTTTATATTGTTTATATTACCGATAATTTTCTCAAGATGGTTCAGGAGTTGGGGTTGGTTCCCCATAATTTTCATATTTCTTTGTAATTATTTCATAAATTTTTTTTGGACTTTTACCTTCAAGATGCAATTCGATCGCCTCCCGGGCGATATCAATACAAACTCCTCAAGCTATACTCATGGAGTCCCATTCTTCAACCGCGTTATCCTCACCAAAATGATCGATATAGCAATCTAAGTTACTCTCATGATTATCTTGTACATAACAGCCACAATAGCATGGAACGCCCGCAACCACCTCAGGATAATTTGACACCATGATATATGTTTCTTGAATTTCTTTAGAAGAATTTAAAACATAGTCAGGTAATGATTTATGTTTTTTATCAAGTGTTAAATTCGGTTTATTTGAACTACAGGCTGTAGTGATAAGGACCGCAGCAATACTTGAAAGAAAAAGAGTAGATAGCTTCTTCAAGATCTGTGTCACCCCTTTTCTATATTAATGATTACGAATCCATATTAACAAAAATTTATCTTTTGAAAGAATTCAAATTCTAACTATTTTGTGAATTAATAGATAGTAAACTAATACCTTTATTTGTAAGACTTTTTACGTGAAGATTATTGTTATCTAAGACTTTCTAAATTATAGGATAAAAAAATTGACGAAAAAAGGGCTTAAATGATATTGCTTGGCTCGAATATTTACAAAAAATTCTACTCACTATCAGAAAACGGATAATAAATTGTTTAGAGATCCGAGAAGACCTCTTTTCGGAACCAGGCGATATTTCGAAAATAGTTGGGAATGTAACTTAAAGAGGAAAACAAAGACATCTCGCTCCTATATTATTCCTGAAGTGGAAAAAAATTTTTGAAATAAAAAAAGCCCGTCATCCTCTAAAAAGATAGGATGCAGGCTTTAAGTTAACTAAGCACGAGAAACGTACGTACCTTCTGCTGTGTTGATAATTAATTTGTCACCTTGGTTTACGAAGAATGGAACTTGAACGACAAGACCTGTTTCAAGTGTTGCAGGTTTAGAACCACCTGAAGCGGTGTCTCCTTTAATACCAGGCTCTGTATCAATTACCTCAAGTTCAACAGTGTTAGGCAGTTCAATCCCAATCGTTTCACCTTGGAACATCATAATTTGAACTTCCATATTTTCCTTTAAAAATTTTAACTCATATTCAATGCTTGATGCTGGTAGTTCAACTTGTTCATAAGATTCCATGTCCATAAACACGTGTTGATCGCCACTTGCATATAAATATTGCATTTTGCGATTATCAATCTGTGCCTTTTCTACTTTTTCACCAGCACGGAAAGTTTTTTCTTGAATAGCGCCAGTGCGCAGATTGCGTAATTTAGAACGAACAAATGCTGCTCCTTTTCCTGGCTTTACGTGTTGGAAATCAATGACGCGCCAAATGCCGCCATCTACTTCGATTGTTAATCCAGTACGGAAATCGTTAACTGAAATCATGCAAAAATCCTCCTAAATCATTTACAAAATAATTAACTCTTTTGTTGAGTGAGTCAGCGTTTCATTATGGTCATTCGTAATAAGCGTATCATCTTCAATCCTTACGCCACCAAGACCTGGGATATAAATACCCGGTTCTACAGTTACAACCATCCCCGGTTCCAAAACAATATCAGATTTTGATGAAAGTGCCGGACCTTCATGAATCTCTAAACCAATACCATGTCCAGTTGAGTGACCGAAATATTCACCATACCCTTTTTCTGATATGTAGTCACGGGTTAGGGCATCTGCTTCCTTACCAGTCATACCTGGTTTAATTCCATCCATCCCTCGTTGTTGGGCTTCAAGAACAATTTGATAAATTTCCTTAAGTTTGGCATCAGGCTCACCAACGGAAACTGTTCTTGTGATATCTGATACATACCCTTTATAATAGGCACCAAAGTCAAGAGTAACCATATCCCCTGTTTCAATAACCTTATTACTTGCGACACCATGCGGTAGGGCGGAACGATAACCCGAAGCAACAATGATATCAAAGGAAGAAGATGTAGCTCCTGCTTTTCTCATAAAGAATTCTAACTCATTAGAGACTTCAAGTTCCGTTTTTCCCGGACGAATAAAGTCTAGAATATGCTTAAAAGCAGCATCAGCTATATCCGCCGCTTCCTTTAATATCTTAATCTCTGCATTCGTCTTAATCAAGCGTAACTTTTCAATAACACCAGAAATAGGGATAAGTTCAGCTTCTACTTCTTTTTCATATGATTTAAATGAGGAATAGGTCACATACTCTTCTTCAAAACCAAGCTTTTGGATTCCTAATCTCTTAGCTTGCTTGGCTACTTCATTAGGGAAGCTTTCTGAGTACTTTATAATCTCGAAACCTACACATTGTTTTTGTGCCTGTTCAACATAGCGAAAATCCGTAATAAACAGTGCTTGATCTACACTTATCAAGATAACACCTGATGAGCCGGTGAAATTTGATATGTAACGTCGGTTATAGGGACTGGTGATCAAAATTCCGTCAATACCTTGAGCTGAAAACGTTGATCTTAATTTTTCTAATTTCTCCATCGGTTTCACTCTCCTTTTTCTTCGGGTCACGACAAAAAATATTTTATCACAACCTTATCTTTCAGACTAATGGCAACTTAAGTAGCTGTTTCTTTTTCTTGTGCTTTTTTATTTTGATATTCATAACTGATGGAATACCCGATGAAAATTCCATATACAATAAATATACATATAGATGAAATGATAGTACTCCACTTGAGTTCAGTTAATGGTTTAATACCTGGAAAAAATGGATGCAGAAAGAAAAACACAATGATAAATAATACGACTCCATATGCGGCTCCAACCAACCAATGGCTAAACTTTTTTAATAAGGCATAATAAATAAACGCTACTCCAATAGACAAAACACCAAATAATAGAATGGATACAACCGTTCCTTGCCATTCATTCTTCCAATTTCCCAGAAGCCAAGGCTCAAGGATTACATTTGGCCGAATTTCCGTTAAATGAAAAAAAGATAAGAAAAATCCCATGATTCCCCAAAAAATACCTCCAAATAATCCTGTCCAAAAAACCATGACAGGCATAGACATGGGTTTGGGATACTTACCATAATTTGATTCGTTAGACATATCATTCATACCTCCATTTCCTTTTATATCCATTACATAATTGCACAGGCTGTATCTCTGTATTTCATCTATTTAAGCCATAATTATTATGCCCTTAAATTTCCAATCCCTTGCATTAAAAAATTTTCTTGAAAATTAAATGGAAATTTTATGTCACCTCCTAGAGGTTTTTTCATTTTTCTTGTAAAATACATGTAAATACATACAGAACTTTTCTGTTATGGAACAACTATGTAATAGGCTGGTGTTATCATACATGTCCACTACCACAAAAAATGTCTATGGCGGCCAAGCTGTAGTTGAAGGAGTTATGTTTGGCGGAAAACATCATTATGTGACTGCAATTCGTAGAAAAGATCATTCTATTGAATATTTTCATTTACCACGAAAAACAAATCCGTTATTATCCAAATTCAAAAAAATTCCGTTTATCCGCGGTATTATTGCTATTATTGAAGCAAGCGCGAACGGTTCTAAGCATTTAAACTTCTCCACAGAACGCTATGATATTGACCCTAAAGATGATGAAACTATTAAAGATAAAGAAGTCTCAAAATTAACAATGTACCTTGGAGTAGCTGTGATAGGTGTCATTTCTTTTTTATTTGGAAAATTTGCTTTTACCTTAATACCTGTATTTTTAGCTGAATTAACAAGGTCCATATTTCCGTCAGATTTTGCCCAAGTGATGATTGAAGGGCTTTTTAAACTATTGCTTTTGCTATTGTATATTTACTTCGTCTCATTAACTAAATTAATAAAAAGAGTGTTTCAATATCATGGAGCAGAGCATAAAGTAATTAATACATATGAGGCTGGTGCCGAATTAACGGTCGAAAGTGTTCAGGCTCATTCCCGGCTTCACTACCGATGTGGAAGCAGCTTTATTTTATTTACAGTCATTGTCGGGGTGTTTGTTTATATGCTTGTTCCTACTTCTCCACTTTGGCTTCGAATTTTAGACCGGCTCTTATTAATTCCTGTTGTTTTGGGAATATCTTTTGAAATTCTCCAAATTACCAATAAATTAAGAGACATTCCTGTATTAAAATATCTCGGACTCCCTGGTCTTTGGTTGCAATTATTAACAACAAAAGAACCAGATGATGATCAAGTAGAAGTAGCCATACTTTCGTTTAAAGAACTGCTAAAGAAAGAGGAAGAAACAAATCAACTGATTGAAAATGAGGGAATTGTCTAAATTTTTGCTTTTCCAGTGTTTAAAAGGCAAAAAAAATGCTTATCATGCTCTTAGGGAGGTGGCTTTTCTTGAAAAATCGGACATCCGTAATTGTTATAGGGGCGCTAATTACCCTTGCCTTAATAGGCATCATAAGTCAAGTAACTGAGAACCCGGCTGGTTTTATTCAAAAAATAGCTGTCTTTGTTGTGATAGGTTTGATTATTTTTTATGTTGTTCGTAGATTTTCAAATTCAAGCCCTCAGAAAAAAGAGCAGCGTGCATTTCTTAGAGCAGCTAGAAAGTCAAAAAAACGATTCCTACAAAAAAATGGAGATTCTTCTGCTAAAACTTCTTCCATAGGGAATTTATCCACATTGAAAAAAGGCAGGTTAAAAAAGAAACCTCCTTCTCATCTTACGGTAATAGACGGAAAAAAAGGGAAAAAGAAAAATCGAGCTTCTTTTTGAATGCTCGATTTTTTTCTTTTAATGATGATGGTCATATAAATGTTTATATTTTGACCTTTGTCTAGGGATCGAATAGCCTTCTATTTTCTCTTCAAATAAATCTATTTTAAAGATTGTCCCCTCATTGTATCATTTTAGTTTTATGCAGAAATTTTCTCTCTTTGTCACTAATAACACCACTTATTTAAAAACAACCGCGCATGTTTTTTTCCTAATTCAATTAATTCTTTTTTCTTCTCATTAGTTAAATGAAAATCGATTGGAACTACACCATCTGCTGGAATAAAAATAATATTTTTCTCATGTTTTCGTGAAATATACCTTGCATCATGAGCATCCTTCATTGTTTCAAATAAGGCACCGAAAAGTTCAATCGCATTATTAATTTTATGCTTTTCATGCTCTAGTTCATTCGAACTCAACTTAATTCCCAGTACAGGCCTAACTTTTTTTATATTCTCTTTATCAAACAGCCACATTGGGAAATTACTTAAAACCCCTCCATCTACAAGAATATTCACTCCATTTTTTGTACGCAATTTTACCGGTTCAAAAAAATATGGTATACTGCAACTCATTCGAATTGCTTTTGAAATAGGGAATGAGCCAGGGGAAATTCCGTATTTCACCAAATCATCGGGAAGTATAATCATACGACCATTTGAAAGGTCAGACACCACGATTCGAAGGGTATTAGGAGGCAAATCCGAAAATGTTCGCACCCCTCTTTCTGCTAAAACCTCTTTTATCCATGCTTCAAAGGCATTTCCTTTATAAAGTCCCATTCTCCAGTAAAGCAACAGCCATTTCGTAATTTTTAGGGGCAGGAATGTCTTACGAGCGTCCAACATGTCTGAAATATTTATGTCATCGATTAGCTGATAAATTTCTTTGCTCGTATAACCGGCAGCTATTAAGGCAGCTATGATGGAACCTGCACTAGTACCTGCGACTCGTACAAATTTTAGACCTCTCTTTTCAATTTCTTCACAGGCTCCTATTAAGGCGTATCCTTTAATTCCTCCTCCGGAGAATACTCCGTCTATATTCATGGCAGCCACTCCCAAAGAAGATATTTATAAAAAAACCAATTAATCTCTTCAAGAAATGCCTTGTTCCAACGTCAACATAAAACGCCTTTCATCCTAAGGAAGCTTCCATGAGTTCACTTATTAATGATGATTGTTAAGCTCGTGGTCAAATTTGTTGGTAGTACTACAACATTCTCCCACCTCAGTCAATCACGTCGCTTTCCTTTTCATATTACATCTTTAAGCAGCGACCAGGTAAAATAGTACAGTAGACAGACTGTAAATTTTTTTGTATGACTATAGGATCTCAAATAGTTCGTAATACAAGGATGGAGATATTCATACTACTGTAAATTAAAACAAAGATGGTTCAATAACAACAAAATCTTAAATTTACATAAAAAAAGAACCCGTATTGATAAACAAATCACCAAAACGGATTCTTACTTCGTTAGATATTATACAAGATGTAAATTTTCTACGAATTATTGCACTACACTACAGATGAGATCGATTGTGACAGAGCAAATAAATAGATTCCATAAATTACATTTCAGTTAATGTTTTCTTTTTAATAAAGGGCATGGCCAACACACCTATTAATAAGCCCCAAATGCTATTTGTAACTATTATACTTATAAGTGCTAATGGATTAGTAATCGGACCTTGTAATTGTCCATGGAGAATTGGAGATAATATTGCACTAAGAATCGTTGCAAATACTGCATAACTAATCCCAGCAAATACTAAAATTTGAACGGGATGCTGACAATTTTTCATTACAACGATTATTAACCATATTAATGAAATGAGAATCGTCATGAATATGCTTCCAAACCGTTCACTTCCAAACCAATGAATAATCCCTGTTATTTTCATTATAGGTCTAATTAGGGCTATGGCACCCAAACTTAAAATTAATCCTATATTTTGTCTAATAACTTCCTTATTTATCATTATTTTATTGTTCCTCCCATAATAAGTTGTTTTCTATTTTTTCTTCACTTTCCCAAAAGGTTTAAGATAAGTAATAAAAGTCATAAATGCTAAGCACAGTATATTAAAGCTAGACGTAGTTACAATCTGAGTCCATGTATGTTGAAATTCTTCATTTTTCAGCGCAATAAATCCCATATCTTCAATTAATATTCCTAAACTTGCTGTCCATTTGTTTAAAAAGAAAATACCAATTAATATGGTCAAAATAGTTAATACGAGTTTAATGATTACCCAGTAATACTTAGTTAGCCCCCATTGTGTCCATACAGAAAGCATAATTCCGGTAATTAGTGACAGTAATGCAGGATACTTTAGTAAGTTTTCGTCTATTACTTCCATGCTTGCCATCGTATATAATAGTTGTTCACCATTGGCACCGCTTTGCAAATATATTGCTAGTAGCAACATTGCCAGTGTTCCTCCAATCCAGGAAGCAACTGCAAGTACATGAATAGCAACCAATATACTTTTTTTCTTTTGATTTAGTCTATATGTCATAAAAATCATCCTCCCATTATTGTTCATTTTTCCCTCAATGAAGTGCATTATGATAATAACAAACAAATGTTGCAAACTTGTTGTGGTTTATTACGGTTTCAGTGAAATATTCAATCGTCTTTTATCGTTCATGTATAAAAGGAAAATAAAAGTAATGGAAGGAATAAAAATTATGGACGAATCAATCTTACTAGTGGATGAAGAAAAAGTAGTAGATTAATGTGTTCCTTCTTAAAAAATGAGGGAGGGTCAATATCGAAACAGCTCAATCGGAGAAAGAAGCAATAGAGTAGATTAATTCTTTACACTAACTCCAACTAATCTTAAGTTATAGCTGTAAAACCCTGGATTTATACAGTATGGCTAATTAATTGGAATAAGTGAACCAATAACGGTTAAGGAGATAGAACGAAAAACGACTTCAATTTGGAAAGGCTCTATTATGCAATTAGGTAGGGATAAAAAATAATAACTTAGTGCATATGGTCCGCCAGATAGAGAAACTGTGATGGCTCGTGGAGAGAAGGAGGAAATGACGAAAAGTGAAGTATATGCTGCCGACCAGATAAACCAGGGTTATATTCCTATAAATGATACCCTTTAAACATTCAGAACGGCTTGGATCTAGTGTAACGGGTGAAATCTAACGGCTGTCTTAAACAGTTTCCGGATTTCTCTAAGGTAATGAAGAAATCAACAAATCATTAGAGGACTTAAACATTATGAAAATGAATGATGAACTAATGGCCGAATTTTCACAAAATCAAGCAAACAGCGCCAATAGAGTGGATTACATTTTTTAGATACTGTTAAGCTCCGGACGGTCCTGTCGTTTTGGAATGAAAAACGAAAGAACCGTCCCCTCGTTTCAGTCACTTTTTTGAGAGGTTGAAATGTTTATTGTATTTTCTTGTGTATTTTCTCCTAAGTTTAATCCTACTACACCAATGATGATAAAGGAGATTGAAAGAATTTTGAGAAGGGACAGATCTTCTCTAAAGAATAAAATTCCAATAACAGCAATAGAAGCAGTCCCGACTCCAGACCATATGGCATATGCTATACTTATATCTATCGTTTTGAGTGAAAGTGTGACAAGGGTCAAACTTAATCCGTAAAAAATAAAAATAGAAATTGAAGGGGTTAATTTAGTGAATCCTTCAGATAGTTTCATCGATGTCGTTCCGATCAATTCGGCTAATATGCCTAAAATTAAATATAACCAGCCCATTCTTATACTCCTTTTAATAAGGACGATCCCCTGCAATGGTAACACGTTCTACTATTCTTTTATAGGGGAAATAATCCGAAACGGCATAATGTTGTGTAGCTCTGTTATCCCAAAAAGCAATAGAATTCGGCTCCCAATGAAAACGGACTTGATATTCAGGGATATGGGCTTGACGGAATAAGAAGTTTAGTAATTCTTCACTTTCTTGTTTATCAATCCCAATAATTCTAGTAGTAAAAGAAGGATTGACAAAAAGTACTTTTCTTCCTGTTTCTGGATGAGTCCGAACTACTGGATGAGCGACTGCTGGGAATTTTTTTTGATATTTTACAAGTTCTTCAGGGCTTAATAGATGACTAAATGATGGTGTAAAGTCATGAATTGCTTGTAATTTATCAATTTTCTCTTTCACCTTTTCAGGTAAGTTATCATAGGCAGCTCCCATATCTGCCCAAATGGTATCTCCTCCAACTGGCGGCGCTTCAATTAAACGAAGAACAGCCGCTTTTGCAGGTTTTTCTCGGAAGGAAACATCATGATGCCATACATTTTCAAATCCTGGATTTTTTTGGTTTCTATGGAACTGAACGACTTCCTCTGAGCGGTCTTCCGGAGCTTGGTAAAATGGATGGACTTCAAGCTCTCCAAAGTTCCGTGCAAAAGCTATCTGCTGTTCGGAAGTAATCTTTTGATCCCTAAAGAAAATAACTTTCCATTCAAGCAATGCCTCGTTTAATTCCTCTTTCAATTCTGGAGATAATGGCTTTGATAAATCAATTCCCTCAATTTCTGCACCAATAATAGGACTTAACGGCTTGACGTTAAAAAAGGTATAATTTCCACTTTCTTTATCAATTCTCCTCCTTAGTATTCTCAATCCTTCCTTATCTTCTCTTCCTTCAAAACTTGTTGGTCTCGGATATTTATCTAAGTTAATAGCCATTTCTATCATCCTTTCCATTGTTTTTAATTGTGGAGATTAAATATGTTCTTAAATCTTGAAACTGTTTACTGCTAAAATCAATTTGAATCTTATTAGATTGGTTTAATGGGTTTTTCATATCAATTGCAACCCTTCCTGGGTTTGATTGCATGACCAATATCCTAGTCCCTAGAATTAAGGCCTCATTGACATCATGGGTAATGAAAAAAATAGTCTTCTTTGTTTTTTGCCATAGGGATATCAAATGTTGCTGCATAGTTTCTTTTGTAATAGCGTCAAGGGCGCTAAACGGTTCATCCATTAAAATTACTTTTGGATTAGCTGCAAGTGTCCTAGCAATAGATGCTCGTTGCTGCATACCGCCTGACAGCTGATGTGGGAGTAAATCTCCCACAGATTCAAGCTGTACAAGATTTATATAATATTCAGCCAAGCTTTCTCTTTGTTTTTTCGCTACACCTTGCATTTTGAGACCAAAGCTAACATTATCTTTTATCTTCATCCATGGAAATAAATTGTGCTTTTGAAAAACTACGCCAATTTCTCTAGTGGGTTTAGAGTATTTCACTCCATTTATGGAAACTTCTCCAGTTGTCGGTTTTTGGAATCCGGCAATAATATTTAATAAAGAAGATTTGCCGCATCCAGATGGGCCAAGAACACATACAAACTCGTTTTCATAGAGTGACAGTCCGATATTTTTGAGAACAGGACTCTCATTTATTGAATATTGTAAACAAACATCTTTCAATTCAATGACTTTTTGTTTCTCATACGGTTCTTGGTAGTTAGACTCTAATGATAGAGTAGTAGTAAGTGGCATATCTTCTGTCTCCCTTTCCGTATTATTGGTATGGATGTTGAAGCAGGGATTGCTCGAATGTTTTTATATCAGGTGCATTTGTAATGGATTTTTGTTCTACAAGATAATCCGCTGTTTCCTTTAATGTTTCTGCTAATGGTCCCTCATAATATTCTTTTTGTTTGGATTCATCTAACCAAACAATTTGTTTCATAGTTTCCAAACTTTTCTCCGGTGTAAGCCCCAGTTCCGTTGAAAGTAGTTCAGCAGATTTTTCTGGATTCTCGTGGTAATATTTAACGGATTCGTCCAAAATACTTATATACTCTTCAACAATTTCTGGATATTTTTCTACAAAATCGTTACGAACAATTCCCATTTCTGCAGTGATAATTCCTTTTTCTGCCAGTTCACCTGAATGGATAATAACTTTTCCATTGTCTGCAACTAGTTTAGATTGCATTGGCTGCCATATATAAGCTCCGTCAATATCTCCACGTTGCCATGCTGCATAAATATCAGGCGGCTGCATATCTAAAATTTGAATGTTTCCTTTTTTCGGATCCATTCCTTCTGCTTTCAAAGCACCCAGCAAACTAAAATGCGATGTGGAATTAAATGTCGTAGCAATTTTTTTCCCTTTCAAATCTTTTAAAGATTGAATTTCTGAATCTTGTTTCACAACGAGTGCTTCACTTTCGCCGATAATATCGTGTAAATAGTAGACTTTATATGGTAATTTACTCGCAATACCAATGGCTGCCGGCGGCGTTCCTACCAGACCAAAATCGATGCTGCCGCTTGCAATGGCATTATTTACATCACGGCCAGCTTCAAATTTTACCCATTCAATTTTGGTGTCCGGGTACTTTTTCTCTAAAAGTCCAAGGGCTTTTGCAAGTAATTCGCCATTGGGAGATACTTGATAACCCAGTACAATTTTTTCTGGAACTTTCTTAGATTGAGTTGTTACTTCATCCTTTTCTTTCTCTGTTGCGGTACTTTGATTTGAACAAGCAATGGTAACAAATGCTATATACAGGATTGTTAATGTTAATAAAATTTTCCTATGTAAAGTCTTCATCATATTCACCTTATTTTCATTCGTTATTTTTATTTGCCCACCCAAGAGAATCGGCGTGCTTGATATAAGCGAAGTAAACTGTCTAAGACGATAGCAATTATTCCCATCAAGATAATGCCTGCAAATACAATATCACTTCTTAAATATTTACTAGCATCGAGTACCATCCAACCAATTCCGCTAGTAGCTGCTACCATTTCGGCAGCCACTAATGTTGCATAGGTAATTCCAATTGATGTTCGCAATCCAGTGAGAATATCAGGTTGGCATGAAGGCAATATAATATAACGAAATAGCTTCCATTTTGTAGCTCCGAGTGCAAGAGAAGCATTAATACGGTCAACCGGCACTTTTTGTACTGATGCAGCTGTAGAAATAAATAATGGTGCAAAAGCACTTAAAAATAACAAAGCTATTTTTGATTCATTTTCAATGCCCAGCCATAAAACCAGGACTGCATAATATGCAAGCGGAGGGAGCGGGCGATAAAATTCAATGATGGGATCGAAAATCGCTCTTATTATCTTTGAATATCCGCATAAAAGCCCTAATGGAATAGCTGATATAAAAGCGAGCAATAAGGCGATAAATAGTCGATACAGGCTGCTCGAAATATGAGCAAAAAGGGAGATTCCTTTATATCCATCGACAGTTAACTCAATAAATGCGGCCCAAACGTCCTGCGGTTTTGGAATGAAATAAGGATCAATCCATTCCAAATTGGTAACAAGCGCCCAAACAATTACTAATACAAAAACAGTTGACAAAGAGATAATCTTAACTTTTAAATAGTTACTTTTTTGCAACTGATTACTTTGCATTTTTTCCTCCTCCCTTCAGAAAAAGACAAAGAGGCCCTCTTTATATAAAGAGAGCCTCCAGTAGTCTGGTCGGTTATCTTGATTAATCCTATAAGTTTAGTAAGAATATAGTAACGATAATTCTATTGATTGTCAACAATATTGTTAATTATTCGTCAATAGCAGGTCTAAAACGAGGGGACGGTTTGCTGTTCCAAAACGAAGAATGAAACGATAGAAACGTCCCCTCGTTTTAGAAATCAAATAAAGAGTTGTTGTGGTCTATTACGGTTCAGTGTAATATTCAACCGTCATTTATCGTTCATGTATAATAGGAAAATAAGAATATTGGAAGGAGAAAAAAATAATGGCCGAATCAATCTTACTAGTGGATGATGAAGAAAAAGTACTAGATTTTATGTGTTCCTTCTTAAGAAATGAGGGGTTCAATATTGCAACAGCTCAATCAGGAAAAGAAGCACTAGAGAAGATTAAAACTTTTCATCCTTCATTAGTCGTCCTAGATTGGATGATGCCTGATATGAACGGAATTGATGTTTGCCGTGAAATAAGAAAAAGCAGCAAGATTGGCATTATTATGGTAACTGCCAAATCAGATGAATTGGACAAAATTATTGGTCTCGAGGTAGGAGCAGATGATTACATAACAAAGCCATCTTCATTAAGAGAGTTATTAGCTCGAATTCGTTCAGTCCTTCGTAGAATTGGGGACAACTCTATTACGAAGGATGATGAAAAGTTAGTACGAGATGAGATTATAATGTCCGTGTCGCAGTGTCGTGTATGGAAAAACAATCAAGAAATTACACTAACTCCAACTGAATTTAAGTTATTGTTAACCTTAGCTGAAAAACCTGGAATTGTATACAGTAGACTTCAATTATTAAAATCTGCTCTAGAAGATGAGCTTTTAAACGTGGAACGAACAGTCGATGCTCATATTAGCCGATTAAGGAAAAAAATTGAAGATGATCCTTCCCACCCGAAATATATTCAAACAGTCTATGGTTTTGGCTATCGCTTTGGTGATCAACTATGAGCTTTCATCGAAAGATATTTTATACATTAGCCTTAACCATTCTCGGGATTAGTACTGTCTTTATATTACTAACCCACTTTACGGTAAAAGGGACTATAGAAGCTGGGCTAGAGCAAACAAGAAGTCAAGAAATACATTTAATTAATAAAAGATTAACTACCTATTATGTTGAGAATAATAATTCTTGGAAAAACATTGAACAAATAGATTTACTTCAAGATATTACACAAGATCATCCAGAACTCGTGGTAAAAGATAACCGTGAACAAGTCATTTATGATAAAGGGAGTTCGCCCTTAAAATTAGTTGAAAATTTAGGGATAAAAAGAGATATCACCATAAGCAATAGTAAAGTAGGGGAATTTATTTATTATGATCCAGAGATGGCTAATTTCACAAAAATTATGATAGGAATACCCATATCAGTAATCATTATACTTTTAATAACCAGCACTATACTTATTATCATTTCTCTTTTCATCGCCTATCGATTGTCTAAATGGTTAGCTTCCCCCCTTCAAGAATTATTACCATTTATTAAGAGGCTAGGAAAAGGAGAATTTGGAATAAGGGTTCCAGTTAATACAAAAGATGAATATGGGAAAATAGCAAAAGCCTTTAATCATATGTCAAAGGAATTGGAAAAAGCAGAGATCGTCCGTAAAAATCTTACCGCAGACGTAGCTCATGAACTTAGAACCCCACTGACCATTATCAATGGAAAATTAGATTATTTACAACAACAAGGGCAAATGATTCGTCCGGAAGTTTTATTACCCATACAAGATGAACTCATACGACTGAATCAAATAGTAGAGGATTTAAGAGTTTTATCTTTAGCTGAAGCTGGGAAATTAAAGTTAAATAAAACCCCAACAAATATGGTGGACCTTTCTTGCAGGCTCATTTCCAGTTTAGAGCCCCTAGCTGAAGAAAAAAATATTTCAATGACTTTAGATGTTCAAACAAACGAAACAACAGTATTTGTTGATGAGAACCGAATGAAACAAGTTTTTCTTAATTTATTAACGAATGCAATTAGGTATACTCCTAATCAAGGAAAGATCTACATTCGATTATTTAAAGAAAAGAATGCTTTAAAGATCATTGTTGAAGATACTGGTAAAGGAATAGAACCTGAATACTTACCGTACCTTTTTGAACGATTCTATCGTACTGATGAAGCACGAACAAGATACAGTGGTGGAACGGGTTTAGGTCTTGCCATTGCCAAACAATATGTTGTCTCACATAATGGAAAAATAGAAGTAAAAAGTAAAGTGAATCATGGTACTAGTTTCATTGTATATCTTCCATATCATAATGAAGCAAATTAAGATTTTATAGCCCATTCCTTTACGAATATAGTTCAACTTCATGGAAAATGACCGTATAATGTCATTCTTTTTGAATTCAATCCTCCTTAGCTAGTTATACATTTTGCTAAGGAGGATTTTCTTATGAAGAGAAATAATCACACAACTAATTGAGTCTCTATTTCAACGAACATCGTTTAAAAATAATATTGGATTAACTTTGATTCCATCCTAAAATTTTCTTTGCTAAAAAAGATTAATCAAAATGAGAGCTTTCTGCGAAATCCGTGATTAACTCTTCACAAACAACCCTTTTTTGGAAAAACAGCAGGAATAAGAAAAATACTAATTTAACTTTACTTTTACTTTCTCAGGTAAATCTTTAGCTTTTACTTCTTCCCACTTTTCTACAAAAGCACCTTTTACTGAAATTTTTAAAATGGCATTTTGCTTTAAAATTTTCCCTGAGTCAAAAGTAATTTCCCTTTCTTCCCCCACTTTATTAAAACCTGACAGAGTATATTCATATCTTCCCCCCTTCGAAATTGCATCTTCATTAATTTTCACATATACCTCTTCTTTAGGAACAAAAGGATTCATATGATCCCTATCTTCTTTAGGAACAACAGTAAAAATGCTAATAAGTAAAACAACGAACAAAAGAAAAACTAGAGCTAACTTTTTCATGGTTTTATCAACTCCCTATTTCTAATTTTATTGCCGGAAGACATACTCTTTTAAATTTTTAATATAACTAGAACGAATGATAATAAAGTAAAGAACTTGCATCAGGAAGAATCCTAAAATTGTCACAATTCCTAACTGTAATACATGTGGAATTCCTCCTTCTCGATGTAACACTTGCAATGCAAACCCCGTGTTAATAACAGCTAACAAGAATGGCAAAAAGAACAGTATGGCCATTTGAACAGTTGCACTTTTTACCATTTCTTTTTCACTTAGTCCTATTTTCGCCAGTGATTTATACTTTTCTCTTTCTTCATATAAGTCTGTAAACAGCCGGAAATACAAAAAGCTACCAGCAGCCAAGAAAAAGATAATAGCAATAAAAAGTCCAATAAATAAACTCAAACTTGGTACTTGTACAGTCAGAAAATAAAGAATAGATTTCGAAAAGTATTGTGCATCCGGATTGTATGTTTCACCTTCAATATAGTTTTTTATCTTTTGACTTATTTCGAGACTGTCCTTCCAATTCTCAAAACCGTACCCATACCAAATAGATTCTTTAGCCTCTTGTTTTAATTGATTAAAACTTTCTTCATTTACAACGATCACATCGGATAAAGAGAAAATCGGTTTTTCAATGGATTTTAAATCGATCATCACATGTTTGTTTTCTAATTGTAATTCCGTATGATTACTTGGGAGAATTGTATAACTTCCCCGTTTCGTCTCCCCATAGTAAATCCCTTCTCCTTTCTCAAGATGAAAGGTATTTAATTTAGGAAAATTCTCCACCCAATCTTTGTATGATAGTACCAAAACAGGGTAGTGAATTGGTCCTTGTTTAGCTTCTAACGCTAGCATTTTGAACATTTTGTAATCTACATTTTCTTGACTAAGCTGTTGTTCAATAAATGTTAACTGCTCACTTTCATTTTTGTTATTCGAAGAAGATAAAAACTCCATCCCAAACGGTGTGTCCGCGATAGAAAACATAGATTTATACGTAGCCAATGTGCCTGTTGCTGTAAAGGCAACTGCAGAAACAATACTAACTATAAAAAATAGGCGAGCATTATCTCTAGCGCGATACATTAAATCAGATATCCAAAGGAGATTTGTACCTTTTCTATAAAATCTTTTATTTCGCTTCAACAGCTTAAGTAACCATACACTTAACTGACTATAAAACAAGTACGTCCCAATTATTGTACAAATCGTAATAATTACAGCGCTACCCATATCAATCCCGGCAACTAGCGCCATTCCATATCCAGCTCCTAAAAAAACTACTCCTAGAAATGAAAACAATTTAGATGGCTTCGGTTCTTTTTTCGGTTTTTGTGACCCCTTTAGTAATGAAATCGTTTGTTCAGTATGGATAAGAAATAATGTAAATTGAGAAAGGATGATAAACAAAACTAAAAAAACTCCAGTGGTTAATCCTAGTGCTTTCCAAGGGAAATATAACTGTAGGGGTTCCATCTCGACAATATAAGATCCAGCAATATAAAACAGTTTCGCAAGTATCGTTCCACCGATGATTCCTGTAAAAATGGAAGCTAGTCCAATGAAAATATTTTCTAAGGTGATCAACAGGCGAATTTGTTGTGGTTTTGCACCTTGGATCGTAAGAATTCCAAATTCTTTTTTTCGTGTTTTTAAAAATGCACTAAAAGAATAAAGAATAAATAATATGGAAAAGAAGAAAATAATCCATTCAGCAAACACCATTCCTTTTTTAGCAATATTCATCATATAGCCCGTCTCAAGTGCAGGATGGAAGATAAACATTGCAAACATAAAAAAAATCATAACAGCAAATGAACTACTTAAATAAAAAGCTAAATATGCACGCAAATTGCGTGTTACATTCTTATAGGCGAACTGTGGAAAATTCATCTGCCATCCCCTCCAAGCATTGAAAGAACATCCATAATTTGTTGGAAAAACACTTTTTGATTCGTGCCTCTGTAAATTTCGTTGTATAGTTTTCCATCTTTAATAAAAATGACACGGTGACAATAACTGGCAGCATAAGGGTCATGAGTGACCATTAGCATAGTAGTTTGGTCCTTTTCATTTATGGATTGCAATGTTTCCATGACATCTTTGGAAGCCTTGGAATCTAAGTTTCCGGTAGGCTCGTCAGCTAACAGAAGTGAAGGTTGATGAATAATTGCTCTTGCAATCGCTGTACGTTGCTTTTGGCCACCTGAAACTTCATATGTTCGTTTATTTAATATCCCATGAATACCTAATTTTTTTGAAATACTTTCTACCCTTTCATCCATCATCGAAGGTTTGGTTCTTTCTAGCGTTAGTGGTAAAATCATATTTTCCTCCAATGTTAACGTGTCCAACAAATTGAAGTCTTGAAAAACAAATCCTAATTCTCTACGTCGAAAATTTGCCAGTTCTGCCTTTTTTAACTTGTGAGGTTCCCGACCATTTATGAGAATTTCCCCTGATGTGGGTCTATCAATAGTTGAAATAAGATTTAATAGTGTCGTTTTTCCTGATCCGGATGGACCCATTATTGCAATAAACTCTCCTTTATCTACCATAAACGAAACGTTCGTTAAAGCTTGAAATGGTGCCTTTCCGTCATAAATTTTATTTATATTTTTCACTTGTAGTACTTCAGTCATTTGATTGCCTCCTATCATTGGATCATGCATTCATTTTATAAAAAATAAAAATATGAAAAAATGCGATCACCTTAAATGAACATTACATATTTGTAAGAAAAGAAAGAAAAAAATCCTTACCTATTAAGGTAGGTAAGGATTTTATCTTCCCTTCTAGCGTTTTTTTATTCAGAAATATATTTCGAAAAGTATATTTTAAATGTAGTACCATTGCCTACCTCTGATTCCAGCTCGATTTCGTGTTGGAGCTTGCTCATTATATTTTTAACTAAATAAAGCCCCATTCCTGTTGACTCATGATACAGCCTGCCATTTTTTCCAGTAAAATATGGGTCAAAAACTCTTCTCATGTCTTGTGAAGGAATACCAACACCAAAATCCTGAATTTCAAGCATAATGTGTTGCCCTTGTTTTTCTATTTTAAAAAGTAATTTGTTACTTTTATTTGAAGAATATTTAACTGCATTAGAAATAATTTGACCGATAGCAAATTGCAACCATTTCTTGTCTGAAAACACAAAAAGGGTCTCTTTTGGAAACATTTTTTTTGGATAGATTTTATATTGAATAAACAATCTTTTGTTTTCCATGATGATCTCGTCCATAAAAGCCTGAAGAGGAATTTTTTCAATTGTGTAGTCCTTCTCGAACAAAGACAATCTTGATGAATACAAAACGGTTTTAAATCCATCTTCTAAACGATATAATTCCTTTCGGATGTCTTGAAATACTTCTTCGTCATGTTCTTGAATCAACAAGTGGATTACAGATAAGGGAGTTTTCATTTGATGAACCCATTGATTGATAAATGTTATTCTCTCATTTAAGTCTGATTGAACTTGATGTACCTTGTTTTCATATAATTGTGTAATGATACGCAATCTCTCATAAAACGATTCGCTAAATGCACTTTTTCCCATATGTGGAATATGTAATTTTTCATTTTGATGTTCCTGTACCCAACGATATAGTTGTGCATCTTGTATCCACCGATATACAAGATAGAGACAAATAGATAAAATCTGTATGAAAAAAACATAGAGTAAATGGTCCAACTCTTGGAAGCCTAAAAACCAGTAGTAGCCAAAAACAAATATTCCCTGTATAAAAGTAATAAAAAAAAGGGACAGATGTGAACGTAAAAATAATCTCATTCTGTCCCCTCCCAAGTATGTCTCATTCTGTATCCTACACCCCGAACCGTTTCAATGGCATCATGAATTCCAAGTTCAGAAAGTCGTTTCCTTACACGTGTAATATATACATTTAACGTATTTTCATCGACAAACATATCTGTATTCCACATTTTTTCTATTAAACGGTCTCTGCTCGTTACTTTTTCTCCGCGCTTTAATAATACCTCTAAAAGTAACGCTTCTTTTTTCGAAAGTTCGATGGAATGTGATCGAAATCTAAGCTCCATTCTCTCTGGTAAATAGGTTAATCCAAAAAAAGATATTTCTCGTTCACCATGGGACGATGCATATTCCCCATAGGCTCTGCGCAAATGACTTTTAATCTTGGCAATGACCATTTCATATGAAAATGGTTTAGTAATATAATCATCTCCCCCATTTTCTAATGCCATAATTTGATCCATTGTACCTTCACGTGCAGATATAAAAATGATCGGACAGGTAGAATGCTTGCGAATCTGCCTGCACCAATAATAGCCGTCGAAAGAAGGAAGATTAATATCTAATAGGACTAAGTCAGGTCCTTCTTCAAGAAATTTTTCTAATATAACATCGAAATTTTCCACCACTACTGTATTAAATCCATACTTCTCTAGATGTTTGGTTAATAAGCAACGAAGGTCGACATTATCTTCTATAATCATTATCTTTTCCATAAAATATTACTCCTATTCGGCTTATTTCATCCTATGTATGGGAAAAGGCTACCAGTTTCATATTACATCCTGCTCGAGCTCATTTTCCATCCTTAAGTATCTAAACAATAGGAATTATTATTTGAAAAGCGTCTCCATTATTTTTAGCAACTTATTGATATTATTGTAAAAAATAAAAGAGTTTGTAACAATCGAATTTCATTATATGAACATTACATTTTTGTAAGATAATTTGGCGGTACTTAAACAATCCGTTTTAACGAAAACCTATATTTGTTGAATTCTTGTTTTCCCTCGATTCAAAGATTTATTTGTATTAAAAAGAGCAAAGTAACAATCATTACTTTGCCCATTTCTTTATTAGATAGATACGACTTGTTTTCTCAGTACTAGTGCAGCAGCTACCATGTTTTTTAGGGAAGCAACTGTTTCTGATTCTTGACGTGTTTTGAGTCCACAATCCGGGTTAATCCAGAATTGTTCTTTTGGAATAACCGCTAAACTTTCTTGTAAAATAGTAAGCATCTCTTCTACACTTGGTACTCGTGGGCTATGAATATCATAAACTCCTAATCCAATACCAAGTTCATATGGATTTTCTTTTAACGAATGGATTAATTCCCCATGGCTACGTGATGTTTCAAGTGAAATGACATCTGCATCAAGTGATTTAATTGGTTCGATGAAATCATTGAATTCGCAATAACACATATGTGTATGAATTTGTATATCCGGAGCAACATTAGATGTGGTAAGCTTAAAAGCATCAACTGCCCAGCGTAAATAATCGGCCCAATTTTCTTTACGTAATGGCAATCCCTCACGTAATGCTGGCTCATCCACTTGAATAATTTTGATACCTGCTTTCTCAAGAGCCTCTACCTCTTGACGTAGTGCATAGCCAATTTGTAGTGCCACTTTTTCTCGAGAAAGATCATTTCGAACAAATGACCAATTTAAAATTGTTACTGGACCTGTCAACATGCCTTTTACATACTTATCAGTAAGTTTTTGTGCTTCTACGACTTCTTTTACTGTCATTGGATGCGTCCATTCAACATCACCGTAAATAATCGGAGGCTTCACACAACGTGAACCGTAAGAAACCACCCATCCAAAGTCTGTAAAGGCAAATCCTGTTAAATGCTCACCAAAATACTCCACCATGTCTGTACGCTCGAATTCCCCATGGACAAGAACATCTAATCCGATTTCCTCTTGAATTTGTATCCAGCGAGCTGTTTCTTCTTTTAAAAATTGAGCATATTGTGCATCACTGATTTCACCTTTACGCCAAGCACTACGTGTTTTCTTTACTTCGGTAGATTGAGGAAAACTACCAATCGTTGTTGTTGGGAAATCTGGTAACTTTAATGCCTCCTTTTGAATTTGCTGACGCTCTTTATATGAAACAGAACGTTTGAAATCCATTGGTGTCAAATTGGCTAAAGCTTTTTCAACACGTTTATTTTGACGAACCGGATGCGTCGCAAGTGCTTGAATTACCTTCATGCTATTTGCAACTAATCCTTCTTTTAACCAACTTCCTTTTTGCATAAAGTGCGTAATATGTGCAATTTCACGTATTTTTTCATCAGCGAAGGCTAAATGATCAAATAACTCTTTTGGTAGCTTTTCTTCCATATTTTTTGACACAGGCACATGCTGTAAACTACAAGAAGAACTAATCCATATATTTTCTATATTTGTTAACTGTTTTACTGAATTAATGATTGAAACTGCTTCCGCAAAATTAACTGACCAAATATCTCGACCATTAATAACACCAATGCTTAATGTTTTATTTTTTGGAAACCCAAATTTTTGGATGGATTTTAAATTTTGTTTATTATCATGAACAAAGTCTAATCCAAAACCATCAACTGGTAGCTGGATTAAACGTTCATAGGCAAATAATGACTCAAAGTATGTTTGTACAAGTAATTTAGCGTGTGGTGTTAACTTACAAAGTTGCTTATAGATTTCCTCAATTAATTGAATTTCTTCAATTGGTAGGTTTTTTGTAAATGATGGTTCTTCAATCTGAATCCATTCTGCCCCGGCTTCTGTTAATTCATTAATTACTTGAGCATATAATGGAATGAGTTGAAGAATAAATAATGCTTTTTCATTTTCATCATAACCTTTCGCTAAATCAACAAACGTATAAGGACCTATAATTGTCGGTTTCGCATAAATTCCTACTTCATTACGTGCCTCTAAAAATTGATCTAAAATATCATTTCTTTGTAAGGTTAATTTTTGCCCTTCATATTCTGGCACAATATAGTGATAGTTTGTATTAAACCATTTCGTCATTTCACAAGCGACTACATCTTTTGCCCCGCGAGCCATAGCATAATACAATTCATTCTTTGTCGGATTTTCTAATACATCGTAACGCTTTGGAATTAAATTAAACATAACAGCCAAATCAAGCATACGGTCATACTTTGTAAAATCACCGACTGTGATGTATTCTAGCCCTAAATCTTGCTGGTGCTTTAAGCGATCAATACGAAGTTGCTTTAACTCCGCTTCAAATTCATGTTCAGTTAATTCTTTTTTCCAAAATCTTTCAATTGTTCGTTTCCATTCTCTTTTCGGCCCGATATACGGATACCCTACTACAGTACTAATGACATTCATATTGATAATCCTCCTTTTTATATAACAACTAAAAAAGCTGTTTCCCATGTAGGAAACAGCTTCGGATTAATCTATGCATACTCAAATAAGCGTGAAAACACGCTGATAGAATCGCACAAAACACCGCCCATTTCCCCGTGAGCTTTGGTGTGTACTAGAATGAGGCAGGTCTCCTGACTTATCATCATCGCTTCTCTTGCCTTCCCAATTACTCAGTGGCAATAATAAGAGTCGCTCCGAATTACAGTTGCGGGACAGTACTGGATTTGCACCAGTTTCCCTTTTAAACACACTTTACGTGGTACCTCTTCTTACACGGTATGTAATTTTTATCCACTATATCATAATAATTAATAAAATACAATAAATAATTCAGAAAAGATAAAATTTACGAATTATACTTTACATTCCTTTTCCCATATACTTTAATGACATTACCGCACCAAACAACCTTCTAATCCTACAAAAATACGTAAAACCAATCTAGAATATCATCAATTACCGCATAAATTACTAGACGACCCATAAAATCAATTTCTATCAATGGCACTCACAAATAATAATTTTCAAATGTTTCATCAGTTTCGTGAAATAATTATAGACAATTTTACGAAGGCATTTGTTTGTCTTTATCAAAGTTATATTGTTTCTCGAATACTTTTTCTCCGTGTATAATTCGCTGTAATAGAGAATCTTTAATAAGTATCTCGATTCATATTTTGAATAGTTCTTATACGTATAGTCCAAAAATCCTCCTTTACACATCCCCATTAGCTTAATTACAAATCTTCATTGTGGGTACCTTTTTTATTTCCATATCCTTTTAAAAGTTACCTGATTACCTTCTTTAATTAAGAGAAATACGTCAGGATTACTAAGACTTTTCCAATTATCGAACCCAAAATCTTTACTATAAAACATGAAAAGTAAGGACATTAAATTACCATGTGTAACAACGACTGTATGATCATTGTTTCTACTAAAAATCTCATCTACAACCTCAACAATTCGGTTCATCGCTTCTCTGCTGGACTCTCCACCTTCAAATTTCAATTCTATATCTTCAAATGTACTTCTAAGTTTTTCAAACCAATCAGAAAGATTTTTAGTGCTAAGAATACGTTCTGTCAATCTCCTATCGATCTCAACTTCTAAACCTAATCTTTTTGCCAGTGGTTGAATAGATTCAATGGCACGCCTATACGGACTTGCAATAATTTGATCTATTTTAATATTGGAAAAAAACTCACATAATTCAAATGCTTGTTTAAGTCCTTTATCTGTAAGTTGTGCATCAGGGGATTGTCCTACTGCTTCACAATGCCTAACCACATATATTTTCTTCAACATTAACCACCACCCCAGTACTAATTATGATCTTGAAATCAACAATTCGGCATGTCTGATACTCTTTTCTTCAGTCGTTAACCACAACACATCTTCACCCTCATCAGGACTATTAGGAATTGCCTCACCTGATTCATATTCGCAAAAAAATACAATATTTACTACATTTTCACCAGTAACTGTTATGTACTGAGTACATACGTTAAGCTATCTTTTACTTTCAAACCAACTTCTTCTAAAATTTCACGCTTTACTGTCAGAAACATCTTGAATCGTTAGCCATGACTTATAAGCAGAGCCTCATCCAGACCTCGACCTTCGCTAATCCACTTCTGTTGGTTTTAAAAAAGTTTAATCAAAAATACCTCACAAACCCACATTTTACGCGAAGTTAAAAGAACCCCTTTTGAAAAAAAGATTGATCAAAACGGGACATTTATTTGTGAAACATTGCACAACTTTTGTAAAAAAGTTTGATCATTTTCGCTGACCTATCTTCTCAATCGTTCCAGTTAGTAGAATATGAAATTAGATATTCATGTTAAAGTTCTATAGATAAACTTCTCCATATTTCATCCCATTTTTTCTTTTTAACACGTTCAACATAAATGGAATAAAATTCGCTATCCTTTTGATAAAATGGTGTAGGTCTTACCTTCATTTCAAATAAATCCTGTATTCCATATGGAGCCATAATCTCAAGTTCCTTATTACAGAGCCTTACAGCTATTGCAGTTGGTGTTTCTGGAAAATGAGCTACACCATCATATGTCGAAGAAAAGGGATTAAAGCCACTTTTCAAATGCATACGGGCTTGATTTTTTACTGTCCAAGGCTGATTGGGAAGCAAAACATTTAATTCATTCTCTAATTGCTTTTCCATTTCCCACGAAGTATCCGAAGCATCAAAATAAATAACATCAATGTCATTTAAAGGAGTTACTGTGTTATGTAAAATGTCCCAAACTTTATTTCTAATAAGTCCAGCACATACCCAAGCATCGTTTAAATGTAAATTCTCAATCACTTTCAGAATTGACATAATATATTTGTCACTTTTGATTATTTCTATTAATTGTTTTTCATAATCAGTCGCGTTTAGCTCCTTCATTGAAACAATCTCTCCCTAATGCTGTGTATAGTACATAAACTTTATTATAAAAAAATTTTTATATTCAAAAGGAGATTCTAATTCCATAATCCTGCCCATTAATTGAATACAAACACTTGCGTAGGGAATCAGTTGCATTATTAATTACTTATTTTCTTCTTCCGAAAGTAGAAATGTTTTCATCAAGTTGCTTGAGAATCGTCCTATTTATATATAAAATCGCCTATTTAAGTTAATAAGTTAGATAATTAGAAGCAAGAATTCAAACAACCGCATATTCTAAGAAACTTTAATTTTACCAATTATAGGTTATAATCCTTTCTGTTTTGTTTTTTCTAAATATATTCTTCTGTGTAAAATTTTAACAGTTTGAATCTCTCCAATCCACAATAATTCTAAAACAGTACAACTTTTTTTAAAATCTACACCTCATCTTATGAAATTCCACTCATATAGACAAAAAAACACCCCTTTAGACGATAATATTCTAAAGGGGTAAAACCGTACGAGTTTTTTATAAATCTACAATTTTACTTCTAAAAAATCCTTATAATCCACATTTTAATTGTGCTCCGCAATTCGTACAAGTATTGCAGCCTCCAATTTCTTTTACCTTTCCTTTGCGGCATACAGGACAGGTATTACCGACTTCTGAACCAATCGTTACATCAGTGGAACGAAGATCAGTGATCGTATCCACTAGGACTACTGGCTGCTTTTCATCCTTGTCAAAAATTGATAATTGTTCCGTTTTGTTCTCTTCCGCTTTCAATGTTAATACCTGGGTATCACGGGAACCATCAACATAAACTGTTCCACCCTTTGCACCACCGCGATATAGACGTTCATATACTTTTTCAACCTGTTCCACGCTATAACCTTTTGGTGCATTCACTGTTTTACTAATAGAACTGTCAATCCATCTTTGGATAACACATTGTACATCAGCGTGCGCTTCAGGGGTAAGGTCCATCGCAGTAACAAACCAATGTGGAAGGTTGTTTGGATCTGCCTCTGGATTTCGCTCTAAGTATTCCTGAACAATATCAGCTTTCACTTCAATAAATTTGCCCAGGCGTCCGCTCCGGTAATAAGAGAAAGAGAAATATGGCTCTAAACCTGTTGAGACGCCGACCATTGTACCAGTACTCACGTTTGTTACTCTCTATCATTCATTTATAGAGGGCGGGATTATTAGTACCCGCTCCATATGTCGCCATATGGGTCAGACTATATCTTCAACCATTAATGAATCCCTTTTTCTATGAAAAAGATATTCACCGAAAATCTAGTAATATGGTTGCTTAGCGTGTAGTCGTTGAGGGGTCAGCCACGACTTCCCTGCGGATTGTCTGGTAGGCTTATGCCAACACTCTTACATTTTTACCCATTCATTGTTGGCAAGACAAGGTAGTAAGAGATACGCCAGAGTTTCCCGCATATAGCTAAGTTTACGCAGCATTCTTACGAACACTGGGGGCAAATACTTTACCCGTTGGTGCAACAGTCAGCAAATGAGAATTTCTAATTCCGTGTTCCAAAATAGATTGACGAATGTCTTCAGGCATTTTTTTCATATATCCAGTCTGAATGAAAGCTTGACGTAAACGATTCGTTTCTTCTTCCGTTTCGCCTACTAAGAATGGGAAGCTTCCTTTTTCTTTTGCTAAGTTAATCGATTCACGATAGGCAGTTGTAGCAATAGTTTCAAAAACTTGATCGATCAGCTTATTTCCTTCCGGTGAACCGTACTCAGTCTCACAATAGATCAGGAGGTCATGCAATCCCATTACTCCAAGGCCCACCCGGCGTTCACCAAGCGCTTGTTTTTTGTTTTCTTCCAAAAAGTATGGAGTAGCGTTGATCACATTGTCCTGCATACGCACACCAATAGCAACTGTATTCTTTAGCTTCTCGAAATCAACTGTTTTAGTTTCCTTGTTAGCCATTTCTGCAAGGTTAACCGCTGCAAGGTTACATACAGAATATGGTGCAAGTGGCTGTTCACCACATGGATTCGTTGCTACCACCTTCTGACCATATGCTTTTGCATTGGTCATGTCATTGGCATTATCAATGAAGAATATTCCCGGTTCTGCTGAATAGGTTGCACAAATATTGATTAAATTCCAAAGTTCCTTTGCTTTAATCTTTTTATATACACGAACTTTGTGACCCATACGTTCCCACTCACGAACATCACCGACTTTATGCCACTGTTCATTGTAGATTTTCATTTCCTCTTCATTATAGCTTTCAACTGCTGGGAAACGTAGTTCATATTCCTCATCATTTTCAACAGCTTCCATAAATTCTTTCGTCAAGCAGACAGAAATATTTGCTCCTGTTAGAAAATCAGGATTATGGACCGAATAAGTACCACCTTCTGCCAGCTTTTCCTCTGCATCAGCTATGATAGTAGAACTGAATCCACCATAACCAGGAATGTTTTTATAATTTACAATCCCTTGATACATTGCTTCTTCTTGAAGAGTAAGAGGTGTGAATTTTAGTTTATCTTTAGCAAGCTTTTTAATGGTTTCATCAGATGAATTTTCTATTAAGAATCTTAGGATTCTTGGATTTTGCATTTTAGAGATAATAAACTCAATAATGTCTGGATGCCAATCTGCTAGCATGATCATCTGTGCCAATATGTTGCGTTGATTCGTTACATCAACTCTCTAGGTCGCCCTAGAGTTCAGACCATTTCTTACACTCTTTTGAGTGCCCTCGCGCTTCGGAACCACTTGGTCCCTACTCTACTCGCTTCCACAATTCGTGTGCTTTCGATGGTCGTTGAACCTTCTCCATATCTTTTTTCAAAGACGTAGGAGCTTGGCTGCTGATTGTCTTTATCCACTGTTGTTTTTAAGCATTCACGATTACCGTTTCCGGTTTCGTTGTAGCCAACTAGTCATTAAAGAGTTCCCAGCAATTCACGAGGTTTTTTTATAGACGAGGCACTTAAGCTTCTTTACCACGTCTTGACCCGCCTTGCTCAACAAGGTGTGTCAATTTTGCAATGTCATCCAACCATGAAACCGATCCAGAAGATTTTCCGTTTACACCTCTTGCCAAGGTATTGCGCGGTCTTAATGTTGATCCATTCGTACCTACACCGCCACCGCGACTCATGATTTCCATTACTTGCTTTCGGTGGTCTGAAATACCTTCACGTGAGTCCGGAATAAAAGGCATTACATAACAATTGAAATAGGTCACCTCAGTGTTTGCACCAGCCCCATAAAGAACTCGGCCAGCAGGAATGAAGTTTAAGTTTACCAGCTCTTGATAAAACTTCTCCGCCCATTCTTTCCGTTTTTCTTCTGTTTCCTCGACTGCTGCAATACCCGTGGCAACTCGTTTGGCAATCTGCTCATAGAACAGTTCCAAAGGCTTTTCAATTACATCAAGGGAACACCAAATCATTCCTGTGTCGGCTGCATCACCATCGAGTACGCCTCGAAATTCCTCTTCAACCAACACCTTCGCTTTCTTATTCTCCCAGTCAATTTCTTGAATGTATCCTAAGCCGCGTGCAGGGAATTTTGGATCTTCTTTAATCGTAAGTACAACAAAATCTCCATTTGTAAGGGTTATTTTTTCGGTGTCTTTAAAGGTGTAACGATCTAACATGACTAAGCGCGAAACACCCTTGTGAGTTATCTTCATATCTGGTGTAACCGGGTGCACCTGAGGAAATAAGCGAATGTCCTCATTCAACCTCCCAAAATCAATATTCATATTTTGCCTAAATACTACAGACATGAATACAACTCCTTTATCAATAAATTCTATAGCTATATTCCTTCTAGTAAGCTATTCTAGTTCTTGTTAGTTAATAAAACTAAATTAACATACAGAAACAATAAAAAGCAACTAAAAAATCAATATATAGTACACAAAATGTATTATGTACCCCTATATATTGTATCTAAGACAAAAAACACTGATTTTGTCAAACTTAAAAAATACTAGATTTTAAAGAATGGCATAGTAAAGAACGATTTTTTCATTAAAACTGAGTAATTTTAACAAATTTCGCACCTTGATTTTAAAAATGAAAAAAACGAAAAAGCGGCCACCACTTGGTAAAACGATAACGGGGGCAGCCGCTTTTATTTATCTTTTAAAATTCCATTCGTCATTTTCATAGCGATTCTTCGCTATTTGGTTCACATATTCCAGTTCTTCATCTGATAATTGATATGGTTCAAGTTCGATATTTAATCCCTCAGCAAAGCCCTTATAAAAAGCATCTTTCGCTTCCTCAAGCGTAATTCTACTTGGACTGATGTCATTAATAGCAACTGCTTTGTCCTTAAAGGACTTTTTCATTCGTTCCTTAACCCTCTCATTTGGATATTTGAATAAACTAAACAACTTTTCCTCATCTAAGTCCAAGAGAATGGAACCATGCTGAAGAATGACTCCTTTTTGCCTAGTTTGTGCACTACCTGCAACTTTTCTTCCCTCTACCACAAGCTCATACCAACTTGGGGCATCAAAACATACAGCAGAACGTGGATTTTTCAATGATTCCCGCTCTTCTAATGTTTTTGGAATCGCAAAATAAGCTTCAAGCCCTAAATGATGAAAACCTTTTAAAATGCCTTCCGAAATAACACGATAAGCCTCTGTTACCGTTTTAGGCATCTTTGGATGCTCTTCCGAAACAATGACACTGTAGGTAAGCTCATGTTCGTGCAAAACACCTCTTCCTCCCGTTGGTCTTCTTACAAAACCAAGCTTATGCTCTTTAACGGCATCCATATCAATTTCTTTTTCCACCTTCTGAAAATAACCGATTGAAAGTGTAGGTGGGTCCCAACCATAAAAACGAATCACAGGTGGTATTCTCCCCTGACTATGCCAATCAAGCAACGCTTCGTCCAATGCCATGTTAAAAGATGGCGAGCTGTTTCCGGAATCGATAAAACGCCAAATTTCCTTTTTCATTCCAAAACCCCATTTAAAAAAATATAATCCGTTTTTTAGTCTACCAAATTAAAAAACAATTTCAAAATGAGAAGATTTTGGTATATTTTTTCCCAGAATTTTGTCTATTTTTCTTTATATTTAAGTGAAGGACTTATATAATAATTACTAGTGCAGCCAAGCTTGAAAGGAGCAAGAAGAAGTTGAATTCACTTTATGTTTTATTCATTATTTTAGGAGTAATTATCCTCTATTCCATTTTTACGTATTTTTATCAAAAGAAAATTGTAAAAACGGTTACGGAGGAAGAATTTCGTGCAGGCTACCGAAAAGCACAGCTAATTGATGTACGTGAACCAAACGAGTTTGAGGGCGGTCACATTTTAGGAGCTCGTAATATCCCAATGTCACAGCTCCGCATGCGACTAAAGGAGATTCGTCCTGATAAGCCGGTTTATTTGTACTGCCAAAGTGGTTTGCGCAGTGCTCGTGCAGCTCAGTTTTTATATAAAAAAGGCTATAAAGACCTCACTCAGCTTCAGGGCGGATTTAAAAAATGGACAGGAAAGATCAAAACTAAAAAATAATGCCAAAAAAGGTTCCCATTACGTCGAGGAACCTTTTTTTCATAACATAACGAAGTATATTATTAACTTTGAAAATAATTTAGTAAAGCGTTGCAAAAAAGGTCTACATCAAATCAGTAGATTTTTTTGAAGTTATTCTCATCATCTTTTTTAACATATTTAGACAGAACGTAAATATTTACTTTTCTATTCTATTTAACCCCAAAAAATTAGTAGTTCTTCTACTAAAAAGGGATGATTCAACAAGGAATCATCCCCATTTTTTTATTCAGCCATTTGATATTTCAAAATAGGTTTTCGAGCAGCTGTTGTTTCATCTAATCGGCCTACGACCGTAGTATGAGGGGCTTCTTGAACGATTTCAGGACTTTCTTCCGCTTCCTTCGCAATTTGGATCATAATATCAATAAATGAATCAAGCGTTTCTTTTGATTCTGTTTCGGTTGGTTCAATCATAATACATTCTTCGACATTTAATGGGAAGTAGATGGTAGGCGGATGGAATCCAAAATCAAGCAAGCGCTTGGCAATATCTAGCGTACGGACCCCTAGCTTCTTCTGACGTTTTCCACTTAAAACAAATTCATGTTTACAATGTTTATTAAATGGAAGATCATAATATTCAGCTAGCCTTCTCATCATGTAGTTTGCATTTAACACCGCATGTTCTGTGACAGCTTTTAAACCGTCCGGCCCCATAGAACGAATGTATGTGTAGGCACGGACATTAATTCCAAAGTTTCCATAATACGGTTTCACTCGTCCGATAGATTGAGGACGGTCATAATCTAACACATATTCATCACCACGTTTAGTGATAACTGGTTTTGGCAGGAATGGAATAAGATCAGCTTTTACACCAACAGGGCCGGAACCCGGACCGCCTCCTCCGTGAGGACCAGTAAAGGTTTTATGAAGATTCAAATGCACTACATCAAAACCCATATCTCCTGGTCTTGCTTTAGAAAGCACTGCGTTTAGGTTTGCACCGTCATAATAAACCTTGCCGCCGGCTTCATGAATAATTTCAGCAATCTCCACAATATGTTCTTCAAACAATCCAAGTGTATTCGGATTAGTTAACATTAGTGCAGCTGTGTCTTCACCAACCACTCTTCTTAAATCCTCTAAATCTACAAGACCATCTTCATTTGATTTAACGGTTATTGTTTCTAA
Source organism: Neobacillus thermocopriae (assembly GCF_010975035.1). Classification (GTDB taxonomy): domain Bacteria; phylum Bacillota; class Bacilli; order Bacillales; family Cytobacillaceae; genus Neobacillus; species Neobacillus thermocopriae. Next base: position 15,435 of record NZ_JAAIUV010000009.1, on the reverse strand, counting down.
ACCTGCCACTGTAGCTGAAGCAGGGTTTGTTCCGTGTGCAGAGTCAGGAACAATAACCTTTGTACGTTTAAAATCACCATTCGCTTCATGGTAAGCGCGAATCATCATTAAACCGGTCCATTCCCCATGAGCTCCTGCTGCTGGCTGGAGTGTAACTTCATCCATACCAGTAATCTCTTTTAAATGTTGCTGAAGATCGTATAAAAGCTCAAGTGCCCCTTGAACGGAACTTTCATCCTGAAGTGGATGAATATGAGCAAATCCATTATAGCGGGCGACATTTTCATTGATTTTTGGATTATATTTCATTGTACAAGAACCAAGAGGATAAAATCCTGAATCGACCCCGTGATTTCTTCTTGAAAGAGCCGTATAGTGACGCATAATATCTAACTCGGAAACCTCTGGGAGCATCGGCTCCTCCTCACGTAAATATCCTTCTGGTAGAAGAGAATTCACATCTATCTCTGGAACATCCATCTCAGGAAGACTGTAGCCGACTCGTCCTGGAGTACTTATTTCAAAAATCAGCTTCTGATCTTGGTTATGCATGCAAATCCCCCAATTCTTTCACTAAAGTATCGATTTCATCCTTTGTTCTTTGTTCTGTAACAGCAAGAAGCATGTGATTGGACAATTCAGGGTAATCACGACCTAAATCATAACCGCCAATGATTCCTTTTTGTAGCAACTGTGCATTTACCTCTTTAACCGGTTTATTTAATTTCACTATAAACTCATTAAAAGAGTGACCATCATATACAATTGTAAAGCCCGCTTTTTTAAGCTCTGTTTTTGCATAATGAGCTTTCTGCAAATTAGCAGCAGCCATTTCACGTACTCCCTTTTTCCCAAGAGCGGTCATCGCAACTGAAGCGGCTAGAGCATTCAATGCTTGGTTAGAGCAAATATTTGAAGTTGCTTTATCACGGCGAATATGCTGTTCACGTGCCTGAAGGGTTAAAACGAAGCCACGACGGCCTTGATCATCTGTTGTTTGACCAACTAAACGCCCTGGAACTTTACGCATTAACTTACTGGTTACGGCAAAATAACCACAGTGTGGTCCACCGAAAGCAGTTGGGATTCCAAACGGTTGGGCATCCCCTACAACAATATCAGCACCGAATTTTCCTGGTGGTGTTAAAATTCCTAAAGATAACGGGTTACTCGATACAACAAACATCGCTTTATTTTCATGAATAACCTCTTCAAATTCATTCAAAGGTTCAATTCTGCCAAAAAAGTTTGGATATTGGACGATAACAGCAGCTACATCATTATTGATAAGACCCTTTAATGCCTCTATATCTGTAATTCCATCCTTTGTTGGGATTTCGATTACTTCAAGATATTGGCCCTTTGCATATGTTTTAAGAACCTCACGAGACTCCGGATGAACCGCATTTGAAACCAGTATCGTTTTCCGTTTTGTATGACCAGCACTCAGCATTGCTGCCTCAGCAAGAGCGGTTCCACCGTCATACATAGAGGAGTTTGCAACATCCATTCCTGTTAGTTCACAAATCATCGTTTGGAATTCAAAAATGGCTTGCAGTTCTCCTTGAGAAATTTCCGGCTGATATGGGGTATATGCTGTATAGAACTCAGATCTTGATATCACGTGATCCACAATCACCGGCATATAGTGGTCATATACTCCCGCACCTAAAAAAGAAATATTTGTTTTTAAGTCTGCATTTTTCCCTGCCAACTGAAATAACTCTTTCATTAGAGCTGTCTCTGATTTTGCTGGCTTAATTTTATACTCACCTTTAAATCTAACTTTTTCAGGAATATCGCTGAATAATTCTTCAACACTAGAAACACCAATTGTCTCAAGCATGGCTTTCTTATCTTGTTCTGTCATCGGTAAGTAGCGATGTTGCATACCAATTCTCCTTTCAGCTATTTCTTTTCTCTTTTATAAAAAGGTGTTGGAACTACTTTTGCCTTTAATCGTTTTCCACGAATTTCTACCTCTACCTCGGAATCAATCCCTGCATATTCCGCGGAAATAAGAGCAAGACCCACATTTTTCTTTAATGTTGGAGATTGGGTACCTGTAGTCACTTCACCAATTTGAGCCTCACCTTTAAACACTGGATATCCATGACGTGGAATCCCTCGATCAATCATCTCAATACCTACTATTTTTCTAGTTAAACCTTGTTCTTTTTGTTGTTTTAAAGCTTCTTTACCAATAAAATCGGCTTCTTTATTTATTTTGACAGCAAAGCCTATCCCTGCCTCAAGCGGTGAAATTTCCGGAGTCAATTCTTGTCCATATAAGGCTAAGTTTGCTTCAAAACGAAGGGTATCTCGTGCACCTAAACCACAAGGAACAACACCCTCTTCTTTTCCAGCCTCTAAAATTGCTCTCCATAATTCTTCGGCATCTTTAGCATCACAATAAATTTCAAAACCATCTTCACCGGTATAACCAGTTCTAGAAATGAGAACTTTTTTGCCAGCTAAGACTACATCCTGTTTAAATTTAAAGAAACCGATTTGACTTAAATCTTGTTCGCCTGCAAGTTTTTGTAACACTTTTTCAGCAAGTGGCCCCTGCAGAGCTAGCTGAGCTGTTTTCTCTGATATATTTTCGAGAGTTACATCCCCTTCTAGATGCTTTTCAAGCCATTTATAATCCTTATCAATATTCGACGCATTCACGACTAGTAAGTAATGATTATCTTCTATTTTGTAGACTAAAAGATCGTCAACCGTACCACCGTTTTCATAGCACATAGCCGTATATTGAGCGCCACCATTTTTGATTTTTGAAATATCATTTGTCATCATTTTTTGTAAATATTCCAGGCTATCAGAACCTTTGACTTCAATCTCCCCCATATGGGAAACATCGAATAAACCAGCCTTTGTACGGACGGCTTCATGCTCCTCTTTTATACTTGAGAATTGAACTGGAAGCTCCCATCCCCCAAAATCAATTGTTTTTCCACCATATTCCTTATAAAGTTCAAAAAGCGGAGTTCGTTTTAACTCAGTCATTTAAAAATCCCCCTTCGTTCTATAAGCAAAATTTGAAATAAAGTCTCAAGTACAAGGTAAGCCCAATTTGTTTAAGGGAAACTATTAACACAAAAAAGGACAGAAAACCCCCTTTATCAATATAGAAGGTCTCTGTCCTTTCACCTGAAAGTTTACCTAATTGGCTTTCCCCTTTGGTGGCTGCTTAACTTACCAGCACTCTCCAGAGCTGCGTCCAACAAGAGTTCTTTTGCCTGAGAGATTCACAACAGATGCTTGCTCCTTCGGCGCTACAAAGGTAGTCTCTCCCCTTGTTTTCATTCGCTATTATAATATTTTCCAATTGGGTCATACTAACTATACGTTACATATAGATTTTCTTATTCAAAAATTTAAAACTTTCACTATTATCATCCTACCATTAAAACATTATATTGGGCAATAATTTTTGGGTGAAAAGGAGCTGAAAAAATGACAATTGAAATTCAATTTGATTCCACCTGGCAGGATGATTTTTTGCATAAAATAGACCATGACGGTCCATGGGGAAATTGGGAATTATTTAAACTCGCTATCATGGTAGAAAAGCATTTGGTCATACCTGAATTTGAAGGTTTACAGGCACCAAATTATTTACCAAATCTCACCCCGTTACCTCATCAATTAGAAACTGCTAAACAAGTGATTGAAAATATGAACGGAAAAGCTATTCTTGCTGATGAAGTTGGACTCGGTAAGACAATTGAAGCAGGTTTAATATTAAAAGAATATATGATTCGCGGTTTAGTAAAGAAAGCACTCATTCTTGTTCCAGCTTCCTTAGTCACACAGTGGGCACAAGAGTTAAACAATAAATTTTATATCCCTGCAGTCACCCAAAGAAAAAGCTATGTATGGGACCAATGTGATGTGATTGTTTCTTCGATCGACACTGCGAAGCGGAATCCCCATCGAGATATTATTTACAAGCAAAATTATGATCTTGTTATTATCGATGAAGCCCATAAATTAAAAAATAATAAAACAAAAAACTACGAATTTGTACAAAATTTAAAAAAGAAATTTTGTTTATTACTTACTGCTACACCCATTCAAAATCGAATTGAAGAAATCTTTAATCTCGTATCTTTGTTAAAACCGGGACATTTAGGGAGTGAGAGCGTGTTTTATGAAAAATACAAACGAGACTCACGTTCCTTAAATGATGATGAGCATTTAAAAGAACTTGTAAATAAGGTGATGATCCGGAATCGGAGGGCTGATACGGGAATTAAATGGACGAAGCGGCATGTTGAAACGATACCGATTGAATTTTCGGATGAAGAATGGGATCTTTACAACTCTATTTCACAACTAAAGGACATAGGGGAATGGTTTCAAACAAGTAGTTTCTCTGTTATGACACTACAGCGAGAAGCATGCTCAAGTAGAGAGGCTGTTTTTTATACATTGAAAAACATGCTACAAAAAAAAGAGGATCCATCCCAATCCTTTCAAAATCAAATTGATTTCTTAATTAAAAAAGTAGAAGCCGTTAAACGGAATTCTAAAGCGGAAAAAGCCCTTGAATTGATTCAAAAAATTAATGATAAGGTCATTATTTTTACTGAATATCGGGCAACCCAACTTTATCTTCAATGGTTTTTAAAACAAAACGGCATTACCTCTGTTCCCTTCCGCGGTGGTTTCAAGCGGGGAAAAAAAGATTGGATGCGTGAACTATTTCAGAAACATGCACAAGTCCTTATTGCAACGGAAGCAGGAGGCGAGGGAATTAATTTGCAATTTTGCAATCATATCATCAACTTCGACTTGCCTTGGAATCCAATGAGGCTGGAACAGCGAATTGGCCGTATCCATCGTTTAGGACAAGAAAAAGATGTTATGATCTATAATTTTGCCATCAAAAATACAGTAGAAGAACATATTTTAAAACTATTATATGAGAAAATTGAATTATTTGAGAAAGTGATTGGAGAGTTAGATGATATATTAACAAAATTAGAATTCGGCAATATTGAAGATCATTTAATAGATATCTTCAGCAATTCCCATTCTGAAGGAGAAATGCGAATTAAAATGGATAACCTCTCTTCAATGATCGAATTTGCCCAACAATTAAAGGAGGGTGATAATCATGCAGCAGCAGGAAATTCATAACTTTCTTTTAAGCTACTTTCGTGCAAATGAATGTCCTATCATTGATAATAAGCCCGGCTATATGACTGTCCAATTAACAGTAGAAATGGATAAAGAATTAATGAATCGTCCCTTTTACTGGCACTATTTAGAGAAAACAGGGGGAATCCCTAATCCAATGAGACTTACCCTTATTACCGATCAAAAAATGGCACCAGAAAAAATTAAAGGAGAAGTCATTCATTTCGGTTCTCCCCGGCTTCATCAAATTTTTGAATCAACCAAAAAATTGGCCAGGTATATTCGGCTTTATGAAAATCATCAGAACCGAAATCAACAAACTGCTTTATATCCCTGGCTTTGCATAAATGTGAAAATCTCTTATCAATGTGACAGAAAGCGTGATGTGTTTAAATCCATTGGCCTTCAATTAATTAACGGAAGAATGGTAGAAAATTTTCATGATCAGCTATTAAATATACCTTTAACCCCAAAAATCCCTGATTACTCTTTTACCTTATCACCGCTTGTGAAACCAAAAAGCGGTATGCTGAGAATTGAACGATACTTAAAATCGGCTATCGATAGTGAAGATCACACATGGGCGGACGAAGCAATAGAACGATGGGACAACGATTTAAAACTTTTAGACCATTTTTATGAAGATGCCAATGAAGAAGCAGCAGAAAGTTATGAAATAGAAAAAAAGGCATTACAGGAGCAATATGAACCAAAGATTCATATTTCATTTATTAATGGAGGCCTTTTTTACTTAACGGATAAAGCCATATAAACAAGAATACCCGCAAGTTCTGTCTTGTAAACTTGCGGGTTCACTCATTCATTCTTATTTTCTTCCTCTTTTAATTTCAGAATAGAGAATATAAGGTAATATCCCAAACCAACGATACCAAAATGACGCTTTTCTCTGTTTTTTCTCTAATCGAATCCGCCTGCGTTCATCTTTTGGCTGATCCACATATTTAACAATAGTTTGAGTCATGTATTTAATATAATCGTTTGTTTTCATAGACACACCTGCCTTTAATTTACATTAACAAGTATGCCCATTTCTGTGAATTTTAAACGGTTACTAAAATACAGTCCATCTTGTTAATCTTTTTGTCCTCATATCAAAATACCCTTTGCCTAAGAGGGTTTCACCTGATTGAAGTGAAAGTGTGAAGTTTACCTTTAGTAAATGTTCCATAGGTGGTTCCGTTTGATATTTCATGATTCCTTTCTGAAATGGTATTGATCCACTTGGCGGAATGGTTCCCGTGCTTTGATACATATTTTCAACCTTTTTTACTGATGACAGAAAATAATATTCCTGTTGGAGAATTAATGCCGTTTCTACACTCATTTTTCTTTCAGTTAGCAATTTTTGTGTATGCATAGAAAAAAACAGCAGAAATATGATGAGCAGGCATAATGTGATTGGATAGGTAAATCCCTTTTCATTGTTTATCATGCGGATGTATCCCTATTAATTAGAGAATAACCAATAAATGATTGGACTTTTCCATTGAGATGCTTAACTGTCACTTTCACGGCATTTCTCTGGAGACTAAAAGAATATTGGTCCACATTCTGAAGGACGATTTCATGGCCAGTAAAGTTAACTCTCCTTCTTAGATTTGAACCATATTGCTCATATATGACCGTTTCATTATCCTTTTTTAAAAATAGCTTTCCAGAGACAACCTCTACATGACTTGCAAAGCGGATCTCTTTTTTCAATTGTGCACAAAAGACCTGCCACTCCATATTCTGTAAGGTAACATCAGAATCTCGATGATCTAGAATCATTTGCAATACAGGTTGTATAAAAAAGATAATAATTGAAAAAATAGCGAGGGCATAAAGGACTTCAATTAATGTAAAAGCCTTTTCATTCGAGTAAACCGCATATTTCTTTCGTAACGGGATATGGTGGATGATTCTCAACTCTTACACACACCTCCATTAGGCCAGATGCCTCCCGCCAATATACATAAAATTCAACACCATTTTCATTTATCCTATAATTCTGTGGTAATTGATCATCCATGATTTTTGCTTGCAGCTGTTCATAAACAATCTGACGAAGCTTATTTTCAATCTCAAGCTTTTTTGATTGTTCCTTTAGATTTATCCAAAGTGGAATAAAATACAATGAAATCATAAATATGATGGACAATGATAATAGTAGTTCAAGTAAGAAGAAACCTTTATTGCTCTGTAACATAAAATCTGCCTTTTCCTATTAAAAATGTCATTCGATATGTCTTTTTTTCCGATTGAATATAAAATGAACCAAATTTATCAATATTTCCATCTTGAAGAAACTTGAATGCCAAAGGAATTGATCCTTCTTTAAGATATAAATTTGTGGAATAGTTTCTTTTAATTATAGGCTTTTCGTTCGGCCTCACCCAAATAATGTATTGAAATTGATTTGGAAAAATCGAAACGGATACTTCCTGTTGATGAGAGATTGCATAGGTTTGAGCATAATATAAATCAGCCTTTAATTGGGTGAAAAATGCTTTTTCATCCATAGAAGAATATTGTGGTTTTAAAGAAAAAACGGTTACTGATGAAAGCAGGATAAATATCGATAAAACTACTAATGATTCAACTAAAGTAAATCCTCTCTGGTCATTCTTCATGATGAGCCAGCGCCAGTACCTGTTGAGCTAACAGAAACATTACCTTCCGCATCTATTTCAATCTGTTTTCCATTTGGACAACCCTTTGTATCGTTTAAATATCCTTCAGATTTAAGTTCCTCAAGTGTGGGCACCTTGTTTTTATCCATTTTATATGCTTCCACCTGGGATTGGACCATTTTTACATAGGCATCACAGCCTTTTTTATTAATATTCGAATTATGTTTTCCCACATTTGGTATGGTTACGATTAATAGGATGGAAATAACCAGCATAACGATCATCATCTCAATTAATGTAAAACCATGTTCGTTTGTTACATAAATCCGTTTCATTTGTATACCTCCATCATTACATTCCATCAAGTAAATGAAACATTGGTAATAAGATTGCTAAATACATAGAAACAACTAGTACACCGATAAACAAATATAAAATAGGTTGGATTGTTTTTAGCCTCTTTTCAATTAATTCCTCCATCATGGTCACACAATGCTTGCTGAAAAATAGTAATTCCTGTTCCAACTTTCCGTTTTCCTGACCGTGTTTGACAATCATCGGAAATTCCTTTTCAAAAAAAGAAAATGACGCCAATATTTGATCTAAATGATTGCCACTAACCAGTCTCCATTTAATCTCTTTTCCAAGCTGACTATAGAAAGGCTGTTTTTTGTTTTGTTCAAAAATCTTAAGTGCTTCAGAAACAGAAATACCTCCGGATAACAGAAAACTTAATTGGATGGAAAAATAATGGGTAAACAGCAATTTGAAGATTCTACCTATAATTGGCAGTCGAATAAGCAACGAACGCTGCTTTAAAATGGAGTATTTTTTGAAGAAAAAATAGTAATAAATTGCCATTAATATAATAATGGCAAGCAAGATGAGCATCATAACGGGGAAAAATACATCAAAAGCATAAATCACTTTAGTAAAGAAATTCGCTTCTAGCCCCAGTGTACTAAACAGTGTAGTAAATCGCGGCAATAGTGTTTTCTGAACAAATATAAATAAAAAAACAGTAATACACATTAGCAGCAAAGGATATTGCAACAACTTTATTAATTTGCGTAAATCTTTATCCTTCATTAATGCAAGGCTGCTACCTTCCATAAGTGCCTCAGAAAAACTACCATGCTGCTCAGCGAAATAGACATAACCAATTAAATCTCTATGAAATCCCATTTTTTCTAAACAATCATGAAATGGGAACCCATTCCTTAAATCTTCTAAGCAGCTATGTAACTCCTCCTTACGGTTAGGAGGGAAATGCAATGATATGGATTCAATGGCTTCAGCGGTTGGGTATCCTCGGGCTAGAAGTTCACCAATTCTTTTCAAAAAGTTAGCTTGTTCATTCATTGTCCATTTACGTCTACGCATCATCATAAACCAACCGATCATATTCAGATTCTTTAATATAGCCTAAGGCAATTCCTTTATTAATCACTTGTTTTAATGTGCGATAATTCGTTTCTGACTCTTCTCCCCTGGCTGCCTTCATTACTGCACTTAAATTTCGCCCCGACAACAACTCAAAGACACTTGCACGCTTCCATCTCCCATAGGAATAACAAAATGGAGAACATTCCCCATTACAAAATGGACATGTTAATTCAACTAATCTTTGTCCTGTAACTGCTATTAAGGTTTGCTCCACTTCCAACCAATTTACCCCAAACTCATGCAAACGAAAAACTGCGCCTTTTGCATCCCTTGTATGCATTGTGCTAAGCACTAAATGTCCCGTTAAAGAAGCCCTGACTGCGATTCTTGCTGTTTCAGCATCACGGATTTCACCCACCATAATAATATCTGGGTCATGGCGCAAAATCGCCTTTAACCCTGCTGCATATGTCACACCTGCTTTTTCGTTTACCTGTACTTGGAGTACCGAGTCATAATTTTTTTCTATCGGATCTTCAAGAGTAATTACATTCCGATGAAATAGGTGGGCAGTTTCATTTAATAAGGAATAAAGGGTAGTTGTTTTACCACTGCCAGTTGGTCCGGTAAAAATAATTAAACCATGAGCATGTTTGAGGAGTGCCAATAGTTTGCGAGTCATTGAAGGGAAAAGTGATAGTTGATGAAATGGGATTTGTTCCTGCTGAGGCAAAAGCCTGATCACAAGACTTTCCCGATTGTTAGAAGGAAGAGTAGATAACCTAAGACCCATTAATTGTCCGTTCACCTTACAAAAAATTGCTCCACTCTGAGGACGTCTTCTTTCGCCGATGTCCATATTAGCTGTAAATTTAAAATGGGAAATAAGTTTGTCACATTCATCTTTAGGAAGAGTTAAGCGAGGAATAAGTTTGTTTGTTAAACGGATTTGAACTAGGGTGTCATCCTTGCGGGGGATGATATGAATGTCTGTTGCGTGATTTCTAGCTGCATCTGTAATAATCCTATTTGCTAAAATTTCAATTGAGCTAACAATAGCTACCACCACCTTTTTACTTTGTCATTATTGATATTCGACACCATTCATTCATTTCCTCCTTTTTTCGAAAAAATTTTTATAAGAAAAGCATAAGCCCCCTGCCCAGCGGCGTATGACCTGGAGGTACTCCAACTGAGATAAAGGAAACACGAGGAGCCAAGGCGACTCGATGTTGACTTATCGTAGGGCGGAGACCGAAGGGCACTAGACGCTAGGGGGCTGGAGCTAGACATTCGTCTAGGTCAAGATAGTGCTTACTTATCTTTGATAGAAAAGCGTAAGCCCCCTGCGCAGCGGCGTATGACCTCATCCTAACAGCTATCAATTTCGGTCGTGCGATGCTATTCCTTCCGAGCCCTTCCTTGTAGTGGCCTCCAACTGAGATAAAGGAAACACGAGAGATGAGGCGAATCAATGTTAAGTCAAAAGATAGGATGAATTGGTCGAACCTTCTTATTTTTTTCCGACAATCGTGGGAAATTGTGAACATTTTCTAAACTTATAGTGGTTACGTTATAAACGTCATTCCCTCATACCATTAGCTATATTATAATGGAATAAATCAAGGGGGTCCGAGGTGAACCGAGATGGAACAAACTTTAAAGATAACCAATGTTTTGTCAGATCCAACTAGATATTATATTTATCAATACATTATTAAAAGTCATAAAGAGGTAACTGTTCAAGAGATTGCTGATCATTTTCAAATCCACCCAAATGTTGCACGATTACATCTTTCAAAGCTTGAAGATGTGAACATGCTTATATCAGAAACAAAAAAAACTGGAAAAGGTGGAAGACCTAGTAGACTGTATCGATTATCTAACGATGTTATCCAATTGTATTTTCCATTCCGCGATTACATGCTTTTATCAAAGGTAGCCATTCAAACGATGCTCACTCTTGGAGATAAGGGAAGAGAGGCACTTTTTATAACAGGCAAAAAATTTGGCATGGAATTAATCGAGCAAGAAAAGGCAAAAAGAAAAAACGGGGATGAATTAGATTTTGACGAAAAGCTAAGTATATTAAAGAATGCAGCTACACTAGCAGGTTTTTACCCCGAATTTGAAGTAAATGGCGAAAAAACAAAAATTTTCTTCCGGATTTATAACTGTCCATTTAAAGAAATAGCTGGAGAACATCCAAATATCGTTTGCAACATGCATCAAGAATTTTTGAAAGGGATGTTTGAATCCCTATTTAATTCAGTTGAATTAATTGAAATGGAAAATATGTTTACTGGATGTGACACTTGCTCCTATCAAGCACTTGTCTCAAACTAATTTGAAACCATTATTTACATGATGTAACCTTTTACTTTATAATATGGTAATGATGGGATTCTTAGAGATACAAGGAGGGATACATATGGATCGCATGTTCAGAGTATGTGGTTTCTGGACGGGCATTTTTACAATCATGTTCTACCTTGGAGACATGGATAAAACAGCAATGCTTTTCTTAGCCCAAACAGGATTTTTCGTATTACTTAGCTATCTAAAACTTTCTGAACGTATGTACATGTATGTGTTCGGAGCATATTTAACTATATTCTTCGCTGGTTTCACATATTGGACTACGTTTATGATGCCGCTTGGTGGAGCCGGTGGTCATTAATAAGTAAAAAGAAAGCGCCTATTAAACAGAAAGTTACTTAAAATGAAAATTGGCTGGCGCGAACCAAAAAGTTGTACTCTAAATCTTTTCATTAAAAAAACGCCGTCAATATTTCGGCGTTTTTTTCATTATTTTATATTAAATAATTGTTGTTCAGAGACAGGTAGCTGTTTTTTTTGAATAATGATATGAAAAAAACTACTTATTCCGGAAGGCATAATTAAACTTCGTATCGCCCTGTTTCGCTTACTAATTTCTGAAAAAGGATTAGGATCGTAATGATTTTCTAATTCCTGAAGAATTCCAGTCTTTATCAAAAATTCATCCTGTCTCAGCTTTGTTACAAATTGCAAGTCCACTTTTTCCCCTTTTTGAATAAAAGAATCAAAATGAATATGAGTCGTTATATCCATTTCTCCTGGGTTTTGCAGAATATTTCCTACCATTTTATGCTGGAAATATCCTCTTAAACTTCCCTCCATCCTTCTTGGATCCATCCATTCCTCATTTGTATAGCCATAATCTGCTGTCACGACCAAACCACTGATCAGATTTTGAGAAATGTCAAAGAGTAAATTCTCCATGGCTAACGGAATTTCAATCCTTTGATTATCCATTAAGGTTATCCCGCTTTCTTGCAAAAAAGTTAAAATCGATGGGTTGGATAATGGTATTTTTTTCTCATAAAGTCCATTTTCATCTATCCCAATCATCACTTCAAATAGTCGGTCATCATGTTTTTCGATAACATGCACAGGCAGTGCATCAAAAAGTTCATTGGAAAATACAATACCTTCGATCGGTCCCATTTCTTTAAGAGACTCAAACTGTACGATTACTGGATTATTTCGGAGCAATTCTCTTTGCCGTTCTCGATGATAGGGACTCGTTTCCACCATATAATATTTTAATGGTACATTTGAACATTCTTCCCACTCACGAAGAAATGCCTCAGCAAACCGACCGTTACCGGCTCCTATTTCACAGAAGACGGCTGGGAGGCCAGTTTTTTGGTATATCGCGGAGGCCCACTTTGCTACTTGTCGACCATAAATATCAGAAATATTACTTGTAGTAATAAAATCCCCCTGTTTTCCTATTTTTTTCCTATCCCTCATATAATAGCCAAACTCAGGGTGATATAGGGAGGTATAAATAAATTCAGCATATGTAATCAATTGGTTCGGTGAATTGGTGATTAATTGATGAATATATGAAATCATATGAACTCCTCACGATTAAACACTATTGACATAGTGTAAACTTTATTATATTGTTAGTATAGTAGCTTAACAATATCCCCTCCCATTATATGAATAGAACATCCCCCAGGAAGTCTCTTCTCGCTGAGAAGAGACTTTCTTTATTTTATAACCCGCTCACTCATTTGGACCCATTTATCCGTTGACCATGATAAACGATTTATTCAAACCCACTTTAATAACCATTTAAAAAAGGGTTACTATCCATTTCATCGATAATCGTAGTAATTGGACCATGTCCCGATAATACATAGGTATCTTCTGGAAGGGTTAGCAATTTATTATGGATGCTTTGTAATAGTTGTGATTGATTACCACCTGGTAGGTCTGTTCTGCCAATACTCCCTTGAAATAAGGCATCCCCAGAAATCACAAATCCTTCTTTCTCAAAATAATAGGATACACTGCCAGGTGAATGACCAGGTGTATGAAAAACTTGGAATTCAAAATCTCCTATTTTCATAACCCCTTCATCCATTATCAGATGATCAGCAGGATGTATTTTTACTGTTCCAATTGATGGAAAAGACTGTGATGCATTCAGAATCGGATCTTCGAGCCATTTTTCCTCTAGCTTATGAACATAAACCGGTATTTTGTATGTATTTCTAATGTCATCAACCGCACCAATATGATCAAAATGAGCATGAGTTAACAGAATTGCCAAAGGTGTTAGCCCCTTGCTTTTTATAAGATTTATCAATTTATTCCCTTCATCGCCCGGATCCACAATTAAGCAGGTTTTATTCGTGCCTTCAATTATGTAACAATTTGTTTGAATAATTCCTAAAGGTATTTGCTGCCATTTCATTTCTTTTACCTCCAAACTAATTGCGCTACAATTATTTTACACCATTACCTATGATTAAGAGAAGAAATCACTTTGTTTGAAAGGGTTGTATAAGATGAAATCAGCCATTGCAGTTGAAGCGAAAGCAGAAATCGAACAATTTCCGGAATTGATTCATTTACTATTTTCGGAAACAGCTATTGATTGGCATTCAAATAATATGTTTATTTATCTACAAAGGGAAGAAGCATTGCTCGCAAAAGAAATTTTGCATACTACCAATCTATTTGAACATCTTCATCTAGCACAAATTGTTTCCAAAGGAACGAAAGGCCCATACTTTGAAGATTATGCAATTCAGCTTGATCGTGAAACGTATTGTTTGTTTACAGATGATTTGATTTCGTTTTACATAACAGGTAAAAATAAAAATGAACTCTTAATGGCAAAGTACCAATTCGAAGAGCATTTAGTATTTTCAACATCTGAAAATGACAAAGATATTTTTTTCATTGAATTACATAACAAAGAATTAATGCAAAATATTGCTATAGCCTATCATATCAACATCTTTTTTACCCTCGACAAACGAGAGAAAAAAATATAAAATAATATAGGATTGTAAATAATATGATACATAATGGTCTAAAGTAGGATTAAACGATTTGCAACTAACAAAAAAGGGGGACTATTCATGGGATTGGTTATTATTTTTGCGTTAGTGACTCTACTAGCTGGATATGGTACATTCAGTGCATTAAAAAATAAAAATCTTTTAGGTGCATTTTGGGGGTTAGCATCATTCGCAGTTTTCGGCTGGTTTACAGTTATGACCTTCATTAATTCTGGTTACCCTACTGGTACACACTAAGACTGTCAATAGACAGTCTTTTTTTTATAGAAGGAAAGTTTACGAATTTTTACTTTCTTACCTTAAAAGAAAAAAAACCTGTAATGAAACAGGTTTCAGACTGTCGACAAAATCCTTTTTTAAAGGATTTTGTCGACATTTTTTGTATAATTATGTCATAGAATATCGAGGTGATATTGAAATGCTTACTAAAAATACACAAGTAAATCGAGATCAATTAGAAATGATTACTTTAGACCAGCTGGTTCCTGAAAATCACTTGGTTCGTAAGATAGAAGCTGCTATTGATTTTTCATTTATATATAAATTAGTTGAGAATATGTATTCATCTGAACGTGGTCGTCCAAGTATTGACCCTGTTGTATTAATTAAGATGGCTTTTATTCAATATACCTTCGGTATTCGCTCTATGCGCAAAACTATTGAAGAAATTGAAACAAACCTTGCTTATCGTTGGTTCTTAGGTTTTGGGTTTCATGATAAAGTCCCCCACTTCTCAACCTTCGGAAAAAACTATGAAAGACGTTTCAAGGATACAGATCTATTTCAAAAAATCTTCTACCGCATTCTAAAAGAAGCTTCTGATAAAAAGTTGATTAGTGCTGAACATGTATTTATTGATTCTACGCATGTTAAAGCAAGTGCAAATAAACGTAAAT
>NZ_JAAIUV010000008.1 GCF_010975035.1 Neobacillus thermocopriae | reverse complement strand
GCGGTAGGTGACTACCGTACCGGTTCGATTCCGGTCCTCGGCACCATAAATTTGCGCCCGTAGCTCAATTGGATAGAGCGTCTGACTACGGATCAGAAGGTTATGGGTTCGACTCCTGTCGGGCGCGTTATTCGGGAAATAGCTCAGCTTGGTAGAGCACTTGGTTTGGGACCAAGGGGTCGCAGGTTCGAATCCTGTTTTCCCGACCATTGAAACTATGAATTTGGGGCCTTAGCTCAGCTGGGAGAGCGCCTGCTTTGCACGCAGGAGGTCAGCGGTTCGATCCCGCTAGGCTCCACCAATTTAACAAGATTAATTTTGGCGGCGTAGCTCAGCTGGCTAGAGCGTACGGTTCATACCCGTAAGGTCGGGGGTTCGATCCCCTCCGCCGCTACCAAAATAAATAAATGGACCTTTAGCTCAGCTGGTTAGAGCAGACGGCTCATAACCGTCCGGTCGTAGGTTCGAGTCCTACAAGGTCCACCATTCATTTTAAATAATATGGAGGAATACCCAAGTCTGGCTGAAGGGGTCGGTCTTGAAAACCGAGAGGCGGTGAAAGCCGCGCGGGGGTTCGAATCCCTCTTCCTCCGCCATAAAATGATTAATTTCTATTATCGCGGGGTGGAGCAGTCCGGTAGCTCGTCGGGCTCATAACCCGAAGGTCGCAGGTTCAAATCCTGCCCCCGCAATACGGTCTGGTAGTTCAGCTGGTTAGAATGCCTGCCTGTCACGCAGGAGGTCGCGGGTTCGAGTCCCGTCCAGACCGCCATTATAAAATAATATTCCCGTTAGGGAACTTAATACTTCGGCTCAGTAGCTCAGTCGGTAGAGCAAAGGACTGAAAATCCTTGTGTCGGCGGTTCGATTCCGTCCTGAGCCACCATTTAATAATATGGCGGTTGTGGCGAAGTGGTTAACGCACCAGATTGTGGCTCTGGCATTCGTGGGTTCGATTCCCATCAATCGCCCCATCCAAAGTTAATGTTATGCGGGTGTAGTTTAGTGGTAAAACCACAGCCTTCCAAGCTGTTGTTGTGGGTTCGATTCCCATCACCCGCTCCATTATGGGCCTATAGCTCAGCTGGTTAGAGCGCACGCCTGATAAGCGTGAGGTCGATGGTTCAAGTCCATTTAGGCCCACCATATTAAATTTATTCCGCAGTAGCTCAGTGGTAGAGCTATCGGCTGTTAACCGATCGGTCGCAGGTTCGAATCCTGCCTGCGGAGCCATGTGGAGAAGTACTCAAGTGGCTGAAGAGGCGCCCCTGCTAAGGGTGTAGGTCGGGCAACCGGCGCGAGGGTTCAAATCCCTCCTTCTCCGCCAGAAAAGGCCCCTTGGTCAAGTGGTTAAGACACCGCCCTTTCACGGCGGTAACACGGGTTCGAATCCCGTAGGGGTCATACAAAAAGACTGATGACAATTTGTCATCAGTTTTTTTGTTTTATTGGAAATAAATAATAATGGGAACTTCCATATGGTCATTTTCTGCATTCAATAATCCAATCTATCTCCTCTGTTTATACTTCAGATGATAACTATATTAGAATATCATTTCTTCCTCATTATATTAATAAAATGTATTGCAATCGCTTACATTTATTAGACTTTTATAAATCAAATGTTTCCATTTCTTATTAAATTGAATAATTTTTTATGTATTTTTTCACAAAAAGTTTCGATATTTTTGTCGGATGTTGAATAATTTTTTGTCGATTTTAGGCTGATTTTAAGGAAATATATCACCTTATAGTAGCATGTCTCGGTTATTGTCAGAAAAGAGAAAAAAGTTTTTGAGGATTATTTATTATTTCCCTTTATAATTGGATTTTGAAATATATTTTTTTTATTGGAGTTGGAAAGAGCCATGGCAGTGAATACATTATTTCCTACAGATTATCAGTTACACCTGTTTCATGAAGGGAATTTTTTTCAAAGTCATGAGCTTTTTGGTGCTCATATCTTTAAAGATTCCAATAACGTATATACAAGATTTTGTGTATGGGCCCCGAATGCCTGCCAGGTGAGGCTCGTCGGGGATTTCAATAACTGGAATGGTGAAGGATATGAATTACAAAAGGTGAATGACGAAGGAGTTTGGGTGATAGTTGTCAACCAAAACCTAGAAGGAAATCGATATAAGTTTGAAATCTTTACACAGAATGGAGAAAGATTTTTAAAAGCTGATCCGTATGCATTCTATGCTGAAAAAAGGCCAAATACAGCTTCGATTGTATATTCACTTGGTGATTATGAATGGCAAGATGCTGAGTGGATGAATCGAAAAGCAGGGAAAAACTTTTTGTCTGAGCCCTCTGTCATTTACGAAGTTCATTTAGGATCATGGAAGAAACACAAGAATGGTGATTTTCTAACCTATAAAGAACTTGCTGATGAATTAATCCCTTATGTAGTGGAGCATGGTTTTACACATATAGAAATCCTTCCACTAGTTGAACACCCACTTGATATCTCTTGGGGTTATCAAGGAACTGGATATTTTGCAGCTACCTCAAGATATGGGACTCCAAATGATTTTTGTTACTTTGTTGATCAATGCCATCAAAATGGAATAGGAGTTATATTGGATTGGGTTCCAGGTCACTATTGTAAGGATGCTCATGGTCTTTATCGGTTTGATGGTACACATCTTTATTCTTATCAGAGTGAGCATGATCGGGAAAATGTGATTTGGGGGACAGCCAATTTTGATTTGGGAAGAGGAGAAGTTCAAAGCTTTCTAATCTCAAATGCCCTTTTTTGGATGGAATATTTCCACATTGATGGATTTAGAATGGATGCTGTTGCCAATATCATCTATTGGCCCAATGCGTTAGGAGAAAAATCTGAAAACCCTTATGGTATTCATTTCTTAAGGAAATTAAATCAGGTAGTTCATGATGTAAACCCTCATTTTTTAATGATTGGTGAAGATTCTACGGATTTCCGCAATGTAACAACACCTGTCCAATATGGTGGCCTTGGCTTCGATTATAAATGGAATATGGGATGGATGAACGACATACTAGAGTACATGGAAACCCCGCCATTTGCCAGGTCTCACGTTCATTCAAAAGTTACTTTTTCACTGTTATATGCTTTCTCCGAAAACTTCATGCTCCCGTTTTCACATGACGAAGTCGTTCATGGTAAAAAGTCATTGTTAAATAAGATGCCGGGGGATTATTGGGAGAAATTTGCTCAGCTAAGGCTATTGCTAGGTTATATGTTTACCCACCCGGGAAAAAAATTATTGTTTATGGGTTTTGAATTAGGAATGTTTTCCGAATGGAAGGATAAAGAACAGATGGATTGGCACCTTCTTGATTATGAAATGCACGAAAAACTAAATTCCTATGTGAAAGTATTAACGAAGGTTTATAAGCGTTCTAAAGCCCTTTATGAGCTGGATCATTTACAGGATGGCTTTGAATGGATTGATGTGGATAATAAAGACCAGTCTATCTTTTCTTTTATTCGTAAAGGTAAAAAAGAAGAGGATATGTTAGTCATCGTTTGTAATTTTACCGGTTTATCCTATCCAGAATATAAAATTGGTGTACCTAAAGCAGGGGAATACCGGGAGATATTTACCAATGATTTAGAGGAATATGGTGGCTCTGGGGTAGTCAATAAAAAAGTACTCAAAGCATCAGAGGAGCCATACCATGGTAAGCCCTATTCTATCAATCTTGCTATAGCCCCGTATGGGTTTCAAATATTAAGACCTGTTAAAAAAAGAAAGGAGAGAAAAAGCAATGGGAAAGAAAAAGTGCGTCGCCATGCTGTTGGCAGGAGGAAAAGGGAGCAGGCTTAATGCTTTGACAAATGACCTTGCCAAACCTGCTGTTCCATTTGGCGGTAAGTATAGAATTATTGATTTTACTTTGAGCAATTGTGCCAATTCAGGCATTGATACTGTAGGGGTCCTTACCCAATATCAACCGCTTTTGCTCAATTCCTATATTGGTATCGGTAGTGCTTGGGATTTAGACCGTAAAGATGGTGGAGTTACGGTATTACCTCCGTATAGTGAATCAACAGAAGTGAAGTGGTATACAGGTACAGCCAGTGCCGTTTACCAAAACTTAAATTATCTCAAACAGTATCAGCCTGATTATGTTCTTATCCTTTCTGGTGATCACATTTATAAAATGAATTACGAGAAAATGCTTGAATACCATATTGAAAAATGAGCAGATGTCACCATTTCCTTAATTGAAGTCCCATGGGCTGAAGCAAGTCGCTTTGGAATTATGAACACCAATGAGGAAATGAGAATTACAGAATTCGAGGAAAAACCGAGCCAACCAAAAAATAATTTGGCTTCCATGGGCATCTATATTTTTAATTGGAATATACTTAAGGAATATTTGGAAATGGATGCAAGAAATCCGGATTCCAGTCATGATTTTGGAAAAGATGTCATTCCATTACTACTTGATGAAAAGAGGAAATTATATGCTTATCCGTTTAAAGGATATTGGAAAGACGTAGGTACTGTTCAAAGCTTGTGGGAAGCTAATATGGATTTGCTAAAGGAAGATTGCGAATTAGATTTATTTGATCATAAATGGAGAGTTTATTCGGTTAATCCGAATCAGCCACCGCAATATATATCACCTAATGCCATTGTGAAGGAATCGCTCATCAATGAAGGTTGTACCATTGAGGGCAATATTGAAAGGTCTGTCTTATTCCAAGGTGTGACAGTAGGGAGAGAATCGATTGTAAAAGAGTCGGTAATCATGCCAGACGCTGTCATAGGTGAGAATTGTTTTATAGAAAAAGCTATTGTTCCATGTGATGTTTATATTCCTGATGGGACGGTGATTCGCTCATTTGATGATGAAATCATTTTAGTGACAAAAGAGATGATAAATACGCTTTATACTGCTTAGTCAGAACAATCTACAATGATGCTTTGTTGTTAAAAACGTTTTATGGGGGGACTTTGGAATGAAGAAAAAGCTATTAGGTATTATTGATGCGACAACCTATCACGAGGAATTGGAAGATTTAATTATACACCGTTCACAGGCGGCACTTCCTTTTGCTGGAAGGTATCGGATTATTGACTTTGTATTATCCAATATGGTGAACACAGGTATCCGCAGTGTCGCTATTTTTCCAAAAATGCAATACCGATCATTAATGGATCATTTAGGTTCAGGGAAAAATTGGGATTTAAACAGAAAACGTGATGGTTTGTTTTTCTTTCCATCTCCTGTTTTGGAAAGCAATCGTAATCGTATAGGGGCCTTTGACCTGTTTGCTGCCAATTTGGATTATTTTTACCGCAGTACTCAGGAATATGCATTCATCTCTAATTGTTATACCGTTGCCAATATGGATCTTAGGCCCATTTTAGAATGGCACATTCATTCTGGTTGTGATATTACGGAAATACGTCAGAAGAATGGAAAGTCCCTGGAAATGTTTTTAATTAAAACATCATTGTTGATTAAATTAATAGAAACACGGCATGAGACCGGTTATACATGCATGAAGGATGTGACAAATGATATCCATCATGATTATACGGTTTGCCACTATACCTATGAAGGGTATGCAGAAATGATTAACTCCATCGAGAACTATTATTCCACAAGTATGAAACTATTAAAGCCAGAGGTTTGGAAGGAGCTTTTCCTCAAAGAGCGGCCTATCTTAACGAAAGTGAAAGATGAGCCTCCTACTAAGTATGAAAAGGGATCATCGGTAAAAAATGCAATGATTGCAAATGGCTGTTTGATTAGCGGAACAGTGGAAAATAGTATTATTTCACGCGGTGTGAAAATTGGCAAAGGGGCTGTCGTTAAAAATAGTATTATTATGCAAAAATGCCAAATTGAAGATGGTTGCTATTTAGATTCAGTAATATTGGATAAAGATGTAAAAATTGAAGCGGGGGCCCAAATTACGGGAACAGCTCAATCACCTTTTGTTATTCGAAAAGGAACAAAGCAAGGAGCGTTGATGAATTCGTGAAAGTATTATTTGCTGTTTCAGAATGTGGACCATTTGCCAAATCAGGCGGACTGGCAGATGTTGCTGGTTCTCTACCAAAGGAATTAAAAAGTCTCGGTACAGATGTTAGGGTAATCCTTCCCAAATATGGTACGATTGCTGATCAATATAAAAAGAAAATGAAAAAAATTAAAGAATTCACAGTCGATGTTGGCTGGAGAAAACAATATTGTGGGATCGAAGAACTTATCCACCAGGGAATAACGTATTATTTTGTTGATAATGAATATTATTTCAAACGGGAAGGGTTGTATGGCTATTTTGATGATGGAGAAAGGTTTGCCTTTTTTAGTCGAGCTGTTCTTGAAACACTAAAAGAGCTAGATTATTTTCCGAATATTCTCCATTGTCATGATTGGCATACAGCAATGATTCCTTATTTGCTGCGAGCGGATTATTACCGAAGAACGGGTTATGGATCCATCCGTACTATATTTACCATTCATAATCTTCAATTCCAAGGCATTTTCCCGAGAGAGGTATTAAAGGATTTATTGGGGCTTGATGAAAGTTATTTTCATCCGGGACATTTGGAGTTTTTCGGAAATGTGAATTTTATGAAAGGGGCGCTTGTTGCCGCTGATAAAATTACAATTGTGAGCCCAACCTATAAGCAGGAAATTCAGACACCTGAGTTTGGAGAGAAATTGGATGGACTTCTTAGGGCCAGGAATGAGGATCTTGTGGGGATCTTAAATGGAATTGATGATGATTTTTACGATCCATCCAAAGATCCATTTATTTTTCAAAATTATTCTATTCATAATATTGGGAAAAAAGCAGCTAATAAAAGGGAGATTCAAAAGCAATTCGGTTTAAAACAATCCGCTTCTACTCCGTTAATGGTAATGATTTCAAGGCTTACTAGGCAAAAAGGGATTGATCTCATTAAATGTGTCTTCCGGGAGATTTTACAGGAGGATATTCAGCTCATTTTCCTTGGTGCAGGGGATTATGAATATGAGGAATACCTAAGACAGGCAGCAAGGATTTATCCGGAAAAATTAAGGGTCTATACTGGGTTTAATGAAGAATTGGCTCATAAATTATATGCTGCAGCTGATTTATTTTTAATGCCATCATTATTTGAACCTTGTGGCTTAGGACAACTTATCGCTATGAAATATGGGGCGATCCCAATTGTCCGAGAAACAGGGGGACTAAATGATACCGTTAAGAGTTGGAATGAATTTACCAAAGAAGGAAATGGATTCTCATTTAAGCATTTCAATGCTCACGATATGCTATACACAATTCGGAGAGCATTGAGCTTTTATCATAACAAAAAAACATGGGGATTAATTGTAAAGCAGGCTATGGAAAAGGACTACAGCTGGGCTCAATCGGCTTTTTATTACAACCAGCTATATTCCGAAGTGATTGCAAGGAGTGAAACCCATGTTTTCTAATAAAGAATCCTTTAAAGAAAACTTTAAAAAACGAGTTGAAATGCTGTGCGGTAAAAGCTTTTCGGAGAGTACTTCCAGAGATCATTATGAAACACTTGGATTGATGATTCGTGAATATGTCAGCAATGATTGGATAAAGACGAATGAAAAATATTTGGCTGTAAAGGGAAAACAGGTTTTTTATTTATCTATTGAATACTTATTAGGAAAGCTTCTTCGGCAAAATTTGATTAACCTTGGTGTTGAAGGATTAGTAGAAAAAGGGTTAGAAGAACTGGGAATTGTTCTCGAAGAACTCGAGGAAATAGAACCAGATGCAGGCTTGGGAAATGGTGGCCTGGGCAGGCTAGCTGCCTGCTTTTTGGACTCCCTTGCCTCATTGAATCTTCCAGGGCATGGGCATGGAATCCGTTATAAGCATGGATTATTTGAACAAAAAATTGTCAATGGATACCAAGTTGAGCTACCAGAACAGTGGCTAAGAAGTGGAAATGTTTGGGAAATACGTAAAGCAGATTTAGCGGTTCAAATTCCATTTTGGGGAAAAGTAGAAGCGAAAATGGAAAATGGACGACTTGTTTTTCATCATTTACATACCGAAACGGTTACAGCCGTTCCGTATGATGTTCCGGTCGTAGGGTATCATTGTAAAACAGTGAATACACTCAGATTATGGAATGCTGAACCTGCTCAATTCCCAATAAATAAGGATATTTTACAATATAAGCGGAGAACCGAGGCAATTTCTGAATTTCTTTACCCGGATGATACCCATGATGAAGGGAAGATCTTGAGGTTAAAGCAGCAATACTTTCTAGTATCGGCAAGCCTTCAATCCATTATTCGGTCCTATAAAAAGCAACATGGTAGTTTGAATGAGCTGCATCAACAAATTTGTATTCATATTAATGATACTCACCCTGTTTTAGCCATTCCAGAGTTAATGAGAATTTTAATTGATGAAGAAGGTTTTGGTTGGGATGAAGCATGGCATATTACTAAAAATACAATCTCCTATACAAACCATACCACTTTATCAGAGGCATTGGAAAAATGGCCAATTCATATTTTTCAGCCACTTTTGCCACGTATTTATATGATTGTCAATGAAATCAATGAACGTTTTTGTAGGGAACTATGGGAAGAGACTCCTGGGGATTGGGATAGAATAGCAAAGCTTTCTATTATAGCAGATGGTTATGTGAAAATGGCGCATTTAGCTATTGTAGGTAGCTTTAGTGTAAATGGTGTGGCAAGACTACACACGGAGATTTTAAAGGAACGGGAAATGCAACCATTTTATCAACTGTTTCCAGATAAATTTAATAATAAGACCAATGGAATTGCTCACCGCCGCTGGTTATTAAAGGCAAATCCGAAATTATCCACACTAATTTCCGAACGAATTGGAAATAGTTGGACAAGTGCCCCGCATGAGTTGATTAACTTGCTTAAATATCAAGAGGATCGTTCTTTATTAAAGGAGCTTGGAAAAATAAAAAGAGCAAATAAAGAAATGCTTGCTGACATTATTTATAAACAAAACGGCATTACGGTTGATCCACAGGCAATTTTTGATGTACAGGTCAAGCGGCTTCATGCATATAAACGGCAACTATTGAATGTACTCCATATATTGCATCTTTATAATCGCATATTAGAAGATTCAAGCTTCAGGATGATACCGAGAGTCTTTATTTTTGGAGCAAAAGCATCACCAGGGTATTATTATGCTAAAAAAATTATTAAGTTAATTAATACCGTTGCTGATAAAGTTAATAATGATCCTAGAGTTGGAGATCAAATGAAGGTCATTTTCTTAGAAAATTACCGAGTTTCTTTAGCAGAGAAAATTTTTACAGCTGCCGATGTTAGTGAACAAATTTCTACTGCAAGTAAAGAAGCTTCTGGTACTGGGAATATGAAATTCATGATTAATGGAGCTTTAACAATTGGGACATTAGACGGGGCAAATATTGAAATTCATGAGCGGGTTGGAGATGAAAATATTTTTATTTTTGGGCTGACCGCTGAAGAAGTTTTACATTATTATCGTCACGGAGGATATGACTCAGATGAGTACTATCATCATGACAGTCGTATTCAACAAATTGTTGACCAGCTGGTAAATGGCTTTTTTCCAGATGTTCATAATGAGTTTGAACCGATTTTTGATTCCCTTTTGGAGGAAAATGATCAATATTTTGTCTTAAAGGATTTTGCGTCTTACGCTGAAACACAGAGGAAAATTGGAGAAGCGTTTAAAGATCAGATTTCATGGCAAAAAAAATGTCTGGTTAATATCGCACATGCTGGCTATTTCTCCAGTGACCGTACTATCAGGGAATATGCTAAGGATATTTGGGACATTCATCCAGTGACATAATGGAGGCTAGATAAAGTGGCATCTAAAAACAAAAGCTTCTGTCGGGTTCGACAGAAGCTTTTGTTATGAAAAATAATGTCCAGTAAAAATCCCGATTGCTAACAAAAATCCAAAAATCGTGTTGGTTTGGGCAGTTGCCTTCATGGCAGGTGCCATTTGAATCGGCAATGTGCCTTGAATAAATCCTCTAACTGATTTGTATGGTTTAGGCGTACTTAATAGCACAAGTAATGTCCAAATAGGAACTACACCTGCGAAGATCAGACCTAAAATCCATAGATAAGAAAAGGCAAACATACTGGCTAATAAATAGATGGCCTTCTTTTTCCCTAAAAGAATTGCTAATGTTTTACGACCAAATTCCTTATCTCCATCAAGGTCACGGATATTGTTTGATAACAGAATTCCACCTACGAGTACAAAACTTGGAACGGAAACTAGAATGCTGGTAGTGTCCACCGTACCTGTTTGAATAAAGAAGGAGATTAAAATGATCATCATCCCCATAAACAATCCGGCAAAGATTTCTCCAAAAGGTGTATAAGCGATTGGAAGCGGTCCACCCGTATATAAATAACCGACACCCATGCAAATTAAGCCAACTAATGCAAGCCACCAGCTGCTATTTGCACAAATGTAAACCCCTAATAATAAAGCAATACCATAAAAAATCAAAGCTAATTGCATAACTGTCTTTGGCTTAATCCCGTCACGAACAATAGTTCCACCTATCCCAACAGAATGTTCAGTATCCAATCCGCGCTTAAAGTCATAATATTCGTTAAACATATTGGTGGCTGCTTGAATTAGAAGACTTGCGATCAACATGGCTAAAAATAATCCGATATGAATTTTTCCATACTGAAGTGATAGAGCCGTACCAAGTAGGACAGGTACAAAAGCCGCTGTTAAGGTATGAGGGCGGGTCATTTGCCACCATACTTGAAAGCCTTTGTTTGGCTTTACCACAGGATTTGTACCAGGTTGTACATTTGGCTGCATCCAATTTCTCCTCCCTCTGTTCGCTTTTTCTTTCTATTATAAATAGTATATTTGTCGAGAATAATATCTTGTCCAAACACTAGTGTAGGAAATCCCTACAAGAGTGTCAACGAAATTTTACTTTCAAAACTAGAAGATAATCCCTTTACCATTATAAGTCTTTTATTACAGTAAGGTCGAATTTTGACATATAATAAGGATAGAAATCGGGAAGTGGTGACAAGGATAATTGACTTCTTTACAATGGGAGTAGTATGTTTAAATAGTCTATTATGAATGGATAGCAGTCATTTTGGCTGTTTTGGAGGGATTTGTTTGGTTACCATTCAGGAAACAGAAATAATCGAAAAAGGCCGTTTAGCGAAGAATAGAGCGGAAGAACTTGGTCGGCCAATTTTAATCAGTGAAGTTCATCAAATACAAAATATGAACCCATTATCTTTTTTTAATATTGGGAAAGAACTCTATCAAGGTGAGCGATTTTTCTGGAAAGACCCAAATGATGAGATTATTCTGGTAGGGATTGGCATTTCGAAGCAATTACAGACAAATGATGTTTCTGATCGTTTTGCTTATGTAGAACAAGAGTGGAAAACTTTTTTAAAAGATAGTATTGTCATAAATCCATTTTCAATAGAAGGAGTAGGTCCTGTTATATTTGGGGGATTTTCTTTTGATCCAATGAAGCCAAAAACACAGCTTTGGTCCAAATATATGGACTCTATGTTTTATTTACCAAAATTTTTACTTAGTATCATTAAAGGACAAGCCTATTTTACAACCAATATAGTATGTTCTCAATATGATGACGATTTTTTCTTTCAAAAAATGCTGGATGAACGGAATGAACTGTTGAGGTCGGTTCAATCAAGCAATAGCTTACTTCCGCCAATACTGCTTGAGACAAAAGAGATTATGTCGGAAGAATGGAAAAAATCTGTTGAGAAGGTTGTAAAGGAACTTTCGACTGGACCATTAAAAAAGGTTGTTCTGGCTCGTGAACTCCGACTAAAATTTGAAAATAAGGTGGAGCCTGAAATCGTGTTGGAGCGGTTAAATAGACAACAACATGAAAGCTTTATCTTTGCCTTTGAATCTGAAGGCGACTGTTTTATTGGTGCTTCTCCGGAAAGACTGGTTAAGAAAAATGAAAACGAAATTTTTTCTACTTGCTTGGCAGGCTCGATTTCACGCGGGGAAACAGAAGAAGCCGACAGGATCTTGGGTGAACAATTATTAAATGATCAAAAAAACTTAATTGAACATCAGTTTGTAGTAGATATGATTAAGGAAGCTTTGGAAGAATCATGTGAGGAAATCATTCTTCCAGATCGGCCAAGCCTTTTAAAAAATAGAGATATCCAACATTTATATACGCCTGTTATTGGGAAATGCACAAAAGAAGCCTCCCTATTGTTATTAGTAGAAAGGCTTCATCCTACTCCTGCTCTAGGTGGTCTACCAAAAAAAGAAGCTGTGGAAAAAATTAGGAAGGTAGAAAATCTCGACCGGGGATTTTACGCAGCAC
Source organism: Neobacillus thermocopriae (assembly GCF_010975035.1). Lineage (GTDB taxonomy): Bacteria > Bacillota > Bacilli > Bacillales > Cytobacillaceae > Neobacillus > Neobacillus thermocopriae. The sequence continues at coordinate 102,418 of NZ_JAAIUV010000008.1, read as the reverse complement.
CACTTGGCTGGATGGACTATAAAGGAAACGGGGAATTTGCTGTGTGCATTCGTTCGGGACTGATTCAGGGTAAGGAAGCCTCTCTTTTTGCGGGGTGCGGCGTTGTCGCTGATTCTGATTCCGAAAGTGAGTATTTAGAAACAGGATTAAAGTTTAGACCGATGTTACGGGCGCTTGGGGGAAATTAAATATGAGTCATCAAGAATCATTAACAGCCTATCTTGCGGCATTTGTCGCAGAGTTAGTGCATTGCGGAATAACGGATATTGTTGTCAGTCCGGGATCAAGATCGACCCCGATGGCAATGGTAATGGCTGAACATCCTGATCTACAGGTACACATACATGTCGATGAGCGCTCAGCTGCCTTTTTTGCTCTGGGAATGGCAAAGGCATCCAATAGACCAGTAGCTCTTCTTTGTACTTCTGGAACAGCCGCTGCCAATTATTTTCCGGCAATTATTGAGGCGCGATATTCTAGGGTTCCTTTACTTGTGTTTACAGCGGACCGGCCTCATGAACTTCGAGAAGTTGGTGCTCCACAAGCGATTGATCAAATTCATCTATATGGCCAGCATGTTAAGTGGTTTGCTGAAATGGCACCACCGGAAAGAAGCAATGAAATGATTCGGTATGTACGGTCAGTTTGTGCCAGAGCAGTAGCCATCGCAGGACAGGCTCCCGCCGGACCAGTACATTTGAATTTCCCGTTCCGTGAGCCATTGATTCCTAGATTGGAAGACGATCTTTTTCAATTAACGGACCGTCCGAAAGGATATGTAAAGGTTCATCATGGTGAATCAATAATAAACGATGACCAAATTCGACAAATAGCCGAGAAAATCAATAGGAAAACAAAAGGTATCATCGTTTGTGGAAATATAGACGATGGATGCTTTGCTGAAGCTGTTACCAAACTTTCTGATATACTAAAGTTTCCAATATTGGCTGATCCATTATCCCAATTAAGAAGTGGTGGACATAATCTTGAGAATATCATCGATACTTACGATACTTTCCTACGGAATGAAGACGCTAAGAAGTTCCTAAAGCCCGATGTTATTTTGCGATTTGGGGCAATGCCTGTATCAAAAGCATTATCGATATTTTTAAAAGAGAATTTAGAATCTGACCAATATGTCATTGATGGAGGAAGCGGTTGGCGTGATCCTTTTGCCTTATCCACAGATATGATTTACAGCAGTGAAACGCTATTTTGTCAGCAACTATCGGCATTGGTAGAAGAAAAGACAAGTGACCATTATTTAAAACAATGGTTAGCAATTAACGAACTGACGAAAGAAAATATGTCTATTGTAAAAGATATTAACGAATTAAGTGAAGGTAAATTATTTTCACAACTAGTAGACCTGCTTCCGGAAGGTGCAACTCTCTTTGTAGGTAATAGTATGCCTATTCGTGACTTGGACAGTTTCTTTTTGAAAAATAAAAAATCAATAAAAGTGATGGCTAATAGAGGGGCCAATGGGATTGACGGAACGGTATCGACCGCTTTAGGGGCTGCTTTGTATTCGAAATCTCTTTATCTCATTTTAGGAGATTTAACATTTTTTCATGATATAAACGGATTATTTGCAGCAAAGAGACAGCAAATCGATATAAACATTATACTGATAAATAATAATGGTGGAGGAATTTTTTCATTCCTGCCCCAATCGGAACACCCAAAACATTTTGAACTCCTTTTTGGCACCCCGTTAGATCTTGAGTTTGAGTTTGCGGTTAAATTGTTTAACGGTCATTTTACAAAAATCAAAGATTGGGACCATTTAAAAAATGAAATGGAAAGGTCAAAGGATGCCACTGGAATCAATGTATATGAAATTTTGACAAGCAGGGACAGAAATCGGGACGAACATCGCAAGTTTTGGAATTCAGTTTCCCAGGAAATATCAAAATATGTCAAAGGTGAGCAAATGTGAATGTGTTGATAAATGATGTTCGTTATTATGTTGAAACAAAAGGCAACGGCTTCCCGCTTATGTTATTACACGGTTTCACTGGTAATTCCACTACATGGGCACCATTTTATGATGTATGGGGAAAGCATTCCCGACTTATCATTCCGGACATTATTGGCCATGGGAAAACAGATTCTCCAACTGATCCTGATCGCTATAAGATTGAAAAGGTAGCCCGTGATTTAGCGGCTATTCTTGATGAACTTCAAATCGTGCAAGTGGACATACTTGGTTATTCTATGGGAGGCCGATTGGCTCTTACTTTTGCTATCATGTTTCCAGGAAGGGTTCGCCGGTTAATTTTAGAAAGTGCTTCTCCAGGGCTAGCAACTGTGGCTGAGAGAGCCAATCGCCGAATGAAAGATGCGGAACTTGCAAATTTTATTATGGATCAAGGGATAAAGAGTTTTGTTGATTACTGGGAAGAAATTCCCCTTTTTGCATCATTGAAGCGTTTACCTATTGAAAAAAGGATAGATATTCGCCAACAGCGTCTGGGCAATTCACCAGTTGGGCTTGCGAATAGTCTACTAGGGATGGGAACAGGATCACAGCCTTCCTGGTGGGAGCATCTTGATCAGCTTAAGTGTGAAGTATTATTACTAACAGGTAAAGAGGATAAAAAGTTTTGCCAGATTGCACAAGCCATGCTGCCAAAGTTGAATAAGGCGAGTCTAATTGAGTTTGAAAACAGCGGCCATACAATTCATGTGGAGAATTGTGAAAAGTTTGGTAGAATAGTAAGTGACTTTGTCACGAAATGAAATGAAGGAGGTAATTATTTTGGCAGTTGAATGGATTTCTGAACGTGAATATGATGAAATTTTATATGAAACATATAATGGAATTGCAAAAATCACGATTAATCGCCCACATGTACATAACGCTTTCACACCAAAAACCGTTATGGAGTTAATTGATGCTTTCTCCTATGCGCGTGACGATTCAAACATCGGAGTTATCGTGTTAACAGGTGCTGGGGATAAGGCATTTTGTTCCGGTGGTGACCAAAAAGTCCGGGGCCATGGTGGTTATGTTGGGGAGGACCAAATTCCTCGTTTGAATGTTCTTGACCTTCAGCGTTTAATTCGAGTGATCCCTAAGCCGGTTGTCGCTATGGTTAAAGGGTATGCTATCGGCGGTGGCCATGTATTGCACGTTGTTTGTGATTTAACTATTGCAGCCGATAATGCTATCTTTGGACAAACAGGTCCAAAAGTAGGAAGTTTTGATGCTGGCTATGGTTCTGGCTATCTTGCAAGAATTATTGGCCATAAGAAAGCTCGCGAAATTTGGTACCTATGCCGTCAGTACAATGCTCAAGAAGCGCTTGAAATGGGCTTAGTTAATACGGTTGTTCCATTAGAAAAGGTAGAAGAAGAAACGATTAAGTGGTGTGAGGAAATGCTTGAGAAGAGCCCGACTGCCCTTCGTTTCATAAAGGCTGCAATGAATGCTGATACAGATGGCTTAGCAGGAATTCAACAATTTGCTGGAGATGCAACATTGCTTTATTATACAACTGATGAAGCAAAAGAAGGCCGCGACGCATTTAAAGAAAAACGCAAACCTAACTTTGGTCAATTCCCTCGTTTCCCTTGATGAAATAGAAGTTTATTTAGCAGCTTGATGGTCTCCATCAGGCTGTTTTTTGTAGAAGGACGGATTAGAAGGTGAAGAAAATGGAGAATTTTATGCCGAATTTTTTGAAAAAAAGGGCGTTTCTAACACCTGATCGGCCGGCAGTTTATTTTCAAAACGAAATGATAACATTTAAAGATCTTTATGAACGCTCTTATTCTGTCGCAGGACAAATGCAGGGAATGGGAATTCAAAAGAATGATTTTGCTGGAGTTTTATTAAAAAACCATCTCGACAGTGTGGTTGTTTTATTTGCTTTACAGTTGTTAGGGGCTCGAGCAGTTATTTTAAATAATCGTTTAACACCAAATGAAATGGTGTGGCAGCTGGAAGATTCAGGAGCAGCATTTGTCATCCTCGATGACTCCTTTACTGAAATAGAATCAGTTGTTAACGAACGACTCCATCATATAAAAACCACGACCATCAAAAAGTTGTTTGCAAGCGATTCCGTCACACCAGCGATTCAGGAGGAAATCAGCCTTGGAGATATTTGCACGATCATGTATACTTCCGGAACAACTGGTTATCCAAAAGGAGTCATGCAAACCTACGGAAACCATTGGTGGAGTGCAACAGGCTCTGCCCTAAATCTAGGAATGACTGATAGAGATTGTTGGCTTTGCTCGGTTCCACTTTTTCATATTAGCGGGTTCTCCATTTTAATGAGAGGGATTATTTATGGTATACCAATAGTCCTTCATGAACGATTTGATGTAGATAAAACCATTCAAACGATACAAGAAAAACGAGTAACGATCATGTCGGTTGTCAGTACGATGCTTACACAAATTGTCGATGCATTGGAAGAGCAACGTCTTCCGGGATATTTTCGCTGTATGCTGTTAGGTGGAGGCCCTGCACCACTACCACTACTCCAATCTTGTCAAAAAAAAGAAATTCCAGTATTTCAAACATACGGTATGACGGAGACTGCTTCTCAAATTGTTACGTTAGCTCCTGAATATTGTTTGACGAAACTTGGCTCGGCAGGTAAGCCGTTATTTCCATCGCAAATCAAAATTGTGCGAGAGGATGGGGCTGAGGCTCAAGCAGGCGAAGTGGGAGGAATTATTGTAAAGGGTCCAAATGTCACACCGGGGTATTTAAATCGTCCGAAAGCAACAAAAGAAACGATTCGCAATGGCTGGTTGAATACCGGAGATATTGGTTACCTTGATGAGGAAGGCTTTTTATATGTCTTGGATCGCCGTTCCGACTTAATTATTTCCGGTGGAGAAAATATCTATCCTGCTGAAGTGGAAGCAGTAATATTATCACATCCAGATATTATTGATGTTGGTGTAACAGGCATAGAGGATGCAAAGTGGGGACAAGTACCAGTGGCATTTCTTGTGAAAAAGGCAGATTCAGAATTATCAGTTGAAGAAATTGAAAATTACTGTTTGAAACAGTTAGCGAAATATAAAGTTCCTAAATATATATTTTTTACTGAGGAGCTTCCAAGAAACGCAGCAAAAAAATTACTTCGCAGAACACTTAAGGAATGGATTCATGAAGGAAGGTTCTGTACATGAACATCAAGATGGTAGAATTGTTTGTTATTCGGATGCCATTGAAGACTCCTTTTACTACCCATTTAGGTAATGTAACCGAGCGTGAAGGAATTATTGTGAAGGTGACAAATCAGGATGGATTATCCGGTTTTGGGGAAGGAGTAGCCTTCTCTTCACCGTGGTATACAGAAGAAACCGTTGCTACAAGTATGCATATGCTTAGCGACTTTTTGATTCCACTTTTGCAAAAACATCCGATTCAACATCCAAAAGAGGCCTATTCTCTTTTTCAATGTATTAGAAGAAATCAGATGGCAAAGGCAGCTATAGAAATAGCATTGTGGGATTTATACGCAAAAAGCAAGTCCCTCCCCCTTTCAAAATTACTTGGAGGTACCCGCGAGGAAATTGTTTCTGGAGTAGTTATTGCAACTGATTCTATGGAAAAAGCACTTAAGCAAATTGAAGAGTATCTTCAGGAAGGGTATAGGAGAATCAAGGTGAAAATAAATCCTCAAATGGATTATCCTTTATTGAAGGAAATCCGACGCCATTATCCTGACTTGCCAATCATGGCCGATGCCAACTCTGCTTACACATTAAAGGACATGGATCATCTTAAATCCTTAGATGAATTTAATTTGTTATTAATTGAACAGCCACTCGCTCATGACGACATCATTGAACATGCTCAATTACAAAAAGAATTGAAGACGCCAATATGTTTAGATGAAAGCATTACATCATTTGAAGATGCACAAAAAGCGATAAAATACGGAAGTTGCCGGTCAATTAATGTGAAGATTGGCCGGGTTGGCGGGCTTTACGAAGCAAAACGAATTCATGATTATTGCTATGAACGAGGAATCCCAGTATGGTGCGGAGGAATGATAGAGTTTGGCATTTCGCGGGCTCATAATATTGCCCTTGCCTCAATGCCAGGATTTACAATACCAGGTGATATTTCCGGTTCAAAAAGGTTTTGGGAGGAGGATATTATTTCTCCCGAGGTAATTGTGGTGAACGGGAAAATATCTGTTCCAAATGTGCCAGGAATTGGGTTTAGTTTAAATGAAAAAAGACTGCGCGAAACAATAATCGCCAAAAAACATTTTCCTTTTAGAAACTAAGGAGCCATCATTTTGATAATACATTTCAAATACTTTACCTACAAAAAAAACCAGGCCATAGTGAGCCTGGTTTTAATATTCATTTTAGACATTTGCAGGTTCAAATGTTTTACAATCTGTTTCCTGACTATTTTCAGCTGTCTTTCCTTTGTGGCTGACTACATAAATTCGGTCAGCGGCACATTTGTTCCCTTCTGCCCAATACGTACAGTTATTTACTTCACATAAAACATCTTGTGCCATGTCGTATCACTCCTTAAATTATCGTAATACAATCATAGCATTGGTAGATGGCGGGATTTGTATACCAGTTAATATAAGGGAAAAATCCAGAAACATGGGAAAACTACCTTTTTTATGAACCATTTAATGCTTGTTTTAATGTTTTAAGGTTTTTATTCATTAAAGTAAAATAATTTTCCTCATTTTTTATGTCATCTTTTGTTAATATTCCCAGATTGTGAATCGGTAAGGCACGGGCATCTATTTCTTTTTGGACGATCTTTCCAAGTTTGGATTGAACATTTTGTTCAAAAAGCATGTAATGGATGCCTTCTCGTTCAGCTAAAGAAATAATTTTTTCCAACTCCTTTTGGGTTGGTTCATTAGTAGTGGATAAACCGATAATGCTGATTTGTTCAAGTCCGTAGCGTGTTTCCCAATAACTAAATGCGGCATGTGTCACAATTATCTTTTTATGTTTGGCTTTAGAAATCGTATTTTCAAATTCTTGATTTAATTGATCGAGTTCAGAGACAAGCACCTCAAAATTTTTCTTGAATTCATCTTTTTTCTGCGGCATTTTTTTCACTAAGTGATCGTAGATCACCGCCGCTAATTCTTTAGAATAGACGGGGTCAAGCCATATATGTGGATTTACATTCCCGTGATGATGATGATCTTCTTCCTCTTCATGAGCATGGTTATCTGCAGGCAGATCCAAACCATCAGCTACTGGGACCATCGTAACATGTTCATTTTTTAAAGTCTTTTCGGCTTTTTCAGCAAATCCTTCTAGACCAAGACCGATATAAAAAAATAAATCTGAATCGGCAAGCTTTATCATATCTTTTTGTGTAGGTTCAAATGTATGCTCATCGGCACCAGGAGGATAAATGGTTTCAACAGTTACGTTTTTTCCGCCAATTTGCTCAGCGAAATATTGAAGAGGATAGACCGTTGTATAAATAGCTAGTTGCTCCTTCTTTTTTGGTGATGGGTCTTTCTCATTGGAACAAGCAGACAGAACAAGAACTATCGGTAATAGGAAAGTAAAAAGTATTTTTTTCATAATAACTCCTTTTTCTAAATCGTATTTATTACGATTTGTATTCGAAAAAAATTTAGCTAATACGTAACGATTCCGATTTCCTTATGTATCTTACAAAAATTTTGTTTCTAATGCAAGTAAAAAAATTGTTTCCCCTAATTGATCTTGTGTATTCTAAATAAAAGAAAAAATGAAAAAGGTGTGAGGAAACTTGAAAAGCCCATCATTACTTCAGGAGATACTTGAGTTTAATGATAAATTTGTTGAAAACCGAAATTATGAAAAATATGAGACCACAAAATATCCCAATAAAGAAATGGTTATTCTTACATGCATGGATACTCGACTTCTCGAATTATTGCCGAAAGCATTAAATCTTGGGAATGGTGATGCAAAGATTGTAAAAAACGCTGGGGCTCTTGTTGCCCATCCATTTGGAAGTATCATGCGAAGCATTTTAATTGCGGTATATCAATTACAGGCAAAAGAAATATTAGTTATTGCCCATCATGATTGTGGCATGTGTGGATTAAAAGCGGAACCTGTAATTGACAGCATGTTAGAACGAGGGATTCCCCAAGAAACTCTTGATACACTAAATTATTCAGGATTGGACATTAAAAACTGGCTACATGGATTTGATTGTGTACAAGATAGCGTAAAGCACAGTGTAAACACGATAAAAAATCATCCTCTTATGCCAGAGGGAATTCCTGTGCATGGATTGGTCATTGATCCGAAAACGGGGAAACTAGACCTTATTGTTGATGGGTATCAGAATTAACTTTTTTTCTTTTATCCCATGTATCCGGTACAGGATCTATGCCGCCTGGATGGAATGGGTGGCATTTTAATATTCGCTTAACGGTTAAGTATCCGCCTTTAAGCACTCCAAATCGCTTAATGGCTTCCAAACCATAATGTGAACAAGTGGGATAAAAGCGACATGTCGGTGGCTTGAGTGGTGATATGAAGGTTTGATAAAAACGAATCAGGATCATCAACATTTTTTTTAGCATGAAATCTTCTCCATTCAGTGGTTTTGATTTTATTAATTTGAACATACATGGTTTCATGTAAAATGGCAATGTTTTTAAGTTGATGAAAATACTCGGAATTTATAGTATGATGAAAAGGTAAGATTGAAAAAGGAGTGATACTTAATGCCTTCAGTTGAAAGTTTTGAATTGGATCATAACGCCGTAAAAGCACCCTATGTCCGCCATTGCGGTGTTCATAAGGTAGGAAGTGATGGCGTTGTTAATAAATATGATATTCGTTTTTGTCAGCCTAATAAACAGGCGATGAAACCTGATGCGATCCATACACTGGAACATTTGCTTGCATTCAATATTAGAAAGCATGCGGAGAAATATGAGCACTTTGATATCATTGATATTTCACCAATGGGATGTCAAACTGGTTATTATCTTGTAGTAAGTGGGGAACCGACAGTTGAAGAAATCATTGATCTTTTGGAAGACACAATGAAAGATGCGTTGGAAATTACTGAGGTTCCTGCTGCAAATGAAAGACAATGTGGTCAAGCCAAACTACATGATTTAGAAGGTGCCAAGCGATTAATGCGTTATTGGCTAGAACATAGCAAGGAAGACTTAAAGCAAGTCTTTGCATAATAGGGAAAAGGGGCTGTTCAGTAAATCATTGATTTGATTTCTGAAAGCCCCTTTTTTTATGATTTATTCTTTTCATCCTCTTCTTGGCTGATATAAGGATTATCATCAATTGGATCAACGGTATGTTTATAGGAATAGGCTTTTGAAGTGGTGATAACAGCCAATAATAGAACAATGATGACAATAATAATTGATACGACCATTACTGTATACACAATTTTTTCCCCCTTCCCTCTCATATTGTAACATGTTCTGTTATAAAAAAGGGAACTGATTCATTTCAGTTCCCCCTTTGATATGTATGAATTAATGAATATTTCTTGGATAATAGGTATTTCCACGCTGTTGGACATATTGTTCTTGGGCAAATTTCCCTTTTAGACTTTCGATTAAATATAGCCCCATTAAATCATATAACTCTTGTTTATCCATATCATGGATAAGAGCCAGCAAATCTTCATATGACATTTCTTCTAAAAAGGCAAAGGCCAGCATGTCAATGTCTTCCTCATCACCAGTAAGCTTGTTTCTGTACATTTCATATAACTCATCGACCAATTTCATACCAACACCTCCAATAATGTTTATTCGTTTATTTAGTCAATTCCCTTAATAGATGAAAATCATCCGCATTATCAAATTGACTGAAAAGTCTGTTATTTATTGTTAATAATTATATCGTATTCATTTCTAAAAAATGTATCGAAATTTGGTAGAGAATAAAATATTTCTTTTTTGTGGATTCTAACCATAAAAGGGGATGAAAAAATGGAGAATGGAAAGAAAACGTATTATATAGACGTTGGAACTGGAGAAATTTCACAAAGTGCCACTGCATCTACATGGAGTTTTAAAATTCAAGCGACTGATGAAGAAATTACCCAGCTGCGGGAATTATTTGATCAAAACTACTCAACCGAGTGGAAAAACTTTTTCCGAGCTCATGTTCCTTATGTACAATATCATTATGACCGCGAAAATGATGAGTATGACAGTAGAATTCAACAAATTTATAGCATGATTTACCGCCTTGGGGATCAAGAAGCAAAAAATCATATTGAAAGCATGAATATTTTGCCGAATACTGAATTAACTGAGTGAGGAAAATCTTAGCCACAAGATTTTCCTTTTTTCGTTATAATAAAAGTATGATTTGAAAAAAGGCGGGCAAAGTGATGATTCAATTCTTCGATGAAATAGGGAATAGAGTAGAGCTTTCTTTTTCTCGGAATGCATTTGGTGTGGAACCAAAACATGTTTTAGTTCTCTGTAAATTACAAGAGGACTGGGTTTTGACCAGACATAAAAAACGAGGGCTGGAATTTCCGGGCGGCAAGCGGGAAAAAGGAGAAACGCTGGAGGAAGCGGCAAGACGTGAAGTTTATGAGGAAATAGGCGCCGTACTTGGAGATGTAAGATATTTGGCGGAATACAAAGTGTCTGAAAGAGACGGGGATTTTGTAAAAGCAGTTTTTTTTGCAGAAGTCAAAATGCTTGAAAGGACAGAGAATTATCATGAAACCCTCGGACCACATTTGATCAAGGGAGACCTGTTACAATTGCGTTTTGGCAAGGATTTTAGCTTTATTATGAAGGATCAGGTAGTAGAGGAATGTATAAAATTTATTGAAAACATAATGGAATAGTAAAGATGAAACAATTTAAGGCGGGATATTTTTTCCCGCCTTTTTGACTAGTCAGATGTTAGAAATAATTGAGATCCCAAATAAACAGCCATACTCCAGATAATAAAAGCGGAAATTTGATTGATCCGTTTGAGCAGTTTTCCATTGGTATCAATTTGACCGATCTTTTTTCCGGTAATTGCTAAGCTAAAAAACCAAACCCAGGAAACGAGAATGCAGGCAATCGAAAAAATCCATTTTTTAATCCCTGAATAGACCAGAGAGCTGGCACCGATTACACCGATGGTATCCATAATCGCATGTGGATTGAATAGGGAAACAGATGCAGCAAATAAAATTTGTTTACTAGGGGTAAAGCTCTCTGGATGATTGTTAAATTCAGGTGTATTTTTCCACATCAGCCAACCCATATAGGCCAAGAAAAAAAATCCAACAATAAACATTAAAGTTCGCAACCATTCAATATGTAAGACCATAATGGAAACACCAGCTACTGCCATGGTGATCAAAAGCGTATCACAAATACCAGCTGTAATCACAGAAGGCAATGCGTGTGTAAATTTCTTTTGTGTTGCTCCTTGATTAAACACAAAAACATTTTGGACTCCTAAAGGCAAAATTAATCCGAAAGCAAGTATAATTCCATGAAGGAATGGTTCCATTATTATTCTCCCCCTGTTCTTTTATAGAAACGAATAATGATTTATATGTCTTTATCAAATTGGAATAAGACAGTTGATAGTTTATTGACAGTTAATTTCGAAAGAATTTGAAAACCAGTCAATTTTACATAAATCTTAACATTATTACAGAAAACAACAAGATCTAGTTTAACTAAGTTTTTAATGTCTTGATTAAAAACTTAACCTTATTAAGAAAATATTATTTTTTTATACTTGGGATATATGAAATTTGCGGGCTAACATAATCTTAAGATGTAAAATAAAAAGTGGAGTTGGTATTTGATATAAAAGAGTATAGCTCACTTATTTTATAGACAAAAAGAACAAGAGAGTAGGATAGTATCATAAAATTCTATAAAATCATCTAGAAAATACTACCAAAGTAACTATGAAATAATAGTCAGAATTGTTAAACTATTAATAGCATCATGGGTTAGCTTCAATTTAATCCTACTAGGAGGGAGTAAAAATGGAGCGAAAAGTAAGTTTAATTCCGTATCAAGTCATTGAACAAGTAGAAAAGGCCAATGAAGTTCCCAAAGGAGTAGAAATGATTCAGGCTCCAAAAATTTGGGAGAAAACAAAAGGAAGAGGAATAACAGTTGCCATCTTGGATACAGGATGTGATATGTTCCATCCCGACTTAAAAGATCAAATTGTGGGCGGAAGAAATTTTACAGACGATGATAACGGGAACCCTGATGTCTTTCAGGATTACAATGGCCATGGTACCCATGTTGCTGGAACAATTGCTGCAAAGCAAAACGATAATGGTGTTGTTGGTGTAGCCCCTGAAGCAAAATTGCTTATTATTAAGGTGCTGAATAAAAAGGGGACTGGCCAATATGAATGGATCATAAATGGAATTCATTATGCCATCGAACAAAAAGTGGATATCATTTCTATGTCCCTTGGCGGTCCAGTAGATGTTCCTGAACTACATGAAGCCATTCAAAAAGCTGTTCAAAACAATATTCTAGTCGTCTGTGCAGCAGGGAATGAAGGGGATGGCAATGATTCAACAGATGAATTTGCTTATCCGGGTTCTTATAATGAAGTGATTAGCGTAGGTGCCATTGATTTAGAAAGAAACTCTTCGTGGTTTACTAATTCCAATAATGAAGTAGACGTAGTGGCTCCAGGAGAGAAAATTTTATCCACTTACTTAGATGGTAAATATGCTACTTTAAGTGGTACTTCGATGTCGACACCTCATGTGTCCGGAGCATTAGCATTGATAAAAGTACTAGCGAATGCAAGTTTTGAACGAGATCTTTCAGAGTCTGAACTTTATGCCCAATTAATAAAAAGAACGGTACCATTAGGAAATTCACCAAAACTAGAAGGAAATGGATTAATTTATCTAACAGTAACAGATTACTTGTCAGAAATCTTTAATCAGCAATTAAATCTAGAAAAAGTGAATATATAACAATGAAATATTAGTTCAAGTTTTAGAACAAAGAGGGTGTCCCCCAAGATATGATTAATAGGGGGCCCTTTTTATTTACTTTGAACATTGCCTGTTGCTATCCGTTTTAGAAGTTTGGTTGCCCTCTTTTATGATCAGTTATCATAATTCATCTTGGTCTGGAAAAAACTTAATTAACTGAAAATAGGAGTAGTTATTGACTATGAATTTAATTATTGATACTATTTTTTCTATTAATTTATTAACTATTTTCCTTGTATATGTTCAAGAATATGGCTTGAACGTCTCTACCGGGCTGCCGTAAATAGCCTGTCTACAAGGGGCAATGATTAGTGTTATAAGACTTTTTATTGGCCTTTGCAGAATAATCCTCCGGCAGTCAACCGGGGGATTTTTTCATTTTAATTGATTCGGAGGGCACATCATGAAAAACTTCTTTCAATTTTCCGAACGAAACACAACATGGAAACAGGAAAGTATAGCAGGAATAACAACTTTTCTTTCAATGGCTTATATTCTCGTTGTAAACCCGGTTATCTTAAGTCAAACTGGGATGGATAAAGGTGCATTATTCACAGCAACTGCTTTATCTGCCATTATTGGCTCTCTCCTTATTGGGTTGTTGGCAAATTATCCGATTGGAATTGCTCCAAGTATGGGAATTAATGCATTCTTTACTTTTACTGTCTGTATCGGTATGAAAATACCGTGGGAAACGGCATTGGCTGGAGTTTTTATTGCTGGTGTATTATTCATGATACTAAGCTTATTAAAAATTCGGGAAAAGATTATTAATGTCATTCCCAAAGATTTAAAACATGCCATTGCAGGAGGAATTGGCTTTTTCGTTGCCTTCATTGGTTTAAAAAATGCTGGGATTGTAACTTCAGATGAATCTACATTTGTGGCTATTGGCAATCTAAAATCTGCACCAACATTACTAGCCATTGTTGGATTTATCATAACCATTATTCTATTAAATAAAGGAATAAGAGGCGGCATTTTTTACGGGATGGTGCTGTCAACCATGATTGGAATGGCATTTGGTATTATTAATACACCAGAAGCAATTATTGGAAAAATACCGAGCTTAGAACCTACTTTTGGTGTGGTTTTTGAGAACTTGGATGATATTTTTTCTCCAAAAATGTTGGCTGTTATTTTTACCTTTTTGTTTGTTGCCTTTTTTGATACAGCGGGTGCACTTATTGCCATTGCTAGTCAGGCAGGCTTAATGAAGAATAATGAAATTCCTAACGCAGGAAAAGCACTCCTAGCTGATTCAATGTCTACTGTATTTGGAGCTATTTTAGGTACATCTACCACTGCATCCATGGTGGAATCCTCTTCTGGAATTGCTGTTGGTGGTCGGACAGGCTTTACTTCTATTGTCATTTCGGTTTGCTTTATAATTTCTTTATTTTTCTCGCCGGTTCTGTCTATTGTCACTCCTGAGGTGACAGCTCCAGCTCTTATTATTGTAGGTGCTATGATGGCAACTGAAATTAGCAGGATACAATGGAGCAATTTAGCTATTGTTATACCAAGCTTTATTACGATTATTATGATGCCTTTGACTTTTAGTGTTGCTACAGGGATTGCACTTGGTTTCATTCTTTATCCAATAAGTATGATGGCAATGAAGAAAACTAGGGAAATCCACCCAATCATGTATGTTTTATGTATCACATTTATCGGATATTTTATTTATGTTTTTTAACGTAACCATCATTTGCTTTCAAAAATTCATCACTTGTTGAAAGTAAGGTCTACCTAAAAAAGAGGACAATCTGTAGATACACAGAGTTGTCCTCTTTTTTGAATAAATAATACTAATGAAGGGATTCTAATACAGGAATCCCTTTTCTTTTAATATTTTATGATATTAAGAATAGATGTTAACTTGCATGAAAAGGATAATATATGAATTGAATGAAATGATAAAAATAAGGATCGTTGCTATAGCAAGATCCTTATTTTTATGAAGAAATCATGTAACGGAGGAATACATACGGTCGTTTATATTATCGTCAACAGTTTGAAAGAGAAAGAAGGTGTTAGTACTTATGCCTGATAGGAAGAAGGATGGAAAAAAGGAATCTATTGAGGAAATATGTTATGGGACATGGAAATCCATTTACCAATACATCTATTATAAAGTACAAAACAGAGAGGAAGCAGAAGATATAACCCAAGAAACATATGTTAAAGCGATTTCCTATTTGCAAAATGGGAGTGTGAATCCGGATAAATATATTGGCTTCTTAAAAACAGTTGCGTTAAATGTCATGCGTGATTTATGGCGCAAGAAAAAACGAAGGGGCCCTGTAGTGGATATTGACACATATATTCCAAAAGAAAATGCGGTGGAAGATCATTCAGAGAATAGCACCGATCGTTTAATGATCGAACATGCCTTAACCCAGCTTAATGAGGAACAACGGACGGTGATCGAACTACGGATTCTTAAAGGATTTTCTGTAGCGGAAACTGCTGGTCTAATGAATAAAAAAGAAGGGACCATCCGTGTTATACAGCATCGGGCATTAAAGAATCTTGCCAATATCTTAAAATCTAATAATTTAATGGGAGGGACAACAGATGAATCCACATGAAAAAATAGTATCAGATTTTATTGACCAATTAAATAAAGAAAAGAAACCAAAAGAAGATGAATATACCACGGATTCCGATGAATTAAAAGAGCTTTTTCAAACAGTTAAACTGGTTAAAAGCCTTAAAGAACCTGCCATGCCTGGAGAGGACTTTCCAGTAAAATTAGTCAAAGCTGTTGAAGAACAAGTATCACGCAAGCAAACGGTTAAAACTAGAAAATGGGCATGGATGGCAAGTATAGTCGGAATTGCAGCTATGTTCGCTCTCATGATAAATATCCTTTTTACACCAGGAAGCTCCAATATTGTTAAAGCCATGGAAGAGGCCTATCAAATGATTAACGCTTATCACGGGACGATAGAAATAGTTGAAACTAATGAAGATGGTGAATCTGTTACACAAGCGAAATTGGAAGTATGGGCAAATAAAGATGGAAACTATTATATAAAAGGAATACAAGGACCTAATAAGGATTATATTACGGTTAATAATGGAGAAAAGAAATGGCAGCTACAACCTGACAAAAAGCAAGTTCAGATTTTTCCAACCTTCCCAGATAACTATAGCTTTATTTTTGACTTAGGAAATGAAGTAAATGATGTAAAAAATGCTTTGTCGGTTAAAGAGATAGGGGAAGAAAAAATTGTAGGTAGAAAGACTACTGTACTAGAAGTAACGCCTAAGGGCGGATCATCTTATCATTTATGGATTGATCAAGAAACAAAGCTTCCGTTGAAAAAACAATCTGCTATGCAGCATGCCATTCAATATACAGTAACGTATACAAAAATTGATTTCAGCAACAGTATTCCTAATGAGCTATTATCTTATCAAGTTCCCCGTGACTATGCGGTAATTGACAACAACCCTGAGCAGGTTGTAAATAACTTGGAAGAGGTTCAAAAAACTGCTGGTTTTACACCAACGTCACCAAAAACTATTCCAGATGGTTATATCCAGGAACGAATTGCGGTCCTTCCTGAACAAAAAATAGTAAAAATGTTTTATAGTACAAAAGATCGTTCTAAAAAGGTCATGATTGTCCAAGGAAAATCAACCGGTAAGTTTAAACCAGTTCCCAATGCTACATTAGGAAAAATTAATAAACATCCAGTTGAAATTCAAGCTCCTTTCTATGAGGAAGCAGGATTGCTTGGTGGTGGTATTCCTTATTCAGGAACAACCAAAATCAATTCACTCCGTTGGCAACAAGATGGTTTAGAATATGTAGTTGTAGGTCAAGCGTCACTAGAGGATTTGACTGTATTTGTAGAAAATGTTGTCGATGGCCAATTGGAAATGCCGTCTCAAAATGAACAATCTTCCTTTAAACCGAAAGTAGAAGTTCCTTATGACCTATCAGTGGAGGAAAACGATCAAAAAAATGCGGATGCTGGAAGCTCACCATGGAAACTTGACCCATTATTTACTACACAGGTTTTTGTAAGTTTAAAAATGTCTCCTGAAGGCATTACTGGTGAATATCCTGTTTCCATAGAGGATCTTAAGCTTATCCAGAACACTGGAAAAACAGCGGTTGTAGAAGTAACAGGGGATCAATCACCTATTAAAAGGGTTTATTTAAAGCGGCTTATCAGACAAGATGCTACTGGGATTTGGACTGTTGTAGGTTATGATCCTATGGAATAAGATGGATAAATAAAATACTTTGAATAGTGTTGTTACAGTAAAAGCTGGTTACTCTTAATCAATGAGAGCCAGCTTTTTTTAAGAGGAAAATTCATAATATTTCTAAAAAGTGGATTTATTGTGTACAATCCTAGGTGAGGAGTGTGGTTAATTATGAAGGCAATGGTAATAAAAAAATTTGGAGATCCATCGGTTTTTGAAATTGCTGAAATACCAAAACCAAAAGTCATTCCAGGGCATGTTTTGATCCAAGTTAAAGCAACCAGTGTTAATCCAATTGATACAAAGGTACGGAGTGGAGTGGTGTCAGCCGTTGCACCAGCCTTTCCGGCGGTTTTACACGGTGATGTAGCTGGAGTTGTTATTGAAGTCGGAGAAGGGGTAACAAATATTAAGGTTGGAGATGAAGTATATGGTTGCGCCGGTGGTTTTAAAGAAACTGGAGGGGCACTGGCAGAATATATGCTTGCTGATGCACGGCTCATTTCACATAAACCAAAAAATTTGACGATGGCACAAGCAGCGGCACTTCCTCTAGTGACCATTACTGCATGGGAATCGCTCTATAACCGTGCCAATCTTCAATCCGGTCAAACTGTCCTTGTTCATGCAGCGACTGGCGGAGTAGGTCATGTGGCTATTCAGTTGGCAAAGTTGGCAGGTGCAAGGGTATTCACTACGGCTTCCTCTTCAGAAAAAGCAAGTATTGGCAAGCGTTTGGGTGCAGATGTGGTGATTAATTATCGAGAACAGTCGGTGGAAGAATATTTAAAGAAATACACAAATGGAAATGGGTTCGAAATCGTGTTTGATACAGTGGGCGGTGAAAATCTTGACCGTTCTTTCCAGGCGGCGGCTCCATTTGGAACAGTATTAGGTATTGCGGCACGCTCAACGCATGATTTATCTCCACTCCATGCAAAAGCACTAACCTTACATATTACATTCATGCTGTTAAAAATATTAAATAAAGATTTAAGGCAGGAATATGGTGAAATATTACAAAAAGTAACAAAGCTTGTAGAGGAAGGAAAGCTATATCCACTCGTTCATGAAAAAACATTTACATTTGATCAAGTCAGCGAAGCACATTCTTTATTGGAATCTAACAAGGCTATTGGAAAAATTGTCCTAACAAATGAATGGTAATATTTACTTTTGTGAAAAAGAACCCACTATTTTTAGTGGGATCTTCCTGTATGCTCCGAATAATGATGATGTAGTTTTGATAGAAAAATCAGACATTACAAACAATATTGAATGTGTACATAGGCAGTAAAAGGATTTTCAGGGAAATTTCCAGAATGTAATAAAGGGAAAATCATCTTTAGGAGGTATAAATATGGCTGTAACGCAAGGAATATTACAATGGACTTTGATTTCGGAATGTCCTGTTCCAAATGATGTAAACGAACTACTAGTAGAGGGTGAGGTCGCGATTGCTGCCTATAAAACGTTTCGGGACAGCGCGATTTTTACAAATAAAAGGTTAATTGTTAGAGACGCACAGGGGCTAACAGGGAAAAAGGTTGAGATTTATTCTTTGCCATATTCATCCATTTACATGTGGTCGACTGAAAACGCGGGAAGTTTATTTGATGTGAACGCAGAGGTTGAATTATGGACAAAAGCTGGTCATATTAAAGTAAATTTAAAGAAAGGCATCGATATTCGTAAATTTGACAAACTTATTGCAGAGGCTATTTTATAAAGAAAAACAAAGCATCCGTTTTTGGAAAACTTCGGATGCTTTGTTTTGTAGTAAATCTTTCTATTCATTTGATGGAGAGAAACTAATTATAAGAGACCCACCATTTCTAATCCATGGCGAATTCCATCTTCTTCAACAGATTTTGTCACAAATTTTGCTGCTTCTTTTACTAATTCTTCTCCATTTCCCATCGCTACACTATTTTGAACGGTTGAGAGCATTTCCACATCATTTAGTCCATCGCCGAAAGCATAGATTCGTTCAGGAGAAACTCCTAGTCTTTTTGCAATTCTTTCAATTCCTTTTGCTTTTGAACCACCTTTTGGAAGAATATCGACGGATACAGGGTGCCATCTGACAAAATCAAAATCATCATATTTTTGTTCATATTGTATTTCTTCTCCTACTGGACAAAAAAGGAGGGACTGGTATAATTCACGCCCTTTATAATAGTGTGGATCATGTGTTGGAAAATGACTAATTTTTAAAGTCTCAATACTTTCTTTAATATAAGGATGGTGTGGTACATTTGCTTTCATATCTTCATGGTCCATAAAAACAACCGGATGGTCATTTTGAAGCGCTTCTTCTGTTAATTTTTCAAGGGTATTAATATTTAAAGGATTTGTATATATGACCTCACCGTTTAACACAACATATTGTCCGTTATAACTGACATAAGTGTGAATATCCAATTCCTTCCGCAAATCCTCAAACATAAAAGGAGCACGGCCTGTGGCGATCGCAACAACATGTCCAAGCTCCTTCAGTTTAAAAATAGATTCCTTCGTTGAAATGGGCAACTCCTTTTTGGAATTAAGTAAAGTTCCATCTATATCAAAGAAAATCACGCTTTGTTCTTGCATTTCTCTCCCACCTTTTGAACTTGATTATTCGTTTTTTCATATAGTACTTTCGGATGTAACATCCCCGATATTCACTTAAGCCATACAGTAATATGAATCTAATCAACCTATAGTCCCTTTGTTAAGAGTGTAATTTATGAAAGGGATTTCATGTCAAATCAAATACTCATTAATCAGTAACCAAAGAATGTTCCAAATTATGCCTAAAAAAAGAAAGTCACTATTTTACCTTTGTAGGTAGAATAGTGACTTTCAAGGTTATAAGAATCATTTATTAATTTCGAATTAAGTAATCGAATGCACCCAATGCTGCAGTTGCACCAGATCCCATTGATATAATAATTTGCTTGTAAGCACTGTCAGTACAGTCACCTGCAGCAAATACACCAGGAAGGGATGTAGCACCATGCTTATCGACAATAATTTCACCGAAACGAGTGCGTTCAACGGTACCCTCTAACCATTCGGTATTAGGGACAAGTCCAATTTGAACAAAGACACCTTGTAGTTCAATATGGTGTTCTTCCCCTGTTTCGCGGTCGATATAGGTAATTCCGTTTACTTTATCAGTACCGGTAATTTCTTTTGTTTGTGCATTTTTGATTACTGTAACATTTGGAAGGCTATATAGACGTTCTTGTAGAACCTTATCTGCTTTCAATTCTGGCATGAATTCAAGAACGGTTACGTGTTTAACGATACCTGCGAGATCAATGGCCGCTTCAATACCGGAATTTCCGCCGCCAATAACGGCAACGTGTTTTCCTTCAAATAATGGACCATCACAATGTGGGCAATATGCCACACCTTTATTCTTGAATTCTGCTTCACCAGGGACACCGACATTACGCCAGCGGGCACCAGTCGAAAGAATAACAGTTTTACTTTTTAGAACGGCACCATTTTCAAGTTCTACTTCGATCATGTCTTTCTTTTCTAAACGTTTGGCACGTTGTAAGTTCATGATATCAATGTCGTACTCTTTCACATGTTCTTCAAGGCTTGCTGCAAGTTTTGGACCTTCAGTGTATTTCGTACCAATTAGGTTCTCAATACCAAGAGTGTCCATAACCTGGCCGCCAAAGCGTTCAGCAACAATACCTGTGCGGATGCCTTTACGTGCTGCATAGATGGCTGCACTTGCCCCAGCAGGACCACCACCGATAACAAGTACATCAAAAGGCTCTTTATTAGAAAGCTCTGATGCATCAGGGCCGCTTCCTATCTTCGCAAGGATTTCCTCAAGGGACATCCGTCCGCTTCCGAAAGGTTCACCATTTAAGAAAACAGTTGGAACTGCCATGATGTTTTTGCTCTCTACTTCCTCTTTGTATGCAGCACCATCAATCATGGTATGGCTAATGCCAGGATTCAAAACACTCATGACGTTTAATGCCTGTACCACATCAGGACAATTGTGACATGTTAAACTTACATACGTCTCAAAGTGATATTCACCTTTGATATTCATAATTTGTTCAATAGCCTTTTGATCAACTTTTGGAGCTCTTCCACTAACTTGAAGTAGAGCTAGAACTAAAGAGGTAAATTCATGTCCAAGTGGGACACCGGCAAAAGTGATGCCAGTGTCTTCGCCAAGTCGATTAATGCTAAAGCTTGGCGTTCTCTCTAACTCTGTTTTCTCTACTTTAATGTGAGATGACATAGTAGCCAATTCATCCACAAGGGAGAGCATGTCTTGAGATACTTTATCAGAACCAGTACTTACTTTAAGTAGCACATCGCCTTCCATCATTTGAAGATATTGGGCTAATTGTGCTTTGATTTCTGCATCTAGTAACATTATAATCTTGCCCCTTAAATTTTACCGACAAGGTCAAGGCTTGGCTTAAGTGTTTCGCCGCCTTCTTGCCATTTAGCAGGACAAACTTCGCCTGGGTTATTGCGAACATATTGTGCTGCTTTAATTTTATTTACAAGAACACTTGCGTCACGGCCGATTCCGTCTGCATGGATTTCCATTGCTTGTACTACACCGTCTGGGTCAATGATGAATGTACCGCGTTGTGCAAGACCAGTTTCTTCATCTAGTACATCAAAGATGCGAGAGATTTTTTGAGATGGGTCACCAACCATGATGTATTCAATTTTGCTAATAGCTGGTGAATGGTCATGCCATGCTTTATGAGTAAAATGAGTATCAGTTGATACAGAGTAAACTTCTACACCAAGTTCTTTAAGTGTTGCATATTGATTTTGAAGGTCTTCTAGTTCAGTTGGGCAAACGAAAGTGAAATCTGCTGGATAGAAGCAAACAACACTCCATTTTCCTTTAAAGTTTTCCTCAGTAACAGTGATAAAATCACCATTGTGGAATGCTTGTGCTGTGAATGGTTGTACTTCTTTGCCAATTAAAGACATGATTCATTCCTCCTAAATTGCTTTATATTTTATTAATAATAACCAATAATAATAAGTATTTTATTATTATTAGTTATTTATAATAATTTTAATTCGAAATTAATTATTATATAAATCGTTTGGTTTGTCAACAAATTAACTCACATTTTTATATTTTATTTTTTAGGCTATTATGATTCTTAGATTTTCAATTACGATGATTATTTCTCAATTAATATTTATTAAAAGTATTGAAAACTTTTTAATGATTACAATGTATTATTTAATTAATGGAGCTTTTTTGAAAATGGATAGTTAATCATTATCTATCTAGAACATGTCCAATTTTACCTAAGATGATTCAAAGTATGTACAAAACGGTTCATTTTCTTAACTTAAAAATGAACCGTCTTTTTTTATATAGGAAAGTGTAAGGAATCATTCTTATAACTAGCTATTGTTTGATTAGTTTTTTCTCAAGGAGGTCCACTAATTGGTACATAATTGTAGCGATAACGGCAATTACCAACAAGGATAAAAAGACTAAGGTAAAATTAAAGACTTGAAATCCGTAAATGATCATATATCCTAGTCCTTTGGACGAGACGAGGAATTCTCCGACAATCACACCGACCCATGAAAGCCCGACATTTACTTTTAAGGTGGATATAATCGTAGGAAAACTGGCGGGTATGATAGCTTCCTTAAAACATTGAAATCTAGTTGCCCCAAAGGTTTGGAGTACTTTTAAATAGTTAGGGTCCACCTCTTTAAAGGACGTATATACAACAATGGTGGTTATAATGACACATATGATCGCTCCCATGGCAATAATAGAAGGATACCCTGGACTTAGTGCTACGATTAGAACTGGACCAAGAGCTACTTTTGGCATGGCATTTAGTACTACGAGATAAGGGTCCAGTATTTTGGAAATCATGGGGGACCACCAAAGGATGGCGGCAATGAATACACCAAGAAAGGTACCTAATAGAAATCCGAAGATTGTTTCGGTTAAAGTTACACCTAAGTGGGTAAACAATGATCCATCTTGAATGTTATCGATGAATAGATTCCATATTTTTGATGGTGAGCTGAATATGAGAGGATCAATCCACTCATTTCGACTTAAGAATTCCCAGATGGAAAAGAAAAGAACGAAAATAACAGCTTGGTAAAAACGAACCCATCTTTTTTCCACCTTCAATGATTGAATATAGTTTTTATGAAGGAGTTCTACTTTTTTCAGTTGTTTGTTCAAGGGACTCCAACTCCTTCCAAATTGTTTGAAAAATACCCTGAAATGCTTCATGGTTTCTTGCGTGAAAAGGGGATAATCTTTTTAATTCTTTGGGTATTTCAAAAGTTTTATAAATTCTCCCGGGTCTTGGTGAAAGGAGGAAAACACGGTCGCTCATCGCAATTGCTTCTCCGATATCATGGGTGACAAGAATGGCTGTTTTACCAAAAGCTTTCAAGGTGTTTGATACTAAATCCTCCAGTTTGAGTTTTGTTTGATAATCGAGGGCAGAAAATGGTTCATCAAGCATTAATAGTTTTGGTTCGGTGGCTAGTGTACGGACGAGAGCGACTCTTTGTCTCATACCACCGGAAAGTTGTTTCGGCAACTGTTTTTCAATTCCTCCATTTAATCCCATTTGTTTAAGCAGATTTAAGGTGTTCGTTTTGGTTTTTTCATTTAGTTGTTTAGAAAGTTTTAGACCTAAAAGGATATTTTCTTCTATAGTTTTCCAAGGAAACAAATAGTCTTGTTGAAGCATATAACCAATATCATTTTTTAAGGTTGATACGGGCTTATTTTCTAGTAAGACCGTTCCTTCTGTTGGTTTGATTAGATTGGCAATAATAGAAAGGAGAGTTGTTTTACCACAGCCACTTGGGCCGAGGAAGGAAACAAACTCTCCCTCCTCAACCGTAAGTGAAATATCGGAAAGGGCTGTGGTGGCAGTGTCTTTAGTAAAGTACGTATGATGGATATTTCGAACCTGCAAGAAACTCATGAAAGCCGACCACCCTTTCTGTTTTACTTTTTCATAATTTTTTCTGCTATCTCGGTATTCACCAGTGTTCTATAATCCACATCTTGTGGAAGTTCGCCAGCTTCATTCATAATGTTTTTCAGATTGTTCCATTCTTCTTCATCTAAAATGGGATTTGTAGCAAAAGAGCCTTGGTTTTTATAGCGCTCGACAACTGTCTTCATAATTTCAGGATCGGTATCAGGGAAGAATTCTTCAACCGCTTGAGCAATTTCTTCAGCAGAGTGAGTTTCTACCCATTGTTGGGCTTTATAAATGGCCCTAGTAAATTTTTCAATAGTCTCTTTGTTATTTTTGATATAACTGTCTTTTGCCATAAAGGATGTATATGGAACATGACCTGATTCTTTACCGAAGGAGGCGATAATATAGCCTTTTCCTTCCTTTTCAAATATACTTGCGGTTGGTTCGAACAATTGGACAAACTCCCCAGTTCCTGAAGCGAAAGCATTCGCTATATTCGCAAAGTCGATGTTTTGGATAAGGTTGAGATCTTGATGTGGGGCGATACCGTGCTTTTTAAGAACGAACTCACCTACCATTTGTGGCATGCCGCCTTTTCGCTGTCCTAGGAAGGTTTTACCTTTAAGCATTTCCCATGAGAAATTATCGATTTTTTCCCGGGAGACAAGAAACGTTCCGTCTGTTTGGGTAAGCTGAGCAAAATTAATCACAGGGTCATTCGATCCTTGCGAGTAAACATAAATGGAGGTTTCAGAACCAACAAGAGCTACATCGGCCCCACCTGAGATTAAGGCCGTCATTGTTTTGTCTCCACCTGGTGTAGTTGTTAAGGTGATATCTAGCCCTTCTTCTTTAAAAAAACCTTTTGATATGGCAACATATTGAGGAGCATAGAAAATGGAACGGGTAACTTCTGCAATCCGAATTTTTTGAAGTTTCTCCTGTTTTTGGTTGGTATCTTTATTACAAGCGATGAGAGAAAACATAAGTATAGAGATCAATAGAAAAGAGAAACTGAGTTTTGACCATTTTTTCATTATGATATGACCTCCTATCTAGGCGTTTTGCCTAACATATCGTATGAAGATGAAAAAAATGTGTGATTCCTCACTGAGAAATTTTTCGGAATTCTAACTATTTAGATAAGGGAAAAGGATCGATATTATGAACCAAAATGACTATAACGGCAAAATCATTCATATGAAACGTTTTCCCTCTCCAAATCCAAATGTAGAACTTAAAGAAATTACATATTGGTCAAATGGTCTTCGAGTCAAGGGGATGCTAGCGGAACCGAAATGGGAACGTTCAACTGACGGCTTTCTTTATTTAAGAGGGGGAATCAAAAACGTCGGTAAGGTTCGTCCAGCGAGGATTGCCCAATTTGCCCAAGAAGGGTTTGTCGTATTCGCTCCTTACTATCGTGGCAATCAAGGTGGAGAAGGGAATGAAGATTTTGCTGGGAAGGACCGGGAAGATGCATTTGCGGGATATTTATTGCTAAAATCGCTTCCGAATGTTAAACAAATACATATTTTTGGATTTTCCCGGGGGGGAGTAATGGCGTTATTGACGGGAATTCAATTTCCTGACGCAGCATCACTTGTCACATGGGGTGGTGTTAGTGATATGAGCCTGACTTACTACGAGCGCAAGGATTTAAGAAGAATGATGAAACGAGTCATTGGAGGGACTCCAGAGAAGTATCCGGAACGATATCAAGAAAGAACACCTCTTTATGAATTAGAAAAACTAGAAGTACCAGTTCTCATTATTCATGGAGTCAATGACCGAAATGTTTCTATTGAGCATGCTTATCGGCTGGAAAGAAGACTCCGCACCCTTAACAAGTCAGTTGAATGTTGGTATTTTGACCACTTCACGCATTATTTTCCGCCAACCATTAATCGAAAAATCGTTGAAGAATTAACGAAGTGGATGAAAAAAAATAGGAAAAGATGATAAGATAGAATTATAAATAGTAGAGGAGTGGATCGTTATGGGGATGCCTCTTGAATTAAATACGTTAATTGTTACAAAAGGAAACGAAAAACGACTTGAAGAAAATCTTTTTGTTTTACAAAAAGAAGGTTATCGATTGTATCCACTAGAAATCCCAGTAGATGTTCGAAAAACTTTAGATAGCAACTCAAGTGGGACAGCTTTAATTAAAAAAGTAGAGTGGGAAAAAAATACCACTACTATCACGTATCAATTAATTTCATTAAATTCCACCAATTAAATCGAATGAATGACTCTTGCTCAAATTTTAATAAGAGAAATGGATTAAAACATTCGATTACTTTTTAGAGTTTTGTAAATTGATAAGAGCATTAGTTTAGCAAGTCACATTTCACTTCCTATATGTTTAAGTGTATTTCATGGAAAGTGATTCAGAGTATGGCGGATTAATTGATACAGCTGAGAAGCTTTTTAGAATACCAGTGGAAGTATAAGGCTAAAAATGCGATTAAGGCACCTCAATTGGGTGGTAACTTTGGAGGGGGAATTTAAAAAAACAAGCGATTCCTATTGGAATCGCTTGTTTTTATGAAAAGTTTAGGCAATTGGTCCGCCTTTTTCTTCAATTTCTGGTCCTACATTTTTAAACTTCTTAAAGTTTTCTCGGAATTTGGCTGCAAGCTCTTTTGCCTTAATTTCATATGCTTTCGGATCAGCCCATGTTTTTTGTGGCTGAAGAACTTCGTCTGGTACTCCAGGGATATGAAGTGGAATATTTAAACCAAAGATTTCATCCTTAATAGTCTCCACATTGTTTAATTCACCTTCAAGAGCAGCTTGCACCATGGCTCTTGTGTAAGAAAGCTTCATTCTTTGACCCACGCCATATTCTCCGCCAGTCCAGCCTGTATTTACTAAAAAGACATTCACATTGTGCTCAAGAATTTTTTCTCCTAGCATTTCAGCATATCGTGTTGCTGGAAGTGGAAGGAATGGCGCACCAAAGCAAGTAGAGAATGTAGCTTGTGGTGATGTTACCCCACGTTCAGTACCAGCAAGTTTTGATGTATAACCGCTTAAGAAATGATACATTGCTTGTTCTTTTGTTAATTTAGCAATTGGAGGTAATACACCAAAAGCATCAGCCGTTAAGAATACAATGGTATTCGGATGGCCTGCAATGCTAGGCTGAATAATATTATCAATTGCTTCGATTGGATAAGCGGCCCGGGTATTTTCAGTTAGTGTTCCATCATTATAATCCGGAATTCGTGATTCTTGGTCGATAACAACATTTTCAAGAACCGTTCCAAAACGGATTGCATCAAAAATTTGTGGTTCCTTTTCACGAGATAGATTGATGCACTTTGCATAACAGCCGCCCTCGATATTGAAAACGCCATTTGATGACCAGCCATGCTCATCATCACCAATTAGCTTACGGTTCGGATCAGCGGAAAGGGTGGTCTTACCTGTTCCGGATAAACCAAAGAATAATGCAACATCCCCTTCAGCACCAACATTTGCAGAGCAGTGCATGGAGAAAATGTTGTTCTCAGGTAACAAATAATTCATTACAGAGAAAATGGATTTTTTCATTTCACCTGCATACTCTGTACCGCCAATTAATACAATTCGACGTTCAAAAGAAATGATAATAAAGGTTTCAGAATTAGTTCCATCCACCTTAGGATCTGCTTTAAAATTTGGTGCAGAAATAACTGTAAATTCCGCCTCATGTGAAAGTAATTCTTCTTCAGTTGGACGGATAAATAATTGGTGGGCAAATAAATTATGCCATGCAAATTCATTGATCACTTGAATCGGCAGGCGGGATTTTTTATCAGCTCCTGCGAAACCTTTGAAAACAAAAATTTCATTTTGTTGTTTTAAGTAATCCAATACTTTATTATATAAGTTAGTAAAAACTTCTTCAGAGATTGGCTGGTTAAGGGAGCCCCAATCAATTTTCTCTTTTGTAGACGCTTCCGAAACAATAAATTTATCTTGTGGTGATCGGCCAGTATATTTACCTGTTGAAACTCGTACTGCTCCAGTAGAAGTTAATAACCCCTCATTACGGCTTAAAATTTTTTCCACTAACTGAGGAACAGATAGTTGAACATGGACATTATCTCCATTTAATAGAAGTTTTAATTCATTTGGAATATGAACAGTATTCATATAACGAACCTTCCTTATAAATATTTTTTTAAGTACTATTGTCAAACAATAGTATAACACATTTGGATGAATAGTCTATACTATTTGATAAAGTAAGGGTGTATTTTATACTTTATTCTTATCCTGTTGAAAAAGTCATGGACAGGATGTAGTTTTTTCATTTAAAAACTTAATGAATAAAGAATATTTTTTGATAAAAGTTTCAAAAAAATCCATTGACATTGCTTAAAGAAGTGGGTTATGATTTAACCTTGAACGGATACTCTCTTATCCCGAGCCGGTGGAGGGACAGGCCCAATGAAACCCAGCAACCTGCATACTAAGAAAATGTCTTATAACTAGACATTTTCTAGGCAAAGGTGCTTAACCTGATGCAAGGCTAGTCCTTGAACGATAAGAGTGAAAGGCACGCAAAACAATTGCTTATAACCTTTCCTCAAACGGAAAGGTTTTTTCTTTTGTCCGTGTCTACATAATCGCTTTTCTAACACGAGAAGATAACAGGGAAATTTCATACATTATAAAAACCCTGTGTTTATTTCATACTATTAGGGAATGAGTTCCGTATCAATTCTGAGGTTTGATAGAAAGCCATTTAAGCAAGTAAGCGACCTCATTTATCTCATATCTATAGGAGGAATTCAGATGTCAACAAAACGTCGTTTGTTCACTTCTGAATCAGTAACTGAAGGTCATCCGGATAAGATTTGTGACCAAATTTCTGATTCTATTTTAGACGCTATTTTAGCAAAGGATCCCAATGCGCGTGTTGCTGCAGAAACTTCAGTAACAACAGGGTTAGTTCTTGTTTCAGGGGAAATCACTACTTCTACATATGTAGATATCCCAAAGATTGTTCGTGATACCGTTCGCGAGATTGGTTATACACGTGCTAAGTATGGTTTTGATGCAGACACTTGTGCAGTATTGACTTCTATTGATGAACAGTCACCTGATATCGCGATGGGTGTTGACCAGGCATTGGAAGCACGTGAAGGTTTAATGACTGATGAGCAAATTGAAGCGATTGGTGCGGGTGACCAAGGCTTGATGTTTGGATTTGCCTGCAATGAAACAAAAGAGCTTATGCCTCTTCCAATTTCACTTGCACACAAGCTTGCCCGTCGATTAACAGAAGTTCGTAAAGAGGAAATTCTTCCATATCTACGTCCAGATGGTAAAACACAAGTAACGGTTGAATACGATGAAAATAACAATCCAGTTCGTATTGATACAATTGTTATTTCTACCCAGCATCATCCAGAAATTACACTTGAACAGATTCAGCGTAATATTAAGGAATATGTCATCAATCCTGTTGTTCCAAAAGAATTGATTGATGAAAATACGAAATATTTTATTAACCCAACTGGCCGTTTCGTTATTGGTGGACCTCAAGGGGATGCAGGCTTAACTGGGCGCAAAATTATTGTTGATACTTATGGCGGCTATGCTCGTCATGGTGGCGGTGCTTTCTCTGGTAAAGATCCTACAAAGGTTGACCGTTCCGCAGCTTATGCAGCACGTTATGTAGCGAAAAATATTGTTGCTGCAGGATTGGCTGATAAGTGTGAAGTACAGCTTGCCTATGCCATCGGGGTAGCAAGACCAGTTTCTATTTCAATCGATACATTTGGTACAGGCAAAGTTTCTGAGGAAGTATTGGTTCATTTAGTTGAATCTAACTTTGATCTTCGCCCTGCTGGCATTATCAAAATGTTAGATTTACGTCGTCCGATTTACAAGCAAACTGCTGCTTATGGACATTTTGGTCGCTCTGATGTAGATCTTCCTTGGGAGCGTACAGATAAAGCAGAAATCTTACGTCAACAGGCAAACTTATAATAAATTCATTTGTTAACTATTATGGTTTGACTATAAAAAAGCGGGAGTTACTCCCGCTTTTTTACTTTTGTAATGATTTATAATATTGTGCTTTCTCTTTATATTCTCTTGAAATACGTTCCATATCTTTAATATCATCAGCAGTGAGTTCTCTAATTACCTTGGCAGGTCTTCCAAATGCCAATGTATTGGGAGGGATTTTTTTACCTTGAGGTACCAAGCTGCCGGCTCCAATAAAAGCTCCCTCACCAATTTCCGCTTGATCAAGAATGATCGACCCCATTCCAATTAATGCTTTTTTTCGAATGATACAGCTGTGCAGGATTACCTGATGTCCGACCGTTACTTCATCCTCAATAATTAGGGGGTTATTGGGGCTTTGGTGTAAGATAGAATTGTCTTGAATATTAACCTTTTTCCCTATTCTTGTAGGAGCTACATCACCTCTAATAACAGTGTTAAACCAGATGCTGGATTCCTCATCAATTTCAACATCACCGGTAATGGTCACATAATCGGCAATAAATACGGAATCGGCAATGATTGGATACTTATCTTTATACGGATAAATCATAAACAACGCTCCTTTACCATACAATAGATGTATTCATTTTATCGAAAATTTGCAGAAATATAAAATAAATGGTACACCCTTCATAGGGATATGGTTTCAACCTACAATAGATTGTAGGTTATGGTAAAATACTTAAAATGATAGCAGGGGGATTATTTAAATATGTGGAAGTGGGAAGCAGAAGGAGAAGCAAAAGCTGTGATCGTGATTGTCCATGGGGCTATGGAACACCATCGACGATATGGCTGGCTGATTGAAATGTGGCGTTCATCCGGATTTCATGTAATCATGTCTGATCTTCCTGGACAAGGCATGACATCAAGAGCAAACCGCGGCCATATTGACTCCTTTGATGAATATTTAATGGAAGTTAAGGATTGGGTACAAGCAGCTTATCGTTACAATTTGCCTGTTTTCTTACTTGGACATAGTATGGGCGGATTAATTTCCATTCGCTTGTTGCAGGAAGAAAGACTGGATATTGCCGGAGTAATCCTGTCCTCTCCTTGTTTGGGGCTCGTCAAACCGCCCTCAAAATTGCTAGATCTTTTCTCACACGTATTAAATGTGTTTTTTCCAACTTTAAGGTTAAATTCCGGACTTACAGTTCAAATGGCTACAAGAAATGAAGATGTTAGAGAAGCGGACTCTAATGATAGCCTATATGTTACAAAGGTATCTGTCAGATGGTATCGTGAGCTAGTACACGGTATAAAACTGGCATTTCAAAATATGGAAAAAATCCAGGACGTCCCTATGCTTGTGATGCAAGGGGGAGATGATAAGATTGTTCGAAAAGAACATGTGAAGGAATGGTTTAACCGTGTTCCATTATCTGAAAAAAGGTATAAGGAATGGCCAAAATGTTACCATGAAATCTTTAATGAACCTGAAAGGGAAGAGGTATTTGAATATGCCAAAGACTTTGTTCTCAGTCAATTAAAGGCAATCGGATATATTGTGTAAGAAAGGGTGTATTCCATGATGCCAATTACCCTAATGGCAAATGTTTACCGCAAAATACTTCCAGCTGTTCATCAGGAATTGGCTTATTGGAAAAGCCGTGCTGAAAATATCCCGAACCCAGAGTTAAGGAAACAGGCGCTGGCTAGCATTGCCCAAAAAACCTTTCACTGTGAAGGCGGCGCCATTCTTGCCCTAACTGCCAATGAGCATTATCAAAAGGCCGTGAAGTTTATTGTAGCGTATCAAACCATTAGCGATTATCTTGATAATCTGTGTGATCGAAGTACCTCACTTGATCCGAATGATTTTGCTGCCCTTCATGAATCGATGTCAGATGCACTTAAATTGCAGGAAGTCAATAAAAATTATTATCGATTGAGGGAAGATCAAGATGATGATGGTTATTTACATGATTTATCAAAAACTTGCCGCACCATTTTAAGAGAAATCGAACATTATGATTTAATTAAAGATTATCTTCTTGAACTGTGCGAGTATTATTGTGATTTGCAAATACACAAGCATGTAAAAAAAGAAGAGCGGGTTGGGCGACTGGAAAAATGGTTTGAACAATATCAAAAACACCTCCCAGATATGGAGTGGTATGAATTTTCAGCCTGCTCTGGTTCTACACTTGGTATTTTTTGCCTAGTCTCCTATGCCATGAGAAAGGATTTTACAGCTAGTGATGCGGCTAATATTAGAAAAGGATATTTTCCGTACATACAAGGGCTTCATATTCTTTTGGATTATTTCATTGATCAAGAAGAGGATGTTGTAGGCGGCGATTTAAATTTTTGCTTTTATTACGATTCTCAGGAAATACTTTGTAACCGATTAAAATATTTTGTAACTGAGGCGGATCGTCATACTGAATTATTGCCCCACAAAAAATTTCACCAGTTGATTAACCGGGGGTTATTAGGTATTTATTTATCGGATTCAAAAGTGCGAAAGCAAAAGGATGTCCGAAAACTGGCAAAAGAATTAATAAAATCAGGCGGTTGGATTAGTTATTTTTTCTATATAAATGGAGTTGTTTATAGGTCGTTGCAGAAAGCAGTCCCATCGTTAATGGAGAGAATGCTAATCACAAAATAAAAAACCAGGCAGTTGCCTGGTTTATCTTTTTTCAATTGCCACGATAAATGGCGGATTATTTTGCTGATTAATGAATTGATATTGAAGGACATGGGCTTGCTTTTGGTCCAATTGCTGACAATATTGAAGCAGTGCATCTCGTTCAATAGCTCCCCCTTCATGCCCGTGATAGATGACAAGGACAATGATCCCTTCAGGAGCCATTATTTCTAGCAATTGCTTGATGGCAGAAATGGTTGTTTCCGGTTTAGTCACAATTGTTTTGTCACTTCCAGGGAGATAGCCAAGGTTGAAAATGGCTCCAGTGACTTTACCATGTTGGTCTGCTGGTATCAATTCACTAACCTTTTCGTGACCATTGTGAAATAGTATGACCCGCCCCATGAGATTATGGTTATTTAAGCGTTGTTTGGTTGCTAGAATTGCTTGTTCCTGAACATCGAAACCATAAACCTTTCCTGTATCTCCAACAAGTTCCGCTAGAAAAACGGTATCATGTCCATTTCCTAATGTTGCATCCACCGCGATATCGCCTGGGGATACAGCTTTTTTAAGTAAAAGCCGTGCAAACGGTAGAATTCGATCCATTTTCATCGTTTATTGGATTCCCCCTGAAAATATTTTCCCTGCCAACTGTCTCTTCTTTTTAACTCTGCATCGATACTGTTTAAGACTTCCCATTTGTTAACGCTCCACATTGGTCCAATCATCAAATCGATTGGGCCATCGCCAGTGATGCGATGAACAATCATTTCCGGAGGTAAAATTTCCAATTGGTCACATACTAAGTTTATATAGTCTTCTTGAGAAAGAAATTGAAGCATTCCTTTTTCGTATTGCTTCACCATTGGTGTTCCTTTGAGAAGATGCAACAAGTGAATTTTAATACCTTGTACATCTAATTTTGCAACTTCTCTAGCTGTTTCCATCATCATATCGTAATTCTCTAGAGGTAGTCCGTTGATAATATGGGAGCAAATTCGTATGCCATGTTTTCTTAGTTTGTTTACTCCATCAATATAGCATTGAAAATCATGTGCTCGGTTGATTAGGGTTGCTGTCTGTTCATGGATAGTTTGAAGTCCTAGTTCTACCCAAAGATACGTCCGTTCATTTAATTCAGCTAAATATTCAACGACATCATCAGGTAGACAATCTGGACGGGTGGCGATTGATAACCCAACTACTCCATCTTGTCTAAGGACTGTTTCATATTTTTCACGTAATTCCTCGACCGGTGCATGGGTATTGGTAAAGGCTTGGAAATAGGCCATATATTTGCCATCTTTCCATTTCGTATGCATTTTTTCTTTTATGTCATGAAATTGTTTTTCAAGACTGTCATTACGGTTACCAGCAAAATCACCGGAACCTGCTGCACTGCAAAAAGTACAACCTCCATAAGCCACCGTACCATCACGATTTGGACAATCAAAACCACCATCCAAGGCAATTTTAAATACTTTATGACCAAATTGTTGACGAAGATGGTAATTCCAAGTGTGATAACGTTTATCATCAGATGCATATGGAAAAGGGTTTGTCTGAAGCATATCAGAAAACCTCCTTTATAAAAATTCGCATAAAAAATATTTTACATGAAAAAAAGTGCTTCTCCAACTAATTATTTCACACATGATTGCCAGTAATTATCAATGTGTTCATTGTAATACGAAGAAAATTGGAGAACAGACTAAGAAGTGAAGCATTAATGCTTCATTAATTGGTGCCACATCAAGAAGGGGGTACTTTCATGGCTACTCGTGCTTCGATGGAAACTTTATCACAACAGGTAGAAGAAACCATTCGCTTTGCAGAAGAGCAATACAAACAGAGCAGTATGCAAGAGCATTATAATGAAAATGATTATATTGAGGCTTTACAGAGACTAGAGCAAACTTATCAGGATATTGCAACAATGGCTCATAGTGCTAATGGGCAGCAAAGAGAACAGCTTCACAGAATGCGCCTGCAGATTCAACAGATGCAGAACAATATGATCTTACAGGGCACTAGAGGAGGAGAACAATAATGAAAAAACGTTCTAAAAAGCAAAACCCTGAACAGAAAAACCGGAATGGGATCAATAATCAAGATATGGAACTAGGACAGGATGTTGATCTTGTTAAGCAAGCTAAAAAGAAATATGAAAAAACAGGTGGGCAGCGGGTTAAATCAAAAATGCATCAAGAACAGGATCAATCATCTTAAAATTACTAAAAATCTCTCAACACTATAGTTGAGAGATTCTTTTTTTACGGTGAGTTCTACTGAAAAATCATTAATATAATTGGAATGCAAAACACAATTCTTTTTTCGAAAAATGGCAAATGAAAATGATTGAACTTTTACCAGAAAAGCTCTAAAATTACCTAGGGTATCGAAATATTTTTTTCAAAAGGAGCGTTGTTCATGCCACGTGCCTTATGGCTATTAATTATTGGGATGGCAGTGAATGTGATTGGCTCTTCTTTTTTATGGCCTTTAAACACCATCTATATTCACGACCATTTAGGGAAATCCTTATCGGTTGCAGGTATTGTTTTAATGCTTAATGCTGGTGCAACCGTTATCGGAAACCTTGTTGGAGGAAATCTATTTGATAAAATCGGAGGATACAAATCTATATTACTCGGTATAGCTATTTCGCTGATTGCTTTAATTGGATTAACCTTTTGGCATGGCTGGCCGACCTATGTTATATTTCTAACTATTGTTGGCGTTGGAACAGGGATTATTTTTCCAGCGATGTACGCGATGGCAGGATCCGTGTGGAAAGAGGGTGGCCGAAAGTCATTCAATGCACTCTATGTTGCACAAAACGTTGGAGTAGCTATTGGAACTGCACTGGGAGGTATCGTCGCAGAATATTCCTTCCAACTCATTTTTCTAGCGAATACCGTCATGTATATTCTATTTTTATTCATTGCTGTTTTTGGTTATCGAAGTATAACGGTCAAATCATCTAATCAGCAGGCTGTCAATAATAAATCAGTGACTGTTACAAATAGGGCAAATCTACAGGCACTGTTAATTCTTTGCTTTGGTTATTTATTATGTTGGGTTGCATATGTCCAATGGACAACAACAATTGCTTCTTATATGCAAGACGTCCATATTTCATTGTCACAATATAGTTTCCTTTGGACGGTCAATGGAGCACTCATTGTTCTTGTACAGCCGCTCTTAAATGGTGTACTTAAGCATTTGTCCATTTCATTGAAAGTACAAATCTTAATTGGAATCGCCTTTTTCATTGTATCCTTTTTCATTGCAAGTAAAGCAGAGATTTTTACAGGATTTTTGACAGCGATGATAATTGTAACGATAGGCGAAATGTTTATCTGGCCGGCTGTCCCAACGATTGCTTTTACCCTTTCTCCAGGAGGGAGAGAAGGTTTTTATCAAGGGATTGTTAATAGCACCGCAACCTGTGGCAGGATGATAGGACCGTTATTAGGAGGAATGGTTGTTGATCTATATAATATGTCTGCATTATTTACCATCTTAATGGGATTGTTTGTTGTTTCAATCATAACTACACTCTTCTATGACCGCGGTATTAAAGGAAAAGAGCAAATAAAAGATAAAAGTATGGTCGTATAAAAGATTTAAAGTATGGGAATAAAGAAATTGACCCATACTTTTTTTGTATTCAAGTAATGGGTCGTTATTTTTCCTTGTTTTGAAAATAGGCATATGCCCCTTGCATCTTGTTCAAAAATTTAATACAATTACCGTAAAATGATATTCGAATAACATTGAATAGGAGTAGTAGTGACTCAAAACCGTATAAAGAGAGTTGACGGCTGGTGAAAGTCAACCGGGGAGGTCATGAACTCGCCTAGGAGTTGCAGATATGAAAGATAGTAATGTCTGCCGTTTACCGCGTTAAGGTAAAATGAAGTGAGTGCATATGCACTAATGTGGGTGGTACCGCGGGAAGATACATATAATCCTCTCGTCCCTGATTTGGGATGAGAGGTTTTTTATTTTTTTGCCGTTAAATTAATGGAGGAATCTCTAAAAAGGTATCTCATCTCCGAACGTGGCAGCTTCCTATGAGTAATTAATTGTCCTGCAGTAGTAGATGGCGAAAGAACATAACTAGTACGAAAAGAAAAAAACAGCCAAATTTTAAAGAAAAAATACGATTCGAATAGCAAAGTGTTTTGTTATAGCGACAAAGACGCTTTTCGCTTTTCTAGTTAGGAGGATGAAATATGAGTTACGACCATCAACAAATTGAAAAGAAATGGCAAAAGAAATGGGAAGAAGAAAAAACATTTAAGACAAAAGAAGAACCGGGCAAACGAAAATTCTACGCTTTAGACATGTTTCCATATCCTTCAGGAGCTGGTCTTCATGTCGGCCACCCGGAAGGTTACACAGCCACTGACATCCTTGCTCGAATGAAGCGAATGCAGGGGTATAATGTACTTCATCCAATGGGTTGGGATGCGTTTGGTCTCCCTGCTGAACAATATGCACTTGATACGGGGAATGACCCGGCAGAATTTACAGCCAAAAACATTGAAACCTTCCGCAGACAAATTAAGTCACTAGGATTCTCCTATGACTGGGATCGTGAAGTTAATACAACTGATCCAGAGTACTACAAATGGACACAATGGATCTTCCTAAAACTTTGGGAAAAAGGACTTGCCTATGTGGATGAAGTGCCAGTGAACTGGTGTCCGGCTCTTGGTACAGTGCTGGCAAATGAAGAAGTGATTGATGGAAAAAGTGAGCGCGGTGGCCATCCGGTTGAACGCCGTCCAATGAGACAATGGGTTTTAAAAATCACTGCTTATGCGGACCGCCTTCTTGAAGATCTTGAAGAGCTTGATTGGCCTGAGAGTTTGAAGGAAATGCAACGCAACTGGATCGGTCGATCTGAGGGAGCAGAAGTGACATTCCAAATCGAAGGGCATGATGAAACTTTTACTGTATTCACCACTCGTCCTGATACACTATTTGGAGCAACATATGCCGTGCTTGCCCCAGAGCATGCTTTAGTAGAAAAAATTACAACTCCTGAACAAAAGGCAGCAGTAGAGGCATATTTAGATCAAATAAAATCAAAAAGCGATCTTGAACGGACTGATTTGGCGAAAGAAAAAACAGGTGTGTTTACAGGTGCTTATGCTATTAATCCAGCTAATGGCGAAAAGATGCCGATCTGGATTGCAGATTATGTTCTCGTCAGCTATGGAACTGGGGCCATTATGGCTGTACCAGCTCATGATGAGCGTGACCATGAATTTGCAAAAACTTTTGGTCTGCCAATTAAGGAAGTCGTAGCCGGTGGCAATGTAGAAAAAGAAGCTTACACTGGTGATGGCGAACATGTGAATTCCGACTTCTTAAATGGTTTAAACAAAGCTGATGCCATTCAAAAAATGATTGCCTGGCTTGAAGAAAAAGGAATAGGTTCAAAGAAAGTAACCTATCGTCTTCGTGATTGGTTATTTAGCCGCCAGCGTTATTGGGGTGAGCCAATTCCAATCATCCATTGGGAAGATGGCACAATGACAGGCGTACCAGAAGAAGAGCTTCCATTAATGCTTCCGAAAACAACGGAAATCAAACCATCAGGCACGGGGGAATCGCCATTAGCCAATATCGAAGATTGGGTAAATGTAGTTGACCCTGTTACTGGTAAAAAGGGGCGCCGCGAAACAAATACAATGCCGCAGTGGGCAGGTAGTTGCTGGTACTACTTACGTTATATTGATCCGAAAAATAATAAACAATTAGCCGATCCGGAAAAATTAAAACATTGGCTTCCAGTTGATATTTACATCGGTGGTGCCGAACATGCAGTACTTCATTTACTATACGCTCGCTTCTGGCACAAATTCCTATATGATATCGGGGTAGTGCCAACGAAAGAACCATTCCAAAAACTATTTAACCAAGGAATGATTCTTGGTGAAAACAACGAGAAAATGAGTAAGTCTAAAGGCAATGTCGTAAATCCTGATGACATCATTAAATCTCACGGTGCCGATACTTTGCGCCTATATGAAATGTTCATGGGCCCTCTTGATGCATCCATTGCATGGTCAACGAACGGACTGGATGGAGCCCGTCGATTCCTTGACCGAATCTGGCGTTTAATGGTAGAGGAAAATGGAGAATTAAATCCGAAAATCCAACCGGTTGAAGATGGTTCAAATCTTGAAAAAGTATATCATCAAACTGTAAAGAAAGTGACGGAGGACTATGAAGGGTTGCGCTTCAATACTGCCATTTCACAAATGATGGTATTCATTAATGAAGCCTATAAAGCAACCGTTCTTCCGAAGCATTTCATGGAAGGTTTCGTGAAACTACTTTCACCAATTGCTCCACATATTGCTGAAGAACTTTGGGAAAAACTAGGTCATACTGGTACAATTTCTTATGAAGCATGGCCTGCTTATGATGAAGCGAAGTTAGTTGATAACGAAGTTGAAATCGTGGTTCAAGTTAATGGCAAAGTAAAGGCTAAGTTATTGGTTTCAAAAGATGCCAACAAAGAAACATTAGAAGGTATTGCAATGGAAGATGAGCGGATCAAAGAACAAATCGAAGGAAAAACGGTCCGTAAAGTCATTACTGTTCCAGGTAAATTGGTGAATATTGTAGCTAACTAATTATTTGAAAACATCCCCCAATTTTTAGGGGATGTTTTTCTAAAAAGGGGACGATTTAGATGGAAGAAATTAAAACAATAACCCCAGCAGAATTAAAAAAGAAGCTTGAAGCTGGGGAAAAGCTTGAGATGGTGGATGTAAGGGAAG
Organism: Neobacillus thermocopriae; assembly: GCF_010975035.1. Classification (GTDB taxonomy): domain Bacteria; phylum Bacillota; class Bacilli; order Bacillales; family Cytobacillaceae; genus Neobacillus; species Neobacillus thermocopriae. The sequence goes on along the minus strand of NZ_JAAIUV010000008.1, from coordinate 62,833 downwards.
ATCACGAGGTGGCAATGGGAATGATTCCTGGAGCCAAACATATTCGCATGAGTGATATTCCAGATAACCTTGACTATTTTGATAAAGACAAAGAATACATTTTTATTTGTCGCTCCAGTGCTCGTAGCGGCAATGTCTGCCAGTATCTACAGGATAAAGGCTATAAAGTTTGTAACATGGTCGGCGGAATGCTTGAATGGGAAGGCGAAACGGTATAAGACTCCAAATGGGAGTCTTTTTTTTTGACTTTAAAAAATCTAGCAGTGAGATGACTTAAGTTTAAGTCAACATCTATTCGTCTTTCCGTCTCTTCGTGTATTCTCTTTCATCTCAGTTGGAGGTTAACACAAGGAAGCCTCCGGTAGCATCCATATCGCATGACTGAATGCGACAGCTTATGGGAGGAGGCGATAGGAGGACGCTAAACAGGGAGCCTTTCACTTTTAAGTTTCTGAAAAACTGTCCATACTGTAAGAAAAAAGGAAAGGGAGAGACAGATGATTCAAGTAAAGTTATTTGATCGTGAGCATGAAAAGGATTTAGAGATAGAAATGAATCGCTGGTTGAGAGGCTTAGATGAAAAAAGTTTGCTAGATATTAAATACAATGTAGCAGCATTTCAAGAGGATGAAGAGGAAGAACAAGTCTATTGTTTTTCCGCTATGATTATTTACAGGGCCTAACGCTCAAAGTCAGGCCCTATTATTTTTGGCAGTTAAAGCTGCATTTGTTCCGGCTAATCTTCCCGTTACAAGAGCAGCAGTAATATTGTAACCACCGGTGTATCCATGAATATCTAAAATTTCACCAGCAAAATATAAACCGTTCATCAGTTTTGATTCCATTGTTTTCGGATTAATTTCTTTTACCGAAACTCCGCCACCAGTTACAAACGCTTTTTCAATGGAGAGGGTTCCATTCACCTTGAATTGAAAGTTTTTGCAACTATGAACAAAACTACGAATTTTTTCTTTTGAAATCGTTCCCGCTTGGGCTGTTGGGTCGATCTCGTTTTTTTCTAATAAAAATAACAAGTATCGTTCCGGAAGCAAGCCTTTAAGGATGTTCTTAAGATTTTTTTTCGGTTCGGCTTTCACTAATTTTACGATTTCTTGGAATAATTCCTCTTCTTTTCGATCCGGTAGGGCGTCTATAAGCATAGACACATGTGTAACATTAAATTTCTTTAGCGCTTTTACAACGAACTGACTGCAACGGAGTACTGCAGGGCCGCTGATGCCGAAATGGGTAAAAATCATGTCCATGCGGTGAGTAATTAACGGTTTTCCTTTTGGATTTAACACACTTAATTCGATATCCCGGAGTGATAACCCTTGTAAAACTTTATTTTTAATGAAAGATTCATCCGAGGTAACTGGTACTTCAGTAGGAAATAAATCAGTGATCGTATGTCCGGCTTTTTCTGCCCAAGCATAACCATCTCCGGTTGACCCTGTGTGGGGAACCGATTTTCCACCAACAGCAATAACAATGGATTTTGCAGTGAAAATTTGTTTATTCTTTAATAAAATGCCAGAAACCGATCCATTTTCATAAAGAACATCAACTACGGGTGCATCGGTCATAACCATAACCTGCAGTTTATCCAGCTGATTTAGTAAAGCATCAACCACCGATTGTGCTTTATTGGTTACCGGAAACATCCGACCATGATCCTCTTCTTTCAGTTGTATACCTAATTTCTCAAAAAATCGGATGATATCTTCATTATTAAAAATTGAAAATGCACTATACAAAAATTTACCGTTTCCGGGAATATGCTTAATTAATTCATCGACAGGGAGCCTGTTCGTAACATTGCAACGGCCGCCACCGGAAATGGCTAGTTTTCTTCCAAGCTTGTTCCCTTTATCTATTAATAAGACTTTTGCTCCTTTTTCTCCTGCAGCAATAGCTGCCATTAATCCTGATGGGCCACCGCCGATCACAATGACATCATAATTCATACTTCCACCAACTTTAAATAGATTCACCTCATTATAAACATTTTGTGACGAATATAAACGATTTTTTCATAAATTTCATTTGGTTGTTAGTAGCATAGCAAGAAAAGAAGTTGTAAACTATCAATAGTGTGCAAAAAACTGTAATGGTTTTTGCGGATTCTTCAGTCAGGAAGGGATTTTATGCAGTCTAAGCTTTTAAGAGGAACTTTTATCCTTACATTCGGAACGATACTATCCAAAATTCTTGGTTTAATTTACGTCATTCCATTTTTCCAAATTGTAGGGAGAGAGGGGACGGTCCTTTACCAATACTCTTATGTTCCCTATACGATTTTTATCAGTGTTGCAACGGCGGGAATTCCGCTTGCTGTTTCAAAATTTATATCTAAATATAATGCTCTTGAGGAATTTGCTGTTGGCCGAAAGCTTTTTAAATCCGGCTTACTGGTTATGCTTACCACTGGTGTGATTTCATTTCTCATCATGTACTTCGCAGCACCTGTTTTTGCGGAAATGAGCACAAATAAAGACGCCAATATTAAAGATGTAACAACAGTAATGCGGGCGGTAAGTTTTGCTTTGATTATTGTGCCATTTATGAGTTTAATTAGAGGATTTTTTCAAGGCCATCAATCGATGGGACCTACCGCTGTTTCCCAGGTTGTTGAACAAATTGTCCGGATTGCTTTCTTGCTCATCGGAGCGTATGCTGTCTTGAAAATTTTTAAAGGTGACATTGTAACGGCAGCTTCAGTGGCGACGTTTGCAGCGTTTGTTGGAGCTATTGGTGGTTTACTCGTATTATTTTGGTATTGGTATAAAAGAAAGCCATATCTGGATGAGCTTTTGCGAAAAGATAAAGGAACAGTAGAAATTTCTCTTAAAGAAATTTACAAGGAAATTCTGCTTTATTCCGCTCCATTTGTGTTAGTTGGGATTGCTAATCCATTGTTTCAAGCCGTTGACCAAATTACTTTCAGTAAGGCTATGGCTGAGATTGGAATCCAAGCGAAGGTTGCAGATTCTTATTTTTCAATTTTAAATTTTGAGTCTCACAAAATTGTAATTATTCCTATGTCACTGGCCACCGCCTTTTCATTAACGCTTGTCCCAAGTATTACACAGGCATTTGTTGCTGGGGATCGGAAGAGCTTAAACCATCAGCTCAACCAAACGTTTCAAGTGCTGTTATATTTAACCTTGCCTGCTTCCATCGGATTATCCTTATTGGCGGAACCTGTCTATACTGCGTTCTATCAGCATGATTTGATAGGGGCTGAAGTGTTGCGAGCCTATGCTCCAGTTGCTATACTCTTTTCTTTGTTTTCAGTTACAGCAGCTATTTTGCAAGGGATTAATGAGCAGCGCTTTACGATTTTAAGCTTATTAGTCGGATTATTAATTAAACTTTCTTTAAACATTCCGCTCATTAAAATGATGGAAACAAAAGGAGCGGTTTTAGCTACTACGCTTGGATATGCTGCTGCGATATTAATCAATTTATTAGTCATTAAGTCATTTGCTCACTATCCGTTTCGACTTGTATTAAGAAGAAGTCTACTTATTGTCATTTTTGTTGGTTTTATGTGGGCGGGCACAGGCATTGTTTATAAACTCTTATTGTTATTCCTCTCACCTGAATCAAAGATTGAATCTGTGATTCTTATAGGTCTCAGCGCTAGTGTGGGGGCAGCTATTTATTTTTACTTAGGCTTAAAATCTGGTCTAGCCCGCAAGTTATTTGGTGACAGAGTCGACCGTTTGTTGAGAAAATTACAGATTTTTGGAAGGAGACGAGCCAGTGAGAATTGATAAATTGCTCTCCAATCTTGGTTACGGCAGCCGCAAGGAAGTGAAACAACTTTTAAAAGACGGTGCTGTCAAAGTGAATGACACCATTGTTAAAGATGCTAAACAGCATGTGGACCCCAATACAGAAACTATCACCTTATATGGTGAAGTAATTGAATATAAGGAATGGATTTATTTAATGATGAACAAGCCTCCTGGAGTCATCTCGGCAACGGAGGATCATCAAGAGGAAACAGTCATTGATTTATTGGAAATGGAAGATCAAGTATATAAACCATTTCCAGTAGGTCGGTTGGATAAAGATACAGAAGGATTGTTGCTGTTAACCAATGACGGGCAACTGGCCCATCGCTTGCTATCGCCGAAAAAGCATGTACCAAAAACTTACTTTGCTGTCATTGATGGTGTGGTAACCGAGGAGGATGTTCAAGCTTTCTCTAAAGGCGTGGTGTTAAATGATGGGTATTTGACAAAGCCCGGCGAATTAAAAATATTAAAATCTGGTCTTCGTTCTGACATTGAGTTGACGATTACCGAAGGGAAATTCCATCAGGTGAAAAGAATGTTCCAAGCCGTCGGCAAAAGGGTTATCTATTTGCAGCGGATTTCCATGGGCCCATTGAAATTGGATGAATCTTTGGGGCTCGGGGAATATCGGGAACTGACCGAGGAAGAAATTGAACAGTTAAAAAATTATCAGGTGAAATAAACAAGACCTGTAATTGACCTAATCTTACCAACTTAATAAAACTAGACAAATGTTTCGTTAGCTTCCAAGACTTAAGTCTGGTCTTTGGCTAGATTTAGGTCTTTTCATTTTGTTTGTAATTTTAAGAAATTAAATAGTGTGTTCGTTTTGTTTTTTAGTCTTTATCTTTTGTAAACCGTTAGAAATTATTTTTGCTTATCTTTAATTTAAAAAGGGACAGAGTTTAATGACTTTGTCCCTTTTTTATTCATTAAGCATTCAAAAAGGATTTTAACATCCAGTTGTGTTTGTTTAGTTTGGCGATTAATTCTAAAAACATGTCACTAGTAACTTCATCATTGTTTTGCTTCGCAACTTCCATACCAACTTGTAACTCTGCAACAATTTGTGAAAAATCATTTACTACAGCTTGGACCATTCCTTCCGCTGTTAACATTTCAGTAGATTCCTCGATGGTTGCATATTGTATATATTCTTTTAATGTTGAAATCGGGCTTCCTCCAATGACTAGTAATTGTTCTGCCAATTCATCTATTACAGCAGCTGCTTCTTCATACAATTCTTCAAATTTAGCATGTAATGTAAAAAATTGAGGTCCTTTCACATACCAGTGATAGCGATGTAATTTTGTATATAATACATTCCAGTTTGCAATTTGTTGATTTAGTACTTGTTCAAGCGTCATGTTATTTCCTCCTCTTATTTCATCTGTTTTTATTATAACATTTATAATTTTAAAATCAATATTAAATTATAATTATTATAAAAAAGTCGAATTCTTATTTTTTAGCCTCGTTAAGGTATATTCCATCATCATGTCTTTCGAATGTTTTGATTCGTGTAAAGAGATGAAATGTGTTGAATGATCCATAAAAAATGGAAATCTGGGCAACTTATTAATATTCACGAAAGTAATTTGAAATGGGAAAACTCAAGTAGGGGGAAGAGGTAATGAAGCTTACACACGAGCAGCGGATCGAATTACATGGCTTTAATAACTTAACGAAATCATTAAGTTTTAATATGTATGATATTTGTTATACGAAAACACGAGAAGAACGGGAGGCCTATTTAAAATATATTGATGAGCAATATAGTGCTGAAAGGTTAACAAAGATTTTAAAAAATGTGGCAGATATTATTGGAGCACATGTATTAAATATTGCTAGTCAAGATTTTGAACCTGCTGGAGCGAGTGTGACATTACTTGTATCGGAAGGTCCTGTCAAGAATGCCCCAAAAGATATTTTTGAGGAATCACCAGGACCTTTAATGGAATCGGTGGTCATGCAACTAGATAAAAGCCATATAACTGTTCATACATACCCTGAATATCATCCAGATGAAGGGATTAGCACGTTCAGGGCTGATATCGACGTATCAACCTGTGGCGAAATTTCGCCTTTGAAGGCACTGCATTATTTAATTCGTTCATTTGAAACGGATGTTATGACAATCGATTACCGCGTACGTGGCTTTACTAGGGATAAAGATGGCAATAAACTGTTTATTGATCATGAAATTAGCTCCATTCAAAATTACATTCCAGACGATGTCATTGAAATGTTCGATATGATTGATGTAAATGTGTATCAAGAAAATATTTTTCATACGAAATGTAAACTTCGCGAGTTTGATTTGAATAACTATTTATTCGGTTATACAATAGACAAACTGTCTCCAGAAGAACGGATTGAGATTACGGAAAGAATTAAATTCGAAATGGATGAAATTTTTTATGGAAAAAATATTATCTAAAAAAGCTCAGTCATTTTCTGAGCTTTTTTCATGGTTTATCATTCAACAAATGATGAATCATTCGACTTCTATCGTCGAAAAACTGCTTCATAATCCGATAATGGCTTGTTTCTTCTAGTTTGCTCTCTCTAATTCCTTCATCCGTAAATTCAAAAATTACAGCATCTGGATATGACATAATAATTGGAGAGTGAGTAGCAATGACAAATTGTGAATTTTCGTTAACAAGGTCGTGAATTCGGGTGAGCATGGACAATTGCCGTAAAGGCGAAAGCGCGGCTTCCGGCTCGTCCAAAATATAGATCCCATTTCCACGAAAACGATTGATAAATGTCGCCAAAAACGACTCCCCATGGGATTGCTCATGGAGAGAAACCCCACCAAAAGAATCAATGACACGGGGTCCAAAGCCTTCACGGTCCATTTCCTCAATATTGGAAGCAACATTGTAAAAGCTTTCAGCCCTCAGGAAAAACCCATCTTTGGGCCGATCGATCCCCTTGATTACCCTTAAATATTCACCTAGAACAGAATGAGAATCATAGGTTGAAAAATGGAAGTTGAACGATCCACCTTCAGGATTGAACCCTAATGCTATAGCGATCGCTTCCAGTAATGTTGATTTCCCCATTCCGTTTTCACCTATTAAAAACGTCACTTTTGGATGAAAGGATAAGTCTTCAAAATTTTTTATAAATGGCAAATTAAATGGGTAGTGATTATAAGAAGAAATATCATTTCTTTTCAGTTCAATTTTTCTGAGATATTGATTTCTAAATAAATCCATACAGCCAACCCCAAAATATTTTCTATCATTGTATCATTTTTAAAAAATGAAATGGTCATTATCTGTAAGGTGAAAACGAAATGGAGAACATTAGACCATGCCGGGTCCGGTAGACACTAATTGTCTGTAATGAATATTTTGTCTACCCATCCCATAGATTTTAGAGAAATCACAAGGAGGGATGGGTATGCAATTTTATTACGGCCATCAAATGCCGTTACGAATACTAGATGAAGCAGAATTTTGGAAGCATCAGGAAGAGGAACATACAGTAGTCATCCGAGAACTAGTAAGTGGACTAGAGGAGGAATTTGTGGAGGCTTTGAAAAAATGGGAAACAGCCCTTAGCCAAACACATCAACAGGTGGTCCGGTTTATTGAAACAGTGGTCCGCTCAGGATACTATATTCCGAACCAACTGTACCAGCATGTTCTTCAGTTAGTTTCCTATTGTCTTCAAGAAAGCCTTGCATTTATACAATTGTGTCAGCAAATTAAAACAAATAGTGTAGCTGTCAGTAATAATCCGACGGCAAAGGTTGTGTTAGACCATATTATAAGGGAGTCAGAATATTTTACCGGCATTGCCCAAGCTCTGTTATATAGTAATCAAGGACAATCCCAATAGAAAAAAAGGAAGCCTAGAAACATTGGCTTCCTTTAACTTTTTAAATTTATATCATGTTCTTTTTAGGACAGAACAAATCAATTGCATAGGATTGTTTGTGTCTATTTTTCATTTTTAAGAGGAAAGTTTTACTTTCTTTCTTGTTGTTGTCCATTTTCCACGACTTGGGCTAAAAACCAAGTCATTATAAGCTAAAACATTTAAGTCTCGTTGTATGGTGCGAGGAGTAATACCAAATTCCTCTACAAGTTCTTGCGTTGTAACTGTACCGTTATCACGAATAAACATGTAGATACATTTGATACGGTTTAACATTCGGTTAGTTGAAGGTTTCAAAAAACCACTCCCTATCCTTTTTTCAAACCTTTGACGTAATCCCTCTACCGACAGTCTCTTTGAAGAAACATCTTCAAGAATATGTAGCTTCTTTTCCCCGCAGACATCTCCTTTTCATCAATCTGGAAGTGGAATCTAGATGTCATACATCTAACTTTATTGTACCCACAATTTTTTAAAATTTCTACCAATATAACAAAGTTTCCAAAACTTTCTTTGATTTACTTTAACTAGGTTCGGGACATCTCCTCCTTTGATTATTTCTTACTAATGAGTATGGTGGGTCAAGTTTAATTTATGATAAATTATTTGAATTTTTAGTAAAAAAATCAAATGAGCAAAATTGCTAAAATAATTTACGAAATGCTATTGTTAAGATATGTTCTTCAATAGGAGGGAAATGATATTGAAAAAAATTGATTGGATGCAGGAAGTATTAAAGCGTAAGGAGGCACTCATCAAGGACACTCAGGAATTGTTACATATTAAAAGTGTACTGGATGAAGAAAATGCTACAGAAGATGCCCCACTTGGTAAAGGAGTAAAAGAGGCTTTGGATTATATGCTACAGCTTGGGGAAAGAGATGGATTTTTGCCCAAAAATGTAGAAAACGTAGCCGGTCATCTCGAGTTTGGTGAGGGGGAAGAATTACTTGGCATACTTTGTCACGTAGACGTAGTACCAGAAGGGGATGGCTGGTCTAGTGACCCATATGCTGCTGAAATCCGAGATGGAAAAATATTTGCTCGCGGCGCATTGGATGATAAGGGGCCGACAATGGCAGCCTATTATGCAATGAAAATTGTCAAGGAGCTGGGGCTGCCGTTAAATAAACGGGTTCGAATGATTATTGGCACTGATGAGGAAAGTGGTTGGCGCTGTGTGGATACTTATTTCAAACATGAAGAAATGCCATCATTAGGTTTTGCACCGGATGCGGATTTCCCGATTATTAATGCGGAAAAAGGGATTGCCGATATGGATATGGTCCAGAAGGAAATGGAGCAAGATTTATCTGATGCAAGTGTGAAGGTCGTAAGCTTTGTTTCCGGAAAGAGATACAATATGGTTCCAGATTATGCACGTGCTATTATCATGGTAGAGGATAATGAAGAGGACGTCATCAAACAGTTCATCACGTTCATGCAACAGAAGGAACTTGAATATAGTTATTTTAAAAATGACGAACAAATAACGTTAGAAGTGATCGGAGTATCTGCACATGGGATGGAGCCAAGAAATGGAAGGAACGCTGGTCTTTATCTGGCTAAATTTCTTGCAGACCAACCATTAGATAAAAAAGCAGCACATTATTTTCAATTTGTTTCTCGATACTTTTACGATGACTCTAGGGGAGTAAACCTAGGAGTAGCGTACTCTGATGATATTTCTGGTGACTTAACAATCAATCCTGGAAAATTTTCTTACACACCTGAAGCTGGTGGCCGAATTGGAATGACTTGTCGTTATCCGGTAACAAACAATATGGATCAAACAAAGGCAAAGTTGGATGCGCTTTTAGAGACAGAAGGATTTTACATTGATCATTTTTCTGATTCGAAACCTCACCATGTAGATGAAAAAGAATTTCTCATTCAAACATTGAAAAAAGTGTATGAAGAACAAACAGGTGAGAAAGCAGAATTGATTGCAATTGGTGGAGGTACCTATGCACGGTCACTTAAATCTGGTGTGGCATTTGGACCGCTATTCCCTGGTCGTCCGGATATTGCCCATCAAAAAGATGAATATATGTTCATTGAAGATTTATTAAAAGCAACGGCCATCTATGCTCAAGCTATTTATGAGTTAGCTCAATAAATGACATTAAAAGGGGATGGGAGAAAATGACATTTGCCATCTTAAATGGAAAATTGATAGAACGAAATCAGGCCAAGATGGATATTGAGGACCGCGGTTATCAATTTGGTGATGGGGTTTATGAAGTAATTCGAGTTTATAACGGAAAAATGTTCACACTACAAGAGCATTTGGAGCGTTTCGAGAGAAGCACAAAAAGTATAGGCGTGTCACTCCCTTATACTATGGATCAATTAAAAAGCCTACTTTTGGAGCTTGTTGAAAAAAATAACCTCCGTCTTGGCATTATTTATATGCAAATTACAAGAGGGGTGGCACCCAGAAATCATGCTTTTCCGGAAGAGAATGTTGAACCAACCTTAGTTGCCTATACAAGGGAGATGCCAAGACCAAAGGACGAGCTACAAACCGGCGTGAAGACCATTCTGACCGAAGATATCCGCTGGTTGCGCTGCGATATTAAGAGCTTGAATTTACTTGGCAATATTTTAGCTAAGCAAAAAGCGGTAGAGCATGGCTGTTTTGAAGCGATTCAGCACAGGGGCCAGAATGTTACTGAAGGCAGTTCATCCAATATTTTTATGGTGAAAAATGGGATAGTAATTACACATGAATCCAATCATATGATTCTAAAAGGGATCACAAAAGATGTGATTCTTGGACTTTGTTCTGCAAGTGGTATTCCAGTTAATGAACGGGCCTTTACACTTAAAGAATTGGCAGAGGCCGATGAGGTGTTTTTATCTAGTACAGTGGCAGAAGTCATGCCAATTATTGAAGTGGAAGGAAAGGTAGTTGGGAATGGCGAGCCAGGACCAATAACAAGAAAAATACAGGAATTGTTTGTCAACGAAATCGAAAAGCAATGTGGAGCCTTATAAAATTAGAAAAAAGACGTGGAAGTGATCCACGTCTTTATATCATTTGCGATAAAAATGTGATCTAAGAACCTCGTAATTGGAAGATAACAAGTATTTTGGCCCCGTACTTCTCAGAAATACTACTCATCCGATAGGAATGCGGTTAGCAAATTTCTATTCAAACTGAAATAAGTCACTAGAAAGATATCTTTCACCGGTGTCGCAAGCGATGCAAACAACGACCTCGTCCGGGGTCAGTCTTTTAGCCACTTGAAGTGCAGCATAGCAGGCAGCACCCGATGAAGGACCGACAAGAATCCCTTCCTCTTTTGCTAATTTCCGGGAAATATCATAGGCATCCTCATCAGAAATTTGGAAAATCTCATCATAAATATTTTGATTTAAGATTTTTGGAATAAAGCCAGGGCTTGTTCCAACAAGTTTATGTTTTCCGGGTTTACCGCCAGACAATACAGGTGAACCTTTTGGCTCAACGACATGGACGGTTAATCCTTCAAAATGTTCTTTTAATTTTTCGCCTGTTCCGGTAATAGTCCCGCCGGTACCGGCCGTTGCTACAAAAGCAGCTAAAGGTTTTCCGATTTCTTTCATCGCTTCTATAATTTCAATGGCAGTTGTATGACGGTGTGCATTCGGATTGGCTTGGTTTTCAAATTGCATCGGAATAAAACTATTTGGAATTTCTTTGGCTAATTCTTCTGCCTTCCTAATGGCACCGGGCATTTTTTGATCACCTGGTGTCAACACTACTTCCGCACCATATGCTTTCAATATATTAATCCGTTCCTGAGTCATTGTATCAGGCATCACAATAATTGCCTTATACCCTCGAGCTGCTGCATTCATTGCTAGGCCGATGCCCGTATTGCCACTGGTTGGTTCAATAATTGTTGAACCTTTCTTCAATAGCCCTTTCTTTTCTGCTTCCAAAATCATATTAAAGGCGGCACGGTCTTTTACACTTTTGCTTGGATTAAAAAATTCAAGCTTTAAATAAACAGAAGCTCCATCTCGAGGAGCCATCCGATTTAACTTTACTAAAGGAGTATCTCCGATTAAATCAGCCATATTGTTGACGACTTTCATGTTTGGCACAGTCCTTTCTTTCCTAGTTAATTATTATGATAAAAAAATTTTTAAACAAAGTAAAAATATTCTTCGTCTGAAACTAGATACAATTAGGCGAAAATAGAATAAAATTGAGAAAAGGATGGATAAGAATGGAACATAGGACACATTTTTTCTTCGCTCTAAAAATACCTGAAGAAACGAAATTAAAGATAAAAGATCATATGGAAAAATTAAAGGCTGAACTTCCCTTCAGCCGGTGGGTACATTATCAGGATTTGCATATTACTTTGGCTTTCTTGGGTGCGGCTCCTGAAGAGAAACTAAAAAGAGCCATATCCAATGTAATGGCGGCTTTACAAGGACAAACTGCCTTTCCATTAAAAATTAATCAGTTAGGAATTTTTGGAATGGAAGCAGCCCCCCGTATTTTTTGGGCAGATACGGAGGAGAGTAAGGAGCTTATAGTAATTAGAAAGAAAGTGTATGAAGCATGTGAAAAGGCAGGATTTCAATTGGAAACTCGCCCATTCCGCCCGCACATAACATTAGCAAGAAAATGGAGAAAGGAAATGCCGTTCCAGAAAGATTTGCTTGAAATCTGGGGAAAACTGCAACCGGAGCCATTACCATTTCAGGCTGAAGAAGTGGTGTTATACCAAACACACCTCCATCAAACGCCTAAATATGAAGTTATTCAAGCGTTTCCATTAAAAACGGAATGAAGGTTGATTTTATGCAGGAAATATACTTTATTATCAATCCTAGTGCAGGAAACGGACGGTGTTTGAACATATGGAAAAAAATAGAACAAACTCTAATACAAGAGAATATACACTTTCACGCATTTTTTACAGAATATCGGGGCCATGCAACAAAAATAGCTAGTCAAATTGCTGTCATTCATGATCATCCAAAGCTTATCATTGCAGTTGGCGGGGATGGAACACTGCATGAAGTATTGAATGGGATTAAAAATCATAAAAATATAAAGATAGGATTAATCCCTGGGGGTTCTGGAAATGATTTTTCGCGGGAGTTTCAAATACCACAAGATCCATTAGACGCTTTAAAAGTACTCCTTCGGTTAAGAAAAGATAGGCCTGCTTTTATCGATATAGGTAAAATAATGTTTCAGGATGGTACTGAGCATTATTTTATAAATAATATGGGTGCGGGATTTGATGTGCTCGTTGCTTATAAGGTCAATCATTCAAAAGTTAAATCCATACTTAATAAACTAGGATTTGGACGCTTGGTTTATGTATACTTTTTACTAAAAGAATTATTTCTGTATAAAACTAATACGATCGATTTAATGATAGATGGTACTAAGTCTACCTTTAAACAAACTTGGTTTGTTACCGTTTCAAATCAACCTTATTATGGCGGTGGCATGAAGATTGCTCCAGATGCAGCACCAGATGATGGTCTGTTGGATATTACTGTTGTTTATCAGTTATCACGATTAAAGCTGCTACTAGTTTTTATGACCGTTTTTTGGGGGAAGCATATACACTTTAAGGAAGTGAAAACCTTTAGAGGAAAAACCATCACGATCCAATCCAGATCGACCATGTTTGTTCATGGAGATGGAGAATTTATTGGCTACACACCTTTACATGTTGATATTCAATGCAAAGGGATACAGATATTAACGAGAAGGCAACCAAAAGAAGAAGCAGACTGGAAAGCGAGGGACACGTATGATATCCACTGAAAGGTTGTTTTTCGCCTATTTGGATGAGATGGCTACTATTACAATATTAATGCCCCTGACCTATCATCATGGATTGTCATCCTCGTTTACCATCACACAGGGAAGTTTGAAGAGTCCATTAACCATTGTAAATCAGGTTCAAATTGAAAACTATCAAAAATATACTTGTAAGTTGAACGAAGAATTTTGTTTTGGTACGCAATATTGGGTGTTAGATGAACATGGAGGACAAACTGACCTTCAAATTGGAGCTGTCATTAGAACGGAGGAATTTGATAAAAAATTTTATTATGAAGGAAATGACCTAGGTGTTATTTATTCGCCCATTGAATCAGGTTTTAAGCTTTGGGCCCCCACAGCCACTCAAGTGAAACTGAAACTGCGGCATCCAAAGACGAAATATTCCGAGATTATCAAGATGAAGCGTGAAGAGGTGGGGATATGGTCTGTAGCTGTTCGGAAAAATTTGGAGTACTATCATTATAGTTATCTTGTTCAAGTAAATCAGGAGTGGCGCGAAGTGGTGGATCCGTATGTGAAAGCGGTATCTGCCAATGGAGATATGGGAGTGATTGTAGATCTTAATAAAACACGAAGAGAAAAGCCTGTTCTTCCTCCCATAGAAAATCCAGTTGATGCTATTATTTATGAAACACATATTCGAGATTTTACTATTCATCCAAATAGCGGTGTTAGACATAAAGGTCTTTATTTAGGTGTTGCAGAACGTGGTACAAGATCGGCAAATGGAGAACTTACTGGGTTATCTTATGTAAAGGATTTGGGGGTGACCCATATTGAATTCCTTCCGTTTAATGATTTTGCCGGTGTGGATGAACTAAACCCTCTAAGTAAATACAATTGGGGATATAACCCCATTCACTTTAATGCACCTGAAGGCAGTTATTCAACTGATCCCTCCGATCCGTATGCTCGTATTCTTGAATTAAAAGAAATGATTCATCAGATTCACAAAGCTGGGCTTCGGGTTATCATGGATGTAGTTTATAACCATGTCTATATTCGTGAGGAATCTTCTTTTGAAAAAATACTCCCTGGCTATTATTTTCGTCATAATGAGATGGGTTTACCATCAAATGGTACAGGAGTAGGAAATGATATTGCTTCAGAGAGGAGGATGGTGAGGAAATTTATTGTGGACTCGGTTGAGTTTTGGCTAAGGGAATACCATGTTGACGGGTTCCGTTTTGATCTAATGGGAATTTTAGATGTAGAAACGATGAATGAAGTCCGCAAAGTTTGTGATCGACTAGGTAATGATATCCTAATTATTGGAGAAGGTTGGAACTTGAATACTCCGCTTCCTTTACAAAAAAAAGCGAATCTCGCAAATCAAGCGAAACTTCCTTCCATTGGTCAATTCAATGATCAATTTCGAGATTCTATTAAGGGTAGTACTTTTAATTTGCACGATAAGGGCTATGCCTTTGGGAATAAACATTATTTCGAAGTAGCTCTCGAGTCTATAATGGGCAGTGTCGGTTTTCACAAACGATTCAAAAGAATGTTTAATGAACCCTTTCAATCTGTGAATTATATTGAGTGTCATGATAATCATACTTTATGGGATAAAATTGAGGCTTGTCTTCCAAATGTGGACGAAGAGATTCGCATGAAAATTCACCGGCTTGCTACTGGTATCGTCTTGCTGTCTCAGGGAATCCCATTTCTTCACAGCGGTCAGGAATTTTTTAGAACAAAAAAAGGAGATAGCAATAGCTACCAATCACCAGATTCCATAAACCAGCTTGACTGGGATCGAAAAAGTAAATATAAAGGAAATGTGGACTATATTAAAGGATTGATACAAATCCGAAAGGCTTATTCTTGCTTTCGAATGAGGAAGGCAGTGGAAATCCATAATAAAATCCGCCAATTACCTTTAGTGGAACCCCTATTGGGAGCCCTATATCTCGGGGAACAGGAGGAAATAATCTTATTAATAAATCCCACGGCCAACCACCATTATATTTCAATCCCAAAGGGAGAATGGTTAGTGTTAGCTGATTCAGATCAAGCATCAACCGTTCCTACGAGAATGATTCAAGGTGGCGGGATACAAATGGAGCCTATATCTTTAAATGTATTATTAAAAAAATAGTTGTTGAAGATTACTTGACGAAAAATGTCTACCCGAGATAAAATTTATAAAGATGGCTATTGTAGAAAAAGTTTCAATAGCTTTTTTTTGTTTACAAATCATTTGTAAAACCTTCTCTATTAAGGTTTTACTTCAAATATGAATGGGCCCTCATAATAGGCACCATTAGAACGGCATAAGTTGAAGGTGAACAGTTTTGGAACATATATTAGGACAAGAATGGGAAATTATCCCTGCTGGAGGCGCCACAGGAGAAGCCTTTTATGCACGATATGAAGACCAAAGGCTTTTTTTAAAGCGGAATTCTTCGCCGTTTCTTGCGGTGCTTTCGGCTGAGGGCATCGTCCCAAAGCTTGTTTGGACGAAACGGTTGGAAAACGGCGATGTGATTACCGCGCAGCAATGGCTTGAAGGCCGGGAACTAAAACCGTCTGAAATGAACAAAGAGCAGGTTGCTAAACTTTTAAAAAAAATTCACCGTTCAGAACCTATGGTGGGAATGTTGAGTAGGCTGGAAAAATCACCGTTGGACCCTGAAACGATTTTTCAAACGGTATTAAACGAATTAGATGAGGAATTGCTCAACCTACCGGAAGTTCAGAAAACAATCCATTTTTTAAAAAAAGAAGTGAAGAATATATATAGTGAGGAAAAAGTGGTTTGCCATGGTGATGTAAATCATAACAACTGGCTGCTGACAGAAGACAACCAGTTGTACTTAATTGATTGGGACGGGGCTATGATTGCGGATCCAGCGATTGACTTGGGAATGCTTCTATATCTGTACATCCCTGAAGAAAAATGGCAAGAATGGCTCATGATGTATGGTGAAAAGCTGACCGACCATTTAAAGTTAAGAATGAAATGGTATGTGGCGCTTCAAACCCTTTCTTCCATTCAATGGCATAAAAATAAAAATCGATTGGATGAAATGAATAAGTGGATTGCATTTTTAAATGAAATCATGTAATTAAGAAAACTGGTCGATTTCATTTACCCATTGTGACAGGTTCCCTTGATGACTGATAATATGCTGATCCAAGTCCGCCGTTCCGGCACCTGTTTGACTATATTGATAAATCTCCTGCAAAATGTTTTTCATATTTTGACTGACTTGTGTATTAACCATAAGCGATTTGACAAGACGTTCCAATTGTTCACACTCGGCAACGGTTCCACAGCAATCAGTTTGATGATTATTTAATATGTCCTTAAGCAATGTCACTTGGTGATTATAACTTAACGGCATGAGAGCACACCCTTTCAAGTTGGAATTTAAAAAGGAATTCACAGTTAGGTTGTGGATTCTTTTTTTGTTTATACATTTATGTAACCATCCATTCTAACGAATACTAATAACAATTATTGTAATAGGAGTGTCAAAATGAGACTGAGAAATAAACCTTGGGCCAAAGAAAAAATTGAAAGTTATCCGCAATATATTGTCCCTAATCCTGAAAATTTTAAAGGAAAATGGCATGAAGTATTTCATAATAATCAACCACTTCATATTGAGGTTGGGACAGGTAAGGGACGGTTTATCACAGAAATGGCAAAAGCCAATCCCCATATTAATTATATTGGAATCGAATTATACGACAGTGTCATAGTGACGGCTTTAGATCGTTTGATTGAAGCTGATTTGCCAAATTTAAGATTGTTAAATGTTAATGCAGCTGATTTGGACAAATATTTTGCAAAGAATGATGTAGAACGTGTATATTTAAATTTCTCCGATCCATGGCCTAAAAAACGTCATGAAAAAAGAAGATTAACTTACAAGGATTTTCTTAAACTTTACGAGTCCATTCTTGTTGATGGTGGTGAAATCCACTTCAAAACAGACAATCAGGGACTTTTTGAATATTCGTTAATGAGTTTTTCTGCTTATGGAATGTTGTTGAAATATATTAGCCTTGATCTGCATAATAGTGATTTTGAAGGCAATATCATGACAGAATATGAGCAGAAATTTTCCGAAAAAGGAAACCGTATTTATCGTTGTGAAGTGAAATTTCAAAATTAAGTTTTACGTGAGCTGACCCAAAAAGAGGTTGTTAAAAGCGACTTTCTTGGTCAGCCTTTTTGATAAGATTGATATAAAATAGAATTAAAAGAATATACAAAAGGGGAGTGTTCTTAAAAAGTTATATTTTTTGGGCACTCTCTTTTTGTTTTCCAGAAATATCTCTCAATGGTAAACTAAAGAAAAGGATGGGAGGTTGAAGAATGGAAACATTAAAGGTTGGCAATGTGACACTTACTTGGTTATCAGGAGGGGTAACGAATTTGGATGGTGGAGCCATGTTTGGAGTGGTTCCCAAGGCATTATGGTCTAAAAAGTATCCTGCAAATGAAAAAAATCAAATTGAATTACCGACAGATCCCATACTTGTCCAAACCGGAAATAAAAACATTTTAATTGAAGCTGGTCTTGGTAAAGGAAAGCTATCTGAAAAACAGTTGCGAAATTTTGGTGTAACCGCTGAATCAAATATTGAGGGCTCATTGCAGGAATTAGGTTTAACAACAAATGATATTGACTATGTCCTTATGACTCACATGCATAATGATCATGCAGGTGGATTAACAAAGATTGTTAATGGAACTTTTCAAACTACTTTCCCAAATGCGAAAATCGTTACATCCAGCATTGAATGGGAGGAAATGAGAAATCCGAATATCCGCTCCAAAGCTACATACTTTAGAGAAAATTGGGAAGCTGTTGAATCACAGGTAACACCGTTTGAACAATCATGGTCTTTTGGCCCGATTCAAATGATTCATACTGGCGGTCATAGTAATGGTCATTCAATTATTATTATTGAAGATGGGGGAGAAATGGCTATTCATTTTGGTGATCTTATGGGGACACATGCCCACCAAAATGTCCTTTGGGTAATGGCTTATGATGATTATCCGATGGACTCAATACGCGCCAAGCAAAAATGGCTTCCTTATGCATTAGAAAGAAATGCTTGGTTTACGTTTTATCATGATGCTTTTTATCGTGCGGTTAAATGGGGGCAAGATGGGAAGGAAATTACAGAAAGTCTTAAAAGACAGAAATAAGAATTCAAAGCCGGATCAAAATAAAATTGATTCGGCTTATTATGATACTTCCGAAAGGCGTTTAATATCTAACAGGGTTCCTGTTAAGGCGTCTGCAATAAATTCAAATTGTTCCGTCTTTCCATTGATATTTTTTGAAATTCCGCCTTTATAGACATGATATTGCACATCATGTCTTTCAAATGGTTCTGTCTTCATATGTATCCAAGAACCACTAATTGGTCCATTTTGTTTAAATTGCTCTTTTACATGCTTCAATACTTTCTCAGGTGAGATCTTTGTATTTTGAGAAATAAGTTTTTTAGCAGCAAATCCACCAGCAATTCCGACTGTTAGGCCAATAAAAAACGATTTCCAGTTCATCTCACGAACCCCCTTTGAAAAAAATGACAATTACAAATCTTCTTATAGTATATCTTATTTCTTTCTAAATAGGTAATATTACATATAGTTAAACGATATAATGGTAACCGGCAATAAGTTTCTGTAAAATAAAGTTATACATAAAATTGCGAAAATAATAAAGGAGTAAACAATGAACGAACAAACATTAAAGCTTTTTCAGACATTGACAGAGTTACCTGGTGCACCTGGCAATGAACATCAAGTCCGTAAATTTATGAAGGAACAGTTGTCTCTTTATGCGGACGAGATTGTTCAAGATCGATTAGGCAGTATTTTTGGTGTGAAAAAAGGGAATCCGGATGGTCCAACAGTTATGGTAGCTGGTCATATGGATGAAGTCGGATTTATGGTTACTGCCATTACCGATAATGGTATGCTTCGTTTTCAGCCACTTGGCGGATGGTGGAGTCAGGTATTGCTCGCTCAACGTGTTCAAGTAATAACAAATAACGGGCCGGTAATTGGAGTAGTAGGATCCATTCCGCCGCATCTTTTAGATGAAAAGAAGAAAAATAAGCCGATGGAAATCAAAAATATGCTCATTGATATTGGCGCAGATGACCGAGCGGATGCAGAAAGAATGGGAATTAAGCCTGGTCAGGCAATTTTGCCAATTTGTCCATTTACACCGATGGCAAATGAAAAGAAAATTTTAGCTAAGGCGTGGGATAATCGCTATGGCTGTGGATTAGCCATTGAATTACTTCAAGAGTTAAAGGACGAAACCTTACCAAATATCCTATATTCTGGTGCCACCGTTCAAGAAGAAGTTGGTTTACGTGGCGCACAGACAGCAGCTAATCTGATCCAACCAGATATCTTTTTTGCCCTTGATGCCAGTCCTGCTAATGATATGACAGGAGAAAAGTTGGAGTTTGGCCACTTAGGAAAAGGGGCGCTACTAAGAATTCTTGATAGGTCAATGGTTACCCATAGAGGAATGCGGGAGTTCGTCCTTGATATGGCTGAAACTCATGGTATTCCTTATCAGTATTTCGTTTCCCAAGGTGGAACAGATGCTGGTCGTGTTCATATAGCGAACGAGGGTGTTCCAAGTGCCGTCATTGGTATTTGTTCTCGTTATATCCATACTCATGCTTCAATCATTCACGTAGATGACTATGCAGCAGCTAAAGAATTGTTGATTAAATTAGTGAAAGCTTGTGATAAATCAACGGTTGAAAACATTAAAGCAAACAGCTGAATTATTTAGGAGGCATGTGGTGATTATGCCTCTTTTCGTATATAAAAATCTTGTTAGAGATACATTTAGAGAAAGGACAACAAAACATAAACAAAGAACGTATTTAGGAGTTACATCATGAAAATTATCATTGGTTCCAAAAATCCTGCAAAAATTGATGCTGTAAAAAATAGCTTTCAGAGAGATGATATAGAATTTATTTCTATTGATGTCCCATCTGGAGTAAGTAGACAACCATTTTCGGATGAAGAAACCATTCAAGGGGCCATTAATCGGGCTACCCGAGCATTACAGCAAGGAAATGGTGATATTGGCATTGGTCTTGAAGGAGGGGTACACGAGACAAGCCAAGGGCTATTCCTTTGCAATTGGGGAGCTCTTGCTGTGAAAGGTATTCAACCGATTATCGCAGGAGGTGCCCGTTTACTACTCCCAGAGGAAGTGGCGGAAAGACTAAAAGCGGGCGAAGAACTTGGGCCGATCATGGATGACTATGCAAATAAGAAAAATGTTAGAACAAAAGAAGGAGCCATTGGTATTTTTACAAATGGTATGATTAACCGCCGAGACATGTTTACCCATGTGACAAACCTTTTAGTCGGACAATATTTATACAAACAACAACATTTAGATAAACACAAGTAAAACAAACTGTTTATAATAGAAGCAAAAGTGATGACGCAAATCGTTAATTTCGTTAAAATAGATGAATAATTGGAGGGATTTAAATTGAAGCATCTTGAATCGATGGAACAATTTGAACAATTACGAGATAATGGTAAAACAATTTTTATGTTCTCAGCCAATTGGTGTCCGGACTGCCGGGTAATTGAACCAGTGCTTCCAGAAATTGAGGGAAAATTTAGTGAGTATACATTTATTCATGTTGATCGTGATCAATTTATTGATTTATGTCAACAACTTGATGTTTTTGGCATCCCAAGCTTCATTGCTTTTGAAAATGGCAAAGAGTTGGGGCGCTTTGTTAGCAAAGACCGTAAAACACAAGAAGAAATTGAAGCATTTATTTCAGGGCTAAAATAATAGGAATACCTCCACACCTTTTGAAGTGGAGGTAATTTCATGTAAAATAGAACGAAACTCCATATTCACGGAGGGATAATCATGAAAATGGATAGTAATAAAATGGTGCGGGAACTAAAGTCCCGTCTTACAAGAGAAGACCGGGTTCTCACCTATGATCGAAAAAAAGACAAACTTCGAATCGAAAGCAAATTGACTGGAAAGGGAATTACCCTCTCCATCGGCGGAGTTGTTTCCAAATGGCATAATGAAAAAGAAAAGGCCATTGATGAAATTGTATATTATGTTGAAGAAGGTTTGCGGGCCATGGAAGATAATGTCCAGCTGACGGATCATGAGAAAAAGATATTTCCGGTCATCCGTTCTTCTTCATTCCCAAAAGAAGCAGAGGAAGGGGTTCCTTTTTTAATTGATGATCATACAGCTGAAACAAAAATATATTATGCCTATGATATGGGAACAACTTATCGGCTTATTGATAAGAAAATAATAGAAAAAGAAGGATGGAAACCTGAAAGGATTAGGGAAATTGCGTTATTTAATGTTAGATCGCTTTCGACAATGGTAAAAGAAGATCATGTTGCAGGAAATATCTTCTATTTTCTTAATACAAATGATGGTTATGATGCTAGCCGAATTCTAAACAAGGGCTTTCTCAATGAAATGGAGAAGAAGATTTCTGGTACAATGGTAGTTGCCGTTCCCCATCAAGATGTTTTAATCATAGCAGATGTCCGAAATAACAGAGGCTATGATGTAATGGCGCAAATGGCAATGAGTTTTTTTGCTAGCGGCAGAGTTCCAATTACCGCTTTATCCTTTTTATATGAAAATGGGGAATTAGAACCTATTTTTATTTTAGGAAAAAATAAATAATGGGGATACAGGAGAAGATCACTTTTCATTAGTGATCTTTTTTCGTAAGATAAGGAAGTATTTTTTTAACCTTGAGAACTTTTGAGCGTAATATTTCTAGTGGCGTATGGCACCGCTCTTCTCGCCATGGATCAATCAACATCGAATTGCTTCAAGCAATTCGTGTTTCATTTATTCCAGACGCAGAGAATCTACCCATACCACTATGCAGCAGAGCATTTACCCTTTAATGATTCCTTAGAATCTTGTCGAAAAACTAAGAAATACTGATAAAATAGAATGATAGAAGAGTGTAGAAAGAGTGATTGTTTTGAGTTGGTTCCAAACCTTTTTTCAAAAATTTAAGAAAGAGGAAGAATTTACTTACGAAGATGATTATACGGAAAATGATTTCCCAAGTTATCAAAGGGAAAGTACAAAAGATGTCGAAGCTAGGATTTCCTATCAATATCCAAAATCGGATTACCGACCTTTATTTGAAAAATCCAACCCCGTAAAAAAAGTCTCAAGAAATAGACGGGAAAGAAATATGGAACAAGACAAAATGGAGTCGACAGAAGTCAAAACCAAGGAAAAAACCGTTCCAAAAACTTTAAAGGTAAAAACCCTAAAAAAAAGCGGTCCATTTCATCCAACAGAAATCCCATCCCCCATCTATGGATTTAATCGGCCGAAAAAATCTGAAATGGTAGTAGAACATGAGTTAACCCAGTTTCTTAAGGAAGAGGAACAAGACTACTTACAACCGAAGGAAAATGCCCCTTTAGAGTCGAATGATGTGGATCAAGTATTTGCATATCACCCTGAAACAAACTTAAATGATTCTGAAATCGTACAGGAAGAAACAGAACAACCAAATATTAGAAAGATAGATTTTATCTCAAATGTTTCGAATGAATCAATGAAAGATGTAAAAAGGGAACCATCAATTAGAGAGGATATTGATACAACAAAACCAAAATTAGTGGATGAGGTTCCAGCCATCGTGAGGAAACAACAGGCAGAAAGAAATGTAAACCGAGAAAATGAGGAGGTTGTATCAAGTGAACAACCACCAAACCCAATAGCAAAGCATTCGAGCCTACCATTAGAATCGAATGATGTGGTACAAGTACATACATATTATTCTGAAACAAACTCAAATGATTCTGAAATCGTGCAGGAAGAAACGGAACAACCACATAGTAGAAAGATAGATTCTGCTTCAATTGTTACAGATGAATCAGTAAAAGAAATAAAAATGGAACAGCCAATTAAGGAGGAAGCTGATCATACAGAACGAAAATTGGTAGATGAGGTTCCAGCCATTGTGAGAAAACAACAGAGAGAGGGTACTGTAAACCGGGCTGATGGGGAGATTGTACCAAGTGAACAACCACCAACCCCAAAACCAAAGCGTTCACGCCTGCCATTTAATGTACTCATGTTAAAACAAGATCGGGTGAAATGGGAGGCACGACAGAAAAGAAATCGGGAGGAATCGAAGAGGGAGCTTTTATTACAAGGTAAAGAGGAGAAGCAAGCAGAACCATACATCGAGACTAAGCCCCCTTTCATTGATGAAGACAATGAAAAAAAGGAGTCACTTGCTCAGCCAAGACACGAGCAAATAAATGAAAGCAGTGGACAAGTGGACAAAGACACTATTGAAATATCCCATTATATGTTCCCAAATTCGAACTTATTGCACCCTCCAGTATCTGATGTAATAGATACCGAGTGGTTGCTTCAACAGGAGGAATTGTTAAATCGTACTCTTCAAAACTTTAATGTTGGTGCAAGGGTGGTTAATGTAACACAGGGGCCATCGGTCACAAGGTTTGAGGTACAGCCGGAACCGGGTGTAAAAGTAAATAAAATTACCAATTTAAGTGATGATATAAAGTTGAGTTTGGCGGCCAGAGATATTCGGATCGAGGCGCCGATACCAGGGAAGCATACGATCGGAATTGAGGTACCGAATCAACATTCCCGTCCGGTAAGAATTAGTGAACTTATTCTTAGTGATGTATTTCAACAATCAGCATCTCCGCTCACAACCGTCCTTGGACTTGATATTGAAGGGAAACCGATTGTTACAGATTTGAAAAAAATGCCTCACGGACTTATAGCTGGTGCAACGGGTTCAGGAAAAAGTGTATGTATCAATTCTATTTTGGTCAGTCTGTTATTTAAAGCTGCTCCTCAAGATTTAAAATTGTTGCTGATTGACCCTAAAATGGTCGAACTTGCACCATATAACCGGATTCCTCATCTTGTTAGCCCGGTTATTACGGATGTGAAAGCAGCAACGGCAGCTTTAAAATGGGCAGTTGAAGAGATGGAGAGGCGCTATGAGTTATTTGCCCATACGGGTGTACGAGAAATTAATCGTTATAATGAACTAGCCATAGAGCAAAAGCGCTATTCAGATAAACTCCCGTATATCGTGATTGTCATTGACGAATTAGCAGATTTAATGATGATGTCACCGGCTGATGTGGAAGAGGCCATCTGCCGAATTGCTCAAAAGGCAAGAGCCTGTGGCATTCATCTAATCATTGCAACCCAACGACCATCTGTGGATGTCATTACAGGTTTAATTAAGGCAAATATTCCGACACGTATTGCCTTTTCTGTTTCCTCCCAAGTAGATTCTCGGACGATCATAGATATAAGTGGAGCAGAGAAATTATTAGGCCGCGGGGATATGCTCTTTCTTGAAAATGGTACTTCCAAGCCAGTCCGGCTTCAAGGAACATTTGTAACGGATGAAGAAATTGATGCTGTTGTGGATCATGTGAGAAGGGAACAGGAACCAGACTATTTGTTTGTTCAAGAGGAACTGATTAAAAAGGCTCAAATAACAGAAGAAGAGGATGAGCTGTTTTATAGTGTTTGTGAATTCATTATCGAACAGGGTGGGGCTTCTACTTCTAGCTTGCAGAGGCGCTTCAAAATTGGTTATAACCGTGCGGCAAGATTGATGGATATGCTTGAACAACACGGGTTTATTTCAGGTGCTAATGGAAGCAAGCCACGGGAAGTTTTAATTACAGAAGCGGAATTAGAACAGCTCCTCGAATCTGGTGTACATTCATAATCTATAGTATTCTATGAACACAATGGTTAAAATAATATAATGGAATAACATAACTGAAATCAAAGTGTCATCAGACAAAAATAGTTTTTATAGATGAAAAGTGCTATAATATTGAAATATGATTTTGTATTAAACAAGATGTTCGTCACTACTTTTCTGATGAGCAAATACAGACAGATGTCATATACTGTTTTACAGAAAGACGTTGGTTGGAGGTTCTTTTATGACTATTTACCATTTTGTAGGTATAAAGGGGTCTGGGATGAGTGCGCTTGCCCAAGTGTTACACGATATGAAATTTCAAGTGCAAGGATCTGATGTCGAAAAACGCTTTTTTACCCAGGCTGCCCTTGAAGAATCGGGGATTAAGATCCTCCCATTCCAAAAGGAAAATATTCAACCAGGAATGACTATTATTGCAGGTAATGCTTTTCCTGATACCCATGAGGAAATTCAAGAAGCGATGAGGCTTGGTCTTCCTGTTGTACGTTATCATCGCTTTTTAGGCGATTTCATGCAAAATTTTACAAGCATTGCTGTTACAGGTGCACATGGGAAAACTTCAACGACCGGTTTGCTTTCCCATGTCATTGCAGGTGCTAAGCCTACTTCGTTTCTCATTGGCGACGGTACAGGAAAAGGGCAGGAGGGCGCTGAGTATTTTGTCTTTGAAGCTTGTGAATATCGAAGACATTTTCTCTCCTATTTTCCTGACTATGCAATCATGACAAATATTGACTTTGATCATCCTGATTATTTTGCCAATATTGATGATGTATTCTCTGCGTTTCAAGAGCTCGCTGTACAGGTGAAGAAAGGTATCTTTGCTTATGGTGATGATGAAATGCTTCAAAAAATTCAAGCTAAGGTACCAGTTCTTTTCTATGGATTTGAGGAAGAAAATGATTATCAGGCAACGAATGTTGTAAAAACAACAGAGGGAACAAGTTTTGATGTATTTATCCGTAATACGTATTATGATACATTTTTCATCCCGACCTATGGCGATCACAGTGTATTAAATGCACTCGCTGTTATCGGTGTATGTCATTATGAAGATATTGATGTAGAGATTGTGAAAGAACGATTAAAGACATTCCAGGGTGTAAAACGAAGATTTACGGAAAAAAGAATGGACGACCAAATATTAATCGATGATTATGCTCATCATCCGACAGAAATAAGAGCAACGATTAATGCTGCCAAGCAAAAATACCCTGATCGTCAAATTGTGGCTGTATTCCAACCGCATACTTTCACACGCACGCAAGCTTTTCTGGAAGATTTTGCTGAAAGTTTGCGTCAGGCGGATAAAACTTATTTGTGTGAGATTTTTGGCTCAGCTCGTGAAAAGCATGGAAAGCTTTCTATCCACGATCTACAGGAAAAAATTCCAAACGCAGAAATCCTTACAGAGGAAAATACATCTGTATTGAAAGAATACAAAAATAGTGTGATTATTTTCATGGGAGCAGGAGATATTCAAAAATTTCAGGAATCCTATGAAAAACAATTAGTAGAGTAATGTAAAGGGATGCCGGTGTGCGATCCCTTTTTATTTAGGCAAAAAATTTAAAAACGGAAGCAGGAAAATAAGGTACTAAGATGGAAGTAGTATAAGATAGTGTGCATGTTTATATCCGGACTGGTTAGGTTATACATAGATAATACGGAGGTTTTGTCATGGAAATCATTTTATATTTAAGTATCGCTTTGATAGCGATCGCGTTTTTTGTGCTTGTCATTTATTTATCAGCAACCCTTAAATCACTAAAGGTAACTCTTAACAGTGTTTCAGATACAATAAAGGGACTGGAAAAACAGTTGGAGGGAGTGACAACGGAAACTACTATATTGCTAAAGAAAACTAACGAACTTGCTGATGATATTCAGCAAAAATCTGAACAATTAAATAGTGTAGTAGACGCGGTAAAAGAAGTTGGCACTTCTGTTCGAAAGTTTAACGGTTCCTTAAAACATATTACTGAATCAATCGATGAACAAGTGAAAGAAAGTAAGGAAAAAGTTTCTCAAATTATTCAATGGACAAATGTTTTCTTTGAATTAAAGGATAAATGGAAGGAAAGAAAGCAAGCAGCAAATGAACAAACAGTCTATAAAGAAAAACAAAGGGTTCGATCCCATTAATAGGAGGCGAAGTAAAATGTCAAAAAGGGAAATTGAAGCTCGTGAAACCCGAAAAGAAGTTACTTCAAGCAGTTTTTTACTGGGAGCAATTATTGGTGGTGTGGTAGGAGCAGCAGCTGCACTGTTGTTAGCACCGAAATCAGGAAAGGAAATACGTAAAAGTATAACTGGACAAGCAGATACAATTATCGAAAAATCAGCTCCATTACGGGATAATGTGAAATCAAAAACCATTTCCCTTACACAAGGAATTGCTCAGCAGTCTACTGATTTATTCAAAAAGGTTACAGGAAAACAAGCTAATGAGGAGGAAATTCTGGAAGGATCAGAAATTCCTTATATCCCTCTTCAACATCCGCAGGAACGTTCTGGAAAGAAATCTAAAAAAGATAAAGGAACCATTGACAGCGAAGTAATTAGAAAAAAATTAGCTGAAACTCAAAAAGCCTTCGAAGAGGAAGAGAATAAAGTTAAGATTTAATGTTCTACAGAACGAAAACAGTTTATTTGTTAAAAAAACAGGTGAAGTGATAAAATGACTTCACCATTTATTTTTTTGGGAGGGCTTATAAGATGATTAAAAAAATTGATACGATTGAACAATTTGAGGAAGTATTAACAAAAGAAGAAACATTTTATCTTCTAAAGCACAGTTTAACATGTCCAATTAGCCAAGAAGCCTATAATGAATATGAAAAATTTTCTAAGGAAAATCCATCCATTCCAGCTTATTATTTGGCTGTACAGGAGGCACGACCATTATCAAATGAAATTGCAGAAAAATTTGCGATTAAACATGAATCTCCTCAGGCAATTTTATTTTCAACTGGAAAAGCTGAATGGAATGCGTCTCATTGGAAAATAACGAAGAAGTCTTTAGAACAAGCTATTAATGGTGAACATTAATTAAAACATACAGGAGAAATTTTTGCAAAATACACACAATATGGCTTAGATGTGAATAAAGTAACCAAATAAACAGGAAAATACTTTAGTGCTTAAAAGCGTTTAATTATTGAAGAGGGTTGTGTTTTCAGTTATAATAGTCCCTAATTATAAAATATTTTTATTTTTATAAATTTTGTATGTAAGAGAGCTAACTTAATTTTACTAAGATGGAAGGACGGGGAAAAAGATGAGCAAAAGTGAATTAGATCAATTAAGAGACCGCGTAGATGAACTAAACTTGGAACTGTTGAGGTTAATCAATGAAAGAGCTCGACTCGTCCAAGAGATTGGGCGTGTAAAAGAAAGCCAAGGAGTTTACCGCTACGATCCAGTCCGTGAGCGAATTATGCTTGATAAAATTAAGGAACATAATGATGGACCATTTGAAAACTCAACCATCGATCACATCTTTAAAGAGATTTTTAAAGCAAGCTTAAACTTACAAAAAGATGATCATGAGAAGGCATTATTAGTTTCTAGGAAAAAGAAGAAAGAAAATACCATTGTAAACGTAAAGGGCGAGCTGATCGGGGACGGCAAACAGCACTTTGTTTTCGGTCCATGTGCGGTGGAATCCTATGAGCAAGTCGCTACTGTGGCGAAAGCCATGAAGGAAAAGGGATTAAAACTATTACGAGGCGGAGCTTATAAGCCAAGAACTTCCCCATACGACTTCCAAGGTTTAGGAGTAGAAGGGTTAAAAATATTAAAACGTGTGGCAGATGAGTTTGATATGGCTGTCATAAGTGAAATTGTTAACCCAGCTGATATCGAGATGGCCATTGATTATATTGATGTGATTCAAATTGGTGCTCGAAATATGCAGAACTTCGAATTACTAAAAGCTGCAGGGGCAGTAAATAAACCTGTCTTATTAAAACGCGGTCTTGCAGCAACGATCGAAGAATTTATCAATGCGGCTGAATATATTATGGCTCAAGGCAATGGACAAATCATCTTGTGTGAGCGTGGTATTAGAACGTATGAAAGAGCCACAAGAAATACACTTGATATTTCAGCAGTGCCAATTTTAAAACAAGAAACGCATTTACCTGTTATGGTTGATGTGACTCATTCAACAGGTAGAAGAGATTTACTATTACCTGCTGCCAAAGCAGCAATCGCCATTGGTGCAGATGGAGTGATGGCAGAGGTTCATCCAGAACCGCGTGTTGCTTTATCCGATGCACAACAGCAAATGAACCTTGAACAATTCGACCATTTTTATAATGAGCTTCTTGCATCCAATTTCGTACGGGTGTAAACTAAATGAGAAAACCTTCTGCAATTTATATGCAGAGGGTTTTTTCAGGTTCAATGAATTTTATTGCTCAAGATAATTGCGGCTTTTCCCTTATTGTCGTATCATTAAATACATGATTTAGATGGAATAAAATCTCACAAATAAATCGAAATAAAATTAATTTTGGACATGAGTAATTTTTCATTACTGCTGCAAAATAAAGAAAAATAAGGTTCGTATTTAGGAGAGTGTTACAAGTGAATAATATTACAATTTATGATGTTGCCCGTGAAGCGAATGTTTCAATGGCAACGGTTTCCCGTGTAGTGAATGGGAATCCCAATGTAAAGCCGGTTACCCGTAAAAAGGTATTAGAAGTTATTGAAAGATTAGGGTATCGCCCAAATGCAGTAGCTAGAGGATTAGCAAGTAAAAAAACAACAACAGTTGGTGTGATAATACCAGATATTTCTAATATCTTTTTTGCAGAATTGGCTCGAGGAATTGAAGATATTGCAACGATGTATAAATACAATATCATTTTAAGCAATTCTGATCAAAACAAGGATAAGGAATTGCATTTATTCAATACCATGCTAGGTAAGCAGGTAGACGGAATTGTCTTCATGAGTGGAAATATCACTCCTGATCATGTAGCAGAATTTGAAAAATCTCCTGTTCCAATTGTTCTAGCAGGGTCCATTGAAGAATCAGAAAAAATTCCATCCGTAAATATTGATTATGAACAGGCAACATATGACTCAGTAAAGGAATTTATCGATCGTGGTCATAAGCATATTGCCTTTGTAATCGGGCCGCTTTATGAACCTGATATAACCAGTAAAAAGTTAAATGGATATAAAAAAGCACTAGCAGAAGCCAATATTCCATTTAATGAAGAATTCATCATTGAAGGGGATTATTCGTATGATTCTGGAATCGAAGCTTTTGAAAAGCTGTTAGAGCTTCCTAACAGGCCAACTGCCATTCTTGTCGGTGCTGATGAAATGGCACTTGGTGTTGTCCATGGTGCTGAAGATAAAGGTTATCGTATACCAGATGATTTTGAAGTTATCACCTCTGATAACACAAGACTTTCTTTGATGGTTCGTCCACAACTGACTACCATTGTCCAACCGTTATATGATATTGGTGCAGTTGCGATGCGTCTTTTGACAAAGCTCATGAATAAAGAAAAAGTTACAGATCATATTGTAGTGTTACCACATCGTATTGAACACCGCCAATCAACAAAAGAATAAAAATTCAGGTCGGCTATGGCGCCGACCTGTTTCTATTTATAACATTTTGTTTTTTTGATGTTGTCGAATCGGATATAATGCTTTTTCAAGTGTGAGTAAGTTTTTCTCTGTTATTTCAGCCTTCCGTGGAATTGGAGGATAAATCCCATCAGGATCGTCCCATTGTTTTGGTAATTCCACTGGTGCAGCATTTTGCCATTGGTTGATCCAAGCTTTCGGTAAATCGCCGAAACATCCTGAGTTTTCAGTCATCTCTAACCAAATAAGTGACCATGCCCGAGGAACCACTCGCCAAATATCATAGCCTCCTCCTCCAACGGCAATCCATTTGCCACCGCAATATTGATGGGCGATTTGATGTGCCAGCTTAGGAATTTCACGGTAGATTTTCATAGTGGCAGATAAATGAGATAAGGGATCGTAATAATGAGAATCTGCACCATTTTGGGTGAGAATGACATCTGGTTTAAAAAAATCAGCAACTTCTTGGAGTGCATGTGTGTAGACATAAAGCCATGATTCATCTTCCGTAAACGCATCGACAGGAATGTTAAATGAAAAGCCATAACCGGCTCCTTGACCTCTTTCATTAATGTTCCCGGTCCCAGGAAATAAATAGCGCCCAGTTTCGTGAATTGATAAAGTGCATACATTTGGGTCATCATAAAAAGACCATTGAACACCATCTCCGTGGTGCGCATCGGTATCCACATATAATACACGGGCATTATATTTTTCTTGTAAATATTTAATGGCTACGGAACTATCATTATATATGCAAAATCCTGAGGCTTTTCCACGAAATCCATGATGGAGACCTCCCCCTAAATGAAGAGCATGAAGTGCTTTTCCTGTCATAACCTGATCAACAGCAGTAAGTGTGCCTCCAACGAGAAGGGCACTAGCTTCATGCATGTTCGGAAATATGGGGGTATCTTCAGTCCCTAGTCCATAGTTTTCCGCAATTTCTTTTGGAAGTTGTCCTCGGCCAGCTTTTTTGACTGCTTCAATATAGCTTGGATCATGGATGAGGGTTAACTCTTCATCTGTTGCCATTCTAGGAGGGATGATATGATCTGTATCTAACGCGCTCATTTTCTTTAGTAAGTCTACAGTTAGTTTAAGCCGGAGTTGGTTAAAAGGATGATGGTTGCTGAATTTATAGTTCAGCAAATCCTCTGAAAAAATAAAGCAGCAACGGTCTTTCATTGAGAAATCCCCGGAAGATTCGGCCATAAAACTTGATAACCCGCATCCTTCAATTCTTGTATTAGGCCTGTTGGATTCATCATTTGTAGCCTGATGACGAGAATTTTGTATTGATCATCCTTTTTATCCGGATAAACTAGGACACTTAAAATATTGGCATGTCGATTCCGGATTATTCCGGCAATTTCACATAGGACACCTGAAATATTTGGAACTCGGATTTCAATTTGTGAACTAGGTTGATGGACACCCGTTAACTCGATCATCGTCCGCAATAAATCCGTTTCCGTTACAATTCCGACTAGCTTTCTATTATTAATAATGGGTATACAGCTAATTTTATGCTCATAGAAAAGGGCAGCAGTTTCTTCTACGAAATCGAGAGGATGGCCGGTAATAACGTTTTTTTCCATAATTGTTTCCAACGGCTTTTTTAATATTTCTGGATGTTCATTCGCGTGAAAAATGGATGGGGTGGCTTCTCTAATTTTTGCAATTGTTACAAGCCCCACCAAATGTTGCTCATTGTTAATAATGGGAATGTGACGGATTTTTCTTAACTCCATTAACGCCATCGCATCTGCAATGGTATCAGTTGGAGAAAGTGTAGCTACATCCGACTTCATAATTTCTTCCACTATCATTTTATATCACCTCGCGTTCAGGTCGCCTTAATACATGAAACGGTTCATAAACCGTAGGCGGTCGAATTTTTGAATGGACTCAGTATCCACACGTTTTCCGATTTTAGCCATTAAGCAATTGGCTGGATGGGAACATATTTCTGGGTCATCCGTTGCAAACCATTCTAGCCCTCCGGCATTCATCATTTTTTCCATGACTTTTCGATATTCCCACACATTTAATCCAGTTCCTTTTAGGTCCCAATGCCAATAATATTCCGTTGTGATTATAATGTAATCCTCCATAGCATCGTCCATCATGGATACAATGAGAAGGTTTTTACCGACCGAACAACCTCTAAATTGTGGAATGACTTCAATTGCACCTAATTCGATTAAATTATCCATTTTTCCTTCCGACCATCGTTCTAGTGGGTCAGGGTATAAAAATGTGACATAGCCCACAATTGTATTCTGATGACGAGCAATAATAATTCTTCCTTCGTTAAGATTAGCAATTTCAATTAATGCCTTATGTTGCTGATCTGGTGGTCGAAAGGCTACCAAGTCTTTATGAAATTCATAGCTCGCAATTTTATCAGAAGAAATAGGACCTTCTATAATTAATGTTCCATAGGGAGTTTTTAATTCCTTCGCATTATAAGTTTTTTTATGCTCCATTTGGTCACCGCCTGGAAAAAATCTATTACATTTCAATTCTATTATACATAAAGTTTATTTTTTTAAAGCGTTTTCACAAAATTTTCTTAAAATGAACAGGCTGTATGTTTTACTGTAAATAGGAAAATAGTAATTTTTAGAAAAAATATTTTTTAAAAATTGTGAATAGTGTAAGTTTGTACTATAATATTCTCAAATACAACAAAGGGGGAGATTTAATGAAAGTGGAAGCGTTACCAGTTGTTCAAGGTGATTATAATTTAAAAAATTATGAAGAAACCTATAAGAACTTTGACTGGAAAGAGGCTGAAAAAGCATTCACTTGGAGTGAAACCGGTCTAATGAATATGGCTTATGAAGCGATTGACCGACATGCAAGCACGTTCCGAAAAAACAAGGTAGCCCTATATTATCGTGACGCTTCGAGAAATGAAAAGTATACCTTCAAGGAAATGAAAGAACTTTCGAACAAAGCGGGAAATGTATTAAAAAATTATGGGGATGTAGAAAAGGGAGATCGTGTATTTATTTTCATGCCCCGTTCTCCAGAACTTTACTTTACAGTACTGGGTGCAATTAAACTTGGAGCTATAGTTGGTCCTTTGTTTGAGGCGTTTATGGAAGGGGCAGTCAGAGACCGTTTGCAAGACAGTGAAGCAAAAGTATTAGTGACAACACCAGAGTTATTAGAGCGTGTTCCAGTACAAGACTTACCGGCATTAAAGCATATTTTCGTAGTCGGAAAAAACGTAGAAGAAAACGGCCAAATTATTGACTTTCTGGAGAAATTTGAAAAAGCAAGTAAAGAGCTTAAAATTGAGTGGGTTGAAAGAACGGACGGACTGATTCTCCATTATACCTCTGGTTCTACCGGCAAGCCAAAAGGAGTACTGCATGTACATAATGCAATGATTCAACATTATCAAACGGCAAAATGGGTACTAGACTTAAAAGAAGATGATGTTTATTGGTGTACGGCAGACCCTGGCTGGGTGACTGGAACATCTTATGGAATTTTCGGACCTTGGCTGACAGGAACGTCAAATGTGATTGTGGGTGGACGTTTCAGCCCTGAAGCTTGGTACCAAACGATTGAGGATTTCGGAGTAACAGTGTGGTACAGTGCGCCGACAGCCTTCCGTATGTTAATGGGAGCAGGAGATGAGCTGGTTAAACAATTTGATTTAAGCAGCCTTCGTCATATTTTAAGTGTAGGTGAACCATTAAATCCTGAAGTAGTGAAATGGGGAGCGAAAGTATTTAATAAGCGAATTCATGATAACTGGTGGATGACAGAAACGGGTGCTCAGCTGATTAGTAACTACCCTTGTATGGAAATTAAGCCTGGTTCGATGGGGAAACCAATTCCGGGTGTAGTTGCAGCAATCGTTGATAATCAAGGAAATGAACTTCCTCCGTATCGAATGGGGAATCTTGCTATTAAGAAAGGCTGGCCATCCATGATGCATACGATCTGGAACAATCCAGAGAAATATGAATCTTACTTCATGCCAGGCGACTGGTACGTTTCTGGAGATTCTGCCTACATGGATGAAGATGGGTATTTCTGGTTCCAAGGTCGTGTCGATGATGTCATCATGACATCGGGTGAACGGGTAGGACCGTTTGAAGTAGAAAGCAAGCTCGTTGAACATCCGGCTGTGGCAGAAGCAGGTGTTATTGGAAAGCCAGATCCGGTCCGCGGGGAAATTATTAAAGCGTTTGTTGCATTGCGTGCAGGTTATGAGCCTTCAGAAGAGCTCAAAGAGGATATTCGGCAATTTGTGAAAAAAGGTCTGGCCGCTCATGCAGCTCCACGTGAAATTGATTTCCGTGATAAGTTGCCAAAAACCCGAAGCGGTAAAATTATGAGACGTGTTTTAAAAGCATGGGAGCTGAACTTGCCAACCGGCGATCTTTCTACGATGGAAGATTAATAGCAATGTAAAGAAAACACCATCGCACATTCTTGGTAAACGATTATTGTAGACTAGAAAGAAAATAAACTATAATCTAGGCGGCTTTAACTCTATTTCGATAGGGTTAAGGCCTTTTTGTATTCTTATTGCTTATAACAATAAATGAATGAATTCGTATGAAAAGGTATTTTATTTCGTCATTTTCCTATTTGATTATTCCTATAGAAAATTTTCTCTTATAACCCATAAAAAAGGATTTTGGGATATTCAGTTCCCAAAATCCTTTTACATTAATACTTGATCAACGTATACTTCTTCTTGCCTCTTCTGATAATCGTAAACTGGCCTTCAATTCGGTCCTTTTCCTGTAAAACATAGGTAGAATCGGTTACTTTTTCACCATTAACTGAAATGGCTCCATTTGTAATATCTTCACGGGCTTGTCGCTTGGATGGAGATATTTTTGCAGCCACTAAAAGGTCGACTAGATTTTCTTCCCCTGCAGCTTCGTAGCTCGGCATTTCCTTAAAGCCTTGTCTAATCTCAGTGGCTGTAAGGTTTTTCACGTCGCCACTAAATAATGCTTGTGAAATTTTTATGGCTTGTTGCAATGCTTCTTCCCCATGGATCAGACGGGTCATCTCTTCGGCTAATGCTTTTTGTGCTTTGCGAAGATGCGGTTCTTCTTGTACACTTACTTCTAATTGCTCGATTTCTTCACGTGTTAAGAATGTGAAGTATTTCAAGTATTTCACTACATCTGCATCCGCTGTATTTATCCAGAATTGGTAAAACTCATATGGAGTAGTTTTTTCCGGATCGAGCCATATTGCGCCGCCTTCCGTTTTACCAAACTTTGTTCCATCTGCTTTTGTGACAAGTGGAATTGTCAGACCGAATGCTTTTGTCTCTTCCGTATGCATTTTTCGGATTAATTCCAATCCAGAGGTAATATTTCCCCATTGATCACTGCCACCAATTTGCAATTTACAATCATAATGGTCATATAAATAGTTAAAATCCATTGCCTGTAAGATTGTGTAGGTAAATTCCGTAAAGGAAATGCCTGTTTCAAGTCGGGAAGCAATGGTATCTTTAGCCAACATATAGTTAATCCCAATATGCTTTCCAATATCACGCAAGAAAGTAATCACATTCATGGAAGAGGTCCAATCATAGTTATTCACCATGATGGCGCCATTTTCCCCTTCAAAATTAAATATAGCAGCCAGCTGCTTTTTAATGCTTTCCGCATTTTTTTGAACCGCTTCTATTGTTTGCAACTTTCGTTCTTCACTTTTTCCACTAGGATCCCCAATTAGTCCAGTAGCACCGCCGACTAATACAATCGGACGATGGCCATGTTGCTGAAATCTTTTTAACGTTAAAAATGGTACTAAATGGCCAATATGCAAGCTATCAGCACTTGGATCTGTTC
The DNA here is from genome assembly GCF_010975035.1 of Neobacillus thermocopriae. Taxonomy (GTDB): domain Bacteria; phylum Bacillota; class Bacilli; order Bacillales; family Cytobacillaceae; genus Neobacillus; species Neobacillus thermocopriae. The sequence continues at coordinate 26,069 of NZ_JAAIUV010000008.1, read as the reverse complement.
CACAATAGAGGGAGATTTTTTCTTTTTCTAAGAGCGCTTTTAATCCTTCCTCATCTGTTTGTTGATAAATAATACCTCGCCATTTTAAATCCTCTAATAATTCCATCTTCAAGACCTCCATTCAAAAATAAAAACGCCCCTGCAGCATGCAGGGACGAATCATCGCGGTACCACCCAGCTTGAGGAATAGAATCCTCCAACTCAAACAAAATAACGGTTATAACCGGTCTCTGCTACTAGTCCTTTCACAGAGAAAGCTCTGGGATGTAATTCATTCTTCTATTTGTAGCAGCTTGCACCGACCGCTGCCTCTCTAAATAAACAGGGATAGAAGAACTACAAATCGGTTCCCTTCATAGCCTTTAACTTTAATAATATCAACTTACAGCATTTTTAACATACATTGGCCCCTATGTCAAATGGGAATTTTAGAAATGTAGAACCTTGTCATTTTTTGTTCCTACCATATGCTATAATGAGAATGATTTTAATAGAGGTGATGCTATGAATAAAAAATGGAGGAAGTGGTTGGAGCAAGCTAAAAGTGCGATTGGCTTGATAACGAATAAAAAAACGGTAAAAGGTGCCCGAATAACCTATCAAGTATTATGGAATTTGTTCCTTCTCCTTCTTACTGTCGTAATTTTAGGAGGAGCTTTTGTGGTCGGTGCCGGTGCAGGCTATTTTGCATCTCTCGTTAAAGATGAACCAGTCCGTTCTTATGACAGTATGAAAAAGGATATTTATAATTATACAGAAACGTCGGAATTATATTTTTCTAATAATGTTTATTTAGGAAAGCTTAAGTCGGATTTGGAACGAGAAGAGGTTAAAATTGACCAGGTTTCTGACTACTTAATTAATGCGGTGATCGCTACGGAGGATGAATACTTTTACAGGCATAATGGAGTCGTTCCAAAAGCTGTTTTCCGAGCCCTCTACCAGGAGGTAACGAACTCTCCCGTTCAATCTGGGGGAAGTACTTTAACACAGCAGTTAATCAAAAATCAAATATTAACAAACGAAGTTTCTTTTCAGAGAAAGGCAATTGAAATCTTACTTGCTCTAAGGCTAGAGAAATTTTTTGATAAAAAAGAAATATTGGAAGCGTATTTAAATGTGGCGGCCTTTGGAAGGAATTCTTCAGGTAGGAATATTGCCGGAGTTCAAGCAGCAGCAAAAGGGATATTTGGGAAAGATGTAAGCGAATTGACTCTTCCGCAAGCGGCATTTATTGCCGGATTGCCACAAAGCCCATTTGGATACACACCTTTTACAAATAAAGGGGATCTAAAATCAAATTTAAAACCAGGGCTAACAAGAATGAAAACAGTTTTAAACAGAATGTATGCCAGTGGCTATATCAATCAAAAGGAGTATCAAGAGGCACTTCAGTATGATATTACAAAAGATTTTATTGCGCCACAGCCGAGCTCGACGGATAAGTATCCTTGGCTGACAGTTGAAATTGAGAAGCGAGCCATTGATGCTCTAATAACGGTACTAGCGAAAAAAGACGGCATTTCTGAACAGGATGTAAGGAAGAATGAAAACCTTTATTACAAATATAAGGCAATGGCACGAAATGATTTACGGCAAAACGGGTACCAAATTCATACGACCATTGACAAAGAAATATTTGATGTGATGCAACAGGTCAAAGATCAGTATAAACATTACGGTCCGGATAAACTTCAAGAGAAAATCGATCCAGAAACTGGGGAAAAGATGAATGTTATGGAGCCTGTTGAGGTTGGTGCCACTTTAATTGAAAATAAAACGGGAAAAATTATTAGCTTTGTGGCAGGGAGAGACCATAACAGACAAGAACTAAATCATGCCACAAGTTCCATTCGCCCGAACGGTTCGACGATGAAGCCGCTCCTTGTGTATGCTCCAGCGATTGAACTTGGTATAGCATCACCAGGAACCGTACTGCCAGATGTTCAATTACGATTGGATCGAAGCAGGAGCACTCCATGGCCATATAACTATGATCGACGGTACAGGGGCTTAGTTTCAGCAAGGGATGCCTTGGCAAAATCCTATAATGTGCCAGCAGTAAAATTATATACGCAAATTATTGAGCAGCAGCCAGCAAAATATTTAGAAAAAATGGGCTTCACGTCCTTGAAAAAGCCGGATTATACCAATCTATCTACCGCGCTTGGAGCAATGGAGGCGGGGGTAACAGTAGAAGAAAACACAAATGCTTTTAGTACCTTTGCTAATGGTGGAAAATTTATTGATGCCTATCTAATTGAGAAAATTGTTGATAAAAATGGAAAAACAATTTATCAGCACCAAGTTAAGCCGGTGGATGTGTTTAAACCACAGACTGCTTATTTAACTATTGATATGATGCGTGATGTCATTCAAAATGGGACAGCCGCCGGAGTAAAAAGCAAATTGGCCTTCAAGGCAGATTGGGCAGGAAAAACAGGAACAGGTAATGATTTTCACGATTCCTGGTTTGTGGCAACAAATCCTAACGTTACATTTGGGATTTGGACTGGATATGATACGCCAAAATCGTTGAAAAGCTCAGGAATGGCCTATAATCAGAGGACAAATAATCTTTGGGCGGCATTAATCAATGCGGCATATAAAATAAGACCTGACTTAATTGCGCCAAAAGAGTCTTTTGAAATGCCTGAAGGTATTGTAAAACGAAATTATTGTGCGGTTTCAGGCTTACTGCCTTCTGAGGCTTGTTCAAAAGCTGGATTAGTTGAAAGTGATTATTTTCATGTGAACGCTGTTCCAACAAAAGTTGATGACAGCCTTATTGAAGGAAAATTCGTCACAATAGGGGACAAAAAGTATTTAGCAATGGACTCTACTCCGGATGAATTTGTTCAAGCGGGTGTTATTTTAAATCCTGATTTTATTGAACGGATGGTTGGTAAGGATTTCAATCAAATGAACCAGTTAATTCCAAATACAGATAAGTGGGAAAAAGTTCTTCCTTCTAGTGCCAACAAGATGTCCGATAACGGAAAGAAACCGGATAGTGTGATTGTAAGTGTGGCAAATAATACGTTGAAGTGGACTGCGGTGTCGGATAAGGATGTTGTTGGATATCGTGTATATCAAGTAAGCGAATCAGTGAATAAAATTGCTAGCATTAAGAGTGGTGAGAGCTTATCTTATCAAGCAGGAAATGGTATTTATTATGTGACCGCTGTTGATATTGCTGGAAATGAATCTGCTCCATCTAATTATGTTGAAATTCGGGCTGAAAATGATACATGAACCAAAGTCTGATTTATAGTTAAAAGAAAGACCCTCACTAAATGGTGAGGGTCTTTTGCAGATATAAATTTTTATAAGAGTTCTACAAAATTTATATCGTAAGAGAGTTCATTCAGTTGGAGCAAAATCTAAAACAGGATATAGAAGATATAGAAGAATAATTTGAGATCACATTAAAAAAATTTATAAAACCAATCCCTTTGATGGGAGCTCCTTCTATTAATGAATAGATAGTATAAACAAGAGAGAGTGTTTACTACAAGTCTCTCTTGTTGTTCTATCTTTCTCTTTTTACCTATATTATCTATTATTTTTTTCGACCGTCTTATTAAAATACGATATAAACAAATTGTTTTTCGGTGTATCTAAAGTTGTTTTATTTCATTATTTTTTTCTAATTATTTATTTTTGAATATACATTTTTATATTTTGTCCTAGTATAATTTCATAATAAAAGAAAAAGCCCTAAAACCTTGTTTATCAAGGTTTTAGGGCAATTACATGTTGGACTATACAATCCAATTTTATTAACGAGAGTATAGAACTCAATGACATTAAAAGCCCTTATTTATAAATTACTTGCCCCAAAGTTTGCCCCATTTGCCTCTAAAACTTGATTAAAAAGGGCTACAGATTTTGATTCAGCTTCTTTAAGTACGTGACCGTAAGTTTTAAATTCTCTTGTGGTGTATGTCCTAACCGTTCGGCAATGACTTTCACATTTTAACCACTATATTCATAAAATCGTACAATGGGTGTGACGTAATCTATGCATGGTAACACCATCAAGCGACACTTCAATAAGGAATGCTCTATTTGAATCCGATAACAAAAAAGTATTAAGTTTATGATGGTGTAAAATAAAATAGTGAAGTATTGTACTTAAACTAATGATGGATGCGATTGCCCAATAAGAACAGTCACTTATTGGGCTAACGGGCAGGTTAGTTTAATAAAAGTTGCGTATTGTTCACGCAACTTTTATTAATTTAATCTAGAAAATAGACATAGATATTAGTCGGGATAAGAGATAATTAAATAGAATCTAACCAGTTCATCAGAAGAGTTTATATAAATGTGTTCAGTATTTGCGTTAAATTTAATAGTCTCATCAGTGTTTAATTCAAACTTCTCACCTTGAACATCGAGTGTAAGTGTACCTCGTTGTATAAGTACATATTCCTCACCTAAATGCTTTTCGGATTTATGACTAAAACCAGGTTTTAGGTCTACAGTGAAAATTTCAAACTTTTTTTCTGGATGAAATGGGAAAACGGAATATACAAGATAATTTCCATCATCATCTATCAATGGGTTCAGTTGATTGATGTTTATTTTTTCAATTTGTGGCTTTTCCGTTTCCTTTAAAAAAGCAGAAAAAGATACTTGTAACCCATTTGCAATTTTCCAGAGAGTAGTGACAGTCGGATTTGATTTTCCATTTTCAATTTGAGCTAACATTGCTTTACTTACTCCAGTCAGTTCTGCTACCTTATCTAAGCTCAATCCTCGCGTTTTTCTTATTTGGGCAAGATTATTAGCTATAACCTCTTGAATGAACTCCATAAAAAATCTCCTTGACTCTTTTTTATGGTTATTATAACATACATGCATACAATATAACATACATACGTTTAATATAACAGATTAAAAGGTGGTGCAAATATGAATGAATTAGCAAACGAAATAAATAGCGAAGAAACTCTTCCTACATATTTACAAGGAGTAAAAGATTGTATTCCTACTTTAATTGGTTATATCAGCATTGGAATTGCTGCGGGGATTGTTGGAGCTTCATCAAATCTAAGTATTTTAGAAGTTACTCTTTTATCGGCATTAGTTTATGCTGGTGCATCTCAATTTATTATTTGTGCACTGTTAGTATCAGGAAGTCCTATTTCAGTCATTTTATTTACAACTTTTATAGTGAATTTGCGGAATCTTTTATTAAGTATGACATTGGCTCCCCACTTTACAAAATATTCTTTAATGAAAAATATTGGTATCGGAGCTCTTGTAACAGATGAGTCATTTGGTGTAGCCATTAATAAAATTGCAAAAAAAGAAGGGATGAGTGCTCAATGGATGAATGGACTGAATGTAACAGCTTATATATTCTGGATTTTATCTTGTATGTTGGGTGCTATCTTTGGTAAATGGATTTCAAATCCAGAAGCATTTGGATTAGATTTCTCTTTAACAGCTATGTTTTTGGCATTGCTTGTTTTACAATTACAAAATATTGATCAAGGTAGATTGAAGTTTTATTTATCATTAATTGTTTATGTAGTTTTATTGATGCTGGTCCTATGTATGCTTGTTCCATCTTATGTAGCAATTATCTTATCGACAATAATCGTTGCAACCATTGGAGTGGTAAAAGACAAATGAGTATTAATTTATCCGTTTTATTAGTCATTTTAGGGTGTGCTATTGTAACCTTTATTCCAAGAATTATTCCATTTATAGTTATAAGAAATATTGAGCTCCCGAAAATTGTGGTCAAATGGCTTTCATTTATCCCTATTTGTATTTTTGCTGCACTAATCGTTGATAGCTTTATCATCGAAAATGAATCATTACTATCGATTGATTGGAGTGTTCTTGCTGCAATTATACCAACTCTTATTGTAGCCATATGGTCGAAGAGTTTGTCCGTTACAGTTATAGTGGGCATAGTGTGTATGGCTACTGTTAGGTTCTTGTTTTAAAATTGTAAAAAAATACACTTAAAGTAACGGAGTGCGTTTGTTTAATAAGAGGGTCCTTTTTTTAATCGTGGAAAATTGTTACTTACCTATTTGTATACACACGCCGCCATAATTATTTTTTATCGTTTTGATACTTGCCCCAATTCCATTTTATGCTTTTTTTGTATGGTGAGCAAAATAAAAAGCCCCAAAACCTTGATGCAACAAGGTTTTTAGGGCTTTTAATGTCACGCTTCGATGAGTACAAATATTAACGAGAGTAGAACTCAACGATTAATGTTTCGTTGATTTCAGCAGGCAATTCAGAACGCTCTGGTAAGCGAGTGAAAGTACCTTCTAATTTATCTGCGTCAAATGTTAAGTAATCAGGAACGAAGTTATTAGCTTCAATTGCTTCCTTAATTACTGCAAGGTTGCGTGATTTTTCACGTACACTAATTGTTTGGCCAGGAGTAACACGGTATGATGGAATGTCAACGCGAGAACCATCAACTAAAATATGACCGTGGTTTACTAACTGACGAGCAGCACGGCGAGTACGTGCAAGACCTAGACGATAAACTAGGTTATCAAGGCGAGATTCAAGAAGGATCATGAAGTTTTCGCCATGAACGCCGCCTAATTTACCTGCTTTTTCAAATAGGTTGCGGAATTGACGCTCATTTACTCCGTACATATGACGAAGTTTTTGCTTTTCTTGCAATTGCAATCCGTATTCAGAAAGCTTTTTGCGTTGGTTTGGACCATGTTGTCCAGGAGCGTAAGGACGCTTTTCTAATTCTTTACCTGTGCCGCTTAGAGAAATTCCAAGACGACGAGATAATTTCCAGCTTGGGCCGGTATAACGAGCCATGAAGACTCCTCCTTCGTGTTTTTATTTTGGTAAAATAAAAACCGCTCTGAAACATCGATAATAGCCATTTTGTTTTCATGCACCTTCGCCCTAGCAGCTGAGGGTTACGCGATGCACCATCATAAGAAATATATTCAAATTTCTCATGAGGAACAAAATGTACGTATTAAAGTTGTTTCAATAGGCTGCAATATTTTACACAAAGAATATTATATGATTTTTATTCATGAATCGTCAAGTTTTTTTGAAAAAGATTTCTATGGTATTTGAAATGACTATTAGAAAAAAATGAAAATTTGTATAAATATATATTTCAAAAGTACTATTAATTAACTATAATTAGTTATGATGTATATATTTGGAACTAACTGTTTGCTATAAATACTTAGGTGGAGATGGTATGGATACGCTTGATAAGGATTTACAAGTTGAGGTATATAAAAAATTATATTTTGTAACGGAAAAGCTCCATTCATTTTTGGATATGGAAGCCCTTTTGAGTGAATTATTCGTTTTTCTCCGAGAGGAATTTCCTAATTTTTCGTATAACTTGTTTTTATCGCAGGTAACTTATTGCCACAATGATCTCCCAATAACAGAAATTGATTATGACAGTGAAAATATTGCTGCAGTAAAGGTGTATGGAACAGGCATAATGGAATTGGAGCATTTGGATGATCATACAGTTTTATACGTTCCACTAAAAGGAAAACAAGCGGTATATGGGGTACTGCAAATGATTGCACCCATTACAGACAATTTCAAAAGATATGAAATCGAATACATATCATTATTTGCCGGTAGTGCGGGAAATGCCATTGAAAATGCCCTTCTTTTTCGTCACTCACAGCAAATTATTTTAAACTTAAAACTTCTGAATGAAACATCCAAAATGTTAAATTCTAATTTGCAATTGGCAGAGGCTTTGCCATATCTTTCAAACCAACTAAAAACGGCTTTTGATGGACAAGAAATTGGTTTTTTCCTGCTCCCTGAGGATCAAAGGACTGTGAAAATACTCCCGGGTACAACTTCGTTCTTTTTTACTAAACAGGCGCCAATCTATATTGATTATATAAAGAAGGAGATTCTACGGGAAAATGAGTCACTATTTATAGGTGATTTAAATCTTCATACAATAAGCAGTAAAAGTTTTCAATCGATTATGGCTGTCCCGGTCATTTATAGGGGAGCTGTCCGCGGCTTTGCCGTAGTGATGCATCAAAAACCGTTTTTCTTTCCTTTTGATTCGTTTAAGTTATTTCAAACACTTGTGCAGCATTCCTCGTTAGCCATCATTAATTCGATGCTTCGGGAGGAATTAAAAAGAATAGTAATCACGGACCACCTAACAAAACTTAACTCTAGGAAATTTCTCGATGAAAAAATAGAAAAGTCAATGATGGAAGATGAACAAGGTGCTTTTATTATTATTGATATTGACGATTTTAAAGGAATCAATGATAAGTATGGCCACCAAATTGGAGATGAGATCCTTATTCAAGTAGCAAGATTAATTAAATCCTGCATTCGAAATCAAGATGTGGGTGCAAGATGGGGAGGAGAAGAGCTTGCCATTTATCTTCCGAAGGTGTCACTTGAAGAAGCAGTAGCTGTTGCTCAAAGGCTGGTTGAAAAGGTAGCACAAGCATCCAAGCCACATGTTACCATCTCTTGTGGCGTTTCTCATTGGCATAAGGACTATAAGGATTCTTATCAATCACTATTTAAGCGAGCGGACGAAGCTCTTTACCTTGCGAAACGTAGCGGGAAAAATAAAGTTGTTGCCCAATCAGGCAACATAAAGGCTGGCTAAAGATGAAATTAAATTAGTTTTATAGGCACTCAGATTAGGAGTGCCTGATACAAGAATAGATAAAATTTTATATACTATAGATATGAAAACGTTATCAAAAAAAGGGGGAGTGAGTTTCATTGAAGAAGAAAAGTGTACGGTTTGAAACTGAGGTTATCCATGCCGGATATGATTCATCCTTTCATCAAGGAAGTTTAGTTCCTCCATTGTATCAAACCTCAACCTTTACATTTACCACTGCTGAACAGGGGGAAAAAAGATTTGCGGGTCTGGAGGATGGGTATATTTATTCAAGACTTGGAAACCCGACTGTTAAAATATTGGAAGAAAGGGTTGCAGCTCTTGAAAATGGAGAAGCAGCACTTGCTTTTTCATCAGGTATGGCTGCAGTTAGTGCTGTATTATTTACCTTAACAAAAACAGGAGACCATATTCTATGTTCACCAGGGGTTTATGGCTGTACTTTTGGTTTCTTGCAGCTTTTAAAAGAAAAATATGAAATCAGTCATGATTTTAGCCAGATGGACTCAGTTGAGACATTAGAAAAAGAGATACTTCCTAATACGGCTTGTATTTATATTGAAACACCGATTAATCCAACGATGAAACTCGTTGATTTGCAAATGGTTGCCAAGGTAGCAAAAGAAAAAGGAATCCCTGTTGTCGTTGATAATACGTTTTGTTCACCCTACCTGCAAAATCCTATTTCCTTTGGCTGTGATATCGTTATTCATAGCGCGACAAAATATATTGGCGGTCATGGTGACGTGATCGCTGGACTTGTGGTTGGGAATAAAGAATTTATTAACAGGGTGGCACGTACCACTCAAAAGGATATCGGTGGAATTATTTCTCCGTTTGATGCTTGGCTACTTTTAAGGGGGCTAAAGACACTCCCCGTCCGAATGGACCGTCACTCAGAAAATGCTAGCCAACTATTTCAGTTCTTAAAAAAACATCCAAAAGTTGATTCCATATACTATCCTGGGGATCCTGACCATGCGGATTATCAGATTATGAAAAAACAAATGAAACAACCGGGTGGTCTACTTTCTTTTTCAATAAAAGGGACAAAACAAACAGCCCAACGATTTATGAATCAGTTAAAGCTGATTAAAGTTGCAGTAAGTTTGGGTGATGCAGAAACGTTAATCCAGCATCCAGCCACGATGACCCATGCAGTCGTTCCAGAGGAAGAACGTAGGAATATGGGATTTGACGATACGTTGCTTCGGCTTTCTGTTGGGCTCGAAGCATGGGAGGATTTAAAGGATGATCTGGAACAAGCGCTTGAAAAAATATAAACCTCGACTGTAGAGAGGTTTTTAATAGATATTAAAGTGTATTTGATGAGATGAAAATGGTCTTCGATCTCCACTACACGATAAGTAAGTCAACATCGAGTCACCTTTAGTTCTTCGTTTTTTATCTTAGTTGGAAAGCACCAAAAGGAAGGTTACTGCATCATGAGCATTGCACGACCAAGGAAGGAGGTCTACGTCACAAGCAGGGCGCTTATGATTTTTCTATAAGAGTAAAAAGCTATTTATTTGACTTCGAGAAATGTCTAGCCCCAGCCCCCTAGCAGCGAGACGCATTCAGTCTCCTCCCTTTGATTGAGTTAACATCGAATCGCCATTGGCTTTTCGTGTTTCCTTTATCTCAGTTGGAGAGCACCAAAAGGAAGGCTACGGCAGTGTCCGCGTCGCACGACCGAAACTGATAGCTTTTGGGAGGAGGCTATACGTCACTGAACAGGGGGCTTTTGCACTTCTTATAGATGTTCCACTAAAATAGAAACAAATTCTTCCAAATATTTTTGGTCTAGTTGATCAAAACGGTCTTTTTCAGGTGAATCAATGTCTAAAACACCAATTAATTGACCGTTTTTAATCATCGGAATGACAATTTCTGATTGTGTTGCGGCATCGCAGGCAATATGGCCAGGGAATTGATGAACATCTGGAACAAGAATGGTTTCTTTTTTTAAAGCGGCATTTCCGCATACGCCTTTACCAATGGGGATCCGCACGCAGGCTGGAAGCCCTTGGAATGGTCCTAGTACTAAATCTTCTTCCTCCATAAGATAAAAGCCAACCCAGTTAATCCGATCTAAAAATTGGTTTAACAAGGCAGAAGCATTACTTAAGTTAGCAATCTGATTTTTTTCATCTTCGATTAGGGCGATAAGTTGCTTTTTTACAAGAGAGTACCCATCTTCACGACTACCAGTATATTTTTCGACTTTAAACATGATATTTCACCTTTTTCTCATCATCATTATTGTTTATTTTATCAGAATTGGCAGGAAAAGAGCAGACTTTGTCGATATTTTTATAAAGGATTCCAATAATTGAATCAAGAATCTTTTAATTACGGGGATCATGGGTGTTTCAAAAGGGGGAAAACCGATGAAGAAAAACTCTAAAGAAGCGATATTAAAAGCGGCAATTTTGTTATTTAATTCTAAAGGTTATACAGGAACGTCCATAAGAGATATTGCAAGTGCGGCAAAAGTTAACTCAGCGACCATTGCTTATCATTTTGAGAACAAAGCAGGATTATTGGAATATTGTTTTACTTATTTTTTTGAACAATATATAAAGAAAATGGAAGAAGCCTATTCTTCTATTGAAAAGGGAGCTATGGTTTGTTTAAAACGAATGACGGCTGATTTGCTGCATTTTCATTGTGAGAATAGTCAGCTTGCCAGCTTTATCTATAGGGAAATGTCGCTGGATTCACAAATGGTAAGGGAAATTATGTCTACTTATTTATTAAAAGAGAAATATTATCTTCAGAAGGTTTTTGAAAGAGGATTTGAATGGAATGAGTTTCGCCCGCATTCCATACCCTATTTAATTACGCAGCTCAAAGGACTATTGATGATGCCGTTTATGAACACTCATTATATGAGAGAAGTATTATATGTGTTTCCAAATGAGCAGTTTTTCGAACAAAAATATTTAAAGGATCTTCATTTGTGGATTGATAAAATGCTTTGTACAGATATAACTAGGAAGAGAGAAGCGGTCCTTAAATAGGAATGATGAATATCCCCGTCGTTACAGCAACCCCTTAATAAAAAGGAGCAAATAATTAAGCACTTGCTGTCAGGAATCCTTAAATCCTGGGAGTGAAGTGCTTTTTTGCTGGAAAGATTGTGATGAAAATGATATTTTTAACTTTCAAAGACAAAAAAATTGAAATTAATAGTCAAAAAATGTCGTTAACATGGTATCATTAAGGCATTGAAAAAGATTCTAATAGATTTGTTAAAATATAGTGATTCAAATTTTGCTGTTCGGCATAAGGGGGCTTTCACGTGATCTATATCATTGGATTATTCATCCTTTTATTTGCTTTATTTGTAATAGGATATTTTATAAAGAAAAAATACTTTAAGGAAATGGACCGGCTTGAAGCTTGGAAAATTGATTTATTTAGCCGACCGATTCCGGATGAGATGTCCAAGGTAAAGCAGCTGAATATGACCGGACAAACGGAAGAGCTATTTGAGAAATGGCGGAATCAATGGGATGACGTGGTAACAGTTAAGCTACCGGACTTGGAAGAAATGCTTTTTGATGCTGAAGAGTACATAGATAAATATAAATTTAAAAAGGCAAAAGAAGCCCAGAGAAAGATTGCGGATAAATTACAGGAAACTGAAACTCAAATAAATAAAATTCTGGAAGAACTCCATGAGCTTATTGGCAGCGAGGAGAAAAACAGGCTTGAAATCGATGGGTTAAAAGAATTATATCGGGAAGCGAAGAAAACATTACTTGCTCATCGCCATAGCTTTGGCCAATCCGAAAAAGCATTGGAAGTTGAATTGGATATGGTCAGCCAGAAATTTCATGAATATGAGGAAAAAACAGAGCAAGGTAATTACCTCGAGGCCCGTGAAGTAGTCCTTTTCATTCAAAGTAAACTCACAACCATTAAGAAACATATGGATTTGATACCCCAGTTTTTAATTGAGTGTCAGTCACTAATTCCAAATCAATTGACAGAAGTGCTTGAAGGATATAAGGAAATGTTGGAACAAGGGTATTATTTAGAGCACATTCATGTCGAAACTGAAATTAAACGCTTAGAAGAGAAACTTGCAGAAATTCTTCTTCTTATTGAAAAGTCTGATATTGATCAAGCAGAAGAGGGAATCATAGAGGTTAAACAAAGAATTGATATTTTATTTGACCTGTTAGAAAAAGAGGTTCATGCTAAGCACTTTGTGATGAAAAATGAAAAAATGGCAGAAGACCTGCTTTTTTCAGCCGAAAGGGAAAATAAGAAACTCTTCATGGAAGTACGGGATATTCAGGAAAGCTATCAAATAACAGATGATGATCTTGAAACATTAAAAAACTTAGAAAAAGAACTAGTGACTATTTATAAACGGTATGAAATATTAATGGAAAAAGTAAAGCAAAATAATATCGCTCAATCCATTATAGGCGAAGAATTAAACGAGATTAGGGCACAACTCGATTTAATCCGTGAGGGACAACAGTCATTTGCCATGAAACTACAAGCGCTTAGGAAGGACGAGCTAGAGGCAAGAGATAAAATAGCTGAACTAACTAAAAAAATGAGTGAGGCTATTCGCCTTGTGAAAAAGAGCAATGTACCGGGATTGCCTGAAGATTACAAGTATTTAATAGAAGACACTAAAGAGAGTATTCAAAATGTGAAATATCAGCTGGAAGAAAAGCCTCTAAATGTTTCTGCTCTTAATCAATACTTGGAAATTGCTGTTCTAACGGTAGATAAACTCGTTCAGACAACAAATGAATTGATTGAAAATGTGGTACTGGCAGAAAGAGCCATTCAATATGGAAATCGTTATCGCAGTCAATACCCTACTGTTGCCAAAGGTTTGGCAGAGGCAGAAAATGCATTCAGACGCTATGAATACCAAGAGGCAATTGAACAGGCTGCTGCTGCTTTGGAGAGCATCGATCCAGAAGTATTAAAGAAAATAAAAACAATTGTGTAGAGGTATAATGAAAAAACCGGTGTTTGATCGGTTTTTTCTTTTCTTTTTAAAAAAATATAAAATTTATGGTAAGATGTATTGCGGCACACATGATCCTTTTTTAGTTTTATTTTGAGAATTGTCCAGCTCTATTCTTTTAACGGCAAAATACCTTTTAAGGCTTCGGTATAGGAATCGTACAATTAAAAGCGATAGAGTTTGGTAGGAGCTATACGCCGCGACTAGGGAGCTTGCTTTTTCTTATAAGAAAGGTGACGAAGATGATTTACTTTGATAATAGTGCAACGACAAAACCATATAAAGAAGTTTTGGATTCCTTTATTACTGTTTCAAGTAAGTTTTTTGGGAACCCGTCCTCACTCCATAGCTTTGGCGGACAAGCAGAGAAGCTTTTGACTCAGGCAAGGGAGCAGACGGCAAAGCTTTTAGGTGTAAAAATGAGTGAAATCTATTTTACTTCTGGTGGTACAGAGAGTAATAATTTAGCGATTAAAGGTGCTGCTTTAAGAAATCGAAATAAGGGTAAACATCTTATTACCTCAAGTATTGAACATCCTTCTGTAGCTAAAGCGATGGAACAGCTCGAACAAGAAGGATTCGAAATTACCTATATTTCTGTCGATGACACTGGAAGGGTTTCAGTAGATGAAATTGAACGGGCGATCCGCAAAGATACTATATTGATTTCCATCATGCATGTAAACAATGAAATAGGGACGATTCAACCAATTGAGGAAATTGGTCAACTGCTAATAGCTTATCCGGATATCCTTTTCCATGTAGACGCGGTACAAGGAATTGGAAAAGTTCCTTTATCATTCAAAAATAACCGGATTGACTTATGCTCTATTTCTTCACATAAATTTCATGGCTTAAAGGGAACGGGAGCTCTCTATATTCGTGAAGGGGTAAAAATTGATCCGCTATTTTCCGGTGGAAATCAGGAGCGAACACTAAGGAGCGGGACAGAAAATGTAGCAGGTGCTGTTGCCATGGCAAAAGCTCTAAGATTAACAATGGAAAATGGCAAAGAAGGCATAGAACAATTAAGGAAAATCCAGACTTTATTAAGAGATGGTTTAAATAAAATCGAGGGTTTGAAGATTCATACTCCTATTCAGTATTCGGCACCCCATATCCTCAACTTTTCGTTAAAAGGGATTAAGTCAGAAGTATTTATTCATGCGTTGGAACAAGAAGATATTTTTGTTTCCACTACAAGCGCTTGTTCCTCCAAAAAGAAATCACCAAGTAAAACCCTTCTTGCTTTAGGTGTTGCAGAGGAATTGGCAGAAAGTGCAATAAGAATTAGCTTGTCTTTTGAAAATACAGAAGAAGAAGCAAGGACAGTTATTCAAGTGATTGAAAAAACAGTAAATCAATTAGGAAAGGTAATGAAAAGATGAATTACGACCGGATATTAATACGCTATGGAGAAATATCATTAAAGGGTAGAAATCGTAATAAGTTCATTGATAAGCTCAGAAAAAATGTCCGATTGGCACTAAGCTCTTTTCCAAACATAAAAATCGAAGCAAGCCGTGATCGGATGTATGTCCTATTAAATGGAGAGAATGGGTTAGAAATAATCGAAAAACTGAAGCATATATTCGGAATTCAGTCCTTTAGCCCGGCTATAAAAGTTGAAAGGGAATTAGAGGAGATTAAAAATGCTTCCCTTGAATTAGTGCGATCTCTGTTTAAACAAGGGAAAACGTTTAAAGTCACAGCTAAACGATCTGATAAAACATTTGAACTAAATACAGATGAATTGAATCATGCCATTGGAGGCCATTTATTAAAGAATATTGCAGGTTTAAGAGTAGATGTAAAAAATCCTGATATTAATTTGCAAGTGGAAGTAAGAAAAGAAGCGGTATATTTATCATGTGAAATCATTCCGGGAGCAGGTGGCCTCCCACTTGGAACAAGTGGGAAAGCAATGCTAATGCTTTCCGGTGGTATTGACAGCCCTGTTGCCGGGTATCTGGCCATGAGAAGGGGACTGGAAATTGAAGCTGTTCATTTCTTTAGTCCTCCTTTTACAAGCGAAAGAGCGAAAGAGAAAGTCATTGATTTATCCAAAAAACTGGCGGAAATTAGTGGTTGTGTGATAAAGCTACATATCGTACCATTCACAGATGTTCAACAAGCCATTCGTGAACAAGTGCCAGAAAATTATTCAATGACATCCACAAGAAGAATGATGTTGCGCATTACAGATGAAATTCGGAAAAAACAAGACGGCCTAGCTATTGTTACCGGGGAAAGTCTTGGACAGGTTGCTAGCCAAACCTTGGAAAGTATGTATGCGATTAATGAAGTAACAAATACTCCAATACTGCGTCCCTTGATTTCAATGGACAAAACAGATATTATAAAAATTGCTGATAAAATTAATACATTAGACATTTCAAATCGTCCATATGAAGATTGTTGTACTATTTTTGTCCCTTCATCTCCAAAAACAAAACCGAGAAGAGATAAGGTAAATCAGTTCGAGAGTTATTTTGATTTTGAACCGTTAATTCAAGAAGCGGTGCAGGAAGTTGAAACTCTTACCATCAGACCTGACCGTGATATCCGACAAGAAATAAATGACTTATTTTAAATGTATATTTTCGGAATAATTGCGAAAAATTACCATTTTTATATAAGAATGAAGCAGGAGGCTTCTACACATTCTATACTCACAAGGAGGTGAGTATAGATGGCTAACAACAACAGCTCTAACCAATTACTAGTTAGTGGTGCTCAACAAGCTCTTGACCAAATGAAATATGAAATTGCTCAAGAGTTTGGTGTAAACCTTGGCGCTGACACAACTTCACGTGCTAACGGTTCTGTTGGTGGTGAAATTACTAAGCGTCTAGTAGCTATGGCTGAACAACAATTAGGCGGCGGATTTGCTCGTTAAGCAAAAAGTGAATAATAATGGCTACAGAGAGTAGGAATTGTCATTCCTGCTCTCTTTTATTTTTTATTAGTACTTTTCAGAATAATAATTTAAAATTTTTTAATAATTTTGTATAATAATAATGTTTACAAAATATTTTAGGGGGAATCGGAAAATGAAACGGGAAGACTTAATTGCACCTGAAAAGTATAACCTTGTTTCAGAGGTGGAGAAATTTGCTAAAAACCCGAACAAAAAAGCTTTAATTTGGGAAAATGAAGCTGGTGAAACAAAAGAGATTACATATGAACAGTTAATGAAACAAGTAAATCAAGCGGGAAATGTGTTTGTTCAAAGTGGTTTAACAAAGGGAGATATAGTCCTAGTAATTGTACCGCGCTTAATTGATGCATATGTTATTTATTTGGCTGCCCTAAAAGCAGGATTGGTGGTCATTCCAAGCTCGGAAATGCTAAGGGAGAAAGATCTACAATACCGCATTACTCACGGGGACGTAAAGGCTGTTATTAGTTATTATCCTTATGTGGAGCAATTTAAAAATATTACTTCCCAGCAAGAATTGGTTAAGTTTACAATCGGCGGAAAGGAAGACGGCTGGATTCAATTAGATGAAGAAATGAAAGCGTCTTCAGAAGAATTCGCAATGGCTGATACGTTAAGAGATGATATGGCCTTTTTATCCTATACTTCTGGGACAACCGGAAATCCAAAGGGAGTAGTGCATACTCACGGATGGGCATATGCACATTTGCGGACAGCAGCAGCTAAATGGCTCTGTATTGAAGAGGGGGATATGGTTTGGGCAACAGCCGGACCAGGCTGGCAGAAGTGGATTTGGAGCCCGTTCCTTTCCGTTTTAGGATCTGGTGCCACCGGATTAGTTTATCATGGGAAATTTGAGCCAAAGAAATACTTAAGTCTTCTACAAAAATATGATGTGAATGTACTATGCTGTACCCCAACTGAATATCGCTTAATGGCTAAAGTTGATAATTTGGCTGAATTTAAGCTGCCAAAACTTCATAGTGCGTTATCTGCTGGAGAGCCGTTAAATCGGGAAGTCATTGACACGTTTAGAAAATATTTTAATATCGATGTTCGAGATGGATATGGCCAAACGGAAAATACACTTCTTGTCGGCGTAACGAAAGGGATGGAACTAAAACCGGGTTCTATGGGCAAGCCGACACCAGGAAATAGGGTTGAAATTATTGATGAAAACGGAAAACCTTGTCCGGTTGGAGTAGTTGGAGATATTGCTGTCCATGTAGAAACACCAGCATTATTTAAAAATTATTATAAGGATCCAGAAAGAACTGCCATGCAATTCCGTGGTGATTATTATGTAACGGGCGATAAAGCAAAAATGGACGAGGATGGTTATTTCTGGTTTGAGGGCAGGGGCGATGACATTATCATCAGTTCAGGGTATACAATCGGCCCTTTCGAAGTGGAAGATGCTTTAGTGAAGCATCCATATGTAAAGGAATGTGCAGTTGTTGCCAGTCCAGATGAGATTCGCGGTTTTGTTGTTAAAGCTTTTGTCGTCTTGCGTGAAGGGGTTACAGAATCAGAAACAGACCTAACAAAAATCCTACAGGATCATGTCAAAGCCTTAACAGCACCTTATAAATATCCAAGAAAGATTGAATATGTCACTGAGCTTCCGAAAACGACTTCAGGAAAAATCCGCCGCGTTGAATTACGTCAAAAAGAAATGCAAGCACTAAAAAAATAATACCATCATAATACAGTCTAAAAAATAAAAAAGGGCATCCAGATGTCGAAAATTCGACTTTCTGGATGGTCCCTTTTTTCTTTATAGGAAAGTTCGTTTTACTTTTTCCCAGAACGAATTATTTTTTAACTTTAATGTTTTTAATTTTTTATTACTTAACTGAATGGTAATTTTATTTGCATGTTTAATACTTAATGCTTCATTATCTAATCCCATGATCGGATAATCATTATCTTCTGAAACGACCTTAAGTGTCAGGTTGCGCTCGGCACCTAAAATAAATGAGGATCCGAGAGTACGATAGTTGTTATTATTGACAGATGCTACTTCACTTACCTGCATACATGAAAGAAGAGGGTCTACAATCGCGCCATTGACGGACTTATTGTAAGCCGTGCTGCCTGTCGGAGTGGCTACCACTAATCCATCTCCGCGGAAAGTTTCAAAATGCAATTGGTCAACAAATACATCAATCACAAGAGTCTTGATGATGGAAGAACGAATACTGAATTCATTTAAACAAGTAAAAGTTCCTTGCCCTTCTACATACACCTCGATAAGAGGATAACGACGAACTTCCAGTTGTTCATTTAACATTGCATTAATCATATTGGATGTTTCCTCAATTCGGAAGTCA
Organism: Neobacillus thermocopriae; assembly: GCF_010975035.1. Lineage (GTDB taxonomy): Bacteria > Bacillota > Bacilli > Bacillales > Cytobacillaceae > Neobacillus > Neobacillus thermocopriae. Next base: position 7,137 of record NZ_JAAIUV010000008.1, on the reverse strand, counting down.
CAATACATGTTCAAGCTGTTATTCGTGGAGATCCCCATATATAAACAATCATCACGAAAACCCGTCTTCCGAACGGCTTGAAGAAAGGTTCCGTCCTCCCCAATACTAGCAATAATATTTGCCTGTTTGTGATCGTTTACAATCGTAAAACCATAGCGTTTGGTCGCTTCAAAAAGAGGCGTTACCTTTGCGAGAATCTCTGGTTCCTGTTTATAATAATAAAATACATTCTTTCTTTCTGGCATAAATTGTACCTCCTGTAATATTTATGTAAAAAACTATCTTGTTTTACTCATTGGAAAATAATTTTTTGATAAAATGATAGTAGTCTTCATTTAGTTTATCATTTTTTTGAAACAATTTGAAATATTTGATTATTAAAAGTAGAAATGGGGGAAACAAATGAGTGGAAAACGTTGGGCTGCACTTGGCATTGCAGCGGCATTATTTTTTGTATCTGTATTGGTCAATTTTTTATCCTCTTTTGCATTTAAAGGCATAGAGACGGACTTTAGTGAGTTTCTGGCTACTGCAGAGGACCCATTTACCGAGGAAGTAATAGAAGAAGGTAGTGAATTAAAGAAAATTGTGGTCCTTGATATAAATGGTGTTATCGAAGATACAGGGGGAACAGAAGCGCTATTTTCTGATTCCAGTTACAATCATCGCTCGTTTATGAAAAAACTGAAACAAATTAAAGAAGATAACACTGTGAAAGGAGTCATTATACAGGTAAACTCACCAGGAGGCGGAGTAGTTGAAAGTGCTGAAATCCATAAGGAGCTAAAAGAAATCCAGAAGGAAACGAAGAAACCTATTTATATATCAATGGGATCTATGGCAGCTTCAGGGGGGTACTATATTTCAACAGCGGCTAAGAAAATTTATGCTAGTCCGGAAACCATGACCGGAAGCCTTGGAGTGATTATGCAGGGTATTAACTACGAGAAATTGGCAGAAAAGTATGGTGTTGAATTTGTGACTATTAAAAGCGGTGAATACAAAGATATTATGAGTCCTACAAGAGAAATGACAGAGGAAGAACGAAAGATTTTACAACAAATGATTGACAATTCGTACAATGGATTTGTAAAAGTGATAGCCGAGGGTCGTGGGATGAGCGAGGAAAAAGTGAGAGAGATTGCCGATGGACGTGTATATGATGGCCGACAAGCAAAGGACTTAAATCTTATTGATGGTTTTGGCTATTTGGATGATGTCATTGATGAAATGAAGAAAAATGAAAAACTCAACGATGCACAAGTTGTCCGTTATACTGAAAATTTTGGGTTTGCTTCTTTGTTCCATATGCAAGCGAAAAAGTTGATTGGTGAAAACATTGAAATGACTGGTTTAATGAAACTTCTCTCTAAACCAAATTCACCACGTCTCATGTATCTTTATGCGGAGTGAGGTGTGAATCATGGAAAATAATAACCAATTGAACGAACAATTTGATCATTTGGAAGATTCACAGATGAATCATGAAACTATAACTGAACAACCATATAGTCAAGATCAGGAACATGATCCATCTCCTTCATCCAAAAAATCATTTCGTTATGCCGGCTTTTGGATGCGTTTTTGGGCCTATTTACTTGATTTATTAGTAATTGGAAGTATCGAAAGACTGTTGATTAATCCAGTTTTTCGCTGGTTAGATATTTCCTTAACCGAATATAATATGTTTGCGCCTATTTCCATTACTTCAGCGATCATCTTTTATTTGTATTTTGTTTTAATGACTAAATATTTCCAGCAGACATTAGGGAAAATGGTATTTGGACTAAGGGTTGTAAACTTTCATTCTGAGGAATTAACTTGGGGAACCGTTTTGTTTCGAGAATGGATTGGAAGGTTTATTTCAGCCACAGTTGTTTTGGGATATGTTATTACAGCTTTTATGCCTAAGAAACAGGGATTACATGATCTTTTTACAGACACAACCGTCGTTCATGTTGAATAAAGAATTAAAACCTATCAACGATAAGTTGATAGGTTTATTTTTTTGACGAACAGGACATACTAGCAGGTTGAAAGGTTGTGAATCAATTTGGTTTGGTTGTTGGTTTTTATTTTAGTTATTGCACTTATATTACTACTTTTATTGATGACAAAATTAACCATTTATCTAAATTATTATCATCACAATGATAATGATGATTTACAGATTGAATTTCGTATCTGGTTCGGATTAATTCGATACAAGAAAAAAATCCCACTTGTAAAAATTGATGAGAATTCACCTAGTATCATTATAAAAAGCACGTCGTCTATGGGAAACGTTGATCATGTTGAGAATTCTGAATACGATGTTAAACAATTTACCAAAAACGATTTTTTAGAAAACTATCGAAGGATAAACTTTTTGCTTAAAAAAGTCGTTCATTTACATACGATTATTAGAAAATTTCTTCAAAAAATCAGTATTAATAAGTTTGAGTGGCAAACCATGATCGGAGTTGGTGATGCAGCCCATACGGCTATTGTAACGGGTGTTTTGTGGTCCATCAAAGGGAATATGACTGGTTTATTAAGTCAATATTTTAAACTAAAGGTGATGCCTGTTATTTCTATTACTCCTCATTTTCAAGCTAATGTCATTCAGACAAGGGTGTCATGTATTTTTCAGTTTCGAATCGGGCATGCTATTTTAGCAGGATTAAAAATGATTAAATTTTGGAAGGGAAGTATAAAGACCTTCAATAATAAAACCCATTTTTCTACCAAAGCGAATTCATCCACTGGTTAATTCATAGGAAAACGGGTCAGTGGTTTGATTAGCTAAAAAAGAAAATCATAATTGAAATAGGAGGATACGGCAATGTCAGAGCATCCAATACAAGGTTTAATGACAACTGCGATGGAAAGCCTTAAGGAAATGATTGATGTCAATACGATCATCGGAGATCCAGTGGAAACCCCTGATGGTAGTGTAATTTTGACAGTTTCAAAGGTTGGTTTTGGATTTGCTGCTGGGGGTAGCGAATTCAATATAAGCGGGTCTAAAAATCAGGGGCAAAGCCAAGGACAAGGGCAAGGAGAAAGCCAAGGGCAATCAAAGCATCCATTTGGCGGTGGTAGCGGGGCCGGTGTGTCAATTACTCCAATTGCCTTTTTAATTGTGAATAGTCAAGGGGTTAAAATGCTGCATTTAGATGAAAGCACTCATTTATATGAGAAAATACTAGAGCTTGCTCCTCAAGCTGTGGATAAGATTCAACAAATGTTCTCAAAAAAAGATCAATCCCAACAGAAGAACAGTTCTGAATCCCATGAAAAACCGAAACTTGATTTAGATTTATAGGAAAGAAAGTTAACCTTCTAAAAGGTATGAAGGTTAACTTTTTTCATGATGTGGTTAAACGTAGGATTATCCCACAAGTCATAATCATTGCAAAAATATTCTTGGCAGGATATATTTACACTGTACATATCCAAGTGAGTAGGTATTTACCTAAAAAACTTGTGATATTTGATACGACTAAGGAGGATGGAAAAATGGCAAATGTTACGTTTAAGGGAAAGCCAGTTACCTTACTGGGAAACGAAGTAAAAGTAGGCGATAAAGCTTCAAACTTTACTGTTCTAGCAAATGATTTATCTGAAGTTACTTTAGAAAATACAAAGGGGCAAGTTCGTATCATCATTTCTGTACCTTCTGTTGATACAGGTGTTTGTGATGCTGAAATTCGCCGTTTCAATGAAGAAGCAAGTGGTTTAGATAATGTCAAGGTATTAACAGTTAGCGTTGATCTTCCATTTGCTCAAAAACGCTGGTGCGCTGCAGCAGGTATTGAAAATGTTCAAACATTATCCGATCACCGTGATTTATCTTTCGGTGAAGCCTATGGTGTAGCGATTAAGGAATTACGGTTATTGGCTCGTGCGGTGTTTGTTGTTGATTCTTCTGATACAGTGACTTATGTTGAGTATGTGAATGAAGTAACTGAACACCCTAACTATGAAGCGGCTCTAGAAGCTGCCAAAAACGCGAAGTAATAATTGATATTAAAAAGGCCTCTCCAATGGCGAGGTCTTTTTTCAATGACATAAAAGGAGGGGACGTATGAATATTACTCCTATTGAGAAATTATTTGCTTTATTTAATGAAACAGCTCTTATTCTTCAGGAAGAATTGAATTGTTCTTTTCTAGAAGCATTAGCCGAAACAGGTGAGAATTTGTTTCAAGGAACCATTCTTCAGGAAGAATTAAGTGAACTAACGGTAAAAAGACTACAAAAGCAGTACAATGAGATTCAAATCGAAAAATTTTCAAAGGAAGAAATCCGCAAAGCTTATCAGCTCGTTATCCTCAAAGGGATGAAGGAAAATGTTCAGCCCAATCATCAAATGACCCCAGATTCAGTGGGCTTGCTAGTGGCCTACCTGGTTGACCGATTCATGAAAGAAACATCTTTTTGCCTACTTGACCCCGCTGTTGGGACAGGAAATCTATTGCTAACAGTAATCAACCATTTGCAAAAAAATATTTCCGCCATTGGGGTTGAGATTGATGATTTGTTAATCAAACTTGCTTATGTCAATGCAAATTTACAGGAGCAACCGGTTCAGTTTTTTAATCAGGACAGTTTGGAGCCGCTATTTATTGAACCTGTAGATGTGGTTGTTGCAGATTTGCCAGTGGGTTATTATCCAAATGACCTACGTGCAGCAGCTTATCAATTAAAAGCGAGCAGTGGACATTCCTATGCTCATCATTTATTTATGGAACAAAGTATACGGCATACGAAGCCAGGCGGTTACTTATTTTTCATCATTCCTAATGGACTCTTTGAAAGTGAACAGGCAAAACAGTTACATGATTATTTCAAAGAAAATGTAATTATTCAAGGGTTACTTCAACTGCCAATTAGTATGTTCAAAAATAAAAATGCAGCGAAAAGCATTTTAATCGTGCAGAAAAAAGGTGAAGGAGTAAAGCCACCAAAGCAAGTATTGCTCGCCAGTCTCCCAACTCTGTCAAAAAAAGCCGAGATGGACAATATCTTAAACAAATTGGAACTATGGTTTGCAGAGAACAAAAGATAACACTGAATTCTTTCGGTGTTATTTTTTTGTAATAATGAATATTTTTCTGGAATATTTTGGAGTAATTACCATAGTGGTGTTATGCCATATAATCAGTCATTATTGAATCCCCATCCTCTCTTTTTGTTTTTTTCATGAAAGGGCATTAGCCTAATCATCACACGACCGAAAGCGGTGGCTTTTGGGAGGAAGTCATGCGCCGCTAAGCAGTGGGCTTTCGCTTTTCCAATAAGATAAAAAATATCTATTGACTTTGAGTACTGTCTAGCTCCAGCGCCTTAGCGTCGAGACGCCTTCGGTATCCGCCCTACGATAAGTCAACATCGATTCGCTTTGGGCTCCTCGTGTTTCCTTTATCTCAGTTGGAGACTTCCAAGCCCTACGTCGCTGCCGAGGGCGCTTGCGCTTTTCGTATTTTTACAAAAATAAAAAGAGTTTGAATACATTTATATTTTAATTGTAAGCGCTACCATTTTATTAATGCCTTGAAATGTTTTTTTTACAATGATTAAATGATTGAGGGAGAAAACCTGGACGGTTTGTACAAAATAATAAAAGAGTAAATGGAAATGATGGATATAAAGGAGCGTTTAGCAAAATGGCAAAAATCATCGCGATAAATGCAGGTAGTTCTTCATTAAAATTTCAATTATTTGATATGCCTTCTGAGGAAGTTATTACAAAAGGGTTGATTGAGAGAATTGGACTCAATGATTCCATTTTTAATATAACAATCAATGGTGAAAAGTTAAAGGAAACATTAGATATTCCTAATCATGAAGTAGCAGTAAAACTATTATTAGATAAACTGACCACTTTGGGAATTATTAAATCTCTGTCTGAAATTGAAGGGATTGGCCACCGTGTTGTTCACGGAGGTGAAGAGTTTAGTGACTCAGTACTAATTACAGACGAAGTATTAAGAAAGATTGATGAATTATCAGAGCTGGCTCCATTACATAATCCAGCAAACGTAACAGGAATTCGAGCATTTAAACAAGTTCTTCCGAATGTTCCGGCAGTTGCTGTGTTTGATACGGCATTTCACCAAACAATGCCGGCGAGCTCTTATCTATACAGTCTTCCTTATGAGTATTATGAAAAATATGGAATCCGTAAATATGGTTTCCATGGAACAAGCCATAAATATGTATCACAAAGAGCCGCTGAGCTTTTAGGGCGTCCAATTGAACAACTACGGTTAATTTCCTGTCATTTAGGAAATGGTGCAAGTATTGCGGCTATTCAAGGCGGTAAATCAATCGATACTTCCATGGGCTTTACACCTCTTGCTGGTGTAACGATGGGTACTCGTTCTGGAAACATTGACCCTGCATTAATTCCTTTCATTATGGAGAAAACAGGTAAAACGGCAGATGAGGTTTTAGAAGTTTTAAATAAGAAAAGCGGAATGCTAGCTGTTTCTGGTTTTTCAAGTGATTTAAGGGATATAGAATTGCAGGCACAGCAAGGAAATGAAAGAGCGAAGCTTGCATTAGAAGTTTTCTCTAACCGAATCCATAAATATATTGGTTCCTATGCTGCTCGTATGTACGGGGTAGATGCGATTATTTTCACTGCAGGTATTGGAGAAAATAGTGATGTCATTCGTGAGAATGTATTAAAAGGTCTAGAGTTTATGGGTGTATATTGGGATCCAACATTAAATAAAGTTAGAGGCAAAGAAGCGTTTATTAACTATCCACATTCACCTGTTAAAGTGCTTGTAATACCAACAAATGAAGAAGTTATGATTGCCCGCGATGTCGTGCGATTAGCAGAAATCAAATAAGTTCTTTCATAAGCAAAAGCCCAATGAGGGCTTTTGCTTCAGTCTGTCGACAAAATCCTTTTTTAAAGGATTTTGTCGACATTTTTTGTATAATTATGTCATAGAATATCGAGGTGATATTGAAATGCTTACTAAAAATACACAAGTAAATCGAGATCAATTAGGAATGATTACTTTAGACCAGCTGGTTCCTGAAAATCACTTGGTTCGTAAGATAGAAGCTGCTATTGATTTTTCATTTATATATAAATTAGTTGAGAATATGTATTCATCTGAACGTGGTCGCCCAAGT
>NZ_JAAIUV010000007.1 GCF_010975035.1 Neobacillus thermocopriae | reverse complement strand
ATTTACGTTTATTTGCACTTGCTTTAACATGCGTAGAATCAATAAATACATGTTCAGCACTAATCAACTTTTTATCAGAAGCTTCTTTTAGAATGCGGTAGAAGATTTTTTGAAATAGATCTGTATCCTTGAAACGTCTTTCATAGTTTTTTCCGAAGGTTGAGAAGTGGGGGACTTTATCATGAAACCCAAAACCTAAGAACCAACGATAAGCAAGGTTTGTTTCAATTTCTTCAATAGTTTTGCGCATAGAGCGAATACCGAAGGTATATTGAATAAAAGCCATCTTAATTAATACAACAGGGTCAATACTTGGACGACCACGTTCAGATGAATACATATTCTCAACTAATTTATATATAAATGAAAAATCAATAGCAGCTTCTATCTTACGAACCAAGTGATTTTCAGGAACCAGCTGGTCTAAAGTAATCATTTCTAATTGATCTCGATTTACTTGTGTATTTTTAGTAAGCATTTCAATATCACCTCGATATTCTATGACATAATTATACAAAAAATGTCGACAAAATCCTTTAAAAAAGGATTTTGTCGACAGTCTGCAGCAACTCTTGGAGTTGCTTTTCTTTCATTTGTTCCAGTCTTAAAAATTATTCTTTATTTATACAAAGATTTAGGATGGGGCTCAACCATCCAATCCGTTCTATTCCAATTTGAAGTCGGAAAATCGTGGGTTCGCATAGGAATTGTTTCGGTTCTCTTGTTCATCTTTCTAATCCCTGTCAAACTTGATCGCAAGCCAATTTTTGCCCTTCAGGGACTTCTGTTTACTTTGATCCTAATTGGCTTAACAGGCTGGGCCAGCCATGCGAGCTCTCTTTCAAAATGGGAAGGTTCATTAACCCACTCCACTCATTTATTAGCCGTTTGTATTTGGGTAGGTATTCTGGCCGTTGTTAGCTGGTTTGCAAAGAACTCTACTAACTGGGAGAAGTTTTTAAAGTGGTTTACACCCCTTGCTATTATATGTTTTGTGATCGTTGCCTTTACAGGATTTCATTTAATGTCATTTATGATAAGAGAAGGAGATTATGTTAACAGTTGGTCTTTATCTTTCGGACAAACATTATTGATCAAACATTTAGCGATTGTCCCTCTTTTAGTTTTTGCTTTTATTAATAGCATTTTAACGAGAAATAGATTCAAAAAAGACCCGGGCTTTAATCCACTTCCTTGGGCAAGGCTGGAAAGTGTGTTTATTTTATTGATTTTTGCCATAACGGGGACGCTCGGACAACAAGCACCTCCCCATAATATTGAAACAACGATTAAAGAAGAAGGCATTTCACCATTGTTTCAATATTTTCATGGAGGGGAAATGGACTTTCCGATCCAACTTACCCCAAGCCTTCCATCCTATGCTTTATTCTTTTGTGCCATCATTTGCTTGCTTTTTATCTTTTTTAGTTATATAAAAAAGGCACCAAAATTCCTCGCCTTCACTATGGGGATCCTTTCGATCATTGCCAGTTATTTAGCGTTAATGTCAAGTATATAAAAAGGGGCTGTCCGGAAAGTGGTAATTCAGCCGAAATCTTTATAAAAGCAAAACCCAAGAATGCTGTTAAATCAACATTCTTGGGTTTTTAATTTGGGTTCATTTTTCTCTTAAATGGACTTTTTAGACAGCCCCTTTTTTCTTGAGTTTTCTGGAATATGCACCGTTCATTGGAGATATGAGCAAATACCAATGTTAGCTAACTTATGTCATGACAAATTCATAAATGATTACATTATTTTATTTAGTCTCTGTTCATCTTTATTGTTGATTTTATATAAATAATATGGGGAAACTTCGACTAATTGAAAGTTTCCCTAATTTATTAGAACGTAATTGTTTTTTTTAGGTGGAACCTTTGGAACTTCTATTACCCTTGCAACACTTTTGCCTTTAGTAAATCTCACTTTATTTAGCCAATAAATAAAAGCATCTGTACCATAACAAACACCATAGATAATATTTCCTTCTTCATCTTCTTCAACAACTTCCCAATAAGGATGATTGTTTTCTCTGTTATATAACCATTTAAAAAAATCCTTTTGTAATTGATTAATATTTCTTCCTACTTTTGCAGGACAAACCATATAATCTATATCCTCTTCATATTCAAATCTGACCTTAACAATCATAATCTAACTCCCAACATTACAATACCACTTTACCAAATACTTGTACTCATTTAAATAAATTAGAGCCTTTTAAAAAAAAACACTTGAAAAACAATTATAGTATAGTATAATTATTATAAATTTTTAAATTCCAATTTTTTAGAAAAAACAAAAATCGATGACGAGAAGAGTAGCTTGTTATTCTTGCACTACAGAGAGCCGGCGGTTGGTGAAAGCCGGTGTCAGGACACAAGTGAAAATCATCTCTGAGATGCTAGGCTGAACTCACTCAGTAAGCCTTAGCCGGACTGCCTGCCGTTAATCTAGGACGCGTATGATGGTACGTTGATGAGAGCCGCAATTCATTATTAATTTGCGGAAGTAGGGTGGTAACGCGAGCAAGCTCGTCCCTATATGGGGACGAGCTTTTTTGTATTTCTAAAAAGGGTGAGAAAAGGAGAGAGAACAATGACTAAAAAAGACACATTTTTTGTTGGATTAATGCTATTTTCCATGTTTTTTGGTGCCGGAAACTTAATTTTTCCACCATTTTTAGGAATGGGAGCTGGGACGTCGTTTTGGCCAGCGATCATTGGATTTATTATAACAGGCGTGGGACTGCCTCTATTAGTTATTTCAGCAATTGCCATCGTAAAAGATGGGGGCAATGCCCTTGGAAATAAAGTTCATCCTTGGTTTGGAGCAGCTTTTACCATTATGGTCTATTTATCCATTGGACCATTCTTTGGGATTCCGCGAAATGCAAACGTGGCTTTTGAAATGGGAGTTCGACCGTTTTTAGAAAACGATACAATCCATCAGCCTTTATTATTGCTTGGTTTCTCAGCTGTATTTTTCTTGTTAGTATTATTGTTAAGCTTAAACCCTTCAAAAGTGGTTAATTATATGGGGCACATCATTACCCCAGCCTTATTACTATCCATTGTTACTGTTTGTGTCGTTGCCTTTTTCAAATTGGACAAACCTTTACAGGCACCAAATGAAACGTATCAAACGGCTTCTTTCTTTAAAGGTTTTATTGATGGGTATTCCACTATGGATGCCTTAGCCGCACTAGCATTTGGCATTGTTATTTTAACAACAATTCAACAAAAAGGGGTAACTGATCAAAAACAATTGACTGCATATACCGTAAAAGCCGCTTTTGTGGCAGGTGCAGCCCTTGCCCTTGTATATGCAGGAATTGGCTTGGTAGGAGCACAAATGGGTGCCTATGGCCAATTTGAAAATGGAACGGATCTACTTGCTTCTGCAGCCATGATTTTATTAGGAAATGGAGGAAAAATGTTATTAGGTTTTATCTTTACATTAGCTTGCTTTACAACCTGTGTCGGGCTGACCATCGCCTGTGGCCAATATTTTTCAAAAATGCACCCAAAATTCAATTATCACACGGTTGTCACCATTGTCACTTTAGCTAGCTTTTTGATTGCTAATCTCGGATTAAACCAAATTATCACCATTTCTGTGCCATTCCTTGTCATGGCTTATCCATTAACGATCGTTCTTGTTTCACTAGCTATGTTTCAGCGATTCTCGCAAAAGGTATATGCTGGAGCTATGCTCCTAACAGGAATTGTCAGCCTTTATGATGGATTAAAAATGTTCGGCCTTCAGTTTGGCTTCTTAGAATCATGGATGGACAATCTGCCATTTGCTGATCTCGGCCTTGGCTGGGTAGTCCCTGCGGTTGCTGGTGCTTTGGCAGGATTTATTTGGGACAGAGTGACTCAAACACCTGCAGCACTTAATGAAGGTGGGTTGGAAAAAGTCTCGTAATTATTTACTGCCAGTGGACAATAGAATCCACTGGTTTTTTACTTGATTTTTCGAATGAAATGCTGACAAGCATGGAAAAATATTAATATTTATGTTATGAATAAGTAGTAGCTAAGATGAAAGAGGTTGAAATAGGTGGAGAATCATACATCTAATTTTATTAAAGATATTATGATAAAAGATTTAGAGTCGGGTAAGCATAATAAAATTATTACTCGCTTCCCTCCGGAACCAAACGGTTATTTACATATCGGCCATGCCAAATCCATCGTTCTTAATTTTAGTTTAGCGGATGAATTTAATGGAGAGACGAATCTTCGCTTTGATGACACGAATCCATTAAAAGAAGATATCGAATATGTAAATTCGATTAAAGAAGATGTAAAATGGCTTGGCTATGAATGGGACAATCTGTGCTTTGCCTCTGATTATTTCGAGGAAATGTACAGGAGAGCGGTATTGTTAATTAAAAAAGGCCTTGCTTATGTAGATGATTTAAGTGCTGATGAAATCCGTGAATACCGCGGTACATTAACTGAGCCTGGTAAAAATAGCCCTTACCGTGACCGGACCGTTGAAGAGAATCTTGATTTATTTGAACGGATGAGAGCTGGAGAGTTCGGCAATGGTGAAAAAGTACTTCGAGCCAAAATTGATATGGCTTCACCAAATATTAATCTACGCGACCCTGTTATTTACCGAATTTCACATACTACTCATCATAACACTGGAGATAAATGGTGCATTTATCCAATGTATACTTTTGCCCATCCGCTCGAGGATGCGATCGAAGGAGTTACTCACTCCATTTGTACGATTGAATTTGAGGACCAACGTCCTTTCTATAATTGGGTAATTGAACATTGTGAAATGGAAAATAAACCACAGCAAATTGAATTTGGCCGTTTGAATTTAACCAATACGGTAACAAGCAAACGAAAGCTTAAACAATTAGTCGATGAGAAGATTGTTGATGGTTGGGATGATCCGCGGATGCCGACTATTTCCGGTATGAGACGCAGAGGATTTACCCCAGAATCCATTCGTAATTTTATTCAAGAAACGGCTGTTACCAAGCACAATGCGACGGTTGATGTTCAAATGCTCGAACATTTTGTCCGTGAGGATTTAAAACTAAAAGCACCTCGAACAATGGGAGTTATTAATCCATTAAAAGTCGTCATTACGAATTACCCAGAAGGTCAGATCGAATTGCTAGATGCTGAAAATAACCCGGAAAATCCGGAAATGGGGGTACGGAAAATTCCATTTTCCCGTGAAATTTATATTGAACGGGATGACTTTATGGAAAATCCTCCGAAAAAATATTTCCGTCTCTTCCCTGGTAACGAAGTCCGCTTGAAGCATGCTTATTTTATTAAATGTGAAGAAGTCATTAAGGATGCAGATGGCAATGTTATCGAGCTCCGTTGTACGTATGATCCAGAAACCAAGAGCGGCACTGGTTTTACCGGAAGAAAAGTAAAAGGAACAATCCATTGGGTGGAAGCTACTCATGCCGTACCGGCTGAATTCCGACTCTATGAGCCATTAATTCTTGATGAATCCGCAGATGATCAGGATGAGGAAAAATCCTTCCTTGATATGATCAACCCTCATTCACTCGAAGTGCTGCAAGGATTTGTTGAACCGAATATGAAAGAAAGTATGCCACATGATAAATTCCAATTCTTCCGTCACGGCTATTTCAACGTCGACCCAAAACATACGACGGTCGATAAGCTAGTCTTTAATCGGATTGTTTCATTAAAGAGTTCGTTTAAATTATAATTACTATCGAAACATATATCTGTTGCAAACGGGCCTATTAGGTCCGTTTTTTTATCTTTAGGCTCTGTTAAAGAACATTGTTGATATTTGAAACCCAACCAAGTTCTTGCTATAAATTACAATTAGAACAAAGGAATTTGTATTTGAAATGACAGAAACTTTTGAAAGTCTCCATCTATCTAAGTTCAGTACTTAAAAAGGTCGTTAACGGGCAATCGGCTTATAAATACTGGGAGGGGAGAACTCAATTTATGGAAATTAGAAAACCAAACGATTCGGAATATAAAAAGGTTTTATCACTTTCACCACAAGCATTATTCGAAGGTACATTAGGCGAAGCAAAACTGTCAGATGAAAAAGTCAAACAACTTATTGAACTATTATTACAGGAAGGAAGCTATTATTTGATAGCAACTGAAGGCGATAATCTAATAGGTTGGATTCTTATAGGAACAAGTAAAGACCCATTTACTGAAAAGGTATATGGATTTATTTATGAATTGTTTGTGTTAGAGGAATTTAGGGGAAATGGAATTTCAAAACAATTGATGGAAACTGGTATCGAACATCTTAAACAAGATGGATATTCAGAGGTTCGCTTAAGTGTATATGCAGGAAATCAAGCGATTAAACTGTACGAAAAATTAGGATTCAAAAATAGAACTATTACAATGAGTATGAACATATAAAACAAACATCTTTATTGAATATCTAATAGACTGGTTTATTGAGAATTGGGGAACCAAAAGATGGTTCCCTAACATTTTATTGAAAAAATCAACATTAAACATTAACAGAGCCTATCTTAAAAAAATGATTAGCTAACGCTCACTTGAAAAAGTTTTTCATCTCGTTTATAAAGATCTTTTGGCTCTCCTGACTCCTTGAATTAATTCGTTATCCCACCTTTGAAAAATTTTTTCTCACACCCCTCTTAATAAATCCTTTATCATTTTGATGAATCGTTTAGATAATATCCAGTAGGTATTATGTTGCCAAACCGTTCTCGAGTTCGAAAATAGCTTTCTTACCCAATAAAAAAAACCAAGGCAAGCCTGGTTTTAGTCTAATTGTTTATTAATCGGTACCTCTAAAATAATCCTCGTACCTTCTCCCGGAGAACTATTTACCGTCAAGTTCCCGCCAACTGAACGAGCCCGTTCATCCATGCTAAATAGACCAACACCGGATGTATGTGATTCTGGATCAAATCCTTTTCCTTTATCCTCAATCATTACTCGGACCACGTCATCCATTTCCCTAACCGTTACACTGGCTTCGGTTACGTCGGCATATTTCCAAATATTTGTTAATGCTTCCTGGATAATTCTGTAAATGGTCAGTTCTATACTGATATCAAGACGCTGATTTAAAACACAGTCAAAATAAACATCAATATTATAATGGTCGGAGTACCTCGTGAGATACGAACGAATGGCCGGTACCAATCCAAGATCATCGAGAACAGACGGCCGAAGCTCCCATGAGATTTTTCGAATTTCTTCAATGAGTCCCATTGCTTCCTTTTGCATTTGGTGTAACAAGGGGTGGTCCATTTCCGAAAGCAACCGATTAATCGTGATCAAATGGCTATATAAATCCTGGCCAATTCCATCATGCAGGTTTCGTGACAAACGTTTGCGCTCTTCCTCTTGAACATCAATGATACGTGTCATCATTTTTTGCAACTCTTGTTCGGCCCGTTTTCTTTTAGTAATTTCATAACGAATGGCTAAATATTGATAAGGTTTTCCGTTCTGATCAAGAAATGGAACAATTGTGGTATCTACCCAATAATAGGTTCCGTCCTTCGCTTGATTACGAATTTCCCCCTTCCAAACACTTCCAGATCCAATCGTCCGCCACATTTCACGAAAGAATTCTTTCGAATGGTAACCCGAATTAACAATTCGGTGGTCTTGTCCAATCAGTTCTTCCCTTGAATATTTGGAGATTAAACAAAATTGATCATTCACATAAGTAATAATTCCTCGAGCATTTGTAATTGCTACAATAGATGAAGCATCAAGCGCAAATTTATAGTCTATTAGTTCATTTACTGCTTGCTTTAATTCCTTGTCCTTTTCTAACTCCCGCATCATAAAATATGCTCCTTTAGCATTTGTTCCAACTCTAAAGAGGATTTAAAGACTTTTTCCTGCTCCTGTGCCGAAAAAATGTATTTTTCTCTTTTTCCGACAAGTAGTACCCCTTTGGGAACCGCATTAAAAAATAAAGGAACCGCATAAGTAGAGACAAGTTTTTCAGCTAGCATAATCGGATAATCAGTCACCTTCCCTACAATACCTTGGGGAAAGTGAGTTATCATCATTGGGGTGCCACTAGAAATAATTTTTCCTGCAACCCCTTTTCCGAAACGAACCGTAATTCTTTTATATTTATCATTAAGGTTACCCGAGGCATAATGCCACCTGACATCCGGGCCCGCTTGGTTTTGAATAGCAAGTCCGACAAAATCACATGCGAGCGTCTCTTTCAATTGATCACATACTTTCCTAACTGCCTGCAGTTCCTTTATCTCTGACATAATTCCTTCCCCTCAAATACTATATCCTAGTAATCCCTTTTTGACAGCATACTCTACTAGCTCTGGGCGAGTCTTTAACTGAAGTTTCTCCATTACCTTACTTTTATGGGTCTCTACCGTTTTTACACTAATGACGAGTTGTTCCGCAATTTCCTTGTTTGAATACCCTTTTGCAATAAGGGTTAATACTTCTTTTTCACGTTCAGACAAAAGATTATACGTATCATTTCCGTCTTGCTTTATACCGGCTAAATATTCTTCCATTAATCGCTTCTGAGCAGATGGATGCAAATAGGCATCTCCCTTAGCAACCGATTCAATGGCTGACATTAATTCATTATGCGGAGCGCTTTTTAATATACAACCGGAGGCTCCCCCTTGTATCGCACGAAAAAGATATTCTTCATCATCATGCATTGTTAAAATGAGAATATTAACCTCTGGCATTAGCTTTTTTAATTCCATTGTTGCTGAAAGTCCATCTTTACCGTGGGGCATGCTTAGATCCATGACAACCACATCTGGTTTCAGCTTCATTGCTTTTTTAATGCCTTCCTCTCCTTCTGATGCTTCCCCAACAACTTCCATTTCTGGGTTTGTGTTTAAAAGCATTTTTAAGCCGCTTCTTACAACAGCATGATCATCAACCAAAAGGATTTTAATCAAAATGACCTCTCCTTTGATTTATTTTAATGGAAGAGAAATTTCTATAGACGTTCCTTCTCCTAGTTTGGAAGATATTCTGCATTGCCCGCCAATTAGAAGCATTCTTTCCTTCATTGCTGCAAGTCCTGATAATCGCATAGAATCATTTTGTTCCTCAGGCTGAAATCCCTTTCCAAAATCATGAATGGTAATCGTTAATTCATTTTCGGTCCAAATAAAATTCATTTTCACATGTGAGGTGTCCGCGTATTTAGCAATATTCACCAACGCTTCTTGGCAAACCCTAAATACGGCGATACTGTTTTTCTCAGGAATCAATCTTTCTGGGCCTTCAGATTCAATTTCAACGATAATGCCAAAGGTAGAAGTATAACAGTTAATATAGCTTTTCATAGCAGGCAATAATCCAAGGGTGGTAAGAGCAGGTGGATGTAATTCAACAGAAAGCAGCCTTATTTCTTGAATGGTTTTTTTAATCAGCAAGGACATTTCACGCAAATAATTTTTCATATGTGGCTCTGCCGTACTTGATTCTACAAACTGCAATCCTGTTAGAATACTGTAAAGATTTTGACCGACACCTTCATGCAGTTCTAACGAGATTCGTTTAATTTCTTCTTCCTGTGAATCAATGATATAGGAGCTGATCTGCTGCTTCGTTTTTAATAAATCCATTTCTAATCTCCCCCCTTTACTAATATTATTATAAATGCTTGTATTT
The DNA here is from genome assembly GCF_010975035.1 of Neobacillus thermocopriae. Taxonomy (GTDB): domain Bacteria; phylum Bacillota; class Bacilli; order Bacillales; family Cytobacillaceae; genus Neobacillus; species Neobacillus thermocopriae. The sequence continues at coordinate 116,436 of NZ_JAAIUV010000007.1, read as the reverse complement.
CACTAGGCTGTGAATTCAATGGAAATGGAATTGAATTTTCAATTAAGCTTCATCCCATCAACACTTATAAAAATCAATGAAGCAAATTAACAGATATATATAAAAAAAAGGCAGGTTCTTAAAAGACCTGAACCTTTTTAAATGTATAAGTTAAACCACTATTTGAATCAATCGCCGACCACTGTCCATCAGACTCACTCACATGACTTGAAAGCGGAACAGCTAGGAAATTTCTATCATCGAAATAAAAACGAAGATGGGTATAATCCGGACATGGATGAATTTTTTTGACCATTTTCTTTACAGTCGGAGCTTGATCTCCACCTTCTTGGTCAGTAATCTGAATTTCTACAGGGGCACCAATAAATTGTTCCTTCAACTCTTCCACATTAATGAACCCCACAGCTATTACATCCTCTCTTGACTGGATAGATGAACATTTTATAGCCTTGAAGATATTCCCAAAATTTCTCTCCTGCACATTCTTCAAGAAACTGAATCGTTTCTTCTTCTGATTGCCAATCGCTCATCCCTTTAATTTCGGCAATCACCATTTCCGCTCCTTCAATCTTCTTTTCTTCTAAATACCAGTTCAAGCGCTTTTTGGAGAAAAGATTGGTTAACAGTTCATTTATTTCTGCAGCGAATCCACCTGACTCTTGCCGTACAAAACAAAAGTCAATATAGGTTTCACTAGTCATTGACATTCACACCTTTTTTATAGATGAGAAAGGCAATAGGAAATAAAATGACATTGAGCACTGCTGCAATAATGGTGTTCATATAATTTTGATAAAAATACTGATGGACCATATACTGAGTAAAAATAATATTCAACATTAAAACAGCAAGAAGAAGAGCTACAGGGACATAGCTACGCTTCATAACGTTTCACCCCCACGGCATAAACAGCTCCATTTTCCACTTTGACATGAATCTCCGGCAGCGGGCGTCTTGGAGGTCCCGCTGTTGGAGCACCTGTTTCCACATCGAATTTGCCGTGATGGCAAGGGCATATCATTTCCCCTTTATCTTTTTCCCAGAAAACTGGACAGCGTAAATGAGTACATGCGTTTTGATAGGCAACAAATTTCTTTTCTGAAAGCCTAATAAGAATCGCACTGTCATGTTCTCCAGGGAAATGAAAGTCAACAGCATCCCCAACTGCCACTGACTTTAGGTCAGCGATTTTTTTCTTTGGATACTTTTTGTCACTTAAACCGGAGAGTTCCTTTGCTGCAATGGCTCCCCAAGGGAGAGAAGAAACGGCGAACACACCCGCTGCTCCGACCAATGTTTTCATAAAGCCGCGGCGGTCCAGTTTTCTTTCATTATTTCTATTTATATTGTGAGTATAGTTATTTTCGTTAAACGGGATTTTATTATTTTTATCGCTCATGGTAATCCCTCCTAGAACAATTTTGTGACGCCCTGCAGAATTCCAGGGAGATTCACTCGGACATTTGTCTCGCCTTCTAAATAAGGCATGCTTGTAACCCATTTTCCGTTATCAAGATTAAATTGCTTTTGTTTCGCTTCAATTTCTTCATCAGTTAGCCATTGAAGTGTATTAGATGGACATACACTTGCACACATTGGCGGAATTCCATCTTTTGTACGGTCAATACATAGGTCACACTTATACATTAAATTCTGTTCTGTATCAAACTTAGGTATTCCGTATGGACAAGCAATGGTACAGTTTTGGCATCCAATGCATTTTTCCACGAGAGCGGAAAGTACGGCTCCTGTTTCATGTATTTGAATCGCCTGAGCTGGACAACTCCTTGCACATGCCGGATTGACACAGTGAAGGCACATTAACGGCATGGTTTGACGATTGACAAGCGGATTTACATCGTAAACATAATTGCGGTTCCGTTGTTCATGCCCGCCACACTGTGTACAGGCAGCCAAACAAGAGCGGCATCCGATACAGTTTTCAAGTTCAAGATATAACCTCTTTTTTACCACTTTATTGCACCTTCTTCATTGATAATTTCTCGATCTGTGCGGCACATGCCTTAAACTCCGGCATCCGTGAAATTGGATCCAATGCAGCGTTAGTTAATAGATTAATAGATTCCTCATGTCCAAAATGGTACGGAACAAAGACGGTATCTTTTCGAATCGCTTCAGTAATTTTTACTTTATATTTAGCTTCTCCTCTTCGCGTATATAGTCGGACTACTTCTTCATGTTCAATGTTATATTTCGCTGCTGTTTCAGGGTGAACCTCTACATATGGTTCTGGACACATATCGCGAAGGAATTGAATTCGGCGAGTTTGGTTACCTGAAAGATAGTGGAAAACTACACGTCCTGTTGTTAAACGCAAAGGATATTCAGCGTCCGGCTCTTCTGCTGGTGGACGATATGGCAAGGCACAAATTTTAGCTTTTCCATCCGGATGATAGAATTTTTTATCCAAGAACATATGTGGTGTTCCGGGATCATTTTCATCACGACACGGCCAGAACACACCATCTTGCTTTTCAATCTTATCCCAAGTGGCTCCGTAATAATCTGCATATCCTCCTTTGGAAGCTAAACGGAATTCCTCCGCTACATCTTTAGCTGTTTTTAAATGAGAGAAATATTTGCCTTTACCGAGGCGTTCAGCTAGTTCCACTTGCATCAACCAATCCGGTTTTGATTCTCCAAGTGGCTCCTGCGCTTTGTTAATCTTGATAATACGTCCTTCCAGATTCGTAACGGTTCCTTCATCTTCTGACCAGGTAACAGATGGGAGGATTACATCCGCAAATTCTGCTGACTCGGATAAATAGAAATCAGCGCATACCATGAAATCTAAGCTTTTTAAAGCCTTACGGACAAAATTCTGATTCGGAGCAGATACGGCTGGGTTCGAGCAAAGCAAGTATAATCCACGAATCGTTTTTTGCTCCATTAATTCAAACATTTCATAAGCTGAAACACCCGCCTGTGGCATTTCTTCAGGAGTTATCCCCCATACTTTACAAACTTCTTCCACATGTTTCGGATTCGTGATTTTTCGATAGCCTGGTAGCAAGTCTGATTTTTGACCATGTTCACGACCTCCTTGACCATTACCTTGACCAGTGAATGTAGCAACACCTGATTTCGGACGGCCAATTTTACCAGTCACTAATGCCAGATTTGTATAAGCCGAAACATTATCTACACCTTTGTGCTGCTGCTCAACCCCACGTGCAAACATAACAACAGCATTCGGAGCTTTTCCGTAAATTTCAGCTGCTCTAATAATTTTCTCTTGAGCAATTCCAGTAATTTCACTTGTATATTCTGGTGTAAATTCTTTCACCAATTCTTTTGTTTCTTCAAATCCATTTGTATGGTTTTTCACAAATTCTTCGTCTACATAACCATTTTGAATTAATAGATTTAAAATACCGTTCGCTAACGCCAAGTCTGTTCCCGGCCTTAAATCTAAGTGTATATCAGCTCTTCTAGCAATGGGGGTTTCACGAGGGTCAGCAACAATTAAGTAGCCGCCACGTTCCTGGACATTCCACACGCGGAACATAGAGGTTGGGTGACATTCTGCGGTGTTGCTCCCCGCGATAAATAAGCAATCCGTTTCGTGAATATCTGTCCATGGTAGTGTAGATCCTCGGTCAATACCGAATGAACGGAGGAACCCTCCAGCTGCACTTGACATACAAAAACGTCCATTATAGTCGATGTAACGCGTTCCTAATGCCACACGAGCAAATTTTCCTGTTAAATAACATTTTTCATTGGTCATGGATACACCACTGAATACTGAGAGTGTATCTTTTCCGTACTTTTCTTGAAGCTCAGTGAATCTTTTAACGATTAGATCATAGGCTTCATCCCAGGAAGCTTCACGGAACCCTTCTTTTGTTCCTTTTAATGATGCATCGTCCCGGATTAATGGTCGTAAAATTCGGTCTGGGTGATTCGTTTGTTGATAGGCGGTAACCCCTTTTGGACACATTTTTCCAACTGTTACTGGCCAATCATATCGAGGTTCGACCCCAATAATTTTGTTTGTTCTTGTATCCACCCGCAAATTCATCCCACACTGCATCCCACAATAACTACAATGTGTTTTTACAAGCTTTTCATTAGGATGATGTACATTTTCGATTTCTTTAAAAAATTGATCTCTCTTCGGTTTTACATTAACCTCTTGCATTCTGGTTTGCCTCCTTAACCTTCACTTGATGTGTAGGAACTCCTGAGAAACGGGAAATCCGGTATTTTCTACGGCATGGAAGGCACAGTTCAGCAAGATTGAAGCCGTCTTCCATGTTAAATTCGATATGGTTGACTCCAAGTACATGAATGACATCGTTTGATTGTTCTACAGAGACAAAGTGATCTCCGCACACTTTACATGCCTTCATATTTTGCTCTCCATAATGTTCACGATAGTTTCTGGCCAATACGCTCATTGGACGGAACGGAATATGGGCCAGTTTACCAAAAGGTAAATAGATTAAAGTTAGGATGACTGAAAACTGGTGGATTAGCGACATTTGCGGCTGCATCCAGCCATGTAAAAATACGTTTTGAATCGTTAGTAAAAGTCCAGTTATAGAAATAAAAAGTAATAAATATAGTGGCATTAAATCGTAAATAAATTTTTGTTCAGCTCTAGCTTGCATGTTTTTCGCACGGCGGTACAATGCCATACAAACACCAGCAATGACCATGATGGCGGAAATATTTAAGGCATTATATGAGAACCAAGCAATGATTCCATCAGCCTTAATTTCCAATAAATCCATTCCCATCACAACGACAGTGTAGTAGCCATTGTCATCCATCGTAAAATACATCCAGCTAAACACAAGCGGGAAAGTAACTAAACAGGCAAGGATACATCCCCAACCAATCAGTACGTGCTGCATCCATCGATAAAATCCACGTTTTTTAATGAAATCGTAGATCGCTAAATGACTGACAGCTGTTTTGGCTGTTCTTTTACTAAAAACAAGCTTGAGTCCTTTTTTTAGAATAATTTTCGTTGGCGGCCTTTCTCCCCAAGCAATAAATCGATAAAAGAAACCTCCAAGGAAGACGATTGTTCCCACCATATATCCATAAAGATTCAAGTCAATGTGGGTAAACATTCTTGTACCAATAAACATTAAAACGGCAATTCCTAAGACTGTTAGAAACATTGATTTGGCAAACTTAGATGCAAAGGCATCGTTGATGGTGCTCTTTTTAGTAGATGCAGAATTCATCTGCATTTTATTGGTTGCCTGCATTTTCTCTTCTTCCTCCTTAAAAAAATAACACTTCCATTTTCTTACCCTTATTGTAAGAAAAACGGAAGTGTTATCTATATCGGGGAAATCCCTCATCCTGAGGGGAAAAAACCCTTAGAATTTCTTATTTTGACATAGTTTTGTCACAATTACATATCAGTAGCAGGCATTCTTACTAGACACTCTAGGTCTATAACCTTTTTAAAATATATTTTTTTCTTAATGAATATAAGAGCAATAGTAATCCAATGAGTAATTGCAGCGTAGAAAAGACGGCATTCCAAAAATGATAGGATGACGGTCCATAGGAAAAACAATGATCAATGGTTGTCAATGCTGTCACAACTTGCGGGATGAAATATCCGAAGAATAGGGTTAGTGTCAAACCCACTCCTACAAAGTAAAATAAGGCATACACATGAACCGTTCTTTTTTCTTCATCAAATACAACTTCATTTTGACGGACACTCTTAAAAAATGATAGCTTGTTTCTTATTACCTGCTCTGCATTTTCCATCAAATTATAACAGCCAGTAAGATTTTCAATTACATAATATATATCCGTTTTCATATAAAAACAGCATTGATAAATCATTCGAATGAATATATCCAATGCAGCGAGCTTAAGAAAACCAAGAAAAATGAATGGTCCATCAGAAAAAATTAACTGAGCAAGTAGAACAAAGAAAAGTATCGTTGTATCAAAACATAACCCTGCTAAAAATAAAACATTCCGATCCTTTGATGGTAGTTTCCAAACAGACGACATGTCTGTTTCAAGAACAACTAAGAATAACCGGTGTCCAATCCCCAATTTCGTTGGAAGGTTAAAAGATCTAACCGCTAAAATATGTCCAAATTCATGAATCATTACTAAAATGAAAGATAAAATAAGCCATCCAGGAATATTAAGTGCTAATAAATGAAAAATAAACAAATCTTTATAATGTGGAAACAAGGATGGTTCCAGAATGAACATCAGAATAATACCCACGAAAAATATTGAATACACGACCAATGAGACTTGATTAAAGAAAAATTTTCCTAGTTTTGGAGACACCCATTGAAATCCTTGTTCTTCCTTCCCTTTTTCATGAATATCTATTTTAACCCCATCAATTTCAGCAATTAATTGTAGCTCCATCAATTGCTTTGCAAAATCAAGAAGATCAACTTCTTCATTAGGGTACTTTCCTTTAAGAAACTCCTCAATCTCACCTAATGCCATTCCATCATTCATTAAATGAATAGCTTCAATACATATCTCCGGCATTTCATAAAACTCACCGGAATTCTTGTCCTCTACTATATAATGTTTTTTATCTTTTTGGATATTGATTGGGACTATGGAAATATTAGATTTTAAAGTAAGATTCATTTTTTTCACCATTATCTATTAAAAATACAACTGTGCTACTAGGTGTTGGTTTGTACTCCAGACTTATTCATTATAGTCCGTAGCACTTATTAATTAATAGAGATACTAAAACCCATACTATTAAAAGATATTAATCAACTTCTCTGAATCCACCACAAACAAAAGTATATGTGCCGAATTTTAAAGATCCTTTGTTCCCTTTACTCCCATCAGCTCATAAATAATCAACCATTTCCATTTATTACAGCCAGAAGATAAAAAACATGGATGCATAGCTTTATGCTAGCATCCATAATTTATCATGGTCTGATTCCAAAATAGCCACACCACCAGCAAGTTGTCTTAACTTTTTTAAGCTTACGGATTTTCATCCTTCCACCTCCTTAAGTACAATCCTTTCTTTCCAAGGATATTTATAATGATAGTCAACCCATGCTGGATATACTTTTTTAAATGATTCAACTAGCAATGGGTCAAACTGTGAACCCTTACCTTCAATTATTCGATTATATGCTTCATCTACAGGCAATGCAGCTCTGTAGGATCTTGACGAAGTCATGGCATCAAATGCATCTGCAATTGCTATTACCCTTGCAAGTAATGGAATCTCTGTTCCTTTTAATTGATCTGGATAACCTTTACCATCCCAACGTTCATGGTGTGAACGTATAACACTAATATAATTTTTTATACCTTCAACATCTTTAACAGCTTCCTCACCAACAACTGGATGTGTTTTTATTATTTCATACTCTTCTTTAGTAAGTTTGCCAGGCTTCATTAAAATAGTATCCGGTATATGAATTTTCCCAATATCATGAAGCAAACAAGCATAATAAAATGATTTTTGTTCTTTCTTTGTAAGCTTGCCTATTTCCTTAGCAAGTAATAAAGCATAATTAGCAACTCTTTCACTATGGCCCCTGGTATAAGGATCTTTTAATTCTAAAGTTGCAATAACTCCCTTTACTATTCCTTCTAATTGTTTATCGTATGATAAGCTAATTGCTTTAACATATCTCTTAAAACGGCTTAATAAAAAGAATGACATAATCGATAATATTATTGTTAATATGCCAGGCATTACAACATAGGAATTATCCAATATTATACCGAGAAATACATACTTAAAAACAATCCCTATGCTAACTAACCAGTAGTAACTTAAACTGAGAAAAAGTGGCAATGATAAAAACAAAAACACTTCGACCATATTACCACTCGTATAAGATTCTCCTCTGCCATAGTAAGTGATTAAATCTGTAATAAAGGTAGCAGTTAAAAATCCAAGAAAAAAAACAAATTTGATTAATGAGTATTTTCCTATTCTATATAAATAATAGGAAATAGGTATCAATATTGCTAGTACTATATAATTAATATACCAATAATCATATGATACTTCATTCTCCCTATGAAGTATATGTACTGGCAGAAGGTAATAAAAAAAATAATCATATGCAATAAATATTATATAGAAAAATATTAAAAACCATTTTATAGTTTGCTTCTCTTCATAAGATATCATAAAATCCTCCAAATATCATATCCTTTTTCCTAAATGTAGGTATTCTAGAGGAAAAATTACCTGAATTATTTTTATAAAATTTATCTTATTTTAACTATTCCTTCATTTATTATATATTAATAAATAAACCTTGTAACAATGTTTTTGTAAATTTTCAATGATTTAATGATTAATTTTTTTGTTGATCTGAACAATTGGAAGTTCAACTATTACTTTTGTCCCTTTTTTTTCAGTACTCTCAAATTTTATACTACCATTATGGTCTTTTATAATCTGTTCAGAAACCATCAGTCCTAAGCCAGTGCCATTTTTTTTTGTTGTAAAAAATGGAAGGCTAATATTAGCAATATTTTCTTCCTTTATTCCATCTCCTTCATCCTCAATGGTTAACCAAACTTTTGTACGATCTAAAACCCCAGCAGAAATAGTTATTCTGCCTCCTTCAGGCATTGCCTCTATTGCATTTTTTATTAAGTTGATTAGTACCTGCTTTAGCCTTTTTTCGACACAATCAATTTCAGGAATTGCATCCTCTATCTTAGTTTCAAATACAATCCTATTTTCTTCATCTTGTTGTTTTGCAATGGATATAGTATAGTTAATAATTTCTTTTATATCCCCTTTATTAAATTGAATAACTCGGGGTTTACCGATATACATTAAATCATCAATAATTGAATCAATACGATCAATTTCCTGTATCATAATAGAATAATAATCATTTGTATTCGGATACTGTTCTCTCTGCAACTGGATAAAACCTTTTAAAGATGCCATAGGATTTCTTATCTCATGTCCTATAGCAGCAGACATTTGGCCAATAATTGCAAGCCTCTCTTTTTGACGAAGTTCTTCATGAACAGATGTTAAAGATTCTACGTATGAATTAAATCTCTTTAATAGAATAAAAGCAATTGCTGCTAATATACTTAAAATAATAATAGGTGCTAATACATCAGCAGTGTGAAGTATAATACCTAATAATATATATTTCCCAATAACTCCTAAGGACACAGTCCAAAAGTACCTTTTATTTACAAAAATTGGTGACATAAAAACAAATAAAAGCTCTACAATATTTCCAGAAGCAAACTGAAGAGTTGTTCCAAAATATCTTAACACATTATCAGTCACATCAATCAAAATATAACTTATAAATAAAATATATTTTACTTTATATGGATTTCCATTTTTATTTAATTTATAAGTGAAAAATAACAAAATAAACATAAATACAAATACACAGTAACCAAGTCCTGTTTTAAGAAATTCTTTATCACCAAACCTCGAAAAACGGGGTAAAACAATATACCAAAGCAGGTCAAAGACTAAAAATAATATATAAAATAGCCATAAAAAAAGAGTATTAGCTCTTCTTTCTTCGAATATTAGCTTTCCGATAATACTTTCAGTTTTCATGTATATAACTCCTTTGACCTATTCCTTAACTATCCTCAAAAAATTAACATTCTGACCCTTCCCCTATTCTACCATTATTTCATCATAATTTTTACTAAAAAATTTCATTTAGGCGAGTTTTTTCGACAAATTTTGATATTGTGTACTATAACAAAAAAAGACCCTAGAATAGGGTCTTTTTTCACTCTGGATTAACTTACTTTTTTCACTTTTTCTTCAATTTGGTTTAATGATGAATGTTTACGGCCATACACAAAGTAGACCAATAGACCTATGACTATCCAAACAGCAAAGCTAATCCAAGTCAGTGCTGGGAGTTGCAGTGCCAAGTAGCCACAGAATAAAAATGCCAAAATTGGAATTAGTGGAACAAGCGGCACTCTAAATCCAGAATTTAATGTTTGATTATTTTTTCTCAAATATAAAATACCAATTGAAACCGTCATGAAGGCAGATAACGTTCCGATATTGACAAGTTCCGCCAATTTATTTAAAGGCACAACTCCAGCGAAAAACGATACGATTAGACAAGTAATCCAGGAGTTCACAACCGGTGTTTGTTTTTTCTTGCTTACTTTCGTAAAAAACTTTGGCAATAATCCATCACGGCTAATCGCATAGAATAAACGAGTTTGACCATATAGCATAACGAGCAATACCGTTGTAATCCCTGCAATAGCCCCTATAGAAATGAAACCAGCAACCCAATCCTGATGAATATAACTTAATGCAAAGGCAACTGGGTTTTTCACATTTAAATCTGTATAAGGAACGATCCCTGTTAGAACAGCAGATACGACAATATATAAAAGTGTACAAATTAACAGAGAAGCAATAATTCCAATCGGTAAATCACGCTGCGGTCTTTTCACCTCTTCTGCTGCAGTGGCTACTGCATCAAAACCAATATAGGCAAAAAATACAGTTGCCGCTCCAGCCGCCACACCAGAGAAACCAAATGGCATAAATGGAGTCCAATTTTCAGGTTTCACATACCAAACACCAACGCCAAGGAAGAGCAAGACAACAGCCACTTTAATAATGACCATCACTGTATTGAAACGGGCAGATTTTTTCGCACCTTGTGTTAATAAGTATGTGATGAGGACCAGTATGAAAATAGCTGGCACATCAATAAACGTTCCTTCAGTTGGATTGTATGCACTAGTTATCGCTTTGGGTAAATGGATTCCCAATCCTGATAGTAAACCTTGAAAATAGCCTGACCAACCGCTGGCTACCGCAGATGCGGCGAGACCATATTCGAGTATTAAAACCCAGCCCAATAACCAGGCAACGATTTCGCCAAAGATTGCATAGCTATACGTATAAGCACTTCCGGAAACTGGAACGATAGAAGCGAATTCTGCGTAGCAAAGTGCAGCAAAGATACAAGCTAAACCTGATAATATAAAAGATATAATCAACGCTGGCCCAGCATGTATAGCAGCCGCTACTCCTGTAAGAACAAAAATTCCTGTACCTACAATGGCTCCAATTCCAAGCATGGTTAAATCAAAGGCACCTAAATCCTTCTTGAGAGTAACCTCTTTATTTCCAGCCTCTTGAATCAAAGCCTGAATCGACTTCTTTCTAAATAAGTTCATATTGAACCTCCTTGATTTATCTCTTTCAATTTTCAGAAAATATAATTTTTACTGAATTTAACAACGAAATCATATAATGATTTTGTCGAAAAATCAATATATTTGTCGAAATAAGTAATTTGTAAATCATACCAAATCATAATCACATAAAAAAGAACACTACATAGTTTTAACAAAGGTCATTATGTATATCAATATAATATTTAATTTTATTAAAAATAAATTGGAAAATGAAAACCCCAAAGGCTTATAGCCTTTGGGGTCATCGTTTGTTTATTCATTATTATGCTACATGTGTTTCAAGTTGGGTTCTTGGGGAATTCCATATTTCCATCCATTTTTTTATAGCTGAAACAAGAATAACTACCCCAAGTATGAGCATGATGATTGATAGAACTCCATTTAACACACTATACCCTGCTGCTGCCGGATTAAGATAAACGTTAGTTACCATCCAGTATCCTGCATAGTTGACCGTTACAAATAGATATAGAAGCGGTACAAGACAGGTTAGAATATATCGACGCTTATCGGCAATTTTTAAAATCACTGTTGCGCCAATAATAAGTCCAATAGACGCCATCAATTGATTAGATACTCCAAAGAGTGCCCAGACTGACCCGATGTCTCCTGAATAGAGCAAATACCCCCACATAAAGCAGGCTGCGGCACTGGCAATAATGGAACCTGGTAACCAATCCGTCCTTTTTAATGGTTTATAGAATTCACCGAAGAAATCTTGGATTAAATAGCGTGCTACACGTGTACCGGAATCAATTGCAGTTAAAATAAATACTGCTTCAAACATAATAACGAATTGGAAGAAGTAAGAAGATAGCTTTGCAAACCATGGAATGGATGTGAAAATATAAGTCATCCCAACGGCCAAGGTTACAGCTCCGCCAGTTCTTCCTTCTAAGTTAATCCCAATTTCCTCAGCTAGCTTTGGAAGCTGATCTACTTGCATCCCTAGAGTTTTAAACACTTCTGGGGTTGAATTAATAGCAAAATAGTCTGCCGGCTGTAAAGCTGTTGCGGCAACTAACGCCATGATTCCTACAACACACTCCACAAGCATTGCTCCGAATCCTACAACCTTAATATCTGACCAGCGATCAAGCATTTTTGGAGTTGTTCCGGAGCCGACGAAGGCATGGAACCCGGAAATCGCTCCACAGGCAATGGTAATGGAAATAAACGGCCAAACTGGTCCTGCTAAAACCGGGCCTCCACCTGAAGTGAATTTTGTAAATGCAGGCATTTGAATTGTTGGATTGATAATAAACACACCGACTATTAAAGCAATAAATACACCAATTTTCATAAAACTACTTAAGTAATCCCTTGGTGCTAACAGCAACCAAACCGGAAGTGCTGCTGCAAAGAAAGCGTAAATTGGGAGAATAAGTGCTAATGTTTTTGCATCAAGAGTCAGCCAATCCCCTAACACCGTTCCTTGGATGGAAGGTCCAACGAAAACCCCTACCATAACAAGAATAAAACCAATTGTCGATGTTAGTTTTAAATTTCCTGTTTTCTTATAAGTCATTCCAACAAACATGGCTATTGGAATGGTAATTCCTACTGAAAATGTTCCCCAAGGATTATGTTCTAAGGCGTGAAGTACAACCATTGAAAGACCCGCCATCGTAATGGTAATAATAAAAAGCATCGCAAGTCCTGTACAAAAACCTGCTACCGGGCCGAGCTCTTCTTTTGCCACCTCGGACAAAGATTTTCCTTTTTTCCTCATAGATGCAAAAAGGACAACAGCATCATGAACCGCACCACCGATCACTGCCCCAATTAAAAGCCATAATAAGCCAGGCAAATATCCAAATTGTGCTGCCAAGATCGGACCTACAAGCGGGCCAGCTGCTGCAATAGCCGCAAAATGATGCCCAAATGTTACCCATTTATTTGTTGGGACATAATCTTTTCCATCATTTAATTCATGGGCTGGTGTTGGTTTAGAATCATCCAATTTTAATACCTTGGCTGCCATGAATGTTCCGTATAAACGATAGGCAATGATTAAAAGACAAATCGAACCTATGACAATTGAAACCGCATTCATTAATATTCAGCCTCCTGTTCCTTAGCTATCTTGTCTTAATCATACTTCAAGAAAACGTTCACATTTAGTTTTCAGGATGAAGCGCAGGAAATGAAGGATGAAAGACAAAAATAATCGTTTGAATAGCAAAAATAAGTTCCACTATGCATCTATAAATAAAAAAACAGCTGTTTAAAATCCTAACAGCTGTTTTAAATCTTTCACATAGGTACGGCTAACTGGAACCTTTTCTCCATCTCTCATAATTAAATTGTAGGTTGAATGAAACCATGGTTCGATCTCCACAATTCCTTCAATGTTCACTAAATACGATCGATGAACTCGGATGATGGAAGTATGCTCCAGTTTTCTTTCGAAATGGACAAGCGGTTCGTTCACTTTGTATGACTGTTTCTCGGTAGCAATCGTAGTTGTCCCTTCACTAGCCATGAGATAGAGAATCTCTTTCATTTCAAGAAGAACAATTTTTTCCTCAACTGTAAGGGCCAGTCGGTCAGCACGACCATTCATCCATATTTGTTTTTTTGTTGCAATAGAGGCTTTTGAAACCTTGTTACCAAGATTATGAAGAATTTTTTCAATGGTTTGCTGAACTCTCTTTTCTTCAAATGGTTTTAACAAATAATCTATAGCATTCAGTTCAAACGCTTTTAACGCATATTCATCAAATGCAGTTGCAAATACAATCAACGGGGCACGCTCAAGCTTGTTCAAGCTAGAAGCTAATTCCAGTCCACTTTCATCCGCAAGCTGAATATCTAAAAAAATGACATCTATCTCTTGTTGCGAAACAATCTTTAAAGCTGATTCAACACTATCTGCCTCTCCGATCATTTCAACTTGTTTCGTTCGTTTCAATAAATACGCAAGCTCATCTCTGGCTAATGGTTCATCATCCACAATTAAAGCCTTTAACACCTGGATCACCCACTTTTTGCTGATTTATCGGTATAATAATAGAAATCTTTGTTCCGTTTTTTTCTGTACTTTCAATGTGAAAGGAGGCGGATTGCCCGTAAATTTCTTTCATTCTTTTTTTGATATTCCATAAAGCGGTTCCCGTTCCATGGGTGGAATTGATGGTTTTGTTCCCTAGCAAGCTAAGAAGCTCCTGTGGGATGCCTATTCCATTATCTTCTGTCACTAAAACCATATTCCCCTCCTTCTGAAATGCCTTTACTTTTACTGTCCCACTTTTGGATTTAGGAAAAGCATAACGAATGGAGTTTTCGACAAGGGGCTGTAATGTAAAAGGAGGGATTAGCACCTTACGTAAAGCTGGATCTATGTCAAATTCGACATGATAGCGACCTGGGAAGCGAGTTTGCTCAATGGTTAAGTAAGCATCGACATGCTCAAGTTCTTTCTTTAGCGGGATCAACATTTGCCTTGCTCCCTGAAGATTGCTTCGAAAGAAGGTACTTAATTTAATTAGTAAACTTCTTGCCTTATCTGCATCTGTTCGAATTAAACTTGAAATCGTATTAATCGCATTAAACAAGAAATGTGGATGAATCTGAGCTTGCAATGCCTTAATCTCAGCATCCTTCAAAAGTCTTCTCTGCATCTCAAGTTCTGCCATTTCTAATTGACCGGAAAAAAGTTTTCCCAAACCTTCTGCAAGTTCCTGTTCAACCTGATCAAGTTTACTAGGATCCGTAAAATATAGCTTTAATGAACCAACTGTTTTTTCATGGATTTGTAAAGGCAATACAATCGCGGCCTTCAATACACATGTATGATGGGAGCATTGAATTTCCTCGGGGGATTTAGCCACAAAAATTCTCCCCTGCTCCAAAACCTTTTTCGTCAATTCTGTTGCTATGTTTTTTAATGGTAAATGGTGATCACTACCTACCCCGACGTGTGTCAAGACGTGGGTATTGTCCGTGATAGAAATGGCATCTGCATTCGTCAATTTTAAGATGATTTCAGCTGCTTTTTTACAGGAATCTACATTTAACCCCTGTCGGAAAAATGGAAGCGTTTGATTCGCAATATATAAAGCTTTATGAGTCTGGAGGGCACGGGTCCGTTCCTGTTCTTTAAAAATGTCCTGTATAATAAGCAAAAACAGCATGGTTCCAAATCCATTGATCACAATCATCGGAAACGCTATTGTCCATACCAGGTGCAGCGCATCTTGAAAGGGCTTCGCTAATAAGAGAATAATTCCCATCTGACCGCACTCCATAACAACACCTAAAGTCACTGCTTTCCACAGGGAATTCTCTTTATGAATACTAAAGTATTTACTAAGAAATCCAGTCAAAATTCCAGCTAAAATTGTAGAAAGCGCACAAGCAACTGCTGTAAACCCTCCTAAGGTTAACCGATGAAGACCAGCAATGAGCCCAACTCCAATCCCTACAATAGGTCCACCCAACAATCCGCCAATGGTGACCCCCATAATTCTTGTATTGGCAATCGCGTTCTCACCATCCATTTCCATTAACCATTCCTGAGAAGAAACCGTACCATGACTAATTGTTACTCCGGTATAGTTGCTAATTATGCCAAACACTCCAAAGATGGCAATCATGATTGTCTTCGTCCGAATCCCATGCTCATTATGAATAATCTCCCGGAATGATTTCATTCTCGAGAGGATGAACGCAGCAATGATAAGAATACCTACACGTTCAAGCATTAGTGGTAATAATTTCAGCATGGCTATTCCTCTTTTCATGAATCTATCATTTTATTAAATAGGATCTTATTTTTTAATAGTATACCAAATAAATTAACAATACAGCCTAAAGACCAGTTTGCTGGCTTTACCTATGACTTCTTCTATCCTTTTTTTCCTTTCCCTTGCAACACATTGGAAGTTGCCACACCTGCGCCATTATTCTAGTTCATGAGCTTTTATTTTCCTTGTCTCCCACACCTTAATATGGAGTTATCAATCCAAAAATTACCCCTATGCCCTAATTGTTCCACTCACAAAACATTGACAAAACAAATTAGAAAGAGTAAAATTATTTATTGCGCCTTCCATTGTGGTAACTTATTAGCTCCATTAATATGGTAATTTTCCCTTTATACCCTCTTATTCATACTGGAGCGGCATAGGCCTCAATGATTTAAGAGAGGCAGTTCTATTTAGGTATCACAGGTAGTTGATAATAAAACATCTCACATTTTATTAATATCTAAAATTCACACTGGCGCAGTCATCGGAGCTGCAAGGGCGAAAGAGAGGTTAGGGCTTTCGCTGTTTTTTAAGATTTCAATACTGCCCAAAATCATCTATATAGATTAATCAAATTTTCTTATCTTTAAATACAGGCAATAAACCTCTTTGACTATTTTACAATGGTCAATCAACCAAAGGTTTTTTGTTTGATTTAAAAAATAGAAGGCAGAGGAACATTATCCTCTGCCTTCGTCAAATTTTTATACTTTTGATCTACGCTCGCTCATTTTTCGTAATATTTGGTTAACCACTTCCGAAAAAACAAGTCCAAATGCGATAGAACCAGCGAGCATCAGCACCTTCGCAGCCGAACCTAGAGCTGTATTATAATCATTCTCAACAAAATGTCGCATCGCATCATATGCTAAGCCCCCTGGCACTAATGGAATAATCCCAGCCACAACAAAAATGATAACAGGTGTTTTGTAAAATTTCGCCAACTCTTGACTAAGGATCGCTACAAAAATAGTAGCTGCCAACGTTCCCAAAACTGCATCATTTGTATATCCCTCAAGCAAGTAATAAATCAGCCAGCCTCCCATTCCAATTAAGCCACACTTTACTAAAGATTCTTTCGGTACATTAAAAAGAATGCCAAAGGCACCTGTCGCAATAAAACTGGTAATTAACTGTCCTAAAATATCCATTTATCAACCTACTCTCAGAAAAATCTTAGGATAACGGCAATGCCTGCCCCAATGGCAAAAGCGGTAAGAAAGGCTTCCGCTCCTTTGGATAAACCGGATACCAAGTGACCGGCCATTAAATCCCGAATCGCATTGGTTACTAATAAACCTGGCACCAAGGACATAACAGACCCAATAATAATTTTATCTAATTGCTGGCCCATTCCTAATTTGACAAAAATAAATGCCAGTAATCCAATAATAAAAGAGGCAAGAAATTCCGAAAAAAATCTGATTGAAACAAAACGATGAAAATAAACAAAGCCTAGATATCCCGCTCCGCCTGTGATCATCGAAGGGATAAAATCATTCCAGACTCCATTGAACATAATCATAAAACATCCACTGGCTAAGGATGCTGCTACTACTTGTATTGGAAATGGAAAACTTAAATCCCTAGAGTCAATTTCCATTAACTCCTTCTTTGCTTCTACCAAGGTCAGATCCCCGCTGCAAATTTTTCGAGAAATACTATTAACGAGTGCGACCTTTTTTAAATCCGTTGTCCGCTCCAGAATCCTTACGATCTTCGTTATGGACGGATCCGGCCCTTCTGAGGAAAATATTATTCCCGTAGGAGTTACATAGCTGTGGGAATGTTTGATTCCAAAAGCGGCAGCCATCCGCATCATGGTATCCTCCACTCGATACGTTTCTCCACCGCTTTGCAGCATGATTTTTCCCGCAAGCAAGCATACATCGATAATTTCATTTGCTTGTTCTACCTGGTTTCCCATCTCAATCCTCACCACAATGATCATATTTGTTCCTTAGTTTAAAACAAAGTAAAGAGTTGAAGCAATGAGCAATACTTTAAAAAGTTTTTTTAAAATAGGAGGAATTTTTATAAAATAAGAAAATATATTCATTTGAATTTTCTGAATTATAAAATATAATTTTGTTAAATACTGAAAGAAAGGCGGAGAAATATTTTGAAAGCACTAAAATCTATATTAATATGGGGAGGAATTGCCACACTTGGTGCTGTAGGTTTTGCCATCATCGCTTTAAATCGAGGTGAAAGCATTAATGCTATTTGGCTTTTAACGGCAGCTGTCTCTGTCTATGCCATTAGCTATCGCTTCTACAGCAAATTTATCGCACAAAAAGTTTTTCAGTTGGATGACCAACGTAAAACTCCAGCAGAAATACATAACGACGGAAAAGATTATGTTCCAACAAACAAATGGGTGCTCTTTGGACATCACTTTGCAGCCATTGCTGGTGCCGGTCCTTTAGTTGGCCCTATCTTAGCTGCACAAATGGGATATTTACCAGGAACCATTTGGATTGTTGTCGGGGTTGTTCTTGCTGGTGCTGTTCAAGACTTTGTCATCCTTTTCGGTTCTATGCGTCGCGACGGAAAGTCACTAGGAGAAATGATTAAAGACGAAATGGGCAAAGTAACTGGCCTAATTGCTATGATCGGTATTTTAGGAATTATGATTATTTTATTAGCTGTACTTGCCCTTGTAGTAGTCAAAGCCCTCGTAGGGAGCCCGTGGGGAATGTTCACCATCGCGGCAACCATTCCGATTGCCATTTTAATGGGGGTTTATATGCGATATATCCGCCCAGGACGTGTTGGTGAAGCTTCCTTAATCGGAATTGTATTATTAGTTCTTTCTCTCATATTTGGCCAAACCGTTGCCGAAACACCTGCATTAGCCAAAATGTTTACTTTCAGTGGAGAGGCAATTGCTATAATGATGATCATTTATGGCTTTATTGCTTCTGTTTTACCAGTTTGGCTACTCTTAGCACCACGTGATTATTTAAGTACTTTCTTAAAAATAGGAACAATTGTGGGTCTTGCTCTTGGAATAGTGATTGTCGCACCTCATCTTGAAATGCCGGCAATGACAAAATTCATTGATGGAACAGGCCCAGTATTTGCCGGAAACCTTTTCCCATTCTTATTTATTACAATCGCCTGCGGTGCGGTTTCTGGATTCCATGCCCTAGTATCATCCGGTACGACACCGAAAATGATTGAGACAGAATCTCATGCACGTCCGATCGGATACGGAGCAATGTTAATGGAATCGTTTGTTGCTGTTATGGCGATGATCGCTGCGTGTGTACTAACACCTGGTGTCTATTTTGCCATTAACAGTCCTGCTGCATTAATTGGCATCGATGTTACCTCTGCGGCAAACGCGGTTTCCAGCTGGGGCTTTACCGTCACTCCACAAGACTTAGAAACCCTTGCTAAAGATGTGGGTGAATCGACTATTCTATCAAGAACTGGAGGAGCGCCCACTTTAGCTATAGGGATGGCAGTGATATTCTCTAAAGTGATTGGTGGAAAAGCTTTAATGGCTTTCTGGTATCATTTTGCCATTCTATTTGAAGCATTGTTTATTTTAACAACCATTGATGCTGGTACTCGTGTGGGACGTTTTATGATTCAAGATATCATTGGAACAGCTTATAAACCATTTGCAAAAACTGATGCGTTGCTTCCTAATATCATTGCGACAACTTTATGTGTATCTTTCTGGGGTTATTTCTTATACCAAGGGGTCATTGATCCGCTAGGCGGCATTAATACGTTGTGGCCATTGTTTGGCATTGCAAATCAAATGTTAGCCGGACTTGCCTTACTTCTTGGAACAACCATTTTATTTAAAATGGGCAAAAAAGCTTATGTTTGGGTCACCTTAGTTCCGACTACATGGCTGTTAATTGTTACGATGTCTGCAGGCTGGCAAAAACTATTCCATGAGGATCCAAAAATCGGGTTTTTATCCCATGCGAAAATTTTTAAAGAAGCCTATGATAATGGTAAGATTCTTGCTCCTGCCAAAACAGCTGCTGAAATGAAACAAGTGCTTATTAATGATTACGTGGATGCCGCCCTTTGTGCGATTTTCATGCTTGTTGTAGTTGTTGTACTCTTTTCCGCACTTCGAATTTGGTATCAGGTTTTATCCGGTAAAAAGCTACCATTATATGAAACACCATACGTACCACGTAATGAAGGGGATTTTAAGAAATATGCTTAAGCAATTTAAAAAATTTAATTTGTACAGAAAACAGTTTATCAGCTTGCTAGTTGGTGTTCCATGTTACGAAACTTATGTGGCACATATGAAGGCTCATCATCCAGGTGAGCCAATCAAATCGCGGAAGGAATTTTTTTGCGACGCTCAAGACGCGAGGTACAATGCCAAGGGTGGAAAAGTATCGAGATGCTGTTAATAAAAATAGAAAACCCTATCAGCCTGTCTCTCATACAGGCTGATTTTTTTATCTGAAGCGACTCAATGGATAAGTTGTAATCACTGTATAAAAATTGCTGCTAAAAAAATACCTATCCACAATGTGAATAGGTAAAAAAATTATTTCTGCTTGTAGTACGTAATCGCCAGTGCAAAGGCTAAAACGGATCCTTTCACAATGTCCATTGCGTAATATGGCACAGACATCATAACAAGCCCATTTTGCAGAATTCCAATTAAAACTGCACCAATAAACGTTCCGAAGGCATTTGGTTTTCCGGCACCAAGAACAGATAAACCAATAAATGCAGCAGCAACTGCATCCATTAAGTATGGTGCTCCAGAATTAATTTCTGCTGTCATCACCCTTGATGCGAGGACAATTCCACCAATCGAGGCAAATAATGCTGATAAAAGGTAAGCAACCACCTTATATTTGTTTACAGGGATCCCTGACAATCGGGCAGCCTCTTTATTTCCGCCAATCACATACATATAACGTCCATGCTTCGTATAGGTCAAAAAGATATGCACAAGGAGGACGGCAGCAGCCATAATGATAATAATCCACGGAACCGCACCGATTTTTGCAAAATGCGGACTAATCATACCTGTTGCCATCGTGCCATCCGGCATGACCATATTTTGTGATACGGTCGCACCCTTTGTATAAGTTAGTGCAATCCCTTGAATGATGAACATCGTCGCCAATGTCATTAGCATATCGGGAATCCTAAGCTTAACAATCATGAACGAATTAAAGGTGCCGACCAATAGAGAAGCTGTAATAGCAGAAATTATCGCTATAAACGTATTTTGTGAAAACCAAACAAACATTGAAATTACAATCGCATTTGACAGAGATGCGACCGATCCGACAGACAGGTCAAAACCGTCAACCGTCAAAGATATCGTAATTCCAATGGCAATGATCGTTACAATCGAAATCGAACGGAGAATATTAATAACATTATCACTTTGAATGAAAGAAGGATTAACGAATGAAAAAATCAAAATTAGTACACCAATCGTTATCATCGTTCCGTATTTATAAAAAAATTGAAACAGCTCCACACTTTTTTTCTTTGGGGTCTGATTGTTTACGATAATATTAGCCTCCATTTTACCTGCCCCCTGTTGAATAATATAATAGTTCTTCTTCATTCGTATTTTTTGTTTCTAGTTCCTTTACTGATTTTCCATCGTATAAAACATATACTCTATCTGTGATCCCCATTATTTCGGAAAGCTCGGAGGAAGCATAAAGGACAGCCTTTCCACTTCGTACAAGCTGAGCAATTAATTCAAAAATATCTCTTTTTGCCCCAACATCGACACCTTTGGTCGGTTCATCAAAAATATACAGATCAGCGTCTGCGACTAGCCATTTCCCAATCGCGACCTTCTGTTGATTTCCACCAGAGAGGTTTTCTACCTTTGTTTCCTCCGATGGTGTTTTGATTCCAAGGGAATGAATCCATTGCTTGGCCACCGCTTTTTCTTTCCTACGATCCAAAATACTAAATCCTTTTGTAAATTCCTTTAAATGAGCCGTCGTTAAATTAGTTGCTACGGATTCATTAACTAGAATTCCCTCTTTCCGGCGCTCCTCCGGCACTAAGGCAATTCCTTTCTTAACAGCGTCAAAAGGGTTTTTGATTTTAATCTTATTCCCTTTCAGTAGTACTTTCCCCGCAGACCATTTTTCTACACCAAATAATGCTTTACAAAGCTCTGTTTTCCCAGCCCCGACAAGTCCAGCAATCCCAACCACCTCACCGGCACGAACATAAATATGTAAATCCTTTAACTTATTAGAGTCGGATAGACCTTTTACTTCGAGCACGGTATTTCCTACTACTGTTTCCCTTGCTGGAAATTGCTCCTCAAGCTTTTGGCCAAGCATATGTTCCACTACCTGATTTGGTGTGGTGTCAGGCACTTTTTCTTTAACAACCAATTCTCCGTTTCTCATAATCGTTATTTCTTCGCATATTTCAAAGATTTCCGGAAGACGGTGAGAGATAAAAATGATCCCAACTCCTTTTTCCTTTAAATCTCGTACAATTCGAAAAAGTTCTTTCGTCTCCATATGACTTAATGGTGCGGTTGGCTCATCCAAAATGAGAAATTTACACTGATTTGAGATTGCACGAGCAATCAAAACCATCTGTTTTTCAGCTAGCGTCAACTCACTTACCAATTTTCGAGTGGAAAGGTTGATATTCATGCTCTTGAGAATTTCTGTTGCTCTCTTGTGAATTTCTCCCCATTTTATCCACTGCTTCTTCCCCATGTTATGTATGGTATCAAGCAACATAATATTCTCAGCCACCGTCAAGTATGGAATTAAGGCCGTATCGACTTCCTGGTAAACCATTTGAATCCCAGCATCTTGCGCATGCTTAGGTGTGCGGATCATTACAGTCTGTCCTCCAAGCCTAATTTCACCTGAGTAATGATTATAGGCGCCAGAGAGAACTTTCATTAAAGTAGATTTCCCCGCTCCATTTGCACCAATTAGGGCATGAATGGTTCCAGATTCCATCGAAAAATGAACGCCGTTTAACGCCTTAACACCGGAAAATTCAATGGAGATGTTTTTCATCTCTAACTTTGTTTGCATCCTGTTGGCACCTCCTTCATCAGTACACTTTCTTCACCTTTCGAAAAGAGTGTACCTGTTCCCATTATTTCTGATAATGTTCCTTTAACTTCTTCATCCACTCTTCTTCAAATGCATCTGATTTTCCCCATCCAGGAACAATGGTGGCTAGATTCACCATATTAACTGGTTCCTTCGATTTCTGAACTTCCTCTTGCGAAATGAGTGATGCTTCCAAATCATACGTTTGTGGAGTTTCTTCACCTGCAAGTTTTTTCGCCAGTAATCTCATATCAACAGCACCGATTAATTTAGGGTCAACTGCTGCTGTATACTTCCACGCACTTTTATCTCTTTGAATTTCTTGCAAATCGGCATTAGAAACGTCAATTCCATATATTTTTACCTCTTCACGTCCTGCTTCTTTCAGTGCTCGAGCTGCTCCAATGGCAAAGGCATCCCATGTAGCAAAAATTGCATCCAGTTTTCCTTTTGGATATTTATTTAACATGGCAGCAACAGCATTTTGTGTTTGGACACTAGTGTCAGCAGATGCTACACCAAAGCGTTCGACTTCCTTTATGCCGGGATTTTTCGATAATACTTCATGATACACCTTATTTCTTCGAACCATTGGAGGGAATCCATCCACCCATAGGTAAGCGATATTGGCTTTTCCGTTCGTGTCCTTAACAAGCTGCTCAAGTGCCAATGTCGCTAATGCCTCATCATCTTGGGAAGTTAACGTAACCCCCTCTACTTCGGCAATCTTTGGATTAGAGTCAAAAGCTACAACACTTTTCCCTTTTTCTACGATTTTCTTTACATCATTCACTGTCGCATCATCATCACCATGGGAAATGATAAAACCATCATAATTCTGATTTAACGCCTGATTAATCGCATCATGAAACTTAGCTGTATCTCCATTTGCCGTAAACACATCAACCTGAAAACCTAAAGCCTCTCCTTCTTCTTTTGCTCCGGCTAAAAATTGAGCAGTATGATCATCTCCACCAATTTTCCGAACAACCTTAATCTTTACTGGATCTCCTTTGGCAAAACGTTCTGGTACTCCTTCAATAGACACCTTTTTATTCCCGCTTGCCTGTTTCGAATCTCCTCCTGATGCACAGCCTGTTAACAAAAATGATGCGGCTAATGCGGAAACAAGCGTTGTTTTAAAAAAATTTCTTTTCATTTTGAAACTCCCCCTATTACTCTTTTATTTGTTTTCCTATCGGAAAAGTATGTATTTATCTAAAATAAAAAACCTCTCCAGAAAAGAGAGGTTTCATCACGAACAAATTGGACTACTCCTCTCTTATCTCTCAAAACACAATTGTTTTGCAGGAATTAGCACCAATTCCGTTTGGAACGGTTGCCGGGCATCATTGGGCCTGTCCCTCAGCCACTCTTGATAAGAGAATTCCATTTCATTTTTTCAACTAAAAGTAATACACTAAATTTATACTCCTGTTAGCAAGTTGTCAATAGTATTTTGAATTTTATAATAAAATTTCTATGGTATTTCCTTCCTAAAGGATATACTTCCTATTTCACTTTTTCAGAAATTTCATTATAATAATATTTAGAGAGTCGAAATATTTATGCAGAAAGAAGTGTTAAAGCTGTGACTCAGCAAGAACGTACAAACTATAATTTGTGGATTCTATGGTTTGCTAACTTCTTGGTTGCTGGAAGTATGACGATGGTGCTTCCTTTTATCTCTTTATACATCGAATCGATGGGGAATTTTTCAGAAACCTATGTCCAGCATTGGTCAGGCATTACATTTGGAATTACCTTTGTCTCTGCCTTCTTGTTTTCTCCGATTTGGGGTAAAATTGGTGATCGGTACGGAAGGAAAAAGATTTTAATTATCTCTGGTCTTGGCATGGGATTATCTATATTGTTTATCAGTTTTGCTGAATCAGTTTGGGAGTTATTACTGTTTCGCTTTTTCATGGGTTTCTTTTCTGGATTTATACCTATGTCGCAAGCGTTTATATCAACACAAACACCGAAAGAAATTGCTGGCCGAGTTCTTGGCACGATACAAACAGGAAGTATAACAGGAACTTTATTAGGACCTATGGTCGGCGGCGTTCTAGCAGATGCATTTGGCTACTCTGCCACCTTTAAATGGACTTCGTTTTTCATTTTCTTCTCTGCCCTGCTTGTAATGGCTACAAAAGAGTTCAGAATTGACATGAAACAAGGGGAGCAATCCCATTACTCGAGCAAAGAAGTCATTTTACATATTATTAAAAACCCTGTCATGCTAACTGTCCTACTCATCTCAACTCTAGTCCAGATCGCGCACTTCAGTATCCAACCCATCCTATCCCTATTTGTGGCTAAACTACATGGACCAGTGAACATCGCCTTTTATTCGGGAATTGCCTTTTCCGCTGCAGGTCTAGGGAATCTTTTAATGTCTCGAAACTGGGGAAAAATTGCGGATAAACACGGATATATTAAAGTACTCGTGATTCTATTATTTTTTTCAGGAATTGTTTATTTGCCAGGAGCAGCTGTTACAGAATATTGGCAATTAGTAGTAATCCGCTTTGTCCTCGGAGTAGCCATCGGAGGAATCATTCCTGTCCGTATTGCCTATATTCGTCAAGAAGCTCCCATTGCTATGCAAGGAGAAGTACTTGGCTATAACAATAGTTTAAGGTTTCTTGGAAATATCATTGGTCCAATGATGGGCGGCTTTATTTCCGGTTATCTAGGGTTTTCGGCTGTATTTATTAGCACTAGTGCCTTGCTTCTTATAAGCGGGGTGATCTTACTTATATCCATGTATAAACATTTAAAGCTGGCAAAACATACAGCTTAATAGTAAAAATGCTCAGGGCTTTTACGCTCTGAGCATCTTTAGTTAGTTATATAACCATAGGAAAATCCTGCTTAGAATGCCACATTCGCTTTCCGCTTTGTGAAATCTACATTTTGATAATAACTGTTTTTTACTAGAATATTAGGTCCTAGACATTTAACAGCCGGACAATGACAGCTTAATTCTTTCGCTAATTTTGAAGATTGCCAGGTTTCATAAGCATCTAAAAGACTAGTTGTTTGAATGTTTCCAAGCGGAGGAGCGTCTCCAAAATCGGTCACAATAATATCACCATTAAAAATATTAACATTAAGACGAGAACGCCCATCCGGGTCATTTCGGACCGTCACATTTTTGCTTGAATGAAGCCGCTTTAATAAGTCTAAATCTTCCTGTTTGCTGCTGCAAGCATAGAATGGCAGAGTGCCAAACAGCATCCATACATTCTCATTTCGGATGTCCAGCAAATGATGGATCGCTGAACGTAATTCATCCAGTGACAAAACTTCAAGATTTCCAGCAAAATCGCTTGGATACATCGGATGGACCTCATGCCGCTGGCAAAGCATTTCATCGACAATTTGCCGGTGGATTTTTTCCAAATAAGGCAATGTCCGTTTATTTAACATCGTCTCGGCAGATACCATGACTCCTGCTTTCACCAATTCTCGGCTATTTTCAATCATTCTTTCAAAATATTTTGCTCGCTGAGAGTAATCTGGCTTTTTATCCATACGAGCAAAACCACCCTCAACGAAATCATCAACCGTTCCCCAGTTATGCGAAATATGTAAGACATCTAAATATGGAATGATGAGTTCATATCGGGACAAGTCGAGCGTTAAATTTGAATTAATCTGAGTCCGTACTCCGCGTTCATGGGCATATTTCAAGATCGGAACTACATAGTTCTTGACAGATGTCATGGATAACATCGGCTCTCCGCCAGTAATGCTCAAGGCTCTTAGTGTTGGAATTTCTTCCAATCTCGATAAGATCAGTTTTAGCGGAAGTGCCTCCGGATCTTTTGTCTGCAGTGTATATCCTACTGCGCAATGTTCACAACGCATATTGCATAAGGTAGTTGTGGTAAACTCAATATTTGTCAATTGAGGTTTACCATACTGTTCGATATCCAGATAGGCTTCCCACGGATCATAAGAAGGGGTAATTTTCTTCAATGTTTTCATAGCTTGCTCCTTTAAAATCGGTACTAACAAACTTAATTATTATAGCCTATTTTTTGTGTTTATTGTTATACAAAAGCTTATGAATGATTGATTACCATTATACTATCATTCAGATATCCATTACTTATCGACAAATTCCCCGGGAAATTTAACAGGCGTAGAGAAAAATCGACAAGTATCACATAAGTTTTGTTAGTGCATTTTCCTTCTCATATAAAAAAACGCTATTTTTTATTTAATAAATGAAGGTATGCCTTAATCATGAAATAACTAATTTCCTCGGGAAGAAGCTCTTTAATAGCCTTTAATCGTTCTCTGCCTGCCTCTTGAACCGCTTTTTCAAGCAGGGGGATGTATTCATTTGGAATCAGTCTTAAAAAATCTACATCCAAACCTTGTTCAGCACATTGGAGTAAATGGTTTTCAATTGTACTAATA
Organism: Neobacillus thermocopriae; assembly: GCF_010975035.1. Taxonomy (GTDB): domain Bacteria; phylum Bacillota; class Bacilli; order Bacillales; family Cytobacillaceae; genus Neobacillus; species Neobacillus thermocopriae. The sequence continues at coordinate 88,991 of NZ_JAAIUV010000007.1, read as the reverse complement.
GCTAAATCGCGTCTTTTTGCTATTTCTTCGATAGTCAAGTGCTCCTGAAAAAGATGATAAGATTCCATGTAAGAATCTTTTTCGGATTTTTTCACTGACTTGTCTTCAGTCTGAACAGGTTCCTGCTCACTTTCATAATCTTTATTTTCTTGTAAAAACGATCGAATGGCTTGGATAAACTCTAAGCCATATTTTTGCAACTTATGTTCTCCGACACCACTTACATTTAAAAACTCTTCTTGTGTTTTCGGCTGTTTGACACACATATCTTTAAGTGACGCATCAGAAAAAATCACAAAAGGTGGCACTTTCTCTGTATCAGCAATGCGCTTTCGGACCACTCTAAGTTCTTCAAACAAAGGATCTTTTATGGATACTTGGTTAACCTGGGCCGTTTCTTTGCGAAACACTTGTTGATTCCCTAACAAAACTTCTTTACCTTTTGGAGAAACATACAAGGTAGGAAATGTTCCATGTTCAACCGCAATTAGTTCCTGCGAAATAAAAAAATCAATTAAATCACTGACCTCTTTGGCGCGTTTATCCCGCATGATCCCGTAGGTCGATAACTTATCAAAACCCAGTTCAACCACTTTTTTGTTTTTAGATCCTGTTAATACTTGCGCCGTAAAACTTTTTCCATATCGTTGCCCCATCCGAATGATGCAAGATAAAACCATTTGGGCCTCTTTTGTTACATTGATGCTTGTCCGAGTGTCCGTACAATTCCCACATCTGCCGCAAGGTTCCGTTTCTGTCTCCCCGAAATAGTGCAAGATAAATTCATGAAGGCAGGATTCCGTATGACAATAGTCAACCATACTTTGCAACTTTTTTAGTTCTTGATTAGCTCGACTTATATCACAAGATTGCTCAATTAAAAAGCGTTGAATATGGACATCTTGCGGTGAATATAAAACAATACACTCACTTTTTAGCCCGTCACGACCGGCACGTCCGGCTTCCTGATAATAGCTCTCCATATTTTTCGGAAGCTGTAGGTGGATACAATACCTGATATTGGATTTATCGATCCCCATTCCGAAGGCAGATGTGGCAACCATCACCGATGCTTGATCTTTTAAAAATTTTTCTTGCTCCTGTGCCCGTTCGGCATCCCCCATTCCCGCATGGTAACGAGCGACATTTATGTTTTCCTTTTTAAGTCGTTCATAGAGGATATCAACATTTTTTCGAGTGGCTGCATAAATGATACCTGATTCCTTATTATTCTTTTTTACATAATCTAGTAAATATCGAAACCGATCCTGCCCTTTAATCACAGAGAAAAAGAGATTTTCACGTTCAAATCCAGTAATAACTGAATTTCTCATGTCAATATTTAGCAGGCTGCAAATATCTTCACGTACATTTGGTGTAGCCGTTGCTGTCAAGGCCATTACAATGGGGTTTTGGGGAAGACTTTGAATCATTTTCTGGATATGCCGATAGCTCGGTCGGAAATCGTGTCCCCATTGGGATATACAGTGGGCTTCATCTACTGCTACCAGGGGGATGTCCATCCATTTTAAGTCTTCAATAAATTCATATGATTCCAAGCGCTCAGGTGCTATGTACAAAAGTTTGTATCTTCCTTGTTTTGCATCATGGATTCGTTCCATTGTTTCTTGATAACTGAGCGTACTGTTAATATATGTTGCTGGGATTCCAATTTGAATAAGGGAGTCTACCTGGTCTTTCATTAACGAGATAAGTGGAGAGATAACGATTGTAGTCCCTGGAAAAATAAGTGCGGGTATTTGATAGCAGATGGACTTACCTCCGCCAGTTGGCATCACACATATCGTATTTTTTCCTGATAAAACTGATTGGATCGCTTGTTGTTGACCTTTGCGGAAAGATTGATAGCCGAAATAGGATTCTAGCAGGGGTAGTGCTTTTTCAAACAAGATACAGGTCCTCCCTTAAACTGAGTTTACTATCCTATTATACCGTTTATACCGAACAGTTAAATAGTGAGGACCATGGTTTAATACTCTAAATGAAGAGATTATTATAAAGAAATGAAGATTTTAATAGAAAATCAAATCCTCCATCATTATATATTTCAGAAACGTAGTCAGTACATTTACAAGTGATATCTATAGAAGAGACTGTCGCCTTACCTCGACAGTCTCCTTTATTTATATAAGAATGTTTTCCAATATTTCTTCTTTATGTTCGTCTTTTTTCGGAGGAGGTGTTAAAGTTTTTTGTGGCAAGTCACTATGCATTTTCACTTGATAGTCTCCCCATGGCGATTTAAAAATAAGTTGCTTTTCTTTAAAATAAGGGTTATCTTGAAGCTCTCCAATTTCCAGAACAGGTGCTAGGCAACAATCCACCTTTTGGGCAAACTCTATCCATTCATAGAAGGTCTTACTTTTAAAAAGCGCTGTAACTTCTTGAAACACAGGATTGGTGTCTTCTGTTTTAGAAAAATGTTCCGTGATCCAGTCTTCTCGGCCATGTGCCTGGCAAAAATTTTGCCAAAACTTTGGTTCCAGTGCGCCCAAACTCATATAGCGGCCATCGCTAGTTTCATAAAGGGCATATGAAATGATACTGCCATTAAGAATGGGAATACCTCTAGCTTGATTTAGTTCTTTTTCTACCATTACATGATTACCAAGAAGTGAGACTAATTGATCGGTTATAGAAATAGAATGATAGCTTCCATTACCAGTCAAAGAACGTGAAACTAGCCCAGCAAGAATCCGTTCATTTGCGGCAAATCCTCCCAGATAGTCAGCCAATGTGATAGAAGGGTGAACAGGTCTTCCTGTTTTATCTTTAAACTGTGAAAGTATACCGCTTAATGCCATATAATTGATGTCATGATTACCAAGTGTACTTAATTGCCCCTCTTGCCCATATCCAGTAATAGAACAATAGACGATATCGGGTTTCACTTTTTTAGCATCCTCATAACCTAACCCCAGCTTTTCCATTACTCCCGGTCGAAAACTTTCAATGACAACATCTGCACTGGAGATTAATTTCAGCGCAATTTCTACTTCTTCATTGTGTTTCAAATTTAGAGTCATGCTCTTTTTTTGGCGATTATTCGCTTGAAAAATGATACCGTTTCCATTTTTAGTTATTCCTGTATGACGGGCCGGATCTCCACCAGGGGGTTCAATCTTAATGATTTCAGCACCTAATTCGGCTAATCTAAGAGTAGCAAAGGGGCCCGGCAAATAGTTGGTAAAATCTATCACTCTAATTCCCTTTAACATTTCTTTTGAACCCTTTCTTGCAAATTGGTTACCCCTTTATTTCAATAACTCTTGGAGTTGTTTACGCAGTACAAATTTTTGAATTTTACCGCTAGCATTTCGGGGCAATACCTCACAGAAAATGTATTTGCGTGGGCGTTTATAATTCGCCAAGCTATTACTATTCTTGCAATACTCATCAAGCTGTTGCTCAGTGAGGTTCGGATCTTTTTTCACGACAAAAGCCGTTACAGTTTCCCCCCAACGGTCATCCGGCTGGCCGACCACAGCTACATCGAGAACTCCTTCATGGGCATGCAAAACATCCTCCACCTCACGAGGATAAATATTTTCTCCTCCACTGATAATCATATCGTCAACCCGGTCATTAACATAAAGATACCCCTCTTCATCCATATACCCAATATCGCCTGAATGGTACCAACCTTTATACATCGCTTTTTCCGTTGCTTCTTCGCGGTTGTAGTATCCAATCATCATACTTGGACCTTTTACGATAATTTCTCCTGTTTCACCTATAGGCATAATATCATCAGGATCAGATGGCCCATCCTCTTTTGTACGTACGACTCGGATTTCATGGTTTAATGCAGCTTGTCCCGCAGAACCTGCTTTCCGTAATTGATCATGCTCCGACAAAAACGTAATAGCCGGCCCCATTTCTGTCATTCCATAAGCCTGCACTAATCGTATACCAAATTGATCATGTAGTTTGGTCACAAGAGAAGGTGCCATTGGAGCCGCTCCATATAAGCCTAATTTTAGGCTTTTTGTATTATATTGGCTAAAGTCTTCCTGCAAAAGCATGTTCCACATCGTCGGGGCGGCAAAGAATTTTGTAACTTTTTCTTTTTCAATTAATGACAAGATCACTTTCGGATTAAACTGATGCAAAATAACATTCTTTGCTCCGACATGGACTCTTGGAAGGAACGCACAATGTAGTTCAGCACAATGGAACATTGGCGCTGTCACTAAACCAACATCTTCTGTTTCCAGTTTTTGAGCGGCAATACATAGAATGCTTTGGTCGACCATGCTGCGGTGAATATGCATGACACCTTTTGGTCTTCCAGTCGTTCCGCTCGTATAGATAAAGGCATAAACATCATTTTCGTTTACTTCAATGTGGACATCTTCTGTTGGGGCTGAGGCAAGTTTTTCATGGAAGCTTACTGCATAAGGTGGTTTTTCTTCATCGATAAACCAGAAAGAGGTTTGTTCAAATCGGTTGGCGATAGAAGTAATGACAGATTCTAGAGCTTTTTCAAAAATTACTACTTTCGGGGCAGCATCTGAAAGAATGTATGCTACTTCTTCTGAAGTGAGACGGAAGTTAATCGGGTTAAAAATGGCGCCAATTTTTGCACAAGCAAAAAAGGCTGTACCTAATTCTTCCGTATTAAACATGAACGTAGAAACACGGTCTCCCTTTTTGATCCCTTCATTTAGTAGAGCATTGGCTAGGCGGTTTACTCGCTCGCTCCACTGTGCGTACGTATAGCGGACATTTTTTCGAACATCGTAGAGTGCCTCTTTGTTTGGGTACTTTTTTACTGTTAAATCAAAAATTTTCCCAATTGTTATTTGGCTCATTTTATCGCCTCCTTTTTATTTAGAGAGCAATCGGCTGCTAAATCCGATTGCCCTTTTTACATTTGAACAAATTTTGTGCACATAGTTAACGAACAAGTATTCTCATATGATTGAGAATGGTTAGTCCAATCTCTCGATGATCGTCGCATTTGCCATGCCATGGCCTTCACACATTGTTTGCAGACCATAGCGCCCACCGGTACGTTCCAGTTCGTGCATCATAGTAACCATCAATCGCGCACCACTGCCTCCAAGCGGATGGCCCAGTGCAATTGCTCCGCCATTTGGATTGAGCTTAGCCGGGTCTGCCCTCACCTCCTTCAGCCATGCAAGTGGCACAGATGCAAAGGCTTCGTTCACTTCAAATATATCAATATCATGAATGGACAAGCCGGCTTTCTCCAATGCTTTTTGTGTGGCTGGAATTGGTCCTGTTAGCATTAAGGTTGGATCAGAACCGACGACAACACGGGTATGGACACGAAAGCGTGGCTTCAAACCCAGTTCTACCGCTTTTTTACGGGACATAAGCAATACGGCGGCAGCACCATCGCTAATCTGGCTGGAGTTACCGGCATGAATCACTCCTTGTTCTTTAAAAGCCGGCTTTAGGCTGGCTAGTTTTTCTAAGGATGTATCTTTTCGGGGACCGGAATCTTCTTTTACCACTACTGTCGTACCATCCTCAAGTTTCACTTCAATTGGTATGATTTCCTTGTCAAACCGACCTTCTTCCTGGGCCTTAATGGCTTTTTTATGACTTTCTAGAGAAAATTGATCAAGCTGTTCACGTGAAAACCCATATTTTTCAGCAATCCTTTCAGCAGATATTCCCTGATGAATCATTTCATACTTCTTTCGCAAGTTGGGGCTGTAAGGGTCCTTAGCCCCTTGGTAATTAGAACCAATAGGAACACGTGACATGCTTTCTACACCGCCTGCGATAACAATATCCATGTCACCTGCAAGGATTGCTTGGGCAGCAAAGTGAATGGCCTGCTGGCTTGATCCGCACTGGCGATCTATTGTTGTTCCTGGCACTTCAATAGGGAAATCAGCAATTAAAGCGGCAACTCTAGCAATATCTCCGGCCTGCTCGCCAACCTGAGATACACATCCTAATATCACGTCATCCACCATTGCAGGTTCAATTCCTGCACGGTTAACAAGTTCTTTTAGTGTTAACGCCGCTAAGTCATCTGGACGAATATCTTTTAACACTCCATTTTTTCTTCCAATAGGGGTACGGACACCCTCAACAATTACCACTTCACGCATTATATTTTTCCTCACTTTCTATCATCCACCGTACGATCATTTATATCGAATCACCTCTAACTTCCGTGATTCCTTTCTCTCAATTGGAGAGCACTAAGATTATAAAATTACTCTATTATTTTGGTTGCATCCGAATGGCACCATCGAGGCGTATCGTTTCACCATTCAGCATTGGGTTTTCAATAATGCTTTGGACTAGTTGGGCATATTCACTTGGATTACCAAGCCGCGATGGAAAAGGAACCATTTTTCCAAGTGATTCCTTTGCTTCTTGAGGAAGCGTATTAAACATTGGAGTATGGAAAAGTCCCGGAGCTATGGCCATGACACGAATTCCGTATCGGGCTAGCTCTCTAGCAATCGGAAGGGTCATTCCAACAATGCCACCTTTAGATGCACTGTAGGCAGCTTGGCCAATTTGACCTTCAAATGCTGCAACAGATGCAGTATTAATAATAACGCCTCTTTCCCCTTGGTCATTTGGCTCATTCCTAATCATGTTTTCGGCTACAATGCGAAGGACATTAAAGGATCCTATTAAATTAACACTGATTACTCTGGAAAATAGTGATAGATCATGAATTCCTTTTCTCCCTATCACTTTTTCTGCAATCGCAATGCCGGCACAATTTACTAAACTATTAATTCCTCCCATAAATTCTGACGCTTTCCGTACTAATTCCTGAATGTTTGCTTCCTTCGTAACATCGGCTTTTAAAAATAAAACAGATTCACCCAATTCTTTTTGGAGACGTTGACCATTTTCCTCCGATAGGTCAAATATGACCGCTTTTCCACCTTTTTGTACGATGTTTCGAACGGTTGCTTCCCCCAATCCCGATGCTCCACCGGTAACAATCGCACGGCATTCTTCCATTTTCATAAAAAATTCCTCCTGCAAGAAAATATATTTTCTTTATAGAAGTTTATGTAAACAAGTTTTTGAGATAAGATGTTTACCCTGTAGACATTCGCTTTATATATTCTCACCCCTTAAATATTAGCATAAAATTCAGAAAATTTAAACTAAGAAAACAACCAGTCCAATTCAAAATTCGGTAACAAACTAGTTTTTATAAAAAAAGAAGATGTCGCATCAAACTGTCGACATCTCCTAAAAACATTTAATAGACGGTTTGCATTCCTTTCCCAGCTACTGTCATCCACTCAAACTGTCGGAGGCGCACTTCAAACAATGTCAACGGATCACGGAACAATTCCGGATTGGCGTTTAACTCTTTTAATTTTTCCTGATTCAATTCGATTTCTGATTGTGCCTCTTCTAGACAGCGATTCAATTGATTCAATGGATTTTTATAAAATAAGTGAACATCCCGCTCAAATGATTTTTCAAACAGCTCAAACGGCTGGAAAAATTGCCGGGAAACCGTTTTGGCTATTTCATAATAATCTTCATTTTCTACAAAGGATTTATACTTGTTAAATAACATCGACTTATTTTGCGAAAGCGCACCAAATAGCTTACCAGCACTCTTAAGTAAAATTTGTGAAGGAGTGCGGCGCAGTAATATATTCACAGTTTCCAATTGGAAGTGACTTGTCATTCGGTCAATATCACGGCGCCAGTCATCCAACACTTTAAAATCACAATCAAGCTTTACATATTCCTCTCCATACATTTGGTTGAATCCATCACCAAGTTCATATAAAAATTCTTGGCTCTGTCCAAGCTCTTCTTGGCAATTCTCAATCCATTCTTGCATAGTACGATAAAATTTTGGCATAACCTGCTCTTCCAGGTAATCCTGAAGGCGTTTATTCATTTCTTTGTTAAGGTCTAAATGAATGGTGCTAAAATTACTGTCTTCCTTAATTAATTCCGCACACGCTTTTAGTATTTTAGGGACATTTTCTATCAATTCAACTTCAACGGATTCCTTTATTTCCGCAAACATTTTTGTAATCATGCGCGATTTATGGAGCTCCGTATCTTTCAATTGATTAAGCCCACCATTCAATTTCATGTGCATTTCTTCGTTCCAACGGACCGTTTCTATTAATTGATTTTCTATATCAATCCGTTTCTGCAGGAGTCCGGCAATCGTCGTTCTAATATAATAAAGCAATTTGGCTAGGCGCTTATCTTCTATGTTTCTCGTATTCTTACATAATTTCAAAAACTCTTTAAGGTCACCAATCTGCTGATTTCGGTCATACTGCGAAGAAAACGGCATCACTTGAGCATCTGGCCAAGATGAATGGATTGCCTCTTTCGTCTCTTCAAAAATTCGTAATGCATCTTGTTCATCCTCAAATACATCCATTTTACTAATAATAAAATGAATCGGTAAATCCGGCGCCTGCTCCTGTATTTGATTAATAATTGCGCGCTCCTTATTCGTTAGTGGTTCATTGGCATCTAGAACAAATAAAATGGAATCTGCCACCTGTAAATATTTAAAAACCTCATAGTGATCCTGTTGATTTCCATTCAGTCCAGGTGTATCCATCAATGCAAACTTTTGTTCCTTTAAAAAGTTGTTAGGATAGTTAAATTCAATAATAGAATTCAATGCATTGCGGAGGCGTCCCATTCGTTCCCGGAAATCCGAGAATCCAGAAAGCTTCCTACATTCCTCATCATTAATTTCAAAAATTTCTTCCTCCTGCCCATGACTGAACATGACTACAGATGAAGTTGGACTATCCTGCAGATCTTCCCCGAGAATGGTATTAATAAAAGTAGATTTCCCACTATCACAAATACCTGTAACAAGTAAATGTTGTGTATCAAAATCTACTATTTTCTCCACAATCCACCGAACCCGATTGTTGTTACCCATTTCATTGGATTCAGCCCAAGTCATAATGGCTTCAAATAGTTTCAGACATTCCTCCAATTCATCCATGTCAAACGAGGTCACGCTAATAAGTTGTTCAGCCTCCTCCACTATATTGACAGCCAAACTAGCAGGAAATAGTTCATTCCACGCTAAAACAGATGCAGCAGCCGGAACAATGTTTTTGTTATCAGCCAAACGCATCCAGTTTGTCAGCAATACAGGAACATAATCTTGAAGTTCCTTAATAAAATACCCTCCGGCAATCAAACTTATATATGTTTCCTTATGGAGTTTAGAAAGCTCTGACCAATTATCATCTCGATTCAAATCAAGGTTTAATAAGAGATGATTTACTTCATTCATCCATGTGAGATAGGTATTTTCATTACGCCAACTATTCCAAAACGCGGAAACAAGTTGCTCAAACTTCTTCACATCGATGTTATACAGGTTCACTAATGCTTGCGTAAAATAGTTTGGTGCAAAAGCTTTTGTTACACCCATTTCAATATAAGATAGCAATATATCAAACCATTCTAGTGATCCTGTTCGCTTTGCTTCATTGACTGCTAGTTCCACCGCATTAGACCAGTCTTCTTCCTTCTCAAAAAAATCACGAGCAATACTCGTAACATTTGGATAATCAGGATTGGTTTGAACGGCTTTTTTAATCGTTGTCACTGCCTCATTGACTTTTTCACGATGAATGTAAAGTGAAAACAACTTTAATGCTACTTCTGCTCTAAGTGTAGGATCGTCTACTTCCAATGCTGTATAAATATCTTCGGCTTGAGATAACATTCCCAGCTCATAGTAAGCATCGGCTATATTTTTTCTCGCCCAAGGTTCAAGTTCATTTGTAATATTTTCCCATTTAAAAATAGCAGCTTCATAATCCTTATGGTGAAAATACACTTCCCCTTGCGCAAACCGTATATCGGCTAAATCAGGCAAATCTTTTTGAGCCTCTTCCTGAAAAGCCTCTCCAAGGGCGAGGATGGGATGAATATTTTCATGTTCATTGATGAACATTTGATAATAGGTTTTATCTTTTAACTGCTGTTCTATCGCCATTTCTTTCCCTCCAATTACAAACATTCAATTTTCATTAATATGTAAAAAAGAGACATAACTATTCCTTATACTATTCGACGCTATTGATGATTATAAGTCCCAATTATACGATTCTAACAAATCTATTTATTAAAATTGTAACATATGTATTTCAGTTTAGAGTCAGAAAAGCGGAAGCCCTCTGGACAGCTGCGTATGGCCTCCTCCCAAAAGCTATCGCTTTTGGTCGTGCGATGCAGATGCTGACGAACCCTTCTTTGTGGTGGCCTCCAACCGAGATATAGGAAACACGAAAAGCCGAAGGTGATTCGATGTTGACTTATCGTAGGGTGGAGACCGAAGGATACTATTGCTAGGGCACTGAAGCTAGACAGTTCTCTAAGTCGAAAAGACACGATCTTATCTATTAGAAAAGCGATAGCGATTAAATATTGACATATCGTAAATCTCTAGACATTTCTTAAAGTCTAATATATACAAAAAAGGAGGCTTAACCTGCCTCCTTTATTACAATACTTTACTTAAAAATGCCTTTGTCCGCTCTTCCTGTGGATTTTCGAAAATTTCCTTAGGATTACCTTCTTCTACAATCACACCGCCATCCATAAATAGGACACGATCCCCTACTTCTTTAGCAAACCCCATTTCATGGGTGACGACGACCATGGTCATTCCTTCTTTGGCCAACTGTTTCATAACTTCAAGAACTTCACCGACCATTTCTGGGTCAAGTGCTGAAGTAGGCTCATCAAAGAGCATAATTTTCGGTTCCATCGCGAGGGCTCTGGCAATGGCCACCCGCTGCTTTTGTCCGCCTGATAAAGAATCTGGATAGGCTTCCGCTTTATCCGCCAACCCTACTTTCCTCAAAAGCTCTAATCCTTTTTCTCTTGCTTTTTCTGGTGATACTTTCCTAACTTTTACAGGTGCCAGCATAATATTTTCAATTACCTTTTTGTGCGGAAACAAGTTAAATTGCTGAAACACCATGCCTACTTCGGTTCTAATTTTGTTAATATCCGTATTTTTATCCGTAATGTCCTTCCCCTCAATCCAAACATGACCACCATTAATTGTTTCCAGCAAATTTAGGCAGCGCAGGAAGGTTGACTTGCCGGAACCGGACGGCCCAATCACCACTACTACTTCTTGAGGATTAATAGTCACACTAATATCCTTCAGAACTTCATTATTGCCAAATGTCTTTTTTAAATTTTTCACTTCAATCATTGTACAGCCAACCTTCTTTCAAGTCGAGATAGCAATAGACTTAACGAAAAAGTTAATACAAGGTAAATCAATGCGGCTGTCAGATATGGCTCCCATACACGATAATACTGCCCCTGCATAGCCTGTCCCCAATACATGAGTTCTTTGGCGGCAATAATTGCCGCTAAGGACGAATCTTTAATTAGGACAATAAATTCATTTCCAAGTGGAGGTATCATACGTTTAAATGCCTGAGGCAATATGACATAACGCATAGCCTGTACATGATTCATCCCAAGTGAACGAGCTGCTTCCATTTGCCCTTTATCAATCGACTGGATTCCAGCGCGAAAAATCTCGGCTACATAGGCGGCTGAGTTTAGTGAAAGAGCAATAATTGCGGCTAGAATGCCATTGGTTTCTCCCCATATTAGAGGCACCAAACCAAAATGAACTAATAGAATTTGCACTAATAGTGGCGTCCCGCGAAAAAAAGTAATATAAATATTAAATGGCAGCGAAATCAGCTTATTCTGTGCCATTTTTCCCAGTCCGATGAATAAACCAAAAATCGTTCCTAATAAAATACTACAAACAGAAAGTCCAATCGTTAAAAGCGTCCCTTTTACAAAAAAAGGAGCATATTCAGCAAGTAAATCCCAACGAATATCCATATTTATAAAATCCCCCTATAAAAACCTACAGACCATCACGATGTATTTAAGAGAAAAATTGCGTAACTGCCAGGCTGTACGAGTTACGCAATTTTTGTAACCAATTATTATTGCTGCGTTTTGAGTTCCGTTAAATCCGGATCTACTTTAAACCACTTTTTGTAGATTTTCGCATATTCGCCATTTTCCATCATTTCTTTAATCGCTTTATCGAATTCGACCTTCAACTTGCTTTCCTTAGGGAACAATACGCCGTAGAACTCTTTTTCAAAAGCTCCATCATCTTCAATGACAATAAAATTCTCATTTGGATTATTTTTTACATATTCTTCAATGACGGTATTATCCGCTACTACCGCATCTGCACCGCCGTTCTTTAATTCCATGATTGCCAGATTATTATCTTTAAATTTTTTCACATTTTTATTTTCTTTACCTAATAGAGTTTCAACTGCTTCTTGTCCAGTAGTTCCGTTTTGAACAGCAACAACTTTATCTTTTAAATCTGCAGCACTCTTAATATCGCTATCTTTTGGAATTAGAATTTTATTCGTTGACAAAAAGTAAGGTACGGAGAAATCATAAGTTTGTTTTCGATCATCATTAATCGTAATAGCAGAAACTGCTAGATCTGCCGTTTTCCCTTTAATTTCTACAAATAATGGGTCCCAACCAACATGCTCCACTTTTAACTCATACCCTGCCTGCTTGGCAACTGCTTTTATGAAATCAACATCAAATCCGACTACTTCTCCCTTATCTTGATATTCGAATGGGGCATAAGCCGCATCTGTAACAACCCTTAACTTCTTCTTCTTCTCTCCTCCGCCGCTCGTTTCACTTGCTCCACAGGCAGAAAGTACTAAAAGGAACGCTGAAACTATCAATGTTGCCCACCATTTAAATTTTTTCATATGTTTAACCTCCTCTAATTTACTATCTTTATAATTTTTTTAATGTTTAGAATATACATCATTCCCTACTATTTTTAAAGTGGTTTTTTACAAAAATAGATAATATTCTAAAATTACATTTTTATACTATTAAATTTGTAAATATACATTCAATAGTTGATTATTATTTTAATACGGTAAAATAGTTTTGTGAATATATCTTTTAATGGTAAAAAATAACTACTCCCATGCATAAGGACCTCTCCTTAATTTAAGGTATTATTTCTTCCAAAAAATCATCTAGGCATTCGCCGTTACTTCTCCATGATTGCCTACATAATGTATAGGGCATTCATAAACAAAAGGAGAGTTGCCTAATGAACCCATATGGATACTACCAATTTCCACAGTACCCTTATGATTACAATTCTTATGCCACGCCAGAACAAATCAATCCTTATGTACCGACAGAATCCTATGATCCAGATCGCCAACCACAGTTGGAGCGCAGAGTTAGCCAGTTAGAAAGAGAAAATAATCGCCAACAGAGAGAAATCGAACAATTAGAAAGGAGAGTTACCCGATTGGAGCGCCGTTTACAACGGGTAAATCAACGTCTGCGGGCAGTAGAAAGACGATTTAACTTCCCATTCACACCATTTGATGGGGAGTATTAAAAAACCAGGGAGTCCTTCCCTGGTTTTTTACATAACGAAATCAATGTAAGAATTTCTAACATGATTGGTGCTAACTGGATTAAAATTGTATAAAATGTAAGAAATAAATAAGTGTGGTGAGTGACTAAAATGGGAAGTGATTCGTCTTATAAATATAAAAAAGTGATTACCATTGGGATTGTCAAAGAGCTGACAGGACTTTCCGAACGGCAAATTCGCTACTATGAAGAACGCAAGCTTATTTTTCCTGAGCGTACTCCGGGAGGAAACCGAAAATACTCTTTCGAGGATGTTGAATTATTAGTAGAAATCGCCAACAAAATTGAAGATGGTGTGCAAACACATGAAATAAGAAAAGAAATGCTTCGTGCTCAAAAGAAACAGAATCCAGATGAAATGAAAAGAAAAATGATTCAAGGACAATTGAATGCCCATTTTGGTATACGTAAAGGCCCTTATTCTTAATGGCTTTTTTTTTTGTGTCCTTTTCCTCCGCTCACTCCACCAGTTCAATAAAAAACCAGTTCAAAAAAATATTTGTTATATTTCCTTACATAATTGTAGAAAAAAATCTTACATATGTAAGAAAATTCAAATATATCCAAATTGTTAGAAAGATGAACATAAAATAAAGGAGGAGAAAAAATGGATACGACATTTTTAATGAACAGCATGTGGGTGATGATTGGTGCCGTTCTTGTCATCCTAATGATTGGGGGGTTTATCCTTCTTGAGACAGGATCTACCCGTATGAAAAATGCCGGACATATCGCTGGAAAAACAATCTTAACATTTGGTATAGGTTCCATCATGTTTTGGGCAGTCGGTTATGGATTCATTTTTGGAGAAGGAAATTCTTTAATCGGTCTTTCGGATTTCTTTTATTCTGGATATGAAGTGGAAGGCTTAGGACTATCAGGACCAGTATTCTTTTTATTTCAATTAGCGTTTGCTGGCATTTCCTTAACTATTGCGTTTGGTGGATTTGCTGAAAGAGCTAAACTTAGTGCATATCTAATCTTTGCTGTCCTATTTTCCATTATCGTTTATCCTCCGATTGCCCATTGGATCTGGGGTGGCGGTTGGTTAGCAGAGCATGGGAAGCAAGACTTCGCCGGTTCCACTGTCGTTCACTTGACAGGTGCAATGGCAGCTTTTGCAGCGACAATAATCCTAAAACCACGTATTGGAAAATACAATAAAGATGGTTCAGCCAATAATCTTGCAGGGCATAATCAAGTATTTACTGCTCTTAGCGTCTTAATCCTATGGGTTGGATGGTTTGGATTTAATGCGGGAAGTACTCTGTCTGTTGACAACGCCTTTTTCGGATTTGTCGCTGTCAATACTAACTTGGCGGCTGGTGCTGGGGTAATTGCTGCGATGACCATCTCCTGGATTGTTCTAGGAAAAGCAGATGTACCAATGATGCTAAATGGAGCATTAGCAGGTTTGGTTGCCATTACAGCTTCCTGTGCATTTGTTGATACATGGGCTGCTGTCTTGATCGGTTTCATCGCTGGAATCCTTGTATTCTTTAGCATTCGTTTCTTTGAGAAGAAAAGAATTGATGACCCTATTGCTGCCCTTTCTGTACATGGGACGGCTGGAATATGGGGAACATTATCAACTGGATTCTTTGCCACTCCAGAACTGGCCACTGTCGGCCAAGCGGGACTGTTTTATGGAGGCGGGTTCCACCAACTTGGTGTTCAAGCTTTAGGAGTGATTGTTTGTGGGGCTTTTGCTTTTATTGTTTCGTTTATTCTTTTATCCATCATGAAGGCATTAATGAACGGATTACGTGTAACCGAAGAAGAAGAAATCATTGGTCTTGATATTAGCGAACATGGAAGTTACGGCTATCCTGAAATGGTTAAGCCTAAACCCATTATTGAAAAGAAACAAAAAACAGCCATCCAAGTCGAACCAAAGCTTAATGCGTAATCACACATTTTATTCAGGCGGCCCAAAAGGCATCATTATTGGAGCCGCCATTTTTTCTACATAAGCAATAAATGAAGATCTGTTCCAACCACTTCCCAATTTCCATTAATAACCATTTTGGAATTAAAAATTTCTCTTACCCCTTCTATTAAAACGCTTTCAAATTTCCCCTTTTAAAAAATTTTCAAAAAAATATATTTCTTCCATTCCTTGTTGTACCAATATTGTAAACGCTCCCAATTTTTTTAACTAGTTTGAATTATCAGATTTTTATATTGACCCTGTCTCTAAATGGGTGTAAGATTATCGAAAATAAGAAATTCACTTCAAAAACGCCTTTGTATATCACCATTTTGATGAGATGGGCAAGGCTTTTCTTTTCATAGTTAAGTTTATTCATATAAAGCGTTTTATCAAAAAAGGAGTGGTTATGTTGGGATGTCAATGGATTTTCCTTGGCGGAGAGTTCGTCAAGAAAGAAGATGCTGTGGTTTCAGTTTATGATCATGGATTTTTATACGGTGATGGGGTATTTGAGGGCATACGAGTTTATAGCGGCAACGTATTCAGACTTGACGCTCACCTGAAACGGCTGTATGAATCAGCTCAATCTATTATGTTGAAGATTCCATACACACAGGAAGAAATGACGCAATTAATCGTCGAAACGGTTAGAAAAAATCAACTCGAAAGTGCCTATATTCGAGTCGTTGTTTCCCGCGGTAAAGGAAATCTCGGACTGGACCCTGCCTCCTGCTCCAATCCTAACGTAATCATTATCGCAGAGGAATTAACCATGTATCCGAAGGAACTTTATGAAAATGGGATTAAGATTGCTTCCGTGGCTAGCAGAAGAAACCGCCCGGATGTACTGAGCCCACAAATTAAATCTCTTAATTACTTAAACAATATTCTTGTTAAACTGGAAGCCAATCAAGCCGGGGTACAGGAAGCCTTAATGCTTAATGACCAGGGCTATGTAACAGAGGGTTCAGCAGACAATATCTTTATTGTAAAAAATGGAGTAATTAAAACACCGCCTATTTACTTGGGAGCATTAGAAGGAATTACCCGTAACGCCATTATTGATGTTGCTCGAGCGAAGGGTTATGAAGTACAGGAAACCCCTTTTGGAAGACATGATGTCTATGTGGCTGATGAAGTATTTTTAACAGGAACGGCGGTTGAAGTCATTGCGGTCATTGATGTAGATGGACGGCAAATCGGCAATGGCAAACCAGGAAAAGTTACAAATGAGCTTTTAAAAGAATTTAGAAAGTTAGTCACAACAGATGGTGTAGCTTGTTACCCAGAAAAAGTAAACCATGCAATCGTTAGTTAGGAGATAGAAACATGCGAAGCGATATGATTAAAAAGGGGATTGATCGGGCCCCCCACCGCAGCTTGTTATACGCAACCGGGGTGAAAACAAGTGATTTGGATAAACCGTTTATCGGAGTTTGTAACTCATACATTGATATTATCCCCGGTCATAAACACCTTAATCATTTTGGTGAGATTGTCAAAGAAGCAATACGTGAAGCTGGTGGGGTCCCATTTGAATTTAATACGATTGGTGTAGATGACGGAATTGCCATGGGACACATCGGCATGCGTTACTCCCTTCCTAGCCGGGAACTTATTGCTGACAGTGCTGAAACGGTCATCAATGCTCACTGGTTTGACGGTGTTTTTTACATCCCAAACTGCGACAAAATCACACCAGGAATGTTAATGGCAGCAGCCAGAACTAATGTACCTTCTGTATTTGTATCAGGTGGTCCAATGGAAGCTGGTGTATCATCTACAGGAAAACCCCTTTCCCTTACATCTGTTTTTGAAGGGGTCGGTGCTTATCATAAAGGTACAATCAGTCAGCAGCAGCTGCTTGAAATTGAAAGTAATGCATGCCCTACATGTGGCTCCTGTTCAGGTATGTTTACAGCTAACTCAATGAACTGTCTACTGGAAGTACTAGGAATGACGGTTCCAGGCAATGGAACCATTGTTGCCACTTCTGAAGAGAGGTATGAACTCATCCGTCAGGCGGCTAGACATTTAATAGAATTAATTAAAAACGATGTTCGACCTAGAGATATTTTAACAAGAGAAGCATTCGACAATGCCTTTGCCTTAGATATGGCAATGGGTGGTTCTACCAATACCGTTCTTCATACATTAGCTATCGCACATGAAGCAGGAATTGAATATGATTTGCGAGATATCAATAAAATCGCTGAAAAGGTTCCATATTTAGCCAAAATCATGCCAGCATCCGATATTTCCATGCAGGATGTCCATCGTGCTGGTGGTGTAAGTGCGATTCTCAACGAACTTTGCAAAGTGGAAGGCGCACTTCATAAAGATTGTATAACCATTACTGGAAAAACGTTAGCTGAAAATGTAAAAGATGCAACCATTCTTGATGAAACCGTGATACGACCAAAAGATCGTCCTTATAGTCCCGTTGGCGGCCTTTCCATCCTTTATGGAAATATTGCACCTGACGGCAGTGTCATCAAAGTAGGTGCAGTCGACCCATCGATTAAAACGTTCTTGGGTGAAGCAATTGTATTCAATTCCCAAGATGAGGCACTAGAAAGCATTAATAACGGAACCGTTCAAGCAGGACATGTGGTTGTCATTCGCTACGAAGGACCAAAAGGCGGACCGGGAATGCCAGAAATGCTTGCACCAACTTCGGCCATCGCCGGACGCGGTCTGGATAAAGAAGTTGCCCTGATCACGGACGGCCGTTTCTCAGGAGCAAGTAGAGGTATATCCATCGGCCACATTTCACCAGAAGCGGCTGAAGGTGGACCAATTGCTTTCGTACAAAATGGCGACAAAATTTTAATCGATTTAGAGGCTCGTTCCATTGAACTCCTTGTTGATGACGAGGAACTTGCCGAAAGGCGCCGTAACTGGGTAAAACCGGAGCCGAAAATTAAAAACGGCTACCTAGCTAAATATGCAAAATTGGTCACTTCCGCAAATACTGGCGGGGTTATGAAGATTTAATAAATTTTATGTTGGGAACCATTAGTACCCCACCCCCCTTCTATATAGTGAAGCAAGGTACTAATCAATAAAAGTTCAATTGATAAAAAAATAATTATAAATCGATGACGGGAATAAAGGAATAGGAGCTTGTATTTACAGAGAGCTGGGGTTGCTGGAAGCCCAGTAATACAACCTATTCTGACATCATCCCTGAGTGTTAATCTGAACGGTTGTTTACCTATTAGGTTTAACCGGGTGTTTACATACGAACACCTGTTACAAAAAGAAGCGATATTTTGTTTTCGCTTCATGAGGCAGCATTCGTGAGGGTGCTGTGAACCGGGTGGTACCGAGAAAATGAAAGGCCTTTTCTCCCCGATTATACTGCTGTTTGAGGATTGAGTGCAGTTTATTGGGAAGAAGTGGCCTTTTTTAAATGTGACTTTAGACATTAAATTTTTCAAATATTCAAATATCACAAGGAGGGAAATACAACGTGAAAGTAGAAGCAAAGCTGGAGTTCCAAACCAGTACCGCACCAAAAACTGGTGCAGACCTTCTGATTGAACTGTTGCTCGAAGAAGGCGTTGATACAATATTTGGTTATCCGGGAGGAGCTGTTCTTCCAATTTATGATGCGATCTATCGCGCAAAAAATTCTATCAAGCATGTTCTCTTCCGCCACGAACAAGGAATGATTCATGCTGCAGAAGGATACGCTCGAATTACCGGCAAACCGGGTGTTGTCATTGGAACTTCAGGACCTGGAGCAACGAACTTGGTTACCGGAATTACAGATGCCATGATGGATTCCCTTCCACTCGTGGTATTCACTGGCCAAGTTGCACGGACAGTAATCGGAACCGATGCTTTTCAAGAAGCGGATATCATGGCAATTACTACACCGATCACAAAACATAATTATCAAGTACAATCTGTTGCCGACTTACCAAGAATCGTCAAAGAAGCTTTTCATATTGCTACCACGGGACGACCAGGTCCAGTCGTTGTCGATGTGCCGAAAGATATTTCATCTGAAATCCTTACAGAAGTTGTCAAAGATGTTAACATCCACTTACCTGGCTATCAGCCAACTTATAAGCCAAATCCGATGCAGATTAAGAAGCTCTCGGAATCTATTCCGAAAGCAAAAAAGCCAGTTATTCTAGCTGGTGCCGGCGTCTTACACAGCCACGCCTCTAAAGAACTTACAGCTTTTGCTGAAAAGCATCAAATACCAGTTGTAACGACATTACTCGGACTAGGATCCTTCCCGGCAGACAGCCCTCTCTCTTTAGGAATGGGCGGCATGCATGGAACGTATGCAGCAAACATGGCTCTATATGAATGTGATTTATTAATTAATTTCGGAGCTCGTTTCGATGACCGATTAACCGGAAACTTGAAACACTTTGCCCCATTCGCAAAAGTAGCACATATTGATATCGATCCGGCTGAAATTGGAAAAAATGTACCAACTCAAATTCCAATTGTCGCTGATGCGAAGGTAGCCTTAATGGAGCTTTTAAAAGAAGCAGAGAAGTCTCCAGATTGTGAAAAATGGCGAGAAAAATTAAATCAGTACAAAAATGATTACCCTCTTTGGTATGAGCTTGACCCAAGTGGCATAAGCCCACAATGGCTCATTCAAGCTATTCATAAAGTGACCAATGGTGATGCCATTGTTGCAACTGATGTTGGTCAGCATCAAATGTGGGCCGCTCAATATTACACTTTTAATAAACCGCATCGCTGGATTACATCAGGTGGACTTGGAACGATGGGATTCGGCTTCCCTGCAGCCATTGGAGCGCAAATGGCCTCACCGGAAAGCACGGTCGTAGCTATTGTCGGAGACGCTGGTTTCCAAATGACACTCCAAGAACTGTCTGTCATTTATGAAAGGAATCTGCCAGTCAAGATTATTATCGTCAATAATGGTGCACTTGGAATGGTTCGTCAGTGGCAAGAGCTTTTATACGATAATCGTATTTCCGAGTCTCTACTCCATACGCAGCCTGATTTCGTGAAACTGGCTGAAAGCTATGGAATCCGAGGGGCAAAAATTGATAATCAAGAAGAGTTGATCACTTCTCTTCCTGAGCTGATGGCACATGATGGTCCGGTTCTTATCGACTGTCGAGTCCTTCAACAGGAAAAAGTCTTTCCAATGATTGCTCCGGGAAAAGGGCTTCATGAAATGATTGGGGTGAAACCACAATGAAACGAATCATCTCCTTAACCGTTCAAGATCGTAGTGGTGTCTTGAACCGAGTTACCGGTCTTTTACAAAGAAGGCAATTTAATATCACCAGCATCTCAGTAGGAGCAGCGGAAACTGAAGGGGTATCCAAAATGACACTTGTTGTAGATGTCGAGGATGACCAGCGACTTGAACAGGTTACAAAACAATTAAACAAGCAAATTGATGTATTAAAAGTTTCCGATATTACCGATAAAGCCATTGTCGCCAGAGAGCTTGCCCTAATCAAGGTGGCAAGTAGCCCTCAGCTTCGAAGCGAAATTAACGGTATTATTGATCCATTCCGTGCTCTGATTATTGATGTAAGCAAGGATAGCTTGGCGATTCAAATTACTGGTCGACCAGATAAAATCGACGCTTTGATAGATTTACTTCGCCCTTATGGCATTAAAGAAATTGCTAGAACCGGGTTGACTGCTTTCCTTCGCGGGCATCAACCACAAACAACTGAATTATCAGCTAGTTTTCTATTAAAATAAATCACTAATTTATTGAAAGGATGATTAAAATGGCAAAAGTATTATATAACGGAGATATTCAAGAAGAAGTATTACAAGGGAAAAAAATCGCTATCATTGGTTATGGCTCTCAAGGTCATGCCCATGCTCTTAACTTAAAAGAAAGTGGATTCGATGTTGTTGTTGGATTACGTCCAGGAAAATCATGGGATAAAGCCGTAGAAGATGGTGTTCAAGTTACCACTGTTGCAGAAGCGACTGCCCAAGCAGATGTAGTCATGGTTTTGTTGCCGGACGAATTGCAGCCTAAAGTGTATGAAGAAAGCATCAAACCGAACCTAAAAGCTGGAGATGCCTTAGTTTTTGCTCATGGATTTAACATTCATTTTAACCAAATCGTCCCTCCTGCGGATGTCGATGTATTCCTAGTAGCCCCTAAAGGCCCTGGCCACTTAGTACGTCGTACTTTCACGGAAGGTGCAGGTGTTCCAGCCCTTTATGCGGTATATCAAGATTATACCGGTCAGGCAAAAGACCTTGCTTTAGCCTATGCAAAAGGAATCGGTTCAGCCCGTGCAGGAGTATTGCAAACCTCGTTCCAAGAAGAAACAGAAACCGATCTATTCGGAGAGCAGGCTGTCCTTTGTGGTGGAACAACAGCCCTTATCAAAGCTGGTTTCGAAACACTGGTGGAAGCAGGTTATCAGCCTGAAGTTGCCTACTTTGAGTGTCTACATGAATTAAAATTGATTGTGGACCTTTTATACGAAGGCGGGTTGGAATATATGCGCTACTCTATCTCTGATACAGCACAATGGGGAGATTTCGTATCAGGTCCACGCGTAGTGAATGAAGAAACAAAAGCCCGTATGAAGGAAGTATTAAAGGATATCCAAACAGGGGCATTCGCGAAAGGCTGGATTCTTGAAAACCAAGCTAATCGTCCACAATTTAATGCCATCAACCGTGCAGAAAACAACCACCCAATCGAAGTGGTCGGCCGCGAGCTTCGTGCGTTAATGCCGTTTATTAAAAAGCCAAATCAGAAGAAGGAAGTGGTGGTACATGGTTCACGTTAATATCTTTGACACAACCTTACGTGATGGCGAACAATCCCCTGGTGTAAATTTAAACCAGCTAGAAAAATTGGAAATAGCAAGACAGTTGGAACGGTTTGGCGTTGATATTATGGAGGCCGGGTTCCCGGCTTCCTCCCAAGGAGATTTCGAAGCAGTAAAAGCCATTGCAAAAACAATTAAGAACTCTTCTGTAACCGGTCTAGCACGTGCGGTTAAATCGGATATTGACATTGCATGGGAAGCATTGAAAGAAGCAGCGGAACCAAGGTTACACGTTTTCATTGCCACCTCCCCAATTCATATGGAGTATAAGCTGAAGAAAACACCAGAACAAGTAATGCAGACAGCGATTGATATGGTTTCTTATGCGAAAAAGAAATTTACTCATGTGGAATGGTCTGCGGAGGATGCTTCCCGTTCCGATCTCGATTTTCTTGTCCGAATCATTACAAAAGTGATTGATGCCGGAGCTACCGTTATTAACCTTCCTGATACAGTTGGCTATACAACACCAGAAGAATATGGCCGTATGTTCCGCTACATTAGAGAAAACGTGCCGAATATTCATAAAGCTGCCCTCTCCTGCCATTGCCATGATGACTTAGGAATGGCGGTAGCCAATTCCCTAGCGGCTATTGAAAACGGTGCTACCCAAGTCGAGGGTACAATCAACGGGATCGGCGAACGTGCTGGAAATGCTGCTTTAGAAGAAATCGCCGTTGCTTTAAATATTCGTAAAGACAAATATCCATTCACAACCAATCTAGTATTAAAAGAAATTAAACGCACCAGTGATTTGGTCAGCCGCTTTACCGGGATGAAAGTTCCAGGAAATAAAGCCGTTGTTGGAAAAAATGCCTTTGCTCATGAATCAGGCATTCACCAGGATGGCGTTTTAAAAAATGCGTTAACCTATGAAATTATTACTCCCGAATTAGTTGGCGTTCAGTCCAATGACCTTGTTCTCGGTAAGCACTCTGGACGTCATGCGTTTAAAGATAAAATTGAACAGATGGGCTTTGAATTATCCCAAGAAAAACTGAACGAAGCCTTTCAATCTTTTAAACAATTAACTGATCGTAAAAAAGAAGTCACAGATGAAGATCTTTTCGCAATTCTAACCGATATTCAAACAGCAGCCGTTGATATAAAGAAATATGAACTGGTTGCTTTCCAGGTTCACTATGGTTCATCCAACCTACCTACAGCGACAGTAGCTCTTACTACCCCAGAAGGGATTAAGGTAGAAACAGCCTGCACTGGTGGAGGAAGTGTTGAAGCCCTATATAACACATTGGAGGCACTCGTCAAGGAAGAAATTCATCTGACAGATTTCAACTTAAGCTCTGTTGGGCGCGGACGGGATGCCCTTGCGGAAGTTCATGTGAAAATGACCGTGAATGGAATTAACGTCAGTGGGCGCGGTTCTTCACAAGATGTGCTGGAAGCCTCAGCTAAAGCATTTGTCAATGCAGTAAATCGCGTCTTTTTCAATCAGAATACAGTGCTGAAAGAACCAGCTGCACTATAAGAACCTAGGCACCTTTTTCAAAGGTGTCATATCTACAATTACCATTTTATAAAATCAGAATTTTTAAAAATAAGGAGGTTGCTTCTAATGAAAAAGCGAATTGTTCTACTACCCGGTGATGGGATTGGCAAGGAAGTCATGAATTCTGCCAAGGAAGTATTAACTGCAATTGCTGAAGAGTATAACCACTCTTTCAGCTTTGAGACCCATGAAATTGGAGGAGCAGCCATTGACCAATACGGCACCCCCCTTCCAGAAACAACAGTTGATGCTTGCAAACAGGCAGATGCGGTATTACTTGGAGCAGTTGGCGGACCAAAATGGGATAATAATCCTTCCCACCTTCGCCCTGAGCGCGGACTACTAGGTATCCGTAAGGCCCTTGATTTATATGCAAACTTAAGACCAATCAAAGGTTTCAAAAACTTACTGCCTGCTTCCCCATTAAAGGAAGAAGTCGTTAGTGGAAGCGACCTCCTTATTGTACGTGAACTGACAGGAGGCATTTACTTCGGATCTCCTAGCGAACGTCGCGAAAATGGTCAAGTGGTGGTTGATACTCTCAGCTATACACGTCAAGAAATTGAAAGAATTATAGACAAAGCATTCCAAGCAGCACAAGGCCGCCGAGGACGCCTAACTTCCGTTGACAAAGCCAATGTCCTTGAGTCCAGCAAAATGTGGCGTGAAATCGTTGAAGAGAAAAAAGCCCAGTACCCTGATGTCGCTGTGGAACATCTATTAGTCGATGCAGCAGCAATGAAACTGATCACAAATCCTTCTCATTTTGATGTCATTGTAACGGAGAACATGTTCGGCGACATCTTAAGTGACGAGGCTTCCGTATTAACTGGATCACTTGGCATGCTCCCTTCAGCTAGCTTGAACGAAGCTGGAGTTGGCCTATACGAACCAGTTCACGGTTCAGCACCAGACATTGCCGGAAAAGGTATTGCTAATCCAACTGCAATGATTCTATCAGCTGCGTTAATGCTTCGTTATTCATTTGGATTAGAAGATGAAGCGAAGATTATCGAAGATGCCGTTCAGTCGGTATTAGATGCAGGATATCATACGGCTGATCTTCGGATTGCCGGAGGATTCCAAGTCGGTACAGCAGAAATGACAAAGTTAATCGTTGATTATATCCGAACTGTGAGCGCCTCAAAATGTATCGCAAGTTGTTACTTTTAATAAAAAATCATTGGGAAACCGCCTTGAAATCGGCGGTTTTCCCCTTAACCTATTAAATTTATTCTATTTTTAACAAACTTTTAATCTAATAACGTGAGGAAGAAAGCTATGGAAAGACCAAAAAATATTATCCAAAAAATTTGGGAACAACATGTAGTCCATCGAGAAGAAGGAAAACCGGATTTACTTTATATTGATTTACACCTTGTTCATGAAGTCACCTCCCCTCAAGCTTTTGAAGGGCTGCGAATGAATGGACGTAAAGTGCGCCGGCCGGATCTCACTTTTGCCACTATGGACCATAATGTTCCAACTCGACAAAGACTAGTGATTGAAGATCCTATTTCAAAAAAGCAAATCGATACATTACAGCAAAACTGCGAGGAATTTGGCATTCCTTTAGCTCACATCCATCACCCAGATAACGGGATCGTTCATGTCATTGGTCCGGAACTTGGTCTAACCCAACCAGGAAAAACGATTGTCTGTGGTGACAGTCATACATCCACGCACGGTGCCTTCGGTGCTTTAGCATTCGGAATTGGAACCAGTGAAGTGGAACATGTTTTGGCTACCCAAACTCTTTGGCAAGCACCGCCAAAAACAATGAATGTAAAAGTAAAAGGCAAACTTGGAAAAGGTGTTACTGCTAAAGATTTAATCCTTGCGATTATTGGAAAATTTGGAGTTAAATTTGGGACAGGGTATATCATCGAATATACCGGAGAAGCGATCCGTGAAATGTCTATGGATGAGAGGATGACCGTCTGCAATATGTCCATTGAAGGAGGAGCGCGGGCTGGGCTGATCTCTCCTGATGAAACAACGTTTGAATATTTGCGTGGAAGAAAACATGTTCCCCAAGGAAAAGCATTTGAAGAAGCCGTTACCCGCTGGAAATCTCTTGCCACTGATGAAGGGGCAGAATATGATGCAGTAGTTGAGATTGATGCAACGGAAGTCGAACCACAAGTAACCTGGGGAACTAATCCTGGTATGTGCATCCCCATCTCGGCAAATGTTCCAAATCCTGAAGACGCGGATAAAGCCAACGATCGGGAAGAAATCAAACGTGCCCTTGAATATATGGGGCTTGAAGCTGGGCAGCCGATATCCAGTGTCAAAATTGACCATGTGTTCATTGGCTCCTGTACGAATTCCCGCCTAAGTGACTTGCGCAAGGCAGCCGAAATCATTCGCGGCAAGAAAGTGCATCCTTCTGTCAAAGCCATTGTCGTTCCAGGTTCCTTCAGTGTAAAGATGGCAGCGGAAAAAGAAGGCCTAGATAAGGTCTTTACGGATGCTGGCTTTGAATGGCGCAATGCCGGCTGCAGTATGTGTCTTGGAATGAATGATGATCTCATTCCTTCTGGAGAACGTTGTGCTTCTACTTCTAATCGCAACTTTGAAGGTCGTCAAGGGAAAGGTGCACGCACTCATCTAGTGAGCCCAGAAATGGCAGCTGCTGCAGCGATTGCCGGTCATTTTGTTGATGTCCGTACATTCTCAGCACAGGAGGTCGGTTAAATCATGGAACCATTACGAATTCATCAAGGAATTGTCTGCCCAATAAATAGAGCGAATATCGATACAGACCAAATCATACCAAAACAATTTTTAAAGAGGATTGAACGAAGCGGTTTCGGGCAATTCCTGTTTTATAATTGGCGTTTTGATGACGAAGGAAATCCAAATCCTGATTTCCCATTAAATCAGCCTCAATATAAAGGTGCATCCATCTTGGTGGCCGGTGAAAACTTTGGATGCGGCTCTTCCCGTGAGCATGCCCCATGGGCGGTTCAAGACTTCGGCTTTAGGGTTATTATTGCCCCTAGTTTTGCTGATATTTTTAAAAATAACACGGTGAAAAACGGAATTCTTGCCATCCAAGCCACCGAGGAACAAGTTCAAACCATTATGAAAAAAGCTGAAACCGAAGGCTATACTTTAACAATAAATCTCGAAGATCAAATTGTTTACGATTCTGAGGGCTTTAAATTCACATTCGACATCGCCCCCTACCCGAAAGAAATGCTCTTAAACGGCTGGGATGAAATTGGTGTTACTTTAAAATATGAAGAGAAAATCGCCCAGTATGAGCAAAGTAAACAACTTGTTCATACTAAATAGAGTTTATTGAAAGGAATTAAGTTATTGAAAAAAGGAGAGACATGAGTGTCTCCCCTTTTTTAATCTTAATAATCCATTTTAAATTGATTGCGGATCTATTCTTTTATTTAGTTGAGTTTGCTTTTGAGACAAAAGAAAAACAAAAAGGTAAATAAAACTTTTATTGATCATCTACATGATACAGAACAAAAAAATTCTTGCGGGAGTACGTAGCAAGGGAGCCCCCGCAGTCACATAAGTCTCCCCTTCCCACCTGCAGAAAAAAACAAAGAAAATGAAGCCTCAGACATCCTCCAATATATTTTCACTTGATGTATCTTCGTTAAATGTAAGCACCTCATCAACCGGCTGGTAGGATTCACCGTAAAATTGTTCATCTTTATACGTATGAATGAGATGATATGTTTTTTTCATTGCTTCATAAATCATTTCTTCCGATTCATTATTTGGTGCCCAGTAGAGGATTTCCATTTTATTTACCTCATTCGTCGCTAAGGACCTTCTTTCATATCCAATCGATTGGGCATGTTTAAAGCCATTTCGTTTATAGAAACGAAGCCTTTTTTCCGTATCGCTGTCCTCATAATTAACTGGTTCCACTTCAAGGATGATTGGTTTCTTTTTCTTCTTTAATTTCTCAATCAGTTTTTGTCCAAGCCCCTGGCCCCGAGCATTTTTGGATACAAATAAGTAATCCACAAAAATAAAATCATTCAGTTCGGCGTACATCATCACATGATGTGGTCCTTCATCTTTGTGATAGATGTTTGAACGTTCTTTTAACAAGGTTTCCATATGCTCTTTAGATTTCATCTCTTCAATCGGGAAATACTGGTTTAACTTTTCATACCAATGCATACAATCCCTCTTTTCAAAGGAGTCTCAAGTAAAAAAAAATTTGGAAATCATTAAAATTCTGGAAGACGATCAAGATTATTTTCTTTGATACCATCCGGCTCACTTCGAATAATGTCACGACCATATTTATGAAAAACATCGACATGGGCGATTTTACCCGCTTTTGCTTCTTCGAGAGCTGTTATATAATCCAACTCCCTTCCCGTATTTGTCTTAAAAGCAATGATGTTCCCTTTGTCATTTTTTCTAACAGCGACAAATTCTTCTTTTCCAATTGGATTCCCTGCATCTGTCTCTATGTGTGCCTGCTGCTCCCCTTGCTTCTTGTATTGTTCATAGATTTTTTCAAAATCATTCTGCTCCATCCAAACACCTCCGAACATTTGTTAGTATTTTTATTTTTTTAAATATTATCCTCCAAATACACAAAATACCGTTTAACAAAAATTTTTATAAGATGAGAACAGCTTAAAATAAAAAAACCGCTGTATGATCAGCGGTTTTGGATCTTCCATTTTTAAATTTCATTTGATTGAACCAGCACTTTAATTTCATTTCCTTGCATAACAGATTCAAAGCCTGTTCGCCATTTTTCCAAAGGTACAATCTTAGTAATCATTTTTTCAACATGAATCTTATTGTTTTTCAGAAGTTCTAAAGCGATTTTCCACGAACTTGGTTTTTGTGAACGACAACCAATATAAGAAATTTCTCTCTGTATAATTGCATCTTGATTTTGAGGATTTATTTTTTCTGCAAAAAGGCCTACTTGGACAAACGTTCCTTTTTTTCTTACAAGCGGCAATCCTTGATTTAAGGCAGGAACTGCGCCAGAACAATCAAATACCTTATCTGCTCCGTATCCATTCGTATGTTTGAAAACCATTTCCTCTAGGTTTTCCTGCTGACTATCTACGACTACATCAATTCCCATAGATTTCGCCAGTTGTAGACGTGGCTTATCTTTCGTTATGCCCGTTAGAATAACAAATGCTCCTTGTGATTTAACCACCTGAGCAAGCAATAATCCGATTGGTCCAGGACCAAATATTAATACTTTATCCTCTTTTCTAACCGTTGTTTTCTCTAATGCGGCATGAACACAGCAAGCTAATGGTTCTGATAATGCAGCTGCCTTTAAGCTAATTTCCTTTGGTAATACATGAACACTTTTTTCTCTTGAAATCACGTATTCTGCCAAACTTCCATTTACTTGAGTTCCTAATCCTTTTCGGTATGAACATAAGTTGTAATCTTTTTCTTTACAATAATCACATTCTCCACAAATTTCAAATGTCGTTTGACTTGTTACACGATCTCCTACTTTTACATGTTTAACGTCTTTACCAACTTCCACGACAACTCCTGAAAATTCATGACCAAGAACAACGGGCAATGTTGGATTACTATATTCCCCTTTAAACGTATGGATATCGGACCCACAAATTCCTGTATAAGCCACCTTGATTTTTACTAGATCATCGATTGCTTTTGGTTCAGGAATATCAACAAGTGACATATTGTCATATCCAACTTCATGTTTCATGACCGCTTTCATTTCCGTTTCCCCCTTTATTCCTCTTGATTAGGAAGAATCATGACTTTGCCATAAGGCTCTTCACGGTTTATGATCAAATGAAATGCTTTTTGTGTATCCTTAAGTAGAAACCGATGTGAGATTAAATCTTTCACCTTGATTTTTCCTTTACTTAAGAAATCAATACTTGTTGTCCACTCTTTACCAGGGAATGGAGCAGAGTATGAATTCCAAAAGCCTTTTACGGTTAGCTCTCTTCTAAAAATATTTTCAAATGCTTGTTCCGATAAATGAACATCTTTATAGGCAATGCCCAAATAGCCAACTTTTCCTTTTTTACTTGTTACAAGTAAGCATTGTTCTTGTGTAATATTGGAGCCCGCACATTCTAAGGCAATATCGACTCCACGGCCATTTGTATATTCATTGATTTTTTCAAATAAGTCCTCTTTTAATGAATTGATGCTTCTGTCACAACCTCTTTCCATTGCTTCTTGTAATTTTTCATCAGAGATATCAATGGCTATAATTTCTTTTACACCGGCTACTTTCAGCCATTCAATGACTAACATCCCAATCGTGCCTACACCAAAAACAGCAACAACATCTCCCATTTGTGGCTCAATTCCCATCACACCATGCAGCGCAACTGCAAGCGGTTCTACCATTGCTGCTTCTTCAAAATCTAGGTCTCCAATTGGCAGGACATTTCTTTCTTTTACATTGACAAATTCTGCAAATGCCCCATATGATTTAGTTCCAATCATTCCATAATCTTCGCATAATGAGAATTCACCTTTGTGACAATATTCACAATCAAAGCAAGGTTCAAAAGGAATACCAATGACACGATCGCCAATTTCAAATTTATGAACATCTTTTCCTTTCTCAACTACAATACCTGAAAATTCATGTCCCATAATAGCAGGTAACTCATACTTCCACTTGGAGACCATTTTATGTGTATCCGATCCACAAATCCCTGCTGCCATAACCTTTATTCTAACTTCGTCTGCCTTTAACGGCTTCATCTCTATATCTTCATAAACAATGTTATTAATAGAATGTAATACTGCTGCTTTCACCTGATCTTCCCCTCACCATTCATACTCTCTTAGTGTTATAAGACAAAAAGCACTGAGCTAATTGTCTTATAACACTAAAATAGAAGTTATAATATCACATCCAATAATTGTGAGAATTTCAAGATTAACCAGTTAAATAAGTTACCACCAAGGTCTAAACTTGAAATTTGCGTTGCTCCATCAGGTGCCGTGAACTGAGCACCTTCCATCATTAAGGTGTGCACTTCAGCAAAGTTTGTAGCCATATAAAGGGATAAAGCAACCATTACGGTACCTGCGAGAACAGAATGAACAATATTTCCTCTTAAAAAGGCAACAACGAAAGCGATATAGAATGGAATCGTAGCCAGGTCGCCAAATGGCAATACTTTGTTACCTGGTAAAATAACCGCCAAAAATAATGTAATAGGAACTAAGATTAGCGCGGTCGCCATAACCGAAGGATGGCCAACTGATAAGGCTGCGTCCAAACCAATATAAATATCGCGGTCACCATAACGCTTTTGCAAGAAATTACGTGCAGCTTCTGAAATCGGAATTAATCCTTCCATTAGGATTTTCACCATTCGGGGCATAAGGAGCATAACGGCAGCCATCGAAATTCCGATTTTAGCCACACCACCCACATCATACCCAGCTAAAATTCCAATTAAGATACCTAGAATTAATCCCATCATCATTGGTTCACCGAATATGCCAAAACGCTTTTGAATAGTCTCGGGATCCGCATTCAATTTATTTAAGCCAGGGATTTTTGTTAATAACCATCCAACTAATATCCCAATTGGTCCGAAAGCGGCTGTTGAACCTGTTGGTAGGGAAATACCCTCCAGTCCAAAGTATTTTTGAACCAATGGAGCGGTCCAGTCAGCAACTTTCAATACGATAATTTCATAGATAACAGCACATAGGATGGCAATCCACCAACTCCCGGTAACGACATAACCGGTAGCACCTGCTGCGATAAAATGCCAATAGTTCCAAATATCAATATCTAAAGTCTTTGTTCCTTTAAATAGTAATAACAAAACATTTACAAATAAGCATATTGGAATTAAAATTGCGGCAACTGGAGATGCCCAAGAAGCTGCAGCTGCAGCAGGCCACCCTGCATCCATAACGGTTAAACTTAATCCAAAACGTTCAACCATTTGTTGAGCTGCAGGACCTAAGTTATCAACCAGAACTCCGATGACTAAATTAATCCCAACAAATCCGATACCGATAATTATTCCTGACTTAAAGGCTGCTTTTAATCCAGTACCAAAAAGTAATCCAATTATTAATATCGCAATTGGCAAAATAACGGTTGGACCCAAATTCAACACATATTGTATACCTGCTAATAAATTGTCCATATTGCCCCCCTACTTTTTCTAACCTATTAATTACAAGAAGAAGCCGATCATGTTTATTTCAGCGCATCAAGGATTTTTTTATCCAACGCCTCCATTCCAATTCCAGTAATATAAGCAGTTGCAATGATTGAAGGGATATCATAGGTGGTTGGAAGAATCGTTGTTGATATAATTAAATCTGCATCTGCTTGACGTGATTTGACTTCGGAAATTTTGCACTGAATGACCTCAGCATTCACATTGTTTTCTTTTAATAAATTTTCTACACGGTTACATACCACTGTTGAAGTTGCGATCCCTGCTCCACAAGCTACTAATACTGTTTTTTTCATGTCATTTTACCTCCAATATAATTTTAATCTTCTTAAAATTAAATATATTTCCAGTCTATTTTGCTCTATTAAGATTAGGCTTTCGCTTCCATTTGTTTAAAAATATTTCTTACTTCTTCACAACTCTCAGCGGACAATAGATTCTTAATATTGCTCGGATTTTGAATAATAGCCATTAATTGTTTTAATATTTCAATTTGTTGATGTGGCTGATTTAATCCCAACATAAAAACTAGACATACATCTGTTTCTTGGCTAGCATCATCCATTAATGAAAACTTAATAGGTTTTTCTAATGTAACTACGGCAATAAATTGTTCCTTCACATATTGTGGATCGGTATGAGGGATTGCCACACTAAATTCATTCAGTTTTAATCCTGTGGGAAATATAGATTCTCTTTCTTTAATCTTGCTTAAAAATTGTTTATCTACTAACCCTTTGTCAAACGCCTCATTAAACATGAATTCAAAAAAATGATCTCGATCTTTGCATAATAAATTTAATTTAATTAGATCATTATTTAAAAATCTTTCTATTGACAAAGTAAGATGCCCCCCTTCTAATTTGGTTATTATCTTGAAAACCTATTGATTATTTCAAAAATATCACTCTGATGATTAGCAGAGATGATTTTATCTACAATTTCATCGGTACTTGCTAGTTTCATAAGTTGGAGTAAAGCATTTAAGTGCTGATTTTTATCCACAGCAGCAATAATAACGATTAGATGAAGTTTTTTCCCGTTTTCAAGAGGAATCCCTTCATTAATCTTTAATAAACTCATACCAACTCTATTTACTCCATCTTCTGGGCTTGCATGTGGGATCGCTATGTTCCTTCCTAGAACTATATGTTCCGCAACGGAAGGATAAAGTTCTTTTACCATATCAATATACTTTTCTGTAATACTGCCTTTTATTAAAAGGGGCTGTGCAGCCAATTCAATCGCATCATGCCACCCATCAACATTTTCTTTAATCGTAATCGTTTCTAAATTGATTAAATCTGCTAGATGATAACCTGGTGATTTTTTTTCTTCTTCTTTAGAAATCTGAAAAGCAAAGTATTCTTGCAAATCTCTTTCTAAGGCTTTCATTTCATGAATTTTCGCGTGTCTTCCAATAACAGAAATTAATTGATCGACATTAATGACATTTGTATTTAATCCAAAAATTTCTTTCATTACTCTTTGACGAAGCTGAAATTTTTCAAAATCTGTCATTAAACCTTTTACGATAAATAATTTTTTATCCGTTTGAATTGGTACAGCGGAAAAGATAAGATCGGTTTCAATATCTAGCTGTTGAAATTCCCGAATAGAAAAGGCATCATAAAAGTAGAATTCAGGAAATAAATCTCTAAGAGAGTTTTCCATCAGATTAGAAATAGAAACCCCATTCGGACATACAACCACTGCCTTCTTTTTCTTATGAATGGTTTTCCCACTATTTAGTAAATGTCCACCAATAAGAATAGTAAAAAATGCAATTTCCTCTTCTGGAATCGGACAATTGATATATTCTTCAAGAGGTTTCAAAGAGTCCTTAACAATATAGTGGATAGCCTCAAATTCATCGCTGACTTTTTCAATCATTTTGTAATTAGTGGTTAAGTGATATTTGATCCGATAATAAGCAGGTTTCATATGCAACATTAACTTATCAAGAAATTCCTCTTTATCTTTTAATTCAACAATTGCCTTTCTCTCAAACTCTTTTAAACATTCCATTATGGCATGCCGTAGTTGAGGTAATTCTTGATCCGTTAATATTTGTGAATATAAAACATTGGCTGTTAATAGCTGCAAAGTAATAAATAACCGTTCTGTTTTAGGTACTGGGCCTAATTCTTGTATAATGATTTCTGCCGCTTCAAATTCTTTTGTGTCTGACAATTCCTCATAATGAATATGATAGAAATCATCAATCACATCTCCCCTTCGTACCCTTCGATACAGAATGGCAATGGTATATTGCAGCAATCGAACTCTTTCATCACTAAACTTTAATTGTAATTTGTCTTCAACCTTCTCCATTAATTTTTTAAGATGTTCGATTTCAGTTTTTGGAATCTCCAAATACTTTAGTAAATACCACTCACTTTCATAGTTTTTAAAAGCATCTTGCAGAAGTTCAATTAGAAGTTTCCTCTTATTCCACTCACTTCCAGAAAGTTCGTAGCCATGGATTCTTGAATAAACAATTTCCAATTGGTAATCTTTGATCATATATTGAGCAGCTTTTATATCTCTCAAAACGGTATTTTTACTAACCTTTAACGCATATACAAAATGAATGAGTGATAATTCTTCAGAGCTGCTTAGTAGCATTAAGAGTATAAACTTGGCTCGTTCCTTTTCGGACGGAATGTAACTGCTCTTTTTAGATGGATGATCTATATTTTCCGTAAATAAATCAATGATGTTTGGATTGACAATAAATTTCCCGGTACTCGTTCGTTTTATTTTTGGAAAATTATTTGATTCGAGCCAATCATTGATCTTTGTAAGACTGTAACTGACCTGCCTTCTTGAGAGTTGAAATTTTTCTTCTAATTGAACATTTGAAATTTCGGGGTTACCAAGAATTTCTTGTAATATCAGATTGCTTCTTTCATCTAAATACATGAATTGATTCCCCCTTACACTTCTAATTTTATAAAACGCATGTCGAAAACTGAATCCGTTTTCATATCCAAATGTTGTACGTGAATTGTATCACATGATGATGTATTCTCTAAAAATTTATATTTTTTGAAAAGGTCTGTTTCGTATTTTCTTACAATAAAAAAAGCCTAGAAAGGGACATTCATTCTTTCCAAGCTTTTACATTCCATTAAAAATCAAACGTTTTTCAAACTAGAGAAAATGAAATATTATTTGCTACCGAAGGAGATGAAAACAACCATTTGCATTCATCCATTTATAAAAGCCTATCAAACATCTTTCGCATTAAAACTTCTCATGAGTTCCTCAAACAAAATAACCGCATGATTATGTGTCGGATCCTTTGCCCCATATAAAAGTGTGACCCTCGATGATTTCGCTGTTTCAAGAATTTGCTTCATCAAATTCTGTTTAGTTTCATCTGTACGTAGTTCTTCAACATAACGAATTCGAAATTCTTCAAACAGTTCGGGCTTATGGCAAAACCATTGCCTGAGTGTATTGCTAGGTGCAATCTCTTTCATCCATTCATTTAGTCTTGCCTTTTCTTTTGAAATCCCCCTTGGCCATAGGCGGTCTACCAAAATCCTGTACCCGTCATTCTCATCAAAAGGTTCATAGATTCTTTTCAAAAAAATGGTTTCCATTAATCTTCATCCTTTACATCCCAATCTTCCGGGATAGGTTCGTTTAATATTTCTTCAACAAGTTGTTTGTATTTCTCCATTTGCCTAAGATGAGTGTTAAATTGTTCTTTATTGATAAGATATTGGGTTCCATCAAACAGTGCACGGATTTTTTTCTGTTGGACCAATTTTTCCACAGCTTTTTCAGAAATCGATAAGTATTCGGCTGTTTCTTTAACGGTTAAATACATCTTCCATTCCCTTCTTTCATAAAATCCATCTGATATACTACTCGTCCTAACCTTCCGGATGTTGTGACTGCTTGGGATAAGGAATTTAGAATCGCTTCTTCCACCGCTTCTGCCGCAGCCATAAAAAACCAATTCATAATCGGCTGGTCTTCCCTTATCTGAGTTCGCTGGTCAGTCAACTCTGATGAAAAATGGGTCATTTTGTTTGCGGTTGAGAAAGCAATAACAATGTCGCCGCTTCCATGGCTAAAATGACTACCCGTCCTACCTAAACCAATCCCGCTTCGCTTTGCCACACGTGTCAGCTGACGATCACTTATTGGAGCATCTGTTGCCAACACGATGATGATGGATCCATCCGAAGTTTCCGCCAAACCTTTCCCTTGATGATACTGAAAAGCTCGGAACTCTTCCTTTCTGCCAAAATTACTCAAAACAAGGCAGCCGATGGTGTATCCTTCCACCAATCGCGAGGACGTCCCAATCCCTCCTTTATATCCAAAGCATACCATTCCTTTACCTGCTCCAACTGCCCCTTCTTCTACCCGCTGTTCTGAGGCATTCTTAATGGCATCTATCGCATGAGTGGGTGTAACTGGAAACATACGAATCGAGTTGAGATAACTGTCATTGCATTCTCCTACCACCACATTAATGGTTCCGGTAGTCTCACCAATTTCAGGGTTTTGCTGGAGCATATATTCCAGTGTTCCTTGTGTCACAGCAGGAACACCAAAGGTATTCGTCAGCATAATTGGCGATTCAATGACACCTAGTTCATTCACCTGTACGAGCCCAGTTGTTTTTCCAAATCCATTCAGTATATAACTAGCAGCTGTCACTTTTTCTTTAAACAAATTGCCTCCATGCGGTAATATGGCTGTTACCCCTGTACAAGCATATTCCTTCCCTGCTTCATCAAGGGGAAAATCAAGAGTCACATGACCGACCTTAACTCCGGCAACATCGGTGATGCAATTTTTCGGACCTACAGGAAGACTTCCAATTACCATTCCAGCTTCTCTTACCTTCATCTTCTTACCCCCGGCCGGTGATCCAAGAAGTTTTGTGAGGCGAACCCCCTGACTTCATCTTCCGAATAATATTTTAACAGTTCATTAATGAGATTTTGACTTTTTGAGGCATCTTCTAAGCCGTTAACGAACTGCGATATCCCATCAAAATCAGAACCCAGTCCGATTTGTTTCACCCCTCCCAAGGAACAGAAATGATCAATATGTTTCACAAGGTCGCCAATACTAGCTTCTCCCTTCTCTTTAACAAATGGCGGATAATAAACTACATGAATCATTCCACCTTTTTTAAACATGGCAAGTGCCTGTTCATCAGTTAAATTCCTTGGATGATCACAGATCG
This sequence comes from Neobacillus thermocopriae, assembly GCF_010975035.1. Classification (GTDB taxonomy): domain Bacteria; phylum Bacillota; class Bacilli; order Bacillales; family Cytobacillaceae; genus Neobacillus; species Neobacillus thermocopriae. The sequence goes on along the minus strand of NZ_JAAIUV010000007.1, from coordinate 51,850 downwards.
TTTTAGCATTCGAATGACTGGCAATCGGATAGTCAGCAATTTCCATCACATCCCAAAACGCCCTTTCACTTAAATGGGAAACGTCCGTTAAAACATGGTGTTGATTATTGAATTGAACAATTTCCTTTCCAAGGTTGGTCAGCCCAGCCCCACGTGGCTCTTCAGCTCCATCGGCCGCCAAATTGGCAAAATTCCAAGTCAGCCCGACCGAACGAACTCCTAAGCGGTATAAAGTCCGAAGCTTCATTAAATCATTGCCAATAGCATCTACCCCTTCAAGTGTCAACATGGCACCAGTCTGACCAATTTTTAATCGATCGAAATCAGACCATTCTTTTATATGTACCATATCAGGATTTTTTCCTAAAACTTCCTGATAAAAATAATCTACTTGCTCAAGTGCGACTTGAAATTTTTGATCGACATGAATATGTGGCTCTACAAAGATAGCAAAGCATTGAACTTTAACTCTTCCGTTCTGCAAACGGGTTTTATTTGCCTGTAATTCCGGTGAGTCCGCAAATCGGAGCGAGCCTTTAGATTCTCGAAGCTTATACAATACATCACAATGCAAGTCAATGATATTCATTAATAGGGACTCCCTTGCTTAAGATCTTTTATCAAAATTTTAACACATACCTCAAAAAGAAAAAGAGCCGGCATGGGAAAAAGCCAGCTCTAATCATTTGTCCAATCAACCTATTGTCCGCTTGATCTTTCCATCTCCTCTTTGGATCTTACCACCTGTAAGCCGCTTTCTTCTTCCTTTTCAACCACATGCTTCAGAACAGAAAGCTTATTGCTCCAAAATTGTTCGTAGTAAGATAACCATTGCTTCAGTTCTGTCAATGGTTCTGGGTGAAGCCGATAAATTTTTTCCCTGCCCACTTTCCTACCAATGACTAATTCTGCTTCTGAAAGAATTTTTAAATGTTTAGAAATAGCCGTACGGCTAATAGGAAAGTGCGAAGTGATTTCCGAGATCGGCAATTCTTTTTCAGCGAGTAATCTTAGCACTTGCCTGCGAGTTGGATCGGCAATTGCCTGAAATACATCATACTTCTTTGCTGGAAGGGACACTTAATTCTCCATAATGGTTTTAAATTTTTGCAGAATGCCTGTCCAGCCACCGGACATTCTGTCGTGGATAACGGAAGCTTTTTCTCCTGCTTTACCAATAATATCATCGGCTTGCTTCCAGCCACCATGGATCAAGGTAAATTCTGTTTTGTCACCCAACTCTTTTAAAATAAAGGATACCACCCAGCCCTCTGTATCCCATGTGAAAGAAAGCCGATTCGGAGGATCTACTTCTGTCACTTTACAAGGTGACGGACCAAATGGAGATTGCAAATGAAATTCATGGCCAACTTCAGGCTGAAAATCATTTGGCATAAACCAGGAAGCAATTCCTTCTGCCGTAGACACCTTTTCCCAAACTTTTTGAATGGGTGCCTCTATTAGAATCGTTTGCTTAATATCTTGTAATGTCTTTTCCACTATGATCTCCTGCTTTCTTTTTAAAAATAAAACCTTTTGGTTTCGTATTCAAATTATATAAAACCTTTTGGTTTCATGTCAATTTTTTCATTTTCCTATAAAAAATAGATGAAAAACGATTCATAAATCTATTTTCTAGGTGATAACAGACTTCATTTCAAATCACCTCTATCTTCCCGTGCTAGCGTTTTTTATGATGGTCATTGACAAGCTTATTGAAAACAAACAGGGTAAACTTAAAGGAATTTCCACCTAAATTTATAACCTCCTTTTCTTCAACGGTATATCTTTCGTATTACGAAAAAATTAACGTTAAAAATTCTCAGCAATGTTGTATAATGAGTAAGCTATCTAATTTGAATAAGGAATATAAGAAAAAAGAAAGAAGTGGAGAAAATGTCTAAGGCAGAGAAATACAGAATTTATTTACTTCTTGTTTTTGTCATGTTGTCTTGGGGATTTAACGTTATTGCGACCAAAATCATTGTCAGCAGCTTTCCAACGATTACAATTACCTCCATACGAGTTTTCACCGCTGCACTCAGTGTCTTTATCATCTTATCTTTTTTAAATAAAGTCCGGCTTCCAAGTAAAAAAGAGCTTCGTTATATTTTAATTGCCGGATTCTTTAATGTCGTGTGTCATCATTACTTTTTATCCATCGGCTTGTCCCAAACCTCTGCCTCAAACGGCGGGCTTATATTAGGTCTTTCTCCTATACTGACGACTATTGTTGCTTTTCTTTTTTTAAAAAATAAAATTACCTTTGTAAAATTTCTCGGAATCTTGCTTGGTTTCACTGGAGTTACTTTTATTGTTGTCATTGGGAGCGGTGGCGGCATTAGTAGCATCTCCTTTGGAGATATCTATGTTTTTCTATCCATATTCACACAGGCATTCAGCTTTGTTTTAATTAAAAAAATATCTAACTCATTGGATCCAAGGCTTATGACTGGGTACATGCTGCTTTTTGGCTCTATTATTCTATTTATTATCGGTCTATTTAAAGAACCGGGTGGCTTAGAGGGAATCCCACACGCCTCTTTTGATTTTTGGATGATTTTCCTTGCATCAGCAGTCATATCAACCGCTCTTGGACATATGATCTACAACTCGGCTATTGGAAAAGTAGGTGTCACAGAATCTGCTATATTTATAAATTTAAATCCATTTTTCGCACTGATTGGTGCTGTTTTATTTCTTGATGAAAAAATCTCTTCCACACAACTTATTGGCTTCCTCTTTATATTATTTGGGGTATTATTTGGATCAGGTGCCTTGGAAGAATATTTGCATCAATTAAAACTGAAAAAGAAACATGTTTTTATCGATAAAGCTAAAAATGTATAAATGAAAGAGGCTGTCTTACTAAGTCTCTGACCTCAAAGTAAATACAATCATTACTTTTTTGAGGCAGATTCTTGGCTTTTTGTGACAGCCTTCTTTTATTCCGCCTCAAGTCTTAGAAAGAAATCAATCCCCGGTACATAGTAGAATACATAAAGATTTTTTATTCTTTATATAGAAGCAAAAAAGAGGAAGGGAGATGAAGCGAGTGAAAAGGGTCATCATTTTATTATTAGTCATTACAGGTTTATATCTTGCCTATCATCAGGTGACAAACCTTGAGCTTTTTGGTATGAGTAATAAAAAACAGGAAGCATCCATCTCAAAAAATACGAAATTCATTGAAATAGATGTATCGGGTGCTAAAACAATGATTATACCGGCAGATCGTTCCAACTTAAAAGCTGTCTATAATGGGAAACAAAAGCTGAATGTTTCAGAACAAGGAGACACCGTTGAAGTTTCATTAAAAGGAAAGTGGTTCCATTGGTTCAACTGGGATATGTTTAAGAAAAAGAATACACTAAAAATTTATATCCCAAAAAACTATGACCAAAATATGGACATTGAAATGCATTCAGGCACTCTAAGTTTTTCAGGAGAGTCCAAAAAGAACCCAATGAAATTAAATGAATTAACCGTTGACATTGGATCGGGAAACACCACCCTTCAAAACTTATCTGTAAAGGATCTCAACTTTGATGGTTCCTCCGGAAATGTGGACATAAATTCCTTGAAAAGTAAAACTGGAACATTCGAAGTAAGATCAGGCAATTTTGAAATGAAACATTATTCAGGCGCAATAGATGCGAAAATTGCTTCAGGAAGAATGGAAATCCAAATGGATAGATTAACGGATTCCATTAATATAGATGTAAGATCTGGTATGGTAGGAATTGACCTCCCTAATCAAGCTGATTTCACACTTAATGGAAATATTAATAGTGGTCATATTTCTTGTGATTTTCCATTGAAAAACAAAAAACAGAATAAAAGTATGATCCAAGGTACACATGGGAATGGCAAGCACCCTATAGAGTTAGATATATCAAGTGGAAACATACGAATTTATTAGAAAAGCGAAAGCGCCCTGGTCAGCGGCGTATACCCTCCTCCCAAAAGGCGAAAGTCCCCCGTCAAGCGACAAAATAAAATGACATAATGAATGAAACAACGGACTTTAACGAGAAACAATCAAGGCTGAGCCAAAAGTCATTCATAACGACTTTTTTGGCTCAGCCTTTCTCTTTATACGATAGACACTCCTTTCTTTCCTAATCTACGAGTCACCGAAAATGTCCATTTGACATACGGTATATTGCCTTTGTTTTTTCAGTGAGAAAGGAGAGTACACATGTATTATAACCCTTTTCCCTATCCAATCTATCCTACAACTCCCGTGAATCCCATTTACTGGTTGAATGCACCGATTTATAGAGCCTATCCACCTGTAAACATTAGCATTTTAGAAAGCTCAGTAAAAAAATTCCATCTTCTAATGACACAAGGAAGTTTATTACTTGACCGGCTTGGGGACAAAAATTTTGCTTATAAAATCATGACTGCCGCTCAGCAAGGAAATCAAGAGGAAGTTGATCAATTAATTCGTTCCATTGGCCTACAGATTCCAGTTACCACAAATTATACGCCTACAGGTGTCAACTTTATCCTTAGTACCCAAACTTCACAAAACGATCCGACAAACTGTTGTACATTAACCATTAATTTGAAATGGGGAAGATAACAATTCATCGCCTACTGACCCATCCTTCTATGAAAAATGATGTCGCCCCAAATACAAAGTGGTATACCGAATGAAACATCGATGTACCACTTAGCGATTTATAATGTTTTTTGTTAAAGACGATAAACTCTTGTCTCATAAGGCTTTAAGGTTATTTCATTAAGAGGAGCGTGTTTCGTGACAGGATAGTTATTTAGCAATAGTTGATCAAATTTGAAAGAATAACCATCAATAACTGTGATTGCTGACCGAGATGACAAATTAGAAAGAACGATCATTTTTTCATTATCTAATGTCCTATTATAAGCATAAATTTGCGGATCATCCTCTAGTAGTAAATCATATGTGCCATAAGTAAACACTTCATTTTCTTTCTTCAGGCGGATCATTTTTTTATAAAAATTCAAAATGGAATTTGGATCTTTCTGCTGTGTTTCCACATTGATTTTTTTATAATTTGGGTTCACCTTTAACCATGGCGTCCCTTTCGTAAATCCAGCATTTTCCGAATCAGACCACTGCATGGGGGTACGGGCGTTATCTCTTCCGGAAGCCCAAATAATCTCCATAATCTCCTCATGCGGTACCCCTTGCTCTCGTTTCATTCGGTACATGTTTTTGGCGGAAACATCATTATACTCATCAATGGAATCGAACTTCACATTGGTCATACCAATTTCCTGACCTTGATAAATAAACGGTGTGCCTTGCATGAGGAAATACATGGCAGCAAATGCCGTGGCACTTTCCCTCCAATATTCCTGATCATTTCCCCAGGTAGACACCACTCGTGCTTTATCATGATTTTCGATAAATAACGCATTCCATCCCTTACCTTCCAATCCTTTTTGCCAACGAGATAGAACTTTTTTCAACTCGACTATATCCAGTTCCTTTTTCTTTTCGGCATCCCAAAGCTTTAAATGTTCAAATTGAAAGATCATATTGAACTTACCGTCTTTTTCTCCGACCCATTGCTCAATATCTTCTTCATCATTAATGCTGACCCCATTTGCCTCACCAACGGTCATAATGTCATACTTGGCAAATGTCTCATCCTTTAATTCTTTTAAAAAGTCATGGATGCCGTCCACATTCATCATTTTATCAAAGCATGGTACATATTTAAGCTTTTTCGGATTAGGCATATCTTTTAAGCCTGGTTCTTTTTTTATATGGCTGATTGCATCGACCCGGAAACCGTCAATCCCTTTATCAAGCCACCAATTGACCATCTCATAAAGGGCATGGCGAACTTCTTTATTTTCCCAATTCAAATCAGGCTGCTTTTTTGAAAATAAATGCATGTAATATTGATCGGTTAATTCGTCATATTCCCATGCTGAACCACTAAAGATGCTTTCCCAGTTATTCGGTTCCCTACCGTTTTTTCCATCTCGCCAAATATACCAATCCCGTTTTGGGTTGTCCTTGGATGAACGGGATTCAATGAACCATGGGTGTTCATCACTTGTATGGTTGATAACCAAATCTAGAATTAATTTCATCCCACGTTTATGAACTTCTTTAAGCAGTTCATCAAAATCTTCCATCGTTCCAAACTCATCCATAATTGCTTGATAATCGCTAATATCATAGCCATTATCGTCATTAGGGGATTTATACATTGGACAAATCCAAATGACATCAATACCCAAGTCTTTTAAGTAATCCAACTTAGACATAATTCCTTTTAAATCCCCGATTCCGTCGCCATTGCTATCCATAAAACTCCGGGGATAGACTTGGTAAGCTACGCATTCTTTCCACCATTTTTTATTCATCCGTTTCCCCCTCTTTCTAAAAGATGAAGTAAATCATTCCTTTGTAATAAAGGAAAGATTACTTTTAAATATTCATTTTTTGTAGATACTTAATGAAAAGCTCCTCTACTTGGAGCAATTCGTCCTCTTTCCTATACCCTTAATTGATTTGATTCGAAGAAACTACCTTATAATAGAACCGATAAAATGCGGAAAAGGATAAGTAAGACATTAACGCTCCTGCAAAAAATGGAAGCAAAAACCAAACTGTATTTAAACTTAGATAAATAAGGATACTGTTACTTATGAGGACCGTAAAAAAAAGTACCGGACTTCCAATAGTTATGATTAAAGAATTTTTAAATACCGAGCCTAATTTCATATGGTAATGAGCCATCACAGAAAAGAAGTTAACCGTATATACAAGTAAAACAATCCCAATGATAAAGAAAATTCCCATGAAAATAATATTTTCTTGGCTGAAATAATAGTAATCCACTGCCCAAATTGTCCATGCAATCGTAAAGATGAAACCACCCATAAGGCTTTTTAAGTAATTTTCTTTATAGTAAGACCAATACCTTCTCACGGAGACATACTCATCCTTTATAACCCAATCCCTTGCTGAAGCAAACATGGCCGTGGTTGCTGGGAAAAAGAGAATTGGAATGAAAATAATGAGAGGGAGGATGAAAAAGAATAAAGCTCTCTTTTGCTCCAAAAATAGAATATTAAGGAATATGAAAACAAGAGGCAGATTAAATATCACCCATAATAGGTTGATGATAGTAAATCTCATTACCCACTCACAAATTTTGTATAATCCCCCCATCAAACGGGAATGATCTTTCATTTTTCCATCCTCCTAACTCTACCATTATTTATCCATCTCTCTAAAAAAAATCCCTTTAAGCCAATGTGTCTCTTCGCTTAACACAAGGTACTTAAAGGGAGGCACTTTATTAGATCACATCTATGCCCACCAAATGTCAGTTGGTGATTCTTCGATGATTACACTTTTTAAATTTCTTACTGCACTACTGAAACCTTCTTCAATGGACATGATTGGATCTTCATGTTCGATGCTGATGACATAATCATAACCATATGTTCTTAGTGCGCTCACAATATTGGACCATACTTCTAAACTATGGCCATATCCGACCGTACGGAACGTCCATGCACGGGACTGGACGTTTGAGTATGGCTGCATATCTGTTAATCCATACATATTTACATTATCTTGATCAATGTATGTGTCTTTTGCATGGAAATGATGAATGGCATTGGCCTTGCCTAAAATTTTGATCGCTGCCACTGGATCAATTCCTTGCCACCATAAATGGCTTGGATCAAGGTTGGCACCAATGGCATCACATGTCGCCTCTCTTAACTTTAACAATGTGTATGGAGTATGAACGAGAAATCCTGCGTGAAGTTCCAATCCAATCTTTACTCCATTTTCTTTAGCAAACTGACCTTGTTGTTTCCAATATGGAATCAGTTTCTCTTCCCATTGCCATTTTAACAACTTAGAATACTCATTTGGCCATGGAGTCACTGGCCAATTAGGAAATTTTGCCCCTTCTTGGTCCCCTGGTATTCCTGAAAATGCATTTACTACTGGGACATTCATTAATCCAGCCAATTGGATGGTTTTGGTTAACGTTTCATGGGATTCTTTAGCGAATTGTTCATCTGGGGATAACGGATTCCCATGACAACTAAAAGCACTGATTGTTAATCCGTGAGAATGGACTTTTTCAAGATATTCGTTCCGCTTTTCTTCACTTTCCAGTAATTCATCTAAAGGACAATGTGCATTACCAGGATAACAACCTGTTCCAATTTCCACGGCTTTTAGTCCTGCTGCTTGGACATAATCTAACATCTCTTCAAACGATTTTTCTGAAAATAAAACGGTAAAAACCCCTAGTTTCAATGACGCCAACCTCCACTCTATTTATTAAACTTGACACTCTTTCCGGTTTCACTACTTAGATAAATAGCCTCGATTATTTTCGTAACCTTTAATGCTTCTTCCGGTTTTACGATTAAATCAGCATGGCCAAGACAAGCATCAATAAAGTTTTCTGCTTGTGGGATTCCTGGATCGTCCTCACCTAAAATGGTTTGAGCTTGTGTATTGAGAAGCATGCCGTTTTTCGCTTGATAAAGTTCAAATGGAAAGACATTGATTCCACCATTCACCCCTGAAATACTTACATGTTCCGTATCTTCCTTAATATTGGCAGACCATGAACATTCAAATAAAAGAGAGGCCCCATTTTCAAACGTAATATAACTAGTTACATGATCATCTACATCAAAACTTTCCGGATCAAAAGAACCCCATTCATTGACCTGGTTAGACTGCTTGCTTAATCGATTATAAGCTCTTCCCATTATCTCTGAAGGCTCTGGATTACCTAATAACCATAAAGATAAATCAAGAAGATGACAGCCATAATCAATTAAACTTCCTCCACCTTGTAACTCCTTGTTCGTAAAGACTCCCCACCCAGGTACTTTTCGACGTCTCAATGCTTGCACTCTCGTTACGAGAACCTCTCCAACCTCATTACTTAACATTGCTTGTTTCGCCGCTCTTGCCTCTTTTTTGTGACGATAATGATAAGCAACGGATAAAACTTTGTTATTCTTTTTGGAGGCTTGAATCATTGCTTCACATTCTTCCGCAGTAATAGCCATTGGTTTTTCACATAGAACATGAACCCCTGCCTCTAAGGCAGCAATGGCAATTTCTGCGTGGGACTTATTAGGCGTGCAAATGGTCACTGCATCTACTTCATGAAACATTTCCTTGTAGTCACGAAATACATGTTTAATTCCGTATTTTTCAGCCACTTCATGTGCACGACTTTCATTTACATCATTGACCGCTGTAATAGTTACACGATCTTGAAGTTTTTGATATACGGGAATATGTCGATGCTGAGCAATACCTCCAGCACCGATGATTCCCATTCGTAATTTCCGCATACTTACACCTGACTTACTTTTGTAATTTTTTTACTTTCATTTGATTCAATGGCAGCGATAATTACCTCTAATGATTTCTTACCTTCCTCACCACTTATTAGAGGGACCGTATCCGTTTCAATCGAATGAACGAAATGTTCAATCACATGGCTATTTTTTTGCCCGCCCTCCTCATTCGATTGAATCTTTCCTAGTTCATAACGAACAACTTCACCATTTTTATATTGAACGACTAAAGAATAGTTTGGATCATCCTCTAATCGTAAAATAGCTTTTTCACCATAAATAATTGTTGAATTATCCTCACCTGCGGTATAAGCCCAACTTGCAGCAAGTGTTCCAATTATTCCGTTTTCGGTTTTTAAGATGAAGACAGCATTATCATCAACGTCACTGTTTTCTTTGGCACTTGTTTCTACAAAACTTGCCACTTCAACAAATTCTTCCCCTAATAAATATCGGAGCAAGTCAACTTTATGTACCCCTAAGTCTCCCATTGCACCGATAAAGGCCAAATCCTTTTTAAAGAACCAACTTTCTTTCCCGTCTGCACTCCAAGATTCTGGCCCTCCGTGACCAAATGCCGTTCTAAAACTATAAATCTTTCCTACTTCTCCGTTTTCAATCAATTGCCGTGCTTTCACATGTGAAGGGACAAAACGCTGATTATGGGCAATCATTAATTTCTTGTTATTTTTCTTCGCCACTTCGATCATTTGCTCTGCCTCTTCACTTGAAGTAGCCATTGGTTTTTCACATAATACATGGCAACCTGCATTTAACGCCGCAATAGTTACAGGAGCATGAAGGGCATTTGGAAGACAAACACTTACCGCATCGATTTTTTCATTCGCCAATAACTCTTCATAACTTGTATAAGCTTTTGCATTGTATTTTTCCGCCATTTCTTTTGCGCGACTTTCAACAATATCGCATACCGCTGCAATTTCTACTGCAGGATGTGCATCATATTCTACTAGATGACGATGTCTAGCAATACTTCCACAACCAATAACAGCTACTTTTAATGTCATATTCCTCTCTCCTTTTCTATAATTCTATTAAACCGTCGCTTTGTCTGAGATGGTTTCCAATGGCTTTGCGTTTCCGTATACAGGTGTTGCCGTTTCAGCTGGTTTTACCCAATTGACTCCATTTTTTATAACACGTTGAATTTCTTTATTGTGATAGGTTTTATAGGTTTCATGTCCAGGACGGAAGTAGAAAATTTTCCCTTTTCCACGTTTATATGTGCAGCCACTACGAAATACTTCTCCACCTTCAAACCAACTGATAAAAATAAGCTCATCTGGTGTTGGAATATCAAAATGTTCGCCATACATTTCTTCTTGTTCTAATTCAATATATTGCCCAATCCCTTCAGCAATTGGGTGCGTTGGATCAACAACCCAAATTCGCTCTTTCTCATTAGCCTCACGCCACTTTAAATCACAGGATGTTCCCATCAGTTTTTTGAAGATTTTAGAAAAGTGACCTGAGTGTAAAACAACTAGGCCCATGCCTTCTAATACCCGTTTATACACTTTTTCAACAATTTCATCTTTTACTTCATCATGGGCTTTATGTCCCCACCAAACTAAAACATCGGTTTCTTTTAATACTTCATCTGTTAACCCATGTTCTGGTTCATCCAATGTGGCTGTTTTTACATTTACATGCTCATCTTTTAAAAATTCAGCGATTGTACCATGGATACCATTCGGATAATTTTCTGCAACCACTGGATTTGTCTTTTCATGACGGTTTTCATTCCATACTAATACATTCATTTTTATTAACCCCTTTTTCATTAAGAAATTTCCACATAAAGCAAACGTTTGCATTAAAGAATGCAATTTTCCTTATCGTTTAATTTTTACTAGAGTCCTCTTTCGTTAAATCAATGCATGACTCTCTTTCAACAATGACTGCAGGAATAATCACTCGTTTATTAACCATGGTTGGATCTTTAATCTCTTCGATTAAACATTTAGCTGATTGATAACCTAACTGAAAAGTTTGGATATCCACTGATGTCATAGGCGGTGTAGAAAGTCTAGAAATCATGGTATTGTTAAAATTGACAATACTTATTTGTTCCGGAATTTTAATATTACGTTCTCTTAAAGCTAAAAGTACCACTAAAGCATTTAAGTCATCTGTAATCACTAATGCAGTAGGAGGTTCTTTTAAGTTTAGTAGTTCATCGACAGCCTGTGCTCCTTGTTCCCGGTTGTATGAAATATGCTTAATATATTCATTATTCGCTTTAATCCCATTTTCACTTAGTGCTGCCAAATATCCATTTAATCGATCTTTTGAAACTTCGAATCTAAGGTCTCCACCAATTAAACCAATTCGTTGATGACCTCGTTTAATAATAAATTCTGTGGCATCTTTAGCAGCTTGAAAATTATCATTGTCCACATACATAATGTTTGGTGAATCCAAAATCGGCTTCCCTAATACAACAAATGGAATTTTTGAGTTGATAAGAAAGGAAACCAATTGGTCATCTTTTTTCGAATACAAGACGATGACCCCATCTACTTTTTTCCCTTGCACCATCTTAACCGTATCTTGAAAAATATCTTCCTCTGACTCTCCAGTTGCAATACACATGCTATACCCTTGTTTATGACAATAAGCACTTATGCCGGTTAATACTTCTGGAAATACAGGGTTTTGAAGGGATTGGCTTATGGAATTTTTCATCACAATCCCAATGGTCTGTGTGGATCTTTGAACTAAAGTCCTTGCATTCAGATTCAGATGATAGCCCATTTCTTCCATAATTTTACGGACTTTCCGTTTAGTTTTTTCACTAATATTGGGACTATCCGATATGACACGTGAGACAGTAGAGGGAGAAACATTTGCTTTTTTTGCGACATCCTTGATTGTAACTGACACCACTCTTCCCTCCCCTCATTTTTAGAAATAAGTCAGATTATCTGTTCTCATACAAGCTAGTATGAAACTTTCAAACATGTTCCATGTATGCTATTTGACGGCACCTTCGGAAACCCCTTTGATAATTTGCTTCTGAGCAAAGAAATAGGCAATAATGACAGGAATAATGGCTATTGTTAATCCCGCTAATGCTAAATGCCATTGTTTTGTAAACTGACCAAAGAAAAAGAACATTTTCAATGGAATGGTGGCAGATTCTTCTTTTAGTACAAGAGATGGTAATAAAAAGTCATTCCAAATCCAGATGATATTAAGAATCCCTACCGTTACAGATATTGGTTTTAATAATGGGAAAATAATATGCCAAAATACTTGGAATTTATTAGCCCCATCAATATATGCCGCCTCATCAAGTGAATTGGAAATCCCATTCATCGCACCATGGTATAAAAAGATTGATAAGCTGCTTCCGAATCCTAGATACATAAAGATCAATCCTGCACTATTTAGCATATCTGCTTGACCAAAAAGAGAAACAAGCGGAATCATGACAGATTGGAATGGGATAAGCATAGCACCTACAAACAAGAAAAAGATAAACCCACTTAATTTACTTTTATTTCTTGCTAATGCATATCCCGCCATGGATGAAAAGATGATGATGATCCCTACTCCTAATATAGAGATGATTAAGGAATTCATTAAAGAATGAATAAAATCTAAATGATAAAAGGCCTCAACAAAGTTCTCCATCGTAAATTCTTCAGGCAATCCTAATACGTCGGAAAAAATTTCCCTTTTTGTTTTAAACGCGTTTACAACCATTAAATAAAAAGGGGAAAGCCATAAAAGGGCTAGCAAAAGGCCGAATATTTCAAGGATAATGCGATTTCTTTTCTTCTTCTGCATTACATTTCGACCTCCCGTTTTTTATTATAATAAACCTGTGTTAACGCGACTGTTGCCACAAGAATTAAGAAAATGATCCCCTTTGATTGAGCAAACGCCATTTGATTATCATTAAAAGCTGTCTTGTAAATTTCCATTGCCACCATCTGTGTGGAATTAAATGGTCCACCACCCGTTAATGACAAGTTTTGGTCGTATATTTTAAAGGAGTGTGATACAGTCAGGAACATACTTACCGTGAAAGCAGGTGCAACTAATGGGAAAGTAATGTTTTTAAAGCGCTGGAAGCTATTTGCCCCATCAATTTCAGCTGCTTCCATTAAGTCCTTCGGTATATTCTCCAAATAGGCAATGTAAATAATCATAATATAGCCAGCCCATTGCCAGCAGTTTAAAATCACAAGTCCCCAAAAGCCTGTTTCTGTATCAGATAACCAGCCTTTCAAAGCTTCAATACCCAGCAAATCACCGATTCCACTAAATGCACTTACAAAAATAAATTGCCAAATAAATCCTAAAATAAGTCCACCAATTAGGTTGGGCATGAAAAATATTGTCCGTAAGAAGTTACTAGTTTTCATTCCTTGTGTCACTAACAAGGCAAGTCCTAAACCTAGAACATTTAGTAAAATCACTGATACAACAGCAAATTTAATAGTGAACCACAATGATGCTCTGAATTCTTCGTCCTTAAATAAATCAATATAGTTGGCAAACCCTAAAAATTCGGTAGCGGTCAGACCATTCCAGTTGGTGAAAGAATAATAAATTCCAAAAAGTAATGGGATAATGACGACAAGGCCTAACCCTAATAGGACCGGCGTCAAAAATATCCAAAATGATATATCCCGATTTCTCACCTAAACCCCCCCTGTACTAATTCCCGATCGATTATAAGAATAATTGTCGCACCTTTGGCAAATAGAAAATAATCATCACTAGTTTTTAATAGCTAACGAAGCAACTATTACTGCTTCGTTAGCTAGCCTGTATTCATTTGAGGGTCAAACTTAAGCGTTTGTCTGCTTTATTGACATTTTCTTCTGGTTATTGACGTGATTTTTCCCAAGCTTCTTGGGCTTTTTTAATTGCTTCGTCCCAAGTACTTTCACCACTTAAATATTTCTGCATATTTACAGCTAATACCCCTTCTTGCCATCCAGTTGGTGATCCTAAGAATACCCAACCAATGGTATTACCTTCAGACGCATATTTGTAAATTTCTTTTGAAAGTGGATCAGCAATTTTAGATGTGTCATAACCTTCATATGCCGGGATAAATTTAAAGTCTTCCAATACAGCTTTTTTACCAGCATCAGAAGTATACATCCAGTCTAAAAATTCCTTAGCAGCTGTTACTTCTTTTTCATCACTCTTCTTATTTACAGCCCAATACATCGGAACTCCTACAGGTAATTTACCTTCAAAACCTTCAACTGGGATTGGAACGAAACCAATATTTTTTTCTGCAAATTCAGGATCGATATCATAGATAGAGTTGTATGTCCAGTTCCCTTGTTGAATCATGGCAACTTTTCCCAATGAGAATAATTGTTCTACTTGTTGAGAATAATCAAGACTTAATACAGGTTGAACTGAGTACTTCGCTTGTAAATCAAGCATTCTTTTCAATTCTTCAGATTTAGTAAATGGAGCAGATTTGGCATTAAATGCTTCAACAACACTATGATTAAAATCAGGTGCCATGAAAACGTTTGCTAAATGGTTACCAATAACCCATTGTTCTTTAGCCGCTAAGGCAAATACTGCTTCAATGCCTAACTCTTTCTTTTTACTATCTAAAGTTTTTACTGCCTTTTCTAGATCTTCATATGTTTTGATAGAAGCCGGGTCAATTCCAGCCTTTTTAAATACTTTCTTGTTGTAAATATAGCCATATCCTTCTTGATTAAATGGCAATCCAAGAACTTCCTCGCCATCCTTCACACTATCAAGAGTTCCTTCAAGGGCTGCTTTTGCTGCTTTTGTTTCTGACAGGTCCGCAAGATACTCTCTATAGTTTTGGACATCTGATGGTCCACCTACATTAAAGATGTCAGGTTCATCGCCAGAAGAGAAGGCTGCTTTTAAAGCTGCACCATAGTCATTACCACCACCAACAGTTTTTACATTGATCTTTATATCAGGATGTTCCTTTTCATATTGCTTCACAAGGTCCTCAAATTGTTTTTTAAATTCAACCTTAAATTGGAAAATATCAACCGTTACTTTTTCCCCACTACTGGCTTTCTCTTTATCATCGCCTGTACCACCGCATGCTCCCAATACAACACTTGATGCTAACAATGTTGATAAAAGACCAGCATACCACTTTTTCCCCTTCATTTCTTTTCCTCCTAATAAACTAGTAATTTTTAATCGTTTCTCATGAATTCGTTTGCATTAATTCATGAAAAAATATCACTATAAGCAAACGCTTCCAAATAAAAGTAATAAAAAATCTATTAAGTATTAGGTAAAGTATATGAATAAAATCTATTCAAATTTACGAAAACGTTTGCATTATGTGATTGATTTAATATTACCATAGCCTACCTATACGTACAAGAATTTTCAGATATTTTTTATATAAATCTATTTGCTTCATTCCATAAAATTCCTAAAATAAAAAAAGATTCCCGTTCCTTCCTGAAGAAGTGACGAGAATCCTGTTAATTACTCCTTATCTGGACTGTTCACCATGATGGCAGCTACTTGTGTCAATCGATCATAGAAGGCTTGACCAGCAGGATTTTTATCTAGACCGATTTCTTCAAATGCTTCCTTCATGCAACGAAGCCAACATTGGGCTCTTTTTGGTGTGATTTCAAATGGCAAATGGCGCTCTCTCATAGCTGGTGGTCCAAATTCTTGACTGTATAGGGGAGGTCCTCCTAAAAATTGCGGCAGGAACATGCGCTGCTTTCGCTTGATTTCTTCCATATCCCCTTCAAATAATGGCGCTAAATCGGGGTCGGCGTAAACGCGCGGATAAAATGCGTCAACCAGTTTGTCTATGGTTTCTTGTCCACCAATCTCCGTGTAAAGTGATTTAAAAGGGTATTCCAATTTTTTCACCCCCCTCTTTCATTTTCTCCTTTTTTTCATTATAAAGACTTGCTTTGTGAAGTTTTGTGATTTAAATCACGTTTTTGTTTTGACAACCATTGGCAGCCCTTTTCGATTAAGGTTACCATTCATACTATTGCCTTATACTTATCATCCCAATGAAATGGATTCATACTTAGGTATTCGAATTTATTTTTACCAAAATTGTGTCATTGACCCATATTTCCTTTTATATTAATATATTAGCTTGTGAATAATGATAAAGTGGTTCGAAACCATCCCACTATAAAAAACTAAGGAGAATTTCATATGGAAAATACAACAAACATGTTAAATGCTCGTCAAACAACGAGCAGAGAAGGCAGCAAGGTACGTAGTATTGTTGTGAACGGAATTGTGGCGGCATTGTATATTGCCGTTTCAGCCATGATTGCACCATTTGGGTTTACACAAGTTCAGTTCCGTGTTTCGGAAATATTTAACCATCTCATCGTTTTCAACAAAAAGTACCTATACGGGATTATTTTAGGTGTATTTTTAACGAACCTATTCTTTTCCCCGATGATGGCCTATGACCTCATTTTCGGTGTTGGCCAATCTTTACTTGCATTGACCATAACAATCGTTTCTGCGCGCTATGTTCAAAGCATTTGGAAACGAATGATGATTAATACACTTGTATTTACGTTTACCATGTTCTTGATTGCACTTGAACTTCATTTAGCATTTGATCTACCATTCCTATTTACTTGGTTAACTACGGCCGCGGGTGAATTTGTTGTATTGGCTGTCGGCATGCCAATTATGTACCTCATTCATAAACGCGTCCGTTTTGAAAAAATATGAAAATAAGAAGTAAGAGCTGTTGCTTAGGTGAACAAACCGGGTAGCGGCTTTTTTTATGGTAATTTTTTGAAAGAAGGACTACAATGAAGTTAATCCTACATAAATGAGGATGTTCGATGATTGATAAAATTGATGAGAGGGGAGAGGATTTTGTTGCTTCAACGTCCAGAGGTTAATGAGTACCCAGACTACTATGTTCCGTATGTATCATTAGTACCTGAAGGGGATTTGATTCCAATTCTTCAAGAAAATCTTAAGAAAATGATGGATCTTTTTGACCGAATTTCGGAAGAAGACAGTCATTACCGTTATGGGGAAGGGAAATGGAGTATTAAAGAAGTCCTTGGTCACATTACAGATACTGAAAGAATCATGAGCTACCGGCTCATGCGCATCGGTCGCGGCGACAAAACACCTTTGGCAGGATTTGACGAGGAATTCTTTGTCAATCATTCTAAAGTCAATGAATTGCCTGTAAAGAAAATCCTTGATGACTTTATTGCCACAAGAAAAGCCACCATTACTTTAATAGAAAACATGCCAACTGAGGCTTGGACAAACGAAGGGAACGCCAATAACACCAAGGTCACTACCCGAGCGATCGCTTACATTCTTGCCGGCCATGAAATTCACCACCGCCATATCATTGAAAAAAGATACTTATCAAACATTAAATAATGAGCATATTCTCCTTTCCTCGTGAGGCAAACATTTTTTCTATGATTTTCTATGTCTATTAAAATAAGGCTCAAATAGAAATAAACCGCCATGCAGCAAACGGCATGACGGTTTTCTTATCCCAATTTTGCTCTTGATGCAGCTGGCTTGTATTTTCTCATTGGACCGTATTCTAATATTTCCTGAAGATATAAGTTCCCTTTTGGGCTCCTTTTTTTAAGCAATTCCATTAAATATGTAATATCATCCATCGCTCTATGTGTTTGAATATGGGTGATTTCATGGGCTTCAAGCAGCGTAATTAATTTTCCATTAGGGAAACCATATTGCTTCCATGGTACATTCCTCATCGTACAATACCACTTCATGTCATTAACCTCTGGATACATATGGTATAGAAAACTACGGTCAAAGGAAGCATTATGGGCAAATACCGCATCTGCCCTATGAAAATAGGTTCTTATTTTTACATCACTGAATCTCTTTCCACGCACAAGTTCATAGGGGATACCATGGACTTGAAAGGCCCTATCATAATTTCTACGAGCTGAATCCGATATCGGCTCCCTTAAAAAAGAATCTTCATCTAAAACTTCTATGATTTCACCTGTATCCTCTCGATAAGTAAAAAGCTTTAAAGCAAGTTCAATGACCTCATCTGTAGTTGGGCCTAAACCTGTCGTTTCCACATCCAACAATAATCCATAGCACTCCTGATTCCTCAATGCCATCATCCTTCAATCGAAAATTTCCTTTATTATATCAAATATTCCCTTACCATCCTATAGAGACACCATTACATGAATACTATTAAACACTGGAAATACATGATGTTGACCTATCTATTTTTCATGACCATTGAACTGTAACAAAATGTTCAAGTCTTTTTGACTAATATGTGAAATAGTGAACATAATCGTCTCCATTTAAGAAACATTTGCTATATTAATAGTGTAATAAATAACTTACTCTTCATTAAGGAGATGTATTCATATGTTTAACACATTTCTAAGGGAAAACAAAATTGCCGCTGGTATTTTAACCGTATTGCGTTTATATCTTGGATATTCTTGGTTCACAGCAGGTCTGGGAAAAATAACTGGTGGATTTGACGCTTCTGGTTTTTTGAAAAATGCCGTTGCCAATCCGGTGAAAGGTCCTGACGGAAGCGTTGTTTATGGTTGGTATGTAGATTTCTTACAAGGCTTTGCCTTACCTAATGTTGAACTCTTCAACTTTCTCATTCCTTGGGGTGAAACATTAGTTGGTTTGGGATTACTATTAGGTTGCTTAACCACTGCTGCGATGTTCTTTGGCTTAGTGATGAACTTCTCTTTCTTCCTCGCAGGAACGGTTTCTCACAACCCAACGGACATTTTCCTAGGATTCATCATCTTAGCTGCAGGCTATAATGCTGGTCGCTACGGATTAGATCGCTGGGTCGTACCATTTATTCGTAAAACAACATGGAAAACAGATTATCGAGTAAAACAAAATGCTTAACATCCAAAAAATACGCCTCTATCGCATTTCGCGAATGAGGCGTTTTATTGTTTAGTTCGATTAAAAGCGATTATTTTTCATTAAATCCTCTTTATTCACCAACCAGTTTGTTACCTGTGTAAGGATGGTAAAAGCCAAAAAGAAATTCATAGCCCATATATTGACAAACGGGGCAATTCCACCAAATTCAATGGTTACATAGCCTTTTAGTTTCATGACTATCATCGACTCAATAAAAACCAAGAAAAAACCAATTACCCCTGAAACCGCCGCTAGTAACATTCCATTTCCCCCTGTTACACTCCTATTTAGAAAAAAGTTTGGCAAAATGATGACTTATAATTCCATTATATCGTTATTGGTTTATTAACTAAAGGAATTGCTTCTCAAAAATTCAGGGAAATTACATAGTGTATTGACATTAAATGGAGATAGCCTTGGACTTCGCGATTTCAGCTGCGACATCTACAATCATGTCTTCTTGCCCCCCAACCACTTTTCGCTTACCAAGTTCTATTAAAATATCACGGGAATCAATTCCAAATTTGGCCGCGGCCCGTTTAGCATGGAGAGCAAAACTTGAGTATACACCCGCATATCCCAATGTAAGGCTGTCCCTTGTAATTTCCTGCGGTGTTTGTAAAATAGGGGCGATAATATCTTCAGCTAGATCCATCATTTTATACAAATCTACCCCTGTCTTGATTCCCATACGGTCTAGAACGGCGACAAGCACCTCTGTTTGCGTATTGCCAGCACCAGCTCCTAAGCAACGAACACTGCCGTCAATGCGAGTAGCCCCCTCCTTAATAGCAGCAAGTGTATTGGCCATCGCCAGAGATAAATTATTATGGCCGTGAAAACCTACATTTACTCCGATCGATTGTTTAAGAGCACGAATTCTTTCGGCAACTTGATCCGGAAGCAAATAACCGGCCGAATCAACCACATAAACGGTATCCGCCCCGTAGCTCTCCATTAATTTTGCCTGTTCTACCAATTTTTCAATAGGAGCCATGTGAGCCATCATTAAAAACCCGACTGTTTCCATCCCTAAATCTTTAGCGGCATGTATATGCTGTAAAGCAACATCTGCCTCGGTCACATGAGTAGCAATACGCGCCATTTTCGCTCCTAATTTGGCCGCTTCTTTCAGTTCTTTTACCGTCCCAATACCCGGAAGAAGGAGAACCGCAATTTTTGAACGGTCGGCCACAGTTACAGCTGCCTCAATTAATTCCATTTCATTTGTACGGGAAAGACCATACTGTAAGGATGAGCCGGCTAGTCCATCGCCATGGGATATTTCAATATATGGAACACCTGCATCATTTAACGCCTTGGCTACTTTTCTTACCTGTTCAACCGTATATTGATGTGAGATCGCATGGCTCCCATCACGTAAGGCGACTTCCGTGATATAAATATCTCTAGTCATGTTCTAGTTATCTCCTTTCTATTACACTAGCTGTTTGGCTAATTGATTTTTGGCGAATTCTTCTGCTACCTTTACCCCTGCTGCTGTCATAATATCGAGATTGCCAGAGTATTTCGGCAAATAATCACCCGCACCTTCGACTTCAAGGAAGATAGTAATTTTATTGCCGTCAATGATAGGGTCTGTCCGTAGGCGGTATCCAGGAACATACGATTGAACGTTTTTTTCCATTTGTTTAATGGATTCAACGATTTTTGCTTCATCCATCGTTCCCTCTTCAACAAGAGCATAAACTGTGTTTCTCATTAAAATGGGCGGTTCGGCTGGATTTAAAATGATAATGGCTTTCCCTTTCTTTGCACCGCCAATCTCTACAATTCCCCGTGACGTCGTTTCGGTAAACTCATCGATGTTTGCCCTAGTTCCTGGCCCTGCGCTCCGACTTGAGATCGTAGCCACGATTTCGGCATATTCAACCGGACTCACCCGATTTACTGCGTGTACCATCGGAATCGTTGCTTGACCACCACATGTAATGAGATTGATATTATCTGCGTCCAAATTTGTCCCCATGTTGACAGCTGGAACAACAAACGGTCCTCTTGCTGCCGGCGTCATATCAATGACTTTTTTCCCCGCTTTTTTTAATAGCTTTGCATGGCGGATATGTGCTTTTGCTGAGGTGGCGTCAAACACAATATCCGCGAGTTCTGGACGTTCAAGAAATCCTTCAATTCCTGTATCAATAGCAGTGTATCCTAATTCTCTGGCACGTTTTAACCCCTCTGACTCTGGGTCAATTCCAATGACTGAGGTAAGCTCCAATACATCGGAACGCCCAAGCTTCATCATTAGATCTGTTCCAATATTCCCTGAACCTAGAATTGCTACTTTTACTTTCGCCAAATCCATTCTCCTCCTCTAAACTTATTAAACATAATCCAACCCTACACATGTGCAGGTTTTTGTTGATAACCCATATTTCGTGAAATCATTGCCGCCGCTTCTTTAATCCGTCGAATAATTTCCGTCTGCCTTTCATCTCCCATCCTAAATTTTGGAGCGGCACAACTAATAGCAGCTATCGCCTTGCCATGATGGTCAAATATAGGAGCGGCGACACATTTAAGCCCCAGTTCAATTTCTTCATCATCTGTTGCATAGCCTTGTTCTCGAATGGTTTGTAAATGCTTTTTGATTTCCTCTTTATCTGTCATAGTGAATTCTGTATACGGTTTCAATTCAGTGTTAGATAAAAGTCTTTCCATTTCTTCCTCATCTTGAAAGGCAAGAATTGATTTTCCGACACCTGTACAATGAATCGGTGCTTTCTTGCCTACCTGTGAATAAATTCTTATCGCCTGTGGTCCTTCCATTTTTTCAACATAAATCACTTCTCCCCGTTCAAAAACGACAAGATGAACAGTTTCTTTCAGATCATCTACCAATTCTTTTATAATTGGACGGGCTAATTTACTTAAGTCAAACTGGTCACTAACCTTGTTTCCTAGTTCAAACAACTTCAACCCCAATTTGTATTTCAGGTTATTTGGATTTTGCTTCAAATACCCTCTATACTCAAGTGTCTTAATAATGCCATGAACCGTACTTTTGGATAATCCGAGCCTATCGCTCATTTCCTTCAAACTAAGTTCTTCGGAAGAAGTTAAAAACAATTCAAGAACATCTGCAGCTCTTTCAATGGATTGAATAAGACGTTCAGTCATACACTTTCCCTTTCTATTCGACATTATCGAATTATGTTCGTAAGTTTTATAAATATTGTAATTATTTTACCTTTTATCCAAATTTTCTGTCAATAAAACAGGTGTTCCAATTTTTTGGAACACCTTCGTCATTATGCCCATTAGTCCCCAGGCACTTCTATTTTTTTTCTTTCTGTTTCCTTTTTCCATTTAAAAATCTTATTTAAATATTTGTAAATAGTTTTACTTTCTTTCGCCATAAGCGGACCTGCTATCGCCAAAATAAGAACATATAAAGCTGTAAAAGGAGTTAGGATCGTATTCAATCCTGCAGTAACTCCTAAGTTTGCTACAATAATCGAAAACTCTCCACGAGCCATAATGGTTAAACCAATATTAGTAGACGCCTTATGAGATAGCCCCGCTCTTCTACCAGAAATTATACCCGCAACAAAATTCCCAATAATGGTTACTAAAGCTGCACCTAATGCTAACCAAATTGCATCCGCTAATGTTGCTGGATCAATGCTTAATCCAAAACTGAAGAAGAAAATAGCTCCAAAGAAGTCCCTAAAAGGAACAACCAAATGTTCAATGCGATCGCGATGCTCTGTTTCAGAGAAAACTAAACCTAGTAAAAGAGCACCGATCGCTTCAGCGACATGAAGCGTTTCCGAAAATCCAGCAACAAAAAACAATATGGCAAAAATCACGATGATAAAAATCTCGTCAGATTTAATATTTAACCATTTATTTAGTAATGGAGCACCTTTTCGGGCAATAACAAAAAACATGAGCATATAACCAACTGAAATAATTACAGACGTGAAAATACCGAGGAAAGAAGTAGTGCCCGCTAGTAATACACCTGACATGGTCGTTAAAAATAAAGCGAGGAAAATATCGTCAAATAAAATGATACCAAGGACTAGTTCTGTTTCTGGATTGGCTGTTCTTTTTAAATCAACAAGAACTTTCGCCACAATGGCACTGGATGAGACACTAAGAAGTCCAGCAATAATCAGGGCTTCGATCCATGGCATACCAACTATGAAACCATATAAAAGTCCCAAAACAAAATTAATAGCTACATAGATACTGCCACCTACCACTATGTTTCGTCCTGATTTCATTAGTTTGCCGACCGAAAATTCTAGCCCTAAATAGAATAGTAGAAATAATACACCAATTCTTCCTAAAAATGTAATAATATCATTACTTTCAATAAAGGTTAGATCAATGATCCCTATCTGTGGGGCATGTGGACCCACTAACATCCCTAAAATGATTAAAAATGGGATAATGGAAAACTTCAGCTTGTTTGCAATAATGGATCCAAATGCCACAAGGATAAGAGCAGTGCCGACTTCCAATACTAAATCATTCATCTATACTCCTCCCCCCTTATTAGATAATAGTTGACTAATTAATTCCTTTATTTGATGCCGCTCTCCCGAAAAGACTAATGTGTCACCTACCTCAATAACCGTTTCAGGACCTGGGTTATGCGTTTTCTTGGTGTTCTTTTTCTTAATGGCAATCACGGTAACGCCAAAGTTATTTCGAATATCAATTTCTCCAATTGTTTTATTAACTGCCGGTGCATTAGGTTCAACTTGAAACCATTCTATTAATAAATCATCAAAGGCAAAGTCAACCGTTTCTAATGCTTTAGGTTTATAGGACATGCCACCTAAGATGCCTGCAATTTGTCTTGCCTCAGAATCGGATAATGTAACATTGCTAAGCACTTCATCTTGATCATCTGAATCAAAATGATAGATTTCTCGTCGACCATCATCATGGATAACAATCACTATTTTTTCTTGATTCTTTGTTGTAATTTCAAATTTACATCCAATACCTGGAAGTTCCCTTTCTCTAATATTCATGATTTAAATCCTCCTTTTATTATTTAGGTTTAGTTTTATTCTTATAGGTTTACATCAATTTCTGTTCTAATTTTTTCATCTTTAGAAATTCCAAGATACTTAAGAGTTTCTGATGGAGTAGCATGATTAAAATATTTTTGAAGCAATGATATGGCAACTCCGCGTTTATAGGCATGATATCCAAAAGTTTTTCTCATTGAATTCGTTCCAATTTTCCCCTTTATACCAACGGCTTCTGCCGCTTGATGAATGATACGGTAGGCCTGTTGCCGGGTAATCGGTTTTTGTGTTTTTGAGGACTTAAATAAATAATCACCTTTGTTTAAATGATTGGCTTCAATAAAGTGGAGAACAGCCTTTTTTACTTTTTGATTAAGATAAATTTCTTTAGGACTTTTTAATTCATTATTGGTAAGCAGAAAAAAATCCTTTACACAGTTTTCGCTCTCTAGAACATCACCTACCTTAATGTCCAATAGTTCATTAATCTTTAGGCCTGTATTAATTCCGAATACAAAGAGAACATAATCTCTTTCAGAATGCTTTTTTAAATATCTTTTTATGGCATTAATTTGCTTGATGTCTCTTAGAGCCTCAACATACTCCATCTAATAGTACCCCTTAAATTCATGTTACTCAATATAAGTATACAATATGATTATGTAACATTCAAACAAAATACTTTTGCCTTATTATTTGCCAAATAATTAACAATTAAACAGTCATCACCCTGTGATATTTTATGGTTTAACAAAAAAAGGTGTCAGTTCCCGCAAACGGTTGTCTGACACCTTTTCTATATATATACTTTTCACTCAAACTGATCTTGGAAGCTTTTTCATGATCAGCTGTCACGAACTACTAGAACAGCCTGCCGCTGCTTCTAAGCATTCATCCGTAGCCAATCATCAATCCAGATAAAAATAGCATTTTTAAAAAAACATCATTGCAGTCCTTGTGGCCTCAAAGGAACACAATTTTTAATCTCTTTCTAGTAATTTAGCACCTGCGATTCCTGGATGAGTCATTTCATATGGATCTAAAATCAAATCGAGCTCTTCTTCCGTAAGAATATCATATTTCAAACAAAGATCCCGGATAGGTGCACCGCTCAAAATTGCTTCTCTTGCAATGCGGGCTGCTTCTTCGTACCCAATATGTGGATTAACCGCTGTAATGACGCCAACACTTTTCTCCACATACTCTTTTAATCTTTCTTCATTCGCTTTAATCCCTTTTACACAATGGTCAGTAAAAGTACGGAAGGCATTGTTCATAATGCTGATTGATTGTAGCAAATTAAATACAAGAACCGGCTCCATTACATTTAGTTCAAGCTGTCCTGCTTCAGATGCAAGGCAGATCGTATGATCATTACCGATAACTTGGAATGCTACTTGATTGATTAATTCCGCCATTACCGGATTTACTTTCCCCGGCATAATGGAAGATCCTGGCTGTCTTGCTGGTAACGAAATTTCTCCTAAACCAGCTCTTGGACCAGAGGCCATTAAACGCAGGTCATTGGCAATTTTGGACATATTAATCATACATACCTTCAATGCCGCTGATACCTCTGTATAAGCATCTGTATTTTGAGTGGCATCTACCAAATGCTCAGCACCCACTAGTGGCATTCCACTAATGTCTGCAAGATATTTAACTACTAATTCAATATAGCGTGGATCGGCATTTAAACCGGTTCCAACTGCTGTTGCTCCCATATTCAATTCATATAAATGCTGACGTGATTGTTTAATTCTCTTAATATCACGTTCAATGACACGGCTGTAGGCTTCAAATTCTTGGCCTAGACGAATTGGAACCGCATCCTGCAAGTGGGTGCGCCCCATTTTAATTACATGATTAAATTCCTCAGCCTTTTGCTTAAAAACGGAATGCATATCTTCCATTGTATTCAATAATTTTTCCAATAACTTTAACGTAGCAATATGGATGGCAGTTGGAAAAGAATCATTCGTTGATTGTGACATATTGACATGAGTGTTTGGACTGCAGTGGAAATAGTCTCCCTTCTCTTTCCCCATGATTTCAATGGCACGGTTAGCCAACACTTCATTAACATTCATATTAAGGGATGTACCTGCCCCACCCTGGATTGGATCAACGATAATTTGATCGTGCCATTTCCCTTCAATCATTTCATCTGCCGCTTTTACAATAGCCTCTCCAATCCCGGAGTAGAGACGTTTCACATCCATGTTTGCAAGCGCTGCCGCTTTTTTCACCATTGCCATTGCCTTAATTAATTCCTCATGGATTCGATAACCGGTGATCGGAAAGTTTTCTACCGCACGGAGAGTTTGTACTCCGTAATAGGCATCTGCTGGAACTTCTTTTGTTCCTAAGAAATCCTTTTCAATTCTCATTTGATTTTTGGTGTTTAACATCTTACTTTCTCTCCTCTATATGGACGGTCGTTGATGTAACAAGTTTTGCTTCATGAGTCCGTCCTCATTATACACTAAGATTATAACATCAACTAGAATGTCTTCGAATGGTTTTGTCTGGAAATACAACAATATTAAAATAATCTATATATCACATTCCTACAAATCTTCCATATTAATGATTGACGCTTACAAACTTTCAATATTTATTCCACAAAAAAACCAGTGCTTTACATTTTGCACTGGTTAGTAGATAGGAATGATTCTTTTGTTTTCCCTCCAACTCCCCAATATTTTTGAGGGATGGTTTGGACAAGGACACGGACTTGTTCGGGCTTTACGTCCAAGCATTTTACTGTTGATTGAGTTAGTTCAGCTATCAGTTCTCTAATTTGATCGTCCGTTCTGCCTTCTAAGATTTGTACTTGTATGATCGGCATTTCTTGCTCTCCTATCTTATCGGAACCTGTATTTCGGTAAAACTAAAAAACTAGTTACTAGATTTACAACTGAATGAAACACTACCTAATTCATCAAACTGGACCAAAATGTTATCATTAGGCGCAAAAGAAATGGCCTCTGAAATAGCACCGCTTAGAATAATATCCCCTTTTTTAATCCCTTTCCCAGCTTCTCCTAACTTATTGACCAACCAAGCAACAGATTCAGCAGGATGACCTAACACCGCCGCACCGGAACTAGTTTGAGCAATCTCACCGTTCTTTGACATCACCATACCGATGTCCTCCAAATTTAAGGTTTTAGGTGATACCCACTTGCTGCCAACAACAAATTTGGATGAGGAACAATTATCAGCAATCACATCGGCTAGAGTAAACTTAAAGTTTACATAGCGGCTGTCAATAATTTCTATAGCAGGCGCAACATATTTCGTCTCTCTGATAACATCCTCCGCAGTCACATTGGTCCCCAACAAGTCTTCTCCAATCATAAAAGCAATCTCCGGTTCTGCCTTTGGATGGATCCATTCCTGAAAATTTATAGGTTCCCATTCCAATGCTAGCATATCATCGGTTAGATACCCATAAATTGCCTCATGAACTCCCATCATTTCTTGCTTGGCCTTACTGGTCAAACCAATCTTTAAGCCAATTCGGCGACAGCCATCCTCTTCTCGTTTTTGAATTAGTTTTTCCTGTATTCGGTAGGCTTCTTCCAAATTCAGATCTGGATATTGATCCGAAATCTTTTCTACTTCACGTCTCTCTTTTTCCGCAGAATATAAATAGTCTACTATTTTGTTATCAATGCCCTTTGTTAATGGCATCCGCAATACCTCCATTTTGAGTACATGACCAAAGCTTTGATTTTTGCCCATTTCTTTCCTTCTTTATTCAAAAATTACTGATACAGAACCAAGCTTCCCAAAATGGGCAGAAATTTTATCCCCTTTTTGGACTGTAAGTGCGGCAGATAACGCTCCTGGGAGGATTAATTCCCCTGCCTTCAGAGTGATATCAAATTCTGATAATTTATTAGCCAACCAGGCAATAGCATGGGCTGGGTGACCAAGTGCAGCGGCTCCCGCCCCCGTGGCAACCATTTCCCCATTTTTATACAAAACCATTCCAACTGTCCGCAAATCGATTCCTTCAATTTTGGTCAATTGGCTACCTGTTACCACTTTTGCAGATGAACCGTTATCAGCAACTGTATCTACTAATTGAATCTTCCAATCTTCAATTCGACTGTCAATGATTTCGAGTGTTGGCACGACATATTCGGTGGCCATCATTACATCTAAATAAGTAATATTCGGCCCCTTTAAATCTTCCCCTAGAATAAAGCCAATCTCTGCTTCTACCTTAGGGCTTAGGAGTTCATTCATTTTTACGATGCTGTTGTCTTCTACCTTCATGTCATCAAATAAATGACCATAATCTGGTTCGTTCACCCCAAGCATCTTCTGCATGGCTACGCTTGTTAACCCTACCTTTTTTCCAATGACTTTACGTCCTTCACTAACTTTTCT
Source organism: Neobacillus thermocopriae (assembly GCF_010975035.1). Classification (GTDB taxonomy): domain Bacteria; phylum Bacillota; class Bacilli; order Bacillales; family Cytobacillaceae; genus Neobacillus; species Neobacillus thermocopriae. Next base: position 23,135 of record NZ_JAAIUV010000007.1, on the reverse strand, counting down.
ACTCATCACTTCTAACTGAACCATGTAGGCATCCTTTACCGATAGTTCAGGATACATTTGAGTTAATGGAGCTATAGGCTTTCTATTGCGTTCTGCCATAAAAAGATTGTCCGCAATCTTCTCTAATTGTAGATTCATATCCTCACTCTTTCTCTAAAAAACTATGACTATTAATGCAAGATCGCATACCTCGTTTTATAACTTTAAAGTGATTGTCTTTGCTTCCGTATAAAATTCAAAGCTGTGGCGACCACCTTCCCGGCCGATACCGCTAGCTTTTGCTCCACCAAATGGTGTTCGTAAATCGCGGTAATACCAACAATTGATCCAAAGTAATCCGGAATTGACTTTGGCAGCTACCCGGTGTGCCCGGCGAAGGTCATTCGTCCAGACGACACCTGCCAAACCATAAATGGAATCATTGGCAATACGTATGGCCTCTTCCTCCGTTTTAAATGGAATGACAACTAAGACAGGACCAAAGATTTCTTCTTGAGCAACTCTCATTTTATTCTCGACATCATAAAGAACCGTCGGCTCATAGAAATTACCTTCTCCAAGCTCATGGATTCTCTTTCCACCAATTGCCAGCTTTGCCCCTTCAGAAAGTCCGATTTGAACATAATGATCTACTGCTTCGAGATGGCTCTTAGAAACTAATGCTCCCATATCCGTTTCTTCACTTAACGGGTTTCCTACCTTAATGTTACGAACGGCGGCAACAAATTTTTCAAGGAATAAATCATAAATGCTCTCCTGAACGAGAAGACGAGATCCAGCTAGGCAGATTTCCCCTTGATTTCTAAAAATCGCTTCGATCGATCCGGCCACTGCCTCATCTAAGTCCGCATCCTCAAAAACAATATTGGCTGATTTTCCGCCAAGTTCTAGAGAAACCGGGATTAATTGAGAAGCTGCATTTTGCATAACCGTCTTACCGGTTGTACTGTCCCCTACAAAAGAAATACGCCGTACAAATGGATGGTTGGTCATAGCAGTTCCTACGGTCGCTCCTGGACCTGTAATAATATTTAATACTCCAGGAGGTAGGCCAGCTTCATTGGCAATCTCTCCAAGCAACACCGCACTTAAAGGTGTATAGGAGGCGGGCTTAACAACCACTGTATTCCCCGCTGCCAAGGCAGCAGAAGCCTTCCAGGTCATCTGCATAAAAGGAAGATTCCAAGGTATGATTAAGCTTGTCACACCAGCAGGCGCATACTTGGCATAAGACATATACTTTGATTGATCATAATGTTCATGATGGATATAATTGGCCATTTCCGCGAAGAAACGCAGATTGGCTGCCGCCCTCGGGATATCGAACCCACGGCTTTCTTTAATCGGCTTTCCAACATCAAGGGTTTCCACCAATGCCAGTTCATCCACTCGCTCCATTATCAAGTCGGACATTTTGCACAAAATTTTAGACCTTTCAGAGACTGGCATTTCACTCCAAACACCACTTTCAAAGGTTTGTTGGGCCACTTCAATCGCATATTTTGTATCTTCCACACTTGCCTCCGCAACGGAAGCGAGTTTTTTATTCGTTGCAGGGTCAATCGTATCAAAGGTTTTTCCTGAAAAAGCTTCTCGATATTCCCCGTTAATGAAGAGCTTTGCGTCTTTTATGACCTGCTGCTTAGTTACGTTCATCATATCGCCTCCTGCTCCTCTACTTCTAACACCATTTCCACTTCAACTGCATTATTTAATGGAAGCTGTGCCATTCCAACAGCGGATCTTCCATGCCTGCCCTTTTCCCCAAAAACTTGAATAAGTAAATCAGATGCTCCATTCATCACTTTTGGCTGATCAGTAAAATCTGGGGTACTATTCACAAAACCTAGTACTTTAACAATCCGCTTTACCTTGCTTAAGTCTCCCAATTCATGTTTGACCACGCTCAGCAGGTTTAACATACATTGTCGAGCTGCCAAATAACCTGTTTCAACGGAAACATCTTTGCCCAGCTGACCTCGGTATTCATCTGTCCCTTGCCCGGAGGTGAAAAGCAAATTTCCTGTCCGTACACAGCTCACATAATTGCCGGCTGCCGGCCGGAGAGGAGGCAATGTCAATCCTAGTTCCACTAATCGCTCCTCCGGTGTAACCGTATGATTTTTCATCTCCCTCACACCTCTGCTTTTACCGGTATATTCAAAAACCGAAGTGCATTTCTTCCAAGCATAGCTTCCGTTTGTTCATTGGTCAGTCCTACTGTCTCATCAATGACCTTCCCCGGCGGGACCTCTCTTAGGAGGAATGGATAATCAGATCCCATAATAATTTTTTCGTGGCCAAAGTTACTCAATAAATAATTCAGATTAATAGGGTCATTCACCAATGAATCAAAATAAAAATTCTTAGCATAATAGCTTGGTGGATGGTTCAGTAATCGTAAATGTGGCCAGACTTTCCAGCCTTGGTCAAGACGCGGCAGCAAGTATGGCAAAGACCCACCACCGTGAGCAAAACAAATTTTCAACTTTGGAAATCTTTCTATCACACCGCCTAAAATAAGGCTTGCTCCTGCAAGGGCCGTTTCACTCGGCATCCCGACTGTGTACATCAAATTATGACGGGGCATCCGCTCTTTGCCCAATGTTTCCCATGGATGGATGAAAAGCGGAACCTCCCATTTTTCCGCCATCTCAAAAAATTCAATGAGAGTTGGGTCATCCAAATTGTTACCGTTTACATTTGTGCCTATCTCAATTCCTTTTAATCCTAACTCATGAATGCAACGGTCCATTTCACGAATGGCTCTCTCCACATCCTGTAATGGAACGGTCCCTAAACCGATAAATTTATCAGGATATTGATTAACGGTTTCCGCAATAAAATCGTTCTGAATTCGAGCCAAGATTTCTGCTTCCTCAGCAGGTGCCCAATAAGAAAAAGTGACAGGAATAGGGGATAATACCTGCATATCTACCGATTCGCGCTTCATATCAGCAATTCGTTTTTCCGGACTCCACACTTGATCTGTTACTTCACGAAAAACCTTCCCAGCCACCATAATATTGGCACCACAGGCACAGGTTCTCTCCAGCTTCGGCCAGCGCTCACCCGTTAGATTCCGGGTTAGTTCCGTGAAATTCTCCGGAATGATATGAGTATGAAAATCTACTCGCATTGCCACTCACTCGCTTCTGGAGGCATCACGTATCCGCAATTTTTACATGTCCTTAATTCTTCGCTACCGTTAAATCCTTCAATGGCTTCCTTAACCTGTACTTCGATATTTGTTAACTGGATTGTCACGCGATGCATTTCATGATCACACTTATCACAGAACCATACGAAATCCTCCAATTCTCCTTCGGCACGGTTCCGCTCGATCACTAAACCAATCGTATCGGCAACACGGTGAGGGGAATGAGGGACATTGGCTGGCAACAGGAACATTTCGCCTTCCTTTACCTCTACCACTTCACGCTTTCCTTCATCATTAATGACTTCCACATAGCAGCTCCCTTTAATTTGATAGAAGATTTCTTCCGAAGGATCGACATGGAAATCTCGTCTCTTATTTGGTCCGCCTAGGAGCATGACCATCAATTCAGCATCCTTCCAAATCACCTTATTATTTACAGGCGGCTTGAGCTCATCCTTATGTTCTTCAATAAATTTCATAAGATTAATGGGTAAGAATTTACTTTTTACACCTTTCATAATTCTTCTTCTCCCTTTCCTTATTAGTTTTTTATTTTACTTGGCTATAGTCAGCTTTTAATGCTTTCTGCATATGGACCACTTCTTCGGCTAATCGAGAAATTCTCTCCAACAAATCCGAATCAACAATTTCATTCTGCTTATTAAAATGATCACTATTTGCGTAAACATAGCTTGGTGCGACAAAGGCCCGGAAAAATCCAGCAATCGGTTTTAATTGATTTTCGATGACCAAATAATGCTGATAAGTTCCTCCGTTGGCCACAAATCCCATCACTTTGTTTCTTAAATCATTTGGAGGGATTAAGTCGAACAAATTTTTTAATGCTCCTGTGATGGAACCTTGAAAAATAGGAGTTCCAATAATATAGAAATCTGCGGCAGATACCTTTTCAATAACTGTCCTCGTATCTTCTGAATAGGCAGAAGGGCTGCGGCCGTCACAAAACTGAATATCGTAGTCCATCAAGTCAAGATATTCCACCTCAATCTCCGGATGGTTTTGCTTCACTTCTTCCAACACTTTTTTAACAAGAATGCCTGTTTTTGCTCCTATAAGCGTGCCGGAAATACCTAATAGTTTCATCTTTTTCTGGCTCCTTTCCCAGTAGGAATCTTACTTTGCCGCCATTTCTTTTTTTAACATACTTACTTTTAGCGCTTCTTCCACCAAATCAGGTGCATGCATACGTTTAAAATTATTGTAAAAAATCCCTCTTTTCCGAATCGGATCGCCGGTATAGTATCGTTCGTATTGAAGCAAACGCTGTCCAAACGCTTCTCCACATAAATCCCAAGCCAGTTTAAACAGACTTACTCGATCAAAAGAGGATACCCCTTCTCTTCCAACATAGTAATTATCAATAGAATCTCTTAATTCTTCATTTTCAAAATCAGCGCCAGTTGGTGACATTAACAACCCACCTGCACCGATAATTTGCATCACTTCAATGGCACGGGGATACATTTTCGGAAGCAGTCCTCTGATCGTTTCAAGCGGTATATAAGCAGGCATGGCTTCCCCATGTTCGGTAATGGTATATTCCAATTCCGCCACTCTTAGAAGGGCTCTAATCGATTCAAGCGATTGTGCCAATTCTCCTAAATCATTTTGGACATTCAAATAGACATCCACTCCAATAGAATCAGCAAGTTTCATGGCGACTTCTGTCGCAAATTGAAGCTTGATCAGTCCTCTGACTCCAGACTGATGGGCCGGTTGCTGTCCTGCTCCCGTCATTGGATAAAGCAGATTCGCCGCTTCGACATTGTTATATAAAAAGACTCGATCCCACGGAACAACGACATCATCAAAAACTAATAGGGCATCCATTTCCTCAAACCTTGATGCCAGCGGGTGGTCAAACAATGAGCGGGTACCATCCTGCATTGGTTCACGACAAATAATCCGGAGCCCCGGTGTGTCGATCGGAATCGCAAAGGCTAATGCGTAACGCTCATCTCCTGGTTTAAATCCTGGGAAGGAATAAATGATAACCTCATCTGTGATTGGGGCAAGGGTCGCCAACATTTTTGCTCCCCGAACCACCAAACCATCTGGTGTTTCCTTAACAGCCCCTAGATGAGTAAACATATCTTTTTGCTCATGGGATGATTTACTGCGGTCATTTTGTGGGTTTATGATGGCATGGGTTAAAAATAAATCATTATCACGCAAGTACTTATAATAATTTCGAATATTATCCGCCCAATTTTTATTGTATTTTTCAAAGAACCATGCATTATGGTACATGGAGGTAACTACGACATTCAAAAAGTCAGGTGTTCTACCCATTAAGCCAAATGTTGCCTTAGCAAATGCTTCAAATACAGCTCTACGCTTCATTAGATCCTCATAACTTTTTGGTACTAAAAAAGCGTTGTTCACTCTTTCTCCTGTTTCTTCGCATATATGAGTAATTTGATCGCGATATTCTGGATCATGTTGCATATCATACAGCTTGGCAATTTCCAAGATTGGCTGTTGAAATACAGGCTCCTCAAAAACATTTGTCACTTTACGACCATAAAGCCAAACTTCCGGCTTTCGTGATTTTAACCCCTCAATATATTGCGCCCCTGTTCTTACTCCCATAGGCGACCTCCTTATAAAAATATTAGAAAATTCACAATTCAATTGTAGTCCTTTCTTGTGAGCGTAACTGTAACCTATTTAACGTAATTTTCAATAAAATTTTAAAATAAGTCGAAATAATCAAATAAATAGTGGTGTTCTTTTCCTATTTTTACTATCATGATAGTGGAAACGAAAATTGCTAGAATAAGGACTATTCATGAGCATTTTTGGAATCCAATTTCAGTTGGGGGGGTATCAGATGGTTACTTTGTATGAGCATGTTTTTAATTGGGAGCCATATTTGCAATTTGGTAAGAGGCAATTTTTTAAACGCAAACAAACTATTTATTCACAGGGAACACCTGGTGACGGATTTTATTTTCTTCATAAAGGGTTAGTCAGAATCGTAAGCGTGAATGCCACTGGAAAAGAACGAATTTTAAACATCGTGATCCCGAACCAGTTGATGGGTGTTCAATCATTGGATCAAAAAGAACATTTCACCACTGCCATTGCAGTTCAAGATTCCATTGTCTATCATTTCTCCAATAGGAAATTCAAGAAACTTTTACAGGAGAGACCAGAAATTGTACGAGTATTTTCTAGGACGGTTATTCATAAAATGAAAATTCTTTTAGATCGCATCAATTTAGATACGCTTACATCAGAACAAAAAATTGCTTTGCTACTACACAATATTTGTTATGAGTTTCAGAATTTCGAAGTTCCCCTTAATCAGCAAGATATTGCCAGCTGTACAGGATTAACAAGAATCTCCGTATACAAAGTATTAAAACAATGGAAAGAGAAAGGAATCATTGACATTATTAACAAGAAATACTATATAAAAAAACCAGATTTCTTTCGAAACCTGGTAAACTAGTAATTTCAATATCAACATTTATCATGAGCGATTGCTTTTATTTTCTCAGCATCGTTAATGAATATTTGTCGATTCTTTAATGTGATATAATTTTTTTGTTTCCATTTCTGAATAATCCGATTGATGGTTATCCTTGATGCTCCTAAATATTTAGCAAGGGAAGTTTGATTCATGGAAGCGTTTCCATTATTTTCGTAATAAAGCTTTAGTAAATAATGAGCCATCTGCTGTTCTATTGGACAATCCATAAGAGAAATGATTTCCGCGATAGTTCGAAATTTATAAATAAGCGAATTCGTATATATTTCTGCCGCTTCCGGGTGTCTAGCATAAATCATAGCAGCTGCCTCGTCAGAGAAGTAGTATATGACAGACGGGCAGCCCGCAGCTGCACTAGTCAAATACGGTTCTTGATGAACACCATGTTCTCCAAATAACATCCCCGGCGGCACCACATTAATAATCCGTTCATCTCCCTTATCAGAGAGAAGAGTAATTTTGATTTCTCCCTTGCTTAAATAATAAAACCCTCTTCCCTTTTCACCCTGACGGTAAATCAACTTATTCCTTTCCACTTCAAACCGCTGGCCATACTTCAAAAAAGGTTCCCATTTGTAAAGAAGCTCTTTCATTCAATCACCTTTCTAAAAGTTCTTTCTTTTTTCCGGGTGTTTCTTCGAGCTGATGAATGGATGACGTACACGGTTACATGTTGTTTCCTCTTCCAATATAGCATGGACTTTTTCCTTTGTAACCACTTATTATAGATAAAGCCCTCTTGTATAAACAGCGGTTATTGTTTTAGCAATCTCTTCGACCGATTCTTGCCGCTCATTACGCACGATATCCCAAAGATACATTTCGTTTGTGAAAAACCATCCCCTTGCCACTAGTTCATGATTTAATTCCTTTCTTGCCAATCCATTTTCCTGTGCGTAGGATATATCTTTTGAAATCCGTTGAATAAATTTCTCACGGATGGATTTCCATTTCTCAGAAACGGCAGATGATATTCCAATGGCCTGTTCGAAAATTTGGAGCATACGACGTTCGGTTTCGGCCATTTTCAAAAAAGAGTATGCTTGTTTGTGAATGATGTTCTCTGCTTCCTCTTTAGACTTAGGGTAAAAGGAAATTTCCGCAATTTCATAAAATTTCCCCATCACATCCTCCATTAAGACAATTAATATATCTTCTTTTCCTTCAAAATGTACATAGGCTGTCCCATAGCCGACCTCAGCTTTTTTAATCATTTGCGAAATCGTTGCTTTTTGGAACCCTTCCTCCAAAAAGACTTCTTTTGCAGCTTCGAGTAATTTCTGCCGAGTCTTAATAGAGCGTAAATGCCGTTTGTCCATCACTTCTTTTTCCATCATCTTCTCTATCTCCTCATAAGTTTTTTAATAGATTAAGAAAGAACCGGATCCTTGCGATTTCCTATCATTAAAATAAGGAGGGTAAATATAACATTAAAAATTTTCTGAATTATATTATTGACATAATGTCATATTCCTTGTTATGATTTCCCTTGAAAATATAACCGATGAACAGGAGGAAATCAATGGGTTAGAAAATTTTTCTGCTTTTCACAGAATCTATTATTTTGTAAGCGGTTCCACAAATTTTATTTAAAATATGCCTTTGCGGGAAAAGGAGGAGCTCTATGGGGAATAAGAATCATCAAGTCCATGGTCATAGTGGATCCGGTAATCAATTAAAGCGTGATTTAACCACTAGGCAGCTGACAATGATCGCGATGGGCTGTGCTATTGGTACTGGTTTATTTCTTGGGAGCGGACTAGCTATAAGTACAGCTGGGCCAGGTGTGTTAATTAGTTATGCCATTGGTGCATTGATTGTCTTAATTTTAATGGGCTGTCTAGCGGAAATGACAGTGGCCCACCCTTCTACCGGGTCTTTCGGTTTTATTGCAGAAACGTATATTCATCCGATGGCCGGATATCTCGTCCGTTATTCATACTGGATTGCTAACGTATTAGCCGTTGGGGTGGAAGTAAGTGCCATTGCGATCTATATGAAATACTGGTTTCCAACAGTGCCAGGATTAGTTTGGATTTTATTCTTTGGGGCTGTACTCATATATGTGAATGCAATAAGTGTCCATACTTTCGCTACGTTTGAGTATTGGTTTTCCATGATTAAAATTAGCGCAATCGTCGGCTTTATCCTTTTAGGTGCGTACGTATTATTCGGTGAATCGTCCGGAACAAATATGGGACCTGAAAACCTAGTGAATGATGGAGGTTTTCTACCTTTTGGCTGGTCCGGCGTTTGGATTGCCATCTTTATCTCCCTCTTTAGTTTTTTAGGAACGGAATTGATTGCCGTTACTGCAGGTGAAGCAAAAGATCCGGATGTTGCCGTACCAAAAGCATTGAAAGCCACTGTTTTTCGCCTGACTGTATTTTATGTACTTACACTTGCTCTTATGTTAATGATCGTCCCATGGAAATCGGCTGGAGTGGATAAAAGCCCATTTGTAAAAGTAATGGAAATTTTAAATATCCCAGGCGCCTCCGGAATTATGAATTTTATTGTATTAACAGCCGCATTATCTGCAATGAACAGCCAGTTATATGCATCAACAAGAATGATGTTTTCTTTATCCCAGTCCAAGTTTGCACCAGCCATTTTCGGAAGTGTCAGTAAAAAAGGAGCTCCATTAGCGGCCCTTGCCATTTCCGCAACAGGGATCGTCGTAGCAGCGGCTGTCAGTGCCCTATTTCCCAACACTTCCTATGCGTTTATGATGGGGATCTCTATGTTCGGAGCTATTTTTACTTGGTTAATGGTGTTTATTTCTCATTTATTTTTCAGAAAAGCATGGGAGCAAAAAGGTGGACGTAAGTTGCCAATAAAAATGATTGGCTATCCGTATTTAACCATTATTGGTGCCGTACTCCTTGTCAGTCTAATGATCACTACATGGGTAACTGACTTTAAAATCTTACTTCAGTTCGGCATTCCTTGGCTTATCTTTTTATCCATCACCTACTTTTTCACGAATAAAAAAAAGACTTTACACCATGAATCTGTCAACCAATTAAACCACTAAACTACAGGAATCAAGTAGATTAATAATGAATTCAAGTTAAAGGGGAAAATTTAGAAAGCGGGGTATGAAACATGATGACTGAGAAACAAGCAGATACGAAATATAAAGTACAAAATAGCCACCCTGGACTCGAAAAAGAAATTCAAACCGATTTCCAAAAAGAAATGTCCTACGGCGATTATCTCCATCTTGACAAAATATTATCAAGCCAACATCGCCTTTCCGATCACCATGATGAAATGTTATTTATTATTATTCATCAAGCAAGTGAACTGTGGATGAAACTGATTCTTCATGAATTGAACGCAGCGATTCAGTGTATTCTTCGCAACCATCTGGAACCTTCATTTAAAATGCTATCACGCGTTTCAAGAATCCAACAGCAATTGATCCAATCGTGGAGTGTGCTAACCACCATGACTCCTGCAGATTATATGCAGTTTCGTCATAAACTGGGCCATTCATCCGGATTCCAGTCTTATCAAAACCGTTTAATTGAGTTTGCTTTAGGACAAAAAAATGCACACACACTCGCTGTTTATCGCCACCAATTGGAACTTTATGAACAATTGAATAAGGCACTTCATGAACCTAGTATTTATGATGCGGCAGTTTCTGCTCTTCATGCTCATGGGTTGCCTATCGATAAAACGGTGCTTAATAGAGATTTTTCACAAAACTATGAACCTAATCCAAGTGTTCAAGAGGCATGGCTAACTGTGTATCGCAATACCGATCAATACTGGGATTTATATGAGCTCGCAGAAAAACTAGTAGACATCGGAAATCAACAACAACTTTGGCGCTTTCATCACATGACAACGGTAGAACGGATCATTGGACATAAGAAAGGAACGGGCGGATCTTCAGGTGTTACTTATCTAAAAAGAGTGGTCGATCAGCAATTCTTCCCAGATCTCTTGAGCATAAGGACACAACTGTAATACACTAAAAGATGGATGAAAAGAAAGATGAAGCGGCGGACGGATCATTCATTCCGGGCCGCTTTTGTCTTAAATGGATGGAGGCTTTCAATCATGAATAAATGGATAGATATATCACAACAACTCACCAATGATATAGCTGTATGGCCAGGGGATACACCTTTCAACTATAAAATAAACTGGAGTAAGGAAGAAAGCGGCTCTGTCAATGTCGGCGAAATTACGATGAGCACTCACACCGGCACACATATTGATGCCCCCTATCATTTCGATAATGAAGGAAAAAAGGTGATTGATCTAGATATCCAGTTGTATATCGGTCCAGCTTGTGTCGTTCATTTGCCTAATGTGAAGAGCATTGGGATTAAGGAATTATCTGAGGTGAATTTGGATGGGGTAACCAGATTGTTAATTCGGACCGATAGTTGGCAGAATCGCAAGGAGTTCCCTCAATCCATACCACCAGTTGAACCAGAACTAGCCGCCTACCTTTCCGAAAACGGAGTGCGGCTACTTGGACTTGACTTACCGTCTGTGGATCCACTGGATAGTAAAGAGTTACCTGCCCATCATGAACTGAACCGTTTTGGTATTCATATTTTAGAAGGACTTTTATTAGACGAGATTGAGCCAGGAGATTACGAGCTTGCAGCCCTTCCACTTCCATTAGTCGAAGCAGATGGAAGTCCGGTTCGAGCGGTGATAAGGAAATTGGGTTAGAAAATAGCCAGTCCCTTAAAAACGGCTTCTTAGGGGATGGAAGCCACTTAGGAGCATGTGAAGGAGAGGCTATGCACCACCCACATCTAGAACAAAAATCCATACAAGGCTTAGAGTAAAAAAAGAGGGTTCCCAAAAATGATACTTTTCGGAAACCCTCTTTTTCTGTTTATGTTCTCAATGAGACTAATAAACGAAACACTTGTCTCGATTCTTCTCCTTTTCAATCCCACTTCCCAAAAAAAGAGCTGCCGAAGCAACTCATTTAATTACAAAAATTTGTTTATTTCCGTCACAAGTGTCTTCAACGCTTCCCCTTGTTGTGACGCTTTCATTTTCCCGCGAATTTCTTCCTCTTTTATCTCAAGCATTTCTAAATATTTTATTAGCGATTCACTAGTCAGATTTTCTTCTTCTAATGTAAGGGAGAACCCTTTTTCCTCAAAAGCTCGGGCATTTAAAATTTGATCGCCTCTACTTTGCTTTAGCCCAAGCGGGATAATCAACATCGGAATGTTTAATGCCAAAAATTCAAAAATCGCATTAGAGCCACCTCTTGTGATTACCAAATCAGTAGCTGCCAATATATCAGATAATTCCTCATGAACATATTCAAACTGTTTGTACCCGGATATGTCAGCTAAGCTTTCATCCACATTGTTTTTACCGCATAAATGAACAATTTGATACTTCTCAGTCAGCTGTGATAATGCTTCTCTAACGGTTTCATTAATCCTTTTTGCTCCTAAGCTACCGCCCATGATCGTCAAAATCGGCCGTCTTTGATCAAATCCCAGGAACCTTCGTCCTCTTTCCGCTGATCCGTTCAAAACCTCTTTTCGAATCGGTGATCCAATTGCCTTGACTTTATTTTTCGGGAAAAATTTTTCCGTCTCCTCAAACGATGTAAAGATTTTTGTCGCAAACCGTTGCGAGAATTTATTGGCCAGCCCCGGTGTCATATCACTTTCATGAATAAAAATAGGGATTTTTAAAGATCTAGCCGCAATGATAACTGGGACAGAGACAAATCCACCTTTTGAAAAAACTAAATCTGGTTTCAGTTTCTTTAAAATTCTTCTAGCATCTAAGCAGCCTTTGAGAACTCGAAAAACATCAATAACATTTTCAAAGTCGATATATCGTCTCAGTTTTCCGCTACTAATACTATGATAAGGGATGTTGATTTTACTGATTAATTCCTTTTCAATTCCTTTTTTTGAACCAATATAATGAATATTCCAATCGTCTTTTATTTCATTAATAATGGCTAGGTTGGGTGTGACATGCCCTGCAGAACCCCCGCCAGTAAAAACAATTGTCTTTTTCGTCATACTTCCTCCAAATATGATTACTTTTTATATGCATTATTTAATTATATGAAAAAAAAGCTGACAATTCCATATCATTTCACTTGACCAACTTAAAACACTAGCAATTTAAAAAACTGTAACGTTAGACATTTCTGGAAAATGAATAATTTGGGATTTTCATTGGAAGTCCCTTCCTTCTCACATTTCTACCTTATCCGGCCTCCGCACGTAAATGTCGTGTAAACTTTCATTGCATTGTACATGAAGGCTGCTTTTCTTCCTTTATCTGTATAAGGATTCCTCTTATGATAGAGACAATTCATAAACTCATAGTCACACTGACAACGATCAATACCTCTACGAAGACATTGATCATGTTTCATACAACAGGCATCTACATCATTAATCGGTGCCCCCGGCCCGCTGCAACCAGGGCCACACCAATTATAACCGGGAAAAACACAAAAACGAAATGGGCTTTTTTTCCCTCTTCCCTTCAAAATGATCACCTCTTTTCATGAAAAGCTCCTATACTATTAAATTATGTAAAAAGAGAGAAATCGCATGGGACATGTACCATTTGACCAATAGTTGATGGAGGACACTAGACAATATCTTTTCGTATGTATTTTTTTCTGTAAAGGAGTGAAATAGTCCCTTGCTACCCTCCTTTTCAACCCCTTTCGTCCACAAAAGAATCTACACTTACATATTTTGGTTAATGATAAAAATACTTAACTATTAAATATATTTCATATATCATTATTTACGAGTGTTTCGAATCTAAGACTTTTCAAATCCTAAATAGGCAGGTGCTATCATTTGTTGGAAAAATTCTCGGTTTATATGACTTCCTTTCAACAAGAAAGATACGTACGCGTTTATTTACCAGAAAATTATGGAAATACAGACAAAAGGTACCCCGTCTTGTACATACATGATGGGCAAAATGTGTTTGAAGATGAAGACGCACTAAAAGGAGTTTCACTACGTTTAAAAGATTATTTAGAACAAACTAAATGGGAATTGATCGTGGTAGGAATTGACTTAAATCCAGAAGGGGAGGAAAGGATCAATGAATACTGTCCATGGAAACATGGAGAATTAAGCAGGCAAATTTTGGGATATGAAAGTACAGCTGGCGGTAATGGTGAAGCCTATTTAGATTTTATCGTCCATGAATTAAAGCCATTAATCGACCGAAAGTACCGGACATTAAGCTATGAAACAGCGATGGCAGGCATTTCATTGGGGGGACTTATTACTACATATGCTGCTTGTCGTTACCCGCATCTCTTTAAAAAAATTGCCGTCTTATCTCCAGCCTATTTCCGTAATCAGGAGGAAATTGAAAATTTGATCCAACAATCCGATCTGTCCAGCATTGAAAAATTTTATATGGATATCGGAACAAATGAAGTTCCAGGAGATGACGTCTCTAGTAAACTTTTCTTGGATCTTAGTAAAAGAGTCTTTGACCTATTAGACAACCAAATCGAAGATGCGAAATTTCAACAAATAGAAAAGGCTGAACATCACTATTCTTTTTTCAAAGAAAGAATTCCGAATATTTTTACGTACTTATTTTCGGAAGAATGATAATAGTTGAAATAGGCCATTCAGCGGGTTGGCACTTTCCTATGTTATAATGAAGGAAATTAGGAGTAAAGGCTCATCTAAGGTGAAGGGTATGTTTATACAACGTAGTATTGTCAAATTTATCTATATTATCATTGGGTTAATCGCATTGGGCCTTGGTGTGGTGGGAATCGTTTTACCCATTGTACCAACGACTCCCCTCCTGCTATTGGCTTCGTTCTGCTTTATGAAAGGATCGAAACGCTTTGAAATTTGGTTTAAAGGGACGAACCTATACAAGCGCCATTTAGAAACTTTTGTTCGAGAAAAATCGATGACCTTAAAACAAAAGGTGACCTTAATGCTCTTTTCTGATGCAATGATTGCCATCCCACTATTTTTACATGATAGCTACATCGTCAAAATAGTCCTAGTGCTGATTATTATTTATAAGTATTATTATTTTATTTTTAAGATTAAAACGGTACCGGGTAAGAATGCAAAAGTTAAAGGCAATCAATGAAAAAAATGGGTTTCTGGACTTTTCCATTATCTTAAGGCTAAGATCGTTTGATGAGCGACTTTGACCATTTCTTTCTGACCACACCTTACATTGGCAAATAGCAAAGTTCCTCTTCTTTTTTACGGGCAGTACTGATGATTGGTGCAACAGGAGGCCCCGCTCTCTAATTTAATAAAGGAGGCTGTAAAATGAAGAAGCTCCCTATTAGTTTTTTTCTTTTGTGCCTCTGGCTAACCGGCTGCACCACACATTCTAAACCCGGGATTGAGGGATATGTGGTAAAAAAAGAAAGTGGCAGGATTCTCGTAGTTGCCTCAGAATCTGAGGATTTTAGTTCTACTGGTGGACTCAAAGAATTTTATCCTGCCATTTGGTTTTCCCATGCTTCAAATAAAGCTGATGTTGGGGATAAAGTACAAATTTGGTTTGATGTGGTAATGGAATCCTACCCGGGACAGGCGGAAGCAGAAAAAGTATTGGTGCTTCCTAGCAAAAAACCGAAAAACGCAGACCTAACCGAATCTGACGCTATTCGAAAAGCATTGACATCAAAAGAATTAAATCTCCCCAATATTCCAGCCATCCAATCAACGTCTTATCACTCAAAAACAGATGTTTGGGAAGTTGTCATCCATTCTGGCGAATCCGAAGTAACGGTTCAGATAAGTGATAATTAGAAAAACGAAAGCCCCCTCACTGCTAAAGCACTTACTTTAAATAGTTTTGGATTTCTCCAACATTCTTTCTTGGCATAGAAAAACCGCTTGGTCATCCAAGCGGTTTTTCTATGAAGCTATCAGCTCTTCTACCGTTACGAACTCATATCCTTCATTTGACAACTCCTGCAATATCCCTTCTATCGCTTTGAACTCTTCTGCAGAATCACCATACCAAGGATGCATTAAGATAATGGAACCTGGTTTCATATTTTCCTTTATATATTTAATCTTGTCTGATGCGGAAGAAAAGTAACTGTCAGGCTCGAGGTTCCATAATATCGTCTTCCGGTCATGTTTTTTTAAATAATAAGGCAAACCGACAAGCTTTTTTCCATACGGTGGACGAAACACAATTTCCCCTTTATACCCTGCTTCTCGGATCAAGCGGTCTGTTCTCTCAATCTCTTTTTTAATAAATGATGGAGTTTTGAAGACCATGCGATCATGTGAATAAGTATGATTTCCTATCTGATGCCCAGCCTCTACTAATTTCTTCGCTTCATCGGGATACTTTTCTATGTCAGCACCTATTAAAAAAAATGTTGCCTTTGCATGATATTTTTCCAAAAGGGGCAGCAGATCCGAATTTCTGTTTGTCGGTCCATCATCAAATGTTAATGCAACCACTTTCTGATCGGTCTCAACCTGACTGATCAAATCTCCAAATAATTGATAAGTTCTCGAATTCATTAATTGATTGATGCTAAAAAGTAAAAGAATAAAGAGTAGAATCCCTATTCCACTAAAGATCCATTTCTTTTTCATCATAACAACCAACTTCTATTTAGATTTACATTAAAACGGTTTTAAAATCATTAAGGCAATAATAATCATAATAATAAAATTCTCGAGGTTTTCATACTTAAAAAGCTCTTTTGATAATTTCCAGTATTCCTCCGGTATCTCTTCACCTTGATGAGATTCAAGCATCGCTTTAATCGGTTTGGATCTAGGAGATAACATAACTGGTCCGATAGCTAAGGCGATGAGAAAGAGGATCAGACTTGTGACATACCATCCCTGTCGGAACAAAGCTGGGTTTAAAAGACCTAAGCCCAAACCAGAAACAAGCAATAATGTGCCGCCAATCATGACAAAAATGTGCAAACGATGTCTGATAGCATAAGAATGACGTAATTCAGTCATTGTTTTTCCAGATTTCACAACAGTTGTTAAAATAAATCCTGGTCCGACCCCCATTATTGCTGAAAATATATGTATAAATACAAGAATTTTATATAAAGTCATTTCCATTAAACCTCCTATCTTGTACAAAATTATTTTAGCATACTCTTATTTTATAAGATAAAAAGCATTGTTACATATTTTTGTCCTTTTCTATCAAAACAATCTCATTAAAAAAAGAGAAATGTGTCCAAGCACTTTTTTTGTACAAGCATATTTTATTCATTATAAGGAAGAAGGGAGGGAATGACGTGTCAAAAGAAAGAAGAGGATTTAATGATTTTCACGATAATGTGCTAGGCATGAGTGATGAGAGAAGAAAACGTGTGGTAATTGATGCAGATCGAGTGATTATCCGTGCGGACAAAGTCATTATTGAGAATGAGGACAGAAGAGATCATGACCGCGATCACGACAGAAGAGACCACCATAGAAGAGGATTTTCATGGATCTAATGTTTTCATAACCCTCATTCCATCTTACAGGTTGTGAAGAACCGAAAATTCATCACAGCCTTCTTCCATGTCTATCATATAAAAATTTTTAAACACTAGTACCTCCTATCATACAAAAGCAAACTTTATTTCTTGAAATAACATGGGTCCTAATGGTCAGACTTTTTTTAATGTTCCTATTAAATAAAAAAGGAGCTTGCATCCACAAGCTCCTTTTTCCTACTTATACCTCTTCACTTTTTTTCAACATGGTGGTGGCTCCTTTAAAAAGCGGCACCAAGAAAAGGATTCCTACTACAAATAAAAGCGCAGATCCTTCATACATAGTTACAAGTGAAAGTTTTTGCTTTAGCCAGCCACTAGCTGTCATGGTAATTACCGTGGCTCCCATAAACATCGGGCTTAAAATCCCGTTTACCCGGCCGATGAAAGCAGCTTCTGTATTCTTTAGGATCATTGTATTGATACCAATATGAATGCAAGGCATAAATAAACCGGTGATAAACTCTACGGCCATTGTAAGCCAAAACATTTCAGATATACCATAAATCATAAATCCTATCGCATTCACAGCTAAGCCTAAGGCAAGCAAAATTTGCGGCGGCGTCTTTTTCGCTAATCCAACCGTCAAACCGCCTCCAAGGATCATTCCAGTACCAAATGCTGCCATTAACCATTGCAATTGTTCCTTCGGTAGTCCAAGCTGTTCCGTAACAAGGAAAACAGCAAGTGGCTGAGTAAGTCCGATTGCCAATCCCGCTGCAGCAAAAGTCCCGCCAAGAAGTGTTAACGCACGGCTATTCAAAACATATTTAAACCCAGCTTTCATTTCCTGCCAGATCGTTGTCTTCTCTTTCTTTTCTTCTACCTCAAAATCCGCTGGAAGTAAGAACAGAATACCAGCAGAAAGTAAGAAGGCAACACCCATGATAGCAATCGCTGTGTTAATGCCATATTGCTGATAAACAAATGTTCCGAGAACCGGACCAAGAATCATAAATAAAGCAAACATGGTTTGATAGATGGACATCCCCATCTGAATCAGCTCTTCTGGAACATGCAATTTAAACAGCTTCATTCCTGATGGCTGAGAGAACTGTGACAGAATGGAAGAAACAAGGGTTGCGAAGAAAATCGCTTTCCAACTTCCAAATACAAGCGTAAGCAATACGATGAAAATCGACACGGCACTTAGAAAATCACACCAGATCATCGTCCGTTTGGGACGCCAGCGATCCGCAAAAGTACCCCCAATGAAGGAAAACAAGAAAATCGGGGCAAATTCAGCTACTGAAATGAGTGACACAGCCACTGGATTTTCATTGGTTTTCTCCACCACAAATAACAAGATGGAGTAATTGCGCACCCAAATTCCAATTTGAAGGAATAACGTTGATAATAAGATAACCTGTATGACTCGATTACGGAACAATGTTCCCATGGTCATTTCTGTTTTCGTTTGTTCCATAAAAAAACCTCCTTTTTCCACATCTGGATAGGAGGTAAATCAGGCACCAAAAAGGCAAGGTACATCTATGTACCTTGTCCTGTTCATATTAAAAAAGCCTGCACTAATCCTATCCAGAATAAATATCCGTGTTATATACGAATGCTCTTCTTAAAATAGGATTAGTTGTTCATCGGCTTTATATCCACCCTTCTATTATTCGTGTATTCCATAATAATTCATTTGAAGGAGAAATGCAAGTATTTTTTACAAGAAAAAAATTAATTTTTATTGTCCCAGCAATTTCCTTCAGGCAAAACGGAATGATGGTCCATGAGCTGGAAGTTCCCAAAAAAATAATAAAAATGCCAAGTCAAATTATGAATTTTCATAATATACATAGTAATATTAAGTATATTTTAGACAAGCATGGAGTGATGATCGTGGAACCGAAATGGCTGGAATGGGCTAAACAGCTCCAGTCCATAGCCCAAGTTGGATTAACCTATTCAAAAGATGTCTATGACCTGGAGCGGTTTGAGACCATTCGTAAGTTAAGTGTGGAGATTTTAAGTCATTATACGGAAATGGATCAAAAAACTATCAAAGATTTGTTTGCCAATGAGACCGGGTATGCCACTCCAAAGGTAGACATCCGAGCAGTCGTTTTTAAAGACGGAAAAATTTTAATGGTTCGTGAAAAAATGGATGGTGGCTGGGCACTTCCAGGAGGATGGGCCGATATCGGCCTAACACCTGGAGAAGTGGCCGTGAAAGAAGTGAAGGAAGAGGCAGGATTTGATGTAAAAGCAGTAAAGCTACTGGCTGTCGCAGATAATAAATGCCATCCACATCCTCCATCTCCCTACCATATTTATAAAATGTTCATCCAATGTGAAATTGTGGGCGGCCAGGCTGCAGGCGGCTTGGAGACCAGTGAAGTCGGTTTTTTCTCAGAGGATGCGCTTCCTCCTTTGTCCGTTGCTCGAAATACGAAGTCACAGATTGAAATGGCCTTTTCGTTTCTAAAGAATCCAGAAAAAGAGGTTTATTTTGATTGACATCGATTACAATTGGGTACCAATAAGAAGCTCGGTAAAAAGCCGAGCTTCTTATTGGCCTAAAATTCTATCCCCTTATCACATGATAGCAAACCATTAAAATCGCTATCGGTGCTACAAACCGAATTAAGAAAAACCATAATTGAAACAAGTGATAAGGAATACCTCCCCCTGTTGAGAATTCCTCATACAAGGCCGATTTTTTTATTTTCAAAGGAACAAAGACAGCGATTAACAAGGAGCCAACTGGTAGCAGTATGTTGCTCACCAGATAATCAGCCACATCAAAAATCGATTTTCCAAATATCAGCACATCACTTAATACCCCAAATGACAAGGCAGACGGAATGCCAAAAACAAAAATTGCCAGACCAATGATCCAAGACCATCTCTCCCTTTTCTTGGCATCACCTTTGGCCAATACCGTCACAATGATCTCAAGCATTGAAAAAGCGGACGTAAGGGCAGCAAATAAAAATAGAATTAAAAAGGCGACAAAAAAGACCATGCCAAATGCCATCTGATCAAACACATTTGGCAACACATTAAACAATAAAACAGGGCCTGCATCTGGTTTTAAACCAAAAGAGAAAACAGCCGGGAAGATCGCCAAACCAGCCAAAATAATGATAAACAAATTCATCATGACAATCGAAAAAGCAGACCGGAATAAGTTTTCTGCCTTTGATAAATATGAACTATAAGTAACCATAACGGAAACTCCGATACTTAATGCAAAAAAAGATTGACCTAATGCAAACAAAATCGTTTCCGCTGTGACTTTGCTAAAATCCGGCTTAAATAAGAAGAGAACGCCTTCCATTGCATGATCTAAAGTTAGGGAACGGATAATTAATACGATAAACAAAATAAATAAGACTGGCATCATGACTTGACTGGTTTTCTCAATCCCTTTTTGAACACCTTTCGCCACAACGACAATAGTGAATAACATGAAAAGGAACTGAACGAACACACTGATATAGGGGTTAGAAATAGTCGCCCCAAACAACTCGGCATACTCCGATTGGTCAAGCCCATTCAGCTGGCCTGTTATAGCCTTCCATAAATACACAATAATCCAGCCGCCAATCACACTGTAGAATGAGAGCAAAATAAAGCAAGTCACAATTCCCATGTATCCAATCCAATGCCATTTTGAATTGGGCGCAAGTTCCTTATAAGCGTCAATCGCATTTTTCTGTGTTTTTCGCCCAATGACAAACTCTGCCATCAGAAGTGGAAGACCTAAAAATAAAGTGAAAAGAGTAAAGATGACAAAGAATGCCCCTCCTCCACTCACACCGGCAATATAAGGAAACTTCCATATTGCTCCAAGTCCTATGGCAGAGCCTGCTGCTGCCAAAATAAAGCCAATCTTCGATGACCATTGTTCTTTCGTTTTCAAACTCTTTACTCCTTCCTTTTTGAATAAAATAAAAAAGCCGTCTCTGCGTTAATAACACAGGGACGGCTTTTGACCGCGGTACCACCCTAAATTGAGATGAACATCTCCACTTTGCTGTCGTTATCGAGACAATCCGTCTTTTCCTTCCAAAGGTCGAAAAAGATACTCCAGGAACGAAATTCGTCTTAATTATTTGTACCAGTTCGCACCACCCACTGGCTCTCTTTAACAGGGATAATAAGACTACTGAAAACCTATCATCGTATGAATCTTATTTTTTTGATAGTTCTTAGAATAACGTAATTCACTAAAAAAGTACACTATTTTTTTAAATTTCTTATTTTCGAATGCATCACCTAACATTACCATGGATTTCTTCCTCGACTAAAAAATAAATGACTAAATATACCTCCCCTTTATTCATTCTGACTCGGGTACTTTTCTTGTAAAAACCGGACCGATTCTTTAATTAATTCTTTTAATACATTGACATCAATATCTGCAACCTTATTGATGTATACACACGCTTTTCCTGTTGTGTATTTTCCTAATTTTTCCAATAATTCCTCTCGTTTAGGTTCACCGGGTGCCAAATACAAACTGATTTTTGCCTTGCGGGGAGAAAAGCCGACGAGAGGAGCATCTCCCTCGTGTCCAGATTCGTATTTATAGTGATAAGAGCCAAAGCCGATAATACTTGTCCCCCACATTTTTGCTTCATACCCAGTTGCTTCTGTGAAAATTTCTAACAACTTATAAGCATCTTCACGTTTTTTAGGACTTTCAACATTCTCAATAAACTCAATAACACTATGATTCGTTTCTTTTGTTTTTGGTTCGTACATAATGAGATTCCTCCTTTATGAAAATCGTTTTTTACCAATCACCATAAGATCACGAACTGCCGTTTTATTTCAATAACACTTAAGTGATGCAAACTAGTTCTATTGGATTGACTAGGGTACACGCTTTACTAATATTACAAACGAAACTTACTTGTTGTTCCATTCCACTCTCTCCATAAAGAATTATTGACGTAAAACGGTAATCCCAAGCCATCCGATTAGAAAAAAATTAGGGGCAACCAATAAACTGGATAACCACCTCAGGTTCTTCTTTGTCGAAATGGCAGCGCCTACATAAAAGAATGGAAAAGTTAAGCCCCAAATATAAAATCGAGGAGTAGCCGCTAGATAGACGGATAAAGGTAAAATGAGTAGTGAGGAAATCACTAGATACTTCGGCTTTTGAAGGCAAATCGCCAATACAGCGAGAAATAGGGAAACAAGCATACAAGGCCAAAAAAGGATTTGTATCATAATGAAGACCTCCATCTAGTAATTTTGTTTTTGGAGATTGTGTACATTCGTCCCAAACATTTGTCTTCATACCAACCTATCATTCCAAAAGCCCTTTCCTAGATTTTAACATCTTTAATCCTTTTAGAGACAAAAAGTAGGCTAGGATCGTTACAAAAATTCCCTTTCTTATGATAAAATTTCACTTAAGCAAACATGAAAAGGAAGAAAACCATGCTTAAAAAATTCACTTTACAAACAACTCAACGCGACCAAATGATCGAGGTTACCCATCAAGTTCAAGAATTTATTCACAAAAACCATATGATGGAAGGTGCCGTTGTTGTTTATTGTCCACATACAACAGCCGGAATAACCATTAACGAAAATGCGGATCCTGACGTGAAACGGGATATGATTCGCCGATTTGATGAAGTGTATCCTTGGCATCATGAGCAAGATCGTCATTTGGAAGGAAACACAGCCGCTCATATGAAGGCAAGTACAGTCGGTACATCCCAGCATGTCATTGTTACAGAAGGACGGCTGCTTCTAGGCACATGGCAAGGTATTTATTTTTGTGAGTTTGACGGTCCTCGGACACGGACATTTTATGTAAAAATAATAAAAAGCCTCTGAAACGGTAAAGTGTACCCTTTGTAAAGGACATTTTAAAAAAGCCTAGGCAACTTGTTGAAGCTGCTGTCTGTATTTTACAGGCGGCAGCTTTTTTAAATTCCACTGTCCACGATAATGATTGTAGTACGTCA
>NZ_JAAIUV010000006.1 GCF_010975035.1 Neobacillus thermocopriae | reverse complement strand
TGGACGACTTTAAGAGGCCTTAAAAAATTGTCCATGCAGGCGATGCTTACTTTTGCTGCAATGAATTTAAAGAAACTGGCAAACTGGACTTGGACTAGTCCAAAAATGGTATAATAATTGACCCCGTTGGGGTCAAATTAAAGTTAATATAGACCAAAAATTGCTTAAAATTTGAAAAGGCATTTCGAATTAAGCTTATTCGGAATGCCTTTTGTCTACAATCAAGCAAAAGCCCAATGAGGGCTTTTGCTTTTTTTATGATATACTTATGAAAAGATTTCTAAAGGAGGCTCTTGACATGCCACTTACTGAGCGGGATAGAAGCGTCTTTAAAGAAATACAAGAATGGGAAAATCAGTTGCTGAACTATGAGACTAATGACCTGCAACTTGCCTATGAAAAATATTTACATCGAACTTTTTCCTTGTTGCCTGAAAAGATTCAAAAGCAATTTTTCACTGTGATTGATAGTTGGTTGTTTCATTTGCACGGGATGATTCAATCTTCTCAGATGCAACAGGATGAGAAGGAAAGAATTCTTGATTCTGGAAGGGTTTTCCTTAAAGAAGTTGAAAAAATTGAAGATATGAGGCAATTGGAAATTGACCAATTACATTACATAGCAGGGCAGCTTATTGCAAGACATCGGCTTTATTCCCTTGTACAAGGGGGATTGGTAGGTACAGGTAACAAGATGCTTTTAGGGATGGATATTCCAACATTGACATTCATCAATTTAAGGGTTGTACAATTAATTGCAATGACATACGGCTTTGAAGTGAATACTCCTTTTGAAATGATGACTTCTTTAAAGGTATTTCATACGGCTTGCCTTCCTCATAGATTACAAAAGCAGGGATGGTTAGAATTAAAACAGGAATTAGAATTAATGGAAAATCCTTATTTTTATGAAGGAAAGGAAGAAATAACAGATATCAACTGGATTGAACAGCCACTACAACAGCTATTAAAGGCAATGGTTATATCACAATTCCGTCATAAGTTGATACAAGGGATACCGCTTTTTGGTATTGCCATAGGAGCAGGGGTAAATTATCAGTTAACAAGAAAAGTAACATCATTTGCGGAAAAATATTATCAATTGCGCTATTTGTATGAGAAAGAGGAGTTTTCAAAATGAGTTTTCAGGAACATAAAAGGACAGCTCAAAAAATGGTAAATTGTAAAGTAATAACAGTAAGTGATACAAGAGATAAGGAATCTGATAAGAGTGGCAAGTTGATGGTGGACCTACTTGAACAAGCGGGGCACTTTATTGTGGATTATGTCATAGTAAAGGATGATGTATCTGAAATCAAGTCAGAAATCTTGAAAGGATGTGAACGTGAGGATATTGATGTGATATTAACGAATGGTGGTACAGGTATTGCCAAACGGGATGTCACGATCGAAACGGTTCAAAGCTTACTTGATAAAGAGATTGTTGGGTTTGGAGAGTTGTTTCGAATTTTGAGTTATCAAGAGGATATAGGTTCAGCGGCGATTCTTTCTAGGGCAATTGCTGGGGTGGTGAAAAATAAAGCCATTTTCTCAACTCCGGGGTCATCTGGGGCTGTTAAGCTTGCAATGAATAAGCTCATCCTTCCTGAAATTGGCCATGTTGTAAAGGAAATTCAAAAAGATTTATAACAAGCAGAAAGGGCTGGCACTGTATTTAAGTGCCAGCTTCGATTATTAATGGTGGACTTTTCCGGATATCGTTTGGTTAGCGCGGTACCAAATCCACAAGTCATTGATGATGGATGCTAGTTCTGCTATTTCCGTATTAAGCTGACAGGATCGAAGAAAATCATTTTCATTCGAAAGCTGAGCCTGCTTTTGATTTATTTCCTTTTCAAGTTCCGCAATTCTGTCTGGGATAGAACCCCTAATTTGCTCCCAATGAAGTAGGATCTCTTCCTGTGTCTTTTTACTATATTCTTCCCATTCAGCTGCTAAATCAGGAATTTCAATACCGAGTCTATGATCGAAGGAAAAATGTGCTTTCATGAATAGCCTCCAAGATATGTAAGAGTAAGTTGCTTTCATTGTACTACAGATTTAAGAGGCGTTCATTAAAAAACTTCCGAGTTCATTTGAAAAGCACAGGTGCTATGAAACTGTTTGATGCCAGTAAATCAATTATTCTAAAGCTTTTTTTGTTCGTACGACAAGAACATCGCAGGGAGCATAGCGAGTGATGTGTTCTGAAACACTGCCGATAAAAAATCTTTCCATAACATTCATACCTGTCGCCCCACAAATAATTAAATCGATATGATGTTTTTTAGCTAAATCTCTTGGAATTTTAATCTTAGGGGAACCGAAATCAATGACATATTTTACATCGGACATACCGGCCATTTCCGCTTGTTCTTTATAATTTTCAAGCATATCTTGTGCTAATTTTTCTGCCCTTTCCCCAATAACTGTATCATACGCTTCAATCATTGCAAATGATCTAGTATCAATGACATGGACTAAAATCAAGGAAGCGTGATTTCGTTTGGCAATTTCAATTCCCTTTTTAAATGCCCAATCCGCTTCCTTTGAACCATCAACGGCTACCATAATTTTTTGGTATTTCATTCCCATAATTATCATCTCCCTACTTCGGATTATACAATATTTAACAATGTATACCTGTTGCAATTTTTCGAACAATAATGAAGAACTTACATTAATAGGAGGTTTTTTAGATGGGCAAGTTTGACCCTAACCAGAGATATTCTTTTGAGTTCGATGAGCAATGGGAAAGTGAGATCAGTGAGCAAATTATGAACGCATATAACAGCGGTTTTATTGATCAAGATACCTATATTGCAACAAAGGATGATTTTTCAGAAGAAGAGGAGTAAGGGAAATAGATAAAAGGTTAGCTGTCCATCTAATTGGGCAGCTTTTACACATTTATGCTTAATCTTTTTAAAAACGGAAATTAAGGGCGTATACCCAAGAATATACCTCCACAGATGCATATTCTTTAGTGACATGAATCATCACATTGAGGAGGTAAAACCACCATGAATGAGAATATGTATATGGTTCCTGAACAAATGCCTAATGACCCCCCACTAAATTATGGAAACAATGATTACCGTGTTTGGGGATGGGGGAGACCGTGGGGATGGAGACCTTATTACTACCGCCCATTTTTTCCATATTACCCGCCTTTCGGATTTGGCTTTGGCTTCCCGTTCTTTTATCCGTTCTTTATCTAAACAAAAGGGAAAAGGCCTTACCATTTTTTGGTGAGGCTATATTTTGGAAAAAGCTTGTTATTTGATAAAATGAAAGTGTTTACAATTTGTTGTGGAGGGAACCATCATGCGCATTGGAGTACCTAAAGAAATTAAAAATAATGAAAATCGTGTGGCAATGACACCTGCAGGAGTAGTCAATCTTGTTCAATTTGGACATGAAGTGTTTGTGGAAAAAAGTGCGGGATTGGGCTCTGGCTTTACAGATGAAGATTATCAAGCTGCGGGAGCAAAATTGGTTAACTCAGCGGAAGAGGCATGGTCAATGGATATGGTGATGAAGGTAAAGGAGCCACTTCCAGAGGAGTATAAGTATTTCCGTGAGGGATTAATATTATTTACATATTTACACTTAGCACCTGAACCGGAATTAACTAAGGCACTAATTGAGAAAAAAGTAGTGGGTATTGCCTATGAAACCGTTCAACTTCCAAATGGGACTTTGCCATTATTGACGCCTATGAGCGAGGTTGCTGGCAGAATGGCAACTCAGGTCGGTGCACAATTTTTGGAAAAGATCAATGGTGGTATGGGAATTCTTCTTTCTGGTGTACCGGGGGTACAAAGAGGAAAAGTCACCATTATCGGAGGTGGTGTTGCCGGTACGAATGCTGCTAAAATGGCGATTGGTTTAGGTGCAAAGGTAACGATCATTGATTTGAACCCCGAGCGCCTGCGCCAGTTAGACGATATTTTTGGATCAGAAGTTACGACTCTCATGTCAAACCCTTATAACATTGCCGAAGCAGTAAAGGATTCAGATTTGGTTATCGGGGCTGTTCTTATACCAGGAGCGAAGGCGCCTAAGCTGGTAACAGAAGAGATGGTTAAATCGATGAAAAAGGGCAGTGTGGTTGTCGATATTGCGATCGATCAAGGGGGTATTTTTGAAACAACAGATCGAATTACCACACATAGTGATCCAACTTATGTTAAGCATGGGGTTGTTCATTATGCGGTGGCAAATATGCCGGGAGCCGTGCCGAGAACATCTACTTTTGCCTTAACAAATGTAACGGTTCCTTATGCACTCCAGATTGCAAATAAAGGATACCGCCAAGCCTGCTTAGATAATGAAGCCTTATTAAAGGGGATTAATACACTAAATGGCTATGTCACCTATAAAGCTGTTGCTGATGCCCATGGACTAGAATATCGAGATGCGAGAGAATTACTAGGATAAAAAGCAGAGGTTGTTCCATAAGGTCTATAATACGATTTATTAATGGTATGGTGAATGGCGCTACCTAAATGTAGAGAGTAGATGTTGAATGCTATCCAGAGTGAATGGTCGTTCCGTGGGTCAATTTTTGTACAAAAAAAATCGTTCTTTTTAAAAAGAACGATTTTCTTATGTAAAACGATTCAATTTTTATTTATCCAGTCAGTGATTGATTGGAGGAGAAGGTGCACAATAGGAGACTCCTTTACGCCCCTCGGAAAAACGAACCTAATTGAAAGCAAAAGAAAGGATTCAGAGTAAACAAAAAAGGGTGTCCCAATAAAGTATACATTTGGGATACCCTCTTTATGAAATAAAAAAGCCAGCCTCTCAAAAGGAAGCTGGCTAGAAAGACCCAATTTGTTAGAGCCGCTATTGCCGTACTTCGAATAAGAAAGTTTTAAACCACCACTCCTCAAAGTGGGTGTTCTCAGAAGCGTTTCCTGCGTGTCCTCCATGTCATATAGACAGAGGCCTGTCATTCCGGCTTCAATGGTTAAACTCCCTATTACAGCTTAAAGGTTAAAACTTTATTATCATTACGTACAATGCAGCTTGTATTAGTATATTACCTTAAAAAGGATGATAGTTCAATGTGAAAAAAATCCAAACGGATTATTGGATGATTTGTAATTCTTTCGGATATTTAGTAAGTGTACGTGCACCATTGGCTGTGATGTACACATCATCTTCAATCCGAACACCTGCTATTCCTGGAACATAGATACCAGGTTCAATTGTATAAACCATTCCTTCTTTAATAACCAATGGATTCGTTTCGGTCAAAGATGGGTATTCATGTACGCTAATTCCAAGACCATGGCCAAGACGATGTGGAAAATACTCTCCATATCCAGCATCAGCAATGATCCGACGAGCAGTTAAATCTACCTCTTGCGCAGTTACTCCTGGCTTACTTACTTCAAGTGCAGCTAATTGTGCTTTTAATACTGTATCGTAAATTTCCTTTTGTTTGTCATTAATATCTCCATAAGCTACTGTTCTTGTTATGTCTGAGCAGTAACGATCGACAACAACGCCCAAGTCAAATAAAACAAGATCTCCTTTTTGAATTTTATTATTTCCTGGAGTTCCGTGAGGAGAAGCCGCATTCGCTCCGGTTAATACCATTGTGGAAAAAGACATTTCCGTTACCCCTTTTTGTTTTAGGGCGTATTCAATGGCATTTAATACATCAAGTTCGCTTTTCCCTTCTTTGATTTCGCTGACTCCGAATTCGATTGCATAATCAGCTAGAGAACAGGCTTCCTCTAGGATTTTTAATTCCTTTTCATCTTTAATCATTCGAAGGAATCTTAGTTTTTCTTCTGCCGGAACAAACTTCGCGTTAGGGAATAATTTCATAAGATTTTCATAGCGTTCTACATTCATATGTTCTTTTTCAATAGCAACTTTTGCAATGCTATCCATTCTTGATTGGATAGAACGATGAATCATTTCCCAAGGGTTATCAATGTCACTAAAGCCAATAATTTCATGATTCCATCCAGCATTCTTGGCATCATGAATTTCCATGGCCGGACAAACAAGAAACGGCTCTGCTTCCTGAAATACAACAAGAGCAAGCAGCCGTTCATGTGGGTTTGTATAAAAACCGCTCATATAAAAGACATTTTCAGAAGAGGTAACAAAGCTAACTTCAATTTCATTTTCTTTCATCCATGATTGAAGCTTTTCTAACCGTTGATTCATATTTCTGCCCCCTATAAAAAATTACATCCATTTTGAGAGTATCAATAGATGATTGAAATGTAAACTATCTGGGGATAGCAGGTGTGAAAACAAATTTGATCTAGGTATAATTAGGAAGGAATTCTAAATTTTTTATGGAAGTACATAATAGTTATTTTTATAAAAAGGGGACATGAATAATATGAAAATTTCTTATCATGGACATTCAGTTGTACAAATTCAGACGAATGGAAAAAACATCTTAATTGATCCATTTATTACTGGAAATGGTTTAACGGATTTAAAGACGGAAGAAATAAAAGTAGATGTGATTCTCTTAACTCATGGACATAATGACCATGTCGGGGATACAGTTGCACTGGCAAAAAGGAATCATGCATTGGTGGTGGCAAACCACGAATTAGCAACCTATTTAAGTTGGCAGGGAGTGAATACACATGGGATGCACATTGGCGGCGCTTGCCAATTCGAATTTGGTAAAGTAAAGCTAACACAAGCGTTCCATGGTTCCAGCTATACAACAGAAAATAATGAACTAATATACTGTGGCATGCCTGCTGGTATTCTGTTTATGAGTGAAGGAAAGACCATATATCATGCAGGAGATACGGGACTGTTTTCGGATATGAAACTGATTGGAGAACGTCATCCAATTGATGTAGCATTTTTACCAATTGGCGACAATTTTACAATGGGGCCAGAGGATGCCGCATACGCAGCTAAACTTTTGCAGGCAAAAACAGTGGTTCCAATTCATTACAATACGTTTCCACCTATTCAACAAGATCCATATCAATTTATTGAAATGTTAGAAGATAAAAATGGGAAAGTATTAGAGCCAGGTGAAGTGCTCGAACTATAACTACTTTTTTTCCTCCAAAGTGCATAAAGATGAAACAAGCATTCATTTTTATGGAGGAGGAAAAATAAATGAAGAAAAATCGATATTTGATGTGCCTTTTGCTCAGTGGTTTAATGCTCTATTATGCTGTTCCGAGACTTCATGTAGCTTTCGAAGGAGAACAGGGGATTTTTGCTATCTCGTGGCTAGCGTTTGCGCTAATGGTAATTGCTGGTAATCTAACAGGGATCCTTTATTCTCCAAAAAAACAAGTTCAAAAGCCTCAGCCGAGAAGGGTGAAAAAACGTTCTTTTCATTAAAAACCAATATGGTATTGCATTGAATCAACATTAGATTCACCTTATAATGGGATTTAGAGACATCTGTTGAACGGATAGATTCGAATTCGATTGTTAAAGGGTGAAGCTCTTGGCTGCTAAGACAAAACATGAAAAAATATTAAAATATATTGACGAACTTCCAATTGGGGAAAAAATCTCTGTTAGACAAATTGCCAAAGCGATGAATGTAAGTGAAGGTACAGCTTATCGTGCCATAAAAGAAGCGGAAAATAAAGGGTTTGTCAGTACGATAGAACGAGTTGGAACGATTCGAATTGAACGGAAGAAAAAAGAAAACATTGAAAAACTTACGTATGCAGAAGTCGTTAATATAGTTGATGGACAGGTTTTGGGCGGAAAAACTGGCCTGCATAAAACTTTAAATAAATTTGTTATCGGGGCGATGAAGCTCGAGGCGATGATGCGCTATACCGAAGCTGGCAATCTATTAATTGTCGGTAACCGGACACAGGCACATGAATTGGCGCTTAAAGCAGGTGCTGCTGTCCTTATTACTGGGGGCTTTGATACGGAAGAGCATGTAAAACGTCTTGCTGATCAACTGGAACTACCGATTATCTCCACTAGTTATGATACGTTTACAGTGGCCACCATGATTAACCGGGCGATATACGACCAATTAATTAAAAAGGAAATAATATTAGTTGAAGATATTTTGACTCCTCTCTCGAAAACTTATTATTTGTTTACGACCGATAAAGTTTCGAGGTGGCACGAATTAAACAAGCAAACCACTCATAGCCGTTATCCGGTTGTCGACCATAACATGAAAATTCAAGGGATGGTCACCAGCAAGGATGTTTTGGGGCAGAATGAAGATACACCAATTGAAAAGATTATGACAAAGCAACCAATGACAGTGACAGGGAAAACAAGTGTGGCATCTACAGCCCATACAATGGTGTGGGAAGGAATTGAGGTTTTGCCTGTAGCAGATGACTCGAACCGTTTAGAAGGGCTAGTTAGTAGGCAGGATGTACTGAAGGCGCTGCAAATGAATCAAAGACAGCCACAGGTTGGTGAGACGCTTGATGATATCGTAACTAATCAAATGAAATTCATACAAGCGGGAAAAGGAGAAGAAGCATTTACCTGTGAGGTTACTCCGCAAATGACCAATTATTTGGGAACCATTTCATATGGAGTATTTACGACTATTGTGTCTGAGGCTGCCAATCGGGTATTACGTAGCTATAAAAAAGGGGATCTTGTCGTTGAAAATATGTCGATCTACTTTCTAAAACCAGTTCAGATGGAAACAACGCTTGAAATCTATCCAAAAATATTAGAGGTTGGACGGAAGTTTGGAAAAGTAGATGTAGAAGTTTTCAATGAAGGTATATTAGTTGGTAAAGCATTGATGATGTGTCAGTTAATTGATCGAACATAAAAAAGCCGCTTCCATTATGAAGCGGCTCCGTTTTATTTCATAGCTTCAGCACCCATCGCTTGCTTTTATTAATTATTATTTTTTAACATTTCTGCTTCCTCAATTGCAAATGGTAGGTAATGTTTATATTTTCTATAGCCGATCAAACTGAAAAAGCCTCCATAGATGATGAAAATGGCAGCAATGATATAAACACCAATGGATTGAGAAATGAATAATGAATTAATGCCGAAGAATAGAACGAATAGACCGAGAACAATATTTGATTTAGCAGAAAGCCATTTCTTTTCTACAGGACGGTTGCTTCTAAAGTATTTTGTTTTATAAAATAAATAGAAAGCAAATAAGATCACGATTATAAAGACAAATACTAACATGCATTGTTCCTCCAATGTAAAAAGTCCATTAATATTTTACCTATAATTGAGAGAAAAAGCCACTCGGTAATTTCATTAAGTGTTAAAAAGGAGAGCCTATGAAAGAGAAAATACTAGAAAAAATAAAACAATATGAAACCATTATTATTCATCGTCATGTTCGGCCGGATCCAGATGCCTATGGTTCACAAGGAGGATTAGCGGCTATCTTAAAGGAATCATTTCCTGAAAAAAATATCTATGCAGTAGGGCAAGAGGAACCTACCTTACATTACATGCGGCGGCTTGATACGATTGAAGATGAAGTATATAAAGGGGCTTTGGTAATCGTATGTGATACCGCAAATGCTGAAAGAATTTGTGATAAGCGTTATTCTTTGGGAGATATGCTAATTAAAATCGACCATCATCCAAACGAGGATCCCTATGGGGATTTATTGTGGGTGGATACCGATGCTAGTTCCTGTAGTGAAATGATTTACGAATTCTATTTATTTGGGAAAGAACATGGTTTGAAAATGAATGATGAAGCAGCACGACTGTTATTCGCTGGTATTGTTGGGGATACGGGGAGATTCCTTTTTCCAAGTACGACAGAAAAAACATTTTCTTATGCGGGTGAATTAATTCATTATAATTTTTCTCGCCCGGAACTATTTAACAAAATGTATGAGCTACCACCAAATATTATAAAGTTAAAAGGGTATATTCTTCAGAACTTTGAACTTCAGGAGAATGGAGTCGGATGTGTTACGTTGACGAAAGAGCTGCTGGAGGAATATAACGCAAGACCAGCAGAGGCCTCACTTTTGGTCGGTATTTTGAGCGATGTTAAGGGTATCAAAGCTTGGGTATTTTTCATAGAGGAAGACGATCAAATTAGAGTTCGACTCCGTTCAAAGGGTCCTGTGATTAATACCGTTGCAAGGAAGTTTAATGGCGGAGGCCATCCGCTGGCATCAGGTGCGTCTATTTATTCATGGGACGATGTGAAGGATGTTTTAAGAGAACTACATGCTGTGTGTAAGTAAAAAGAGACGGCCTAATCATGGCCGTCTTTTACTCATCAAAATGGATTTCTATGTTTATTGTGAGTGTAGTATAAATGACTAATTCTTTAACCTCTAGTTTATATCGCTTATTATTAATTTTTATTGGTTTGTTTTCAATGATTTTAGTTATTAGATCTTTCGTTTTCGAGACAGTTTCTAAATCTTTAGCAAGCACCATTTTTATGTCATCTTTCACTGATTCCTCTGTTTGAAAAACACTAAATTGATCCAACTTATATTTTTCCCAATTCGTTATTCGAATATTAATTTTTTGCACGGTCATCTTTTCCTGGTTTTTATTATTTAATTCTTCATAATCTTTTTGCCAAATTTTAATTTCTTCCTTATACTCTTCTATATCTTTTTGTTGTTTCAGAATTAATTTTGAGTAATCTTCCTGCCAAACTCCAAAAATATATAAAAAAATGCACCAGCTGATTGCACCTCCAACTGCCATCCCTGCAATAAAACGCTGCCAGGCGGGGTTCCGGTAATATGGTGGAAGTCTCATGAGGTAATATGCTCCTGGGTCAGCCAGTTAATAATGAGTGCACCCGTCTGAGCACCGCCAAGAGCTGCAAGAATTAATAAAAATTGTTTAAACAGATCTTTTGTATCTGCATTTAGGAAGCCGCGTTCAAACGTATATACCGTATCAAAGGTACCGCCAATGGCTGCGACGATGGCCCAAATTCTTAATGCCGATGACAGGCGGTATACAGAAGTTAGCGGAGGCTGTCCGGTTAAGAAGGAAGAAATTCCTCCGATTAGTGACCCACCAAGTACCACACCCAAAGCAATGAAATAGCTTTCTATAAACGT
Source organism: Neobacillus thermocopriae (assembly GCF_010975035.1). Taxonomy (GTDB): domain Bacteria; phylum Bacillota; class Bacilli; order Bacillales; family Cytobacillaceae; genus Neobacillus; species Neobacillus thermocopriae. The sequence goes on along the minus strand of NZ_JAAIUV010000006.1, from coordinate 135,763 downwards.
TGGAAAAAAGCCGAGTTCTTTCATTTCCAATAACCGCCTTTACAAACTGAAATCCTTTCTATTTATTTATATAGACAACCTAATTTAAATATGTTTAATGAATATGAGAACATATTTTCCTTTTTTTCCTACAGGTTCTATAATAGAAATTGAGAAATGTAAATTAAGGGTGTGACGATATGTCTTTTATTCACCTGCATGTATATAGTGCTTATAGCTTGTTGACGAGTACCGTCTCTATCCCTGAATTAATTGAAACCGCCCGTTCAAAAGGCTTTAACACTTTAGCTTTAACGGATCGTAACGTTATGTACGGTACAATAGAGTTCTATAAGTTATGCAAAAAGCAAAATATGAAACCGATCATTGGGCTGACTGTGGATGTGGCTAGCGAGAAATCGGAAAAGAATTCGCATCCACTTGTTTTATTAGCTGAAAATAATAAGGGATTTAAAAATCTGTTAAAAATATCTAGTTCTGTCCAAACAAAGGCGGAAAACGGAATTCCTATGAAATGGCTAAAACATTATTCAGAAGGACTGATTGCCTTGACACCAGGGGTTGAGGGAGAAATAGAACAGTTCCTCTTAAATGGCCAGAGGGATTCTGCCAAAGAGTTAATTCTGAAATTTCTTCAGATTTTCGGAAAAGGAAATTTTTATTTAGCTCTTCAAAACCATCACCTCCAGCAAGAAAAACAAATTAGAGATGAACTCATCGTGCTCTCAAAAGAAATGGGTATACCAATGGTAGCGACAAATACTGTCTATTATTTAGAAAGAGAAGATACCTTTGCCCATGAATGTCTACTCGCAATCAAGAATGGTGATAAACTGCAGGATGATCATCGAGAAAAATTAGGTAGTGATCAATTTTATTTAAAGACTGCGGCAGAAATGGTCGAAAGTTTTTCAGATGTTCCTGAAGCACTGGAAAATACCCTTTTTATTGCAAAGCGGTGTAATTTAACTATTGAATTAAATAAGACTTTCTTACCTTCTTTTCCAACGGGAAATAATATATCGGCCGATGAATATCTCCAAGAGCTATGCAAAAAAGGGTTAAAAGAGCGTTTAGGGAGTCCCAGCAAGGAGTATGTAGATCGTTTGCTCTATGAACTGGACATCATCAAAAGGATGAAGTTTAGTGATTACTTTTTAATTGTTTGGGATTTTATGAGATATGCTCGTGATAATGGAATTTTGACAGGTCCCGGAAGAGGGTCTGCTGCAGGCTCCCTAGTTTCTTATGTCCTGTATATTACGGATGTTGATCCCATTAAACATAACCTTCTCTTTGAACGGTTTTTAAACCCTGAGCGAATCTCGATGCCTGATATTGATATCGATTTTCCTGATCATCGACGTGATGAAGTGATTGCCTATGTCGCCCAAAAGTATGGACAACTTCATGTGGCACAGATAGCAACTTTCGGAACACTTGCGGCAAAAGCAGCACTAAGGGATGTTGGCAGGGTTTTCGGTCTCAACACGAAGGAATTGGACTATTTATCAAGAATGATACCATCCCGTCCTGGAATGAATTTGCAAGAAGCGTATAAGGAATCAGAAAGTCTGCGCAAATTTGTTCATGAGTCTTCGTTAAATCGCCGGCTATTTGAAACGGCCATAAAGCTAGAAGGACTTCCGCGACATACTTCCACACATGCAGCGGGCGTGGTGCTTAGCGAAATGCCACTAGTGGAATTAGTACCGATTCAGCAAGGCTCCGCTGGAATTTATTTAACGCAATATTCCATGGAGCATTTAGAAGAAATTGGGCTACTGAAAATGGACTTTCTTGGCCTTAGAAACTTGTCATTAATTGAAACCATTTTAGCTTCTATCTATCGTAATACGGGAAGGAAGCTAGACATTCGTTCGATTCCATTAGATGATGCAAAAACCTATGCTCTATTGGCTAGGGGAGAGACAACGGGTGTTTTTCAGTTGGAATCAGAAGGTATGAGAAAAGTATTAACCCGTTTAAAACCATCAAGATTTGAAGATATTGTTGCTGTTAATGCATTATATCGGCCGGGGCCGATGGAGAATATCCCGCTTTTTATTGATAGAAAACACGGCCGTCAAAAGGTAGAGTATCCTCATCCTGACTTAAAACCAATCCTAGATAATACATACGGGGTTATTGTCTATCAAGAGCAAATTATGCAAATCGCTTCTGTCATGGCAGGCTTCTCACTAGGTGAAGCAGATTTATTAAGACGGGCAGTAGGAAAAAAACAAAAAGAGATTCTTGATAAAGAACGGAATCATTTTGTACAAGGGGCATTAAAACAGGGCTATAGTCAGACACTTGCCAATGATATCTATGACTTAATTGTCCGCTTTGCCAATTATGGTTTTAACCGAAGCCACGCGGTTGCCTACAGTATGATATCGTATCAACTTGCCTATTTGAAAGCTAATTACCCTGAACATTTTATGGCAGGCTTACTTACATCAGTGATAGGAAATGAAACGAAAATCGCTCAATATATTATGGAAGCGAGGCAAAAGGAAATCACTATTTTACCTCCATCTATTAACAACAGCCAGTTTTCCTTTCAAGTGGAGAAGGGGGGGATACGCTACAGCCTAGCGGCAATCAGAGGTGTTGGGGCTGCTGCGTTAAAAGAAATTTTTCAGGTAAGAAAAAAGAAAAGATTTACAGATTTGTTTGATTTCTGTATAAGAGTTTCATCAAAAGCTGTTAATCGAAAAACATTAGAATATTTGATTCATTCCGGAAGCTTTGATGAGTTCGGCAAGGATCGAGCCGTACTATTAGCAAGTTTAGATGTGGCTATAGAACATGCGCAAATATTTAAAACAGAAGAATCAGATCAAATTGATTTATTTGAGGAAGAACTAATTCCAAAACCGAAATATGTTCAGGTAGATCCTATTAGTATGGATATGAAGCTCTCATTTGAAAAGGAAGCGCTTGGTATTTTTCTGTCCAACCATCCTATATCCATTTTTGAAAAGGATCTAAAGAAAAGAGGTATTCAATCTTTATTTCATCTAACTAAAGGTGGAATTAGGGCAATAGTTGGAGTTTATATTTCTACACTAAAAACAATAAGAACTAAGAAAGGGGAGGTAATGGCCTTTTTAACGATTTCTGATTCTAGCGGAGAAATGGAAGCTGTAGTGTTCCCGGATGTATATAAACGATCTTCTCAATTAATTGGTCAAGGAATGTTTGCCCTGCTTGAGGGAAAGGTGGAAGAACGTGAGGGAAAGAAACAATTCATTATTCAGCGTGCTTCCAATTTAGACGAATGGATCAAGTCCACGCCAGCTCAGCAACAAGTGTTATATTTAAAAATTATAAAAGAAAAACAGGATGAAAAATCACTCATTCAAATCTACCAATTGCTTAAGGAAAATCAAGGTCGTGCAGCGGTTGTTATTCATTATGAATCCACGAAGAAAACGGTCAGATTGGGACAAGAATATAATGTCAATCCGACAATAAAGTTGTTAGATTCTTTAAGAAGTTTATTAGGGCCTGCCAATGTCGTTTTGAAAGATTAATTCTTTACAACTTTCAAAGTTATGTTATAGTGATAAATAGACAACTTGTGGTCTGACCACTAGTAAATAGATGTGAAAAATAAGTGTTCTTTATTCATTTGAGAGGTGAGATTCCTTGACTTTACGCGAAGAAGCATTACATATGCATCGAGTTCATAAAGGGAAGTTAGAGTCGAAATCAAAGGTATTAGTAAGAAACGCGCATGATTTAAGCTTAGCTTATTCACCGGGTGTGGCAGAGCCTTGTAAGGAAATTTATGAAAAACCGGAAACCGTTTATGATTACACCATGAAAGGGAATATGGTTGCGGTTGTCTCTGATGGAACCGCGGTTCTCGGATTAGGAAATATTGGACCGGAAGCAGCCCTCCCTGTAATGGAAGGAAAAGCCGTATTATTTAAAAGTTTTGCAGGCGTCGATGCATTTCCTATTTGTTTAAATACAACGGATGTAGATAAAATCATTGAAACGGTTAAGTTACTTGAACCAACATTCGGTGGGGTAAATCTTGAAGATATTGCCGCTCCAAATTGTTTTGTTATTGAAGAAAGATTGAAAAAAGAAACGAATATACCTATTTTTCATGATGACCAGCATGGAACAGCCATTGTAACAGTTGCCGGTTTAGTTAATGCATTAAAGCTGACTGGCAAAAAAATGACGGAAATAAAAGTTGTGGCAAATGGAGCAGGAGCTGCTGGGATTGCTATTATTAAGCTTTTATATAGCTATGGCGTTCGCGACATCATTATGTGCGATACAAAGGGGGCTATTTATGAAGGTCGCCCTGTTGGAATGAATGATGTAAAGGCAGAGGTAGCAAAATATACAAATAGAAAATGTCTTTCTGGAAGCCTTGCAGATGTCATCAAAGGTGCGGATGTTTTTATCGGTGTTTCTGTTGCCGGTGCTCTTACAAAAGAAATGATAAAGTCAATGAACCCGGATCCAATTATCTTTGCGATGGCAAATCCTGTTCCAGAGATAATGCCGGAAGAGGCAAAAGAGGCCGGAGCTAAAGTAGTTGGTACAGGCCGTTCTGATTTTCCAAACCAGGTAAATAACGTTCTTGCATTTCCTGGGATATTCCGCGGAGCGCTTGATGTTCGCGCAACCCATATCAATGAAAAAATGAAAATTGCCGCAGTCGAAGCGATTGCTGCTTTAATTAGTGAAGATGAATTAAGTCCAGATTATGTTATTCCTGCACCATTTGATCCAAGGGTTGCCCCTAATGTAGCAGCTGCAGTAGCGAAAGCAGCTATGGAAACAGGTGTTGCTCGGATTAAGGTAGATCCAGAGGAAGTAAAGGAAAAAACGAAGAGACTCGCTCTAATTGGTAAAAGTGAGTGAATTCATTCGTGTCGAAGACAAAAGTGTACTTGGAAATCGTGAAGCAGCTAAGAGACATGATCGCTGCAGATGGATTGAAATCGGGAGACAAAATCCCCTCTGAAAGAGAACTGTCGGAGCGCCTGAATGCCGGGCGCTCTTCCGTTAGAGAAGCGCTTAGATCTTTAGAATTACTTGGGTTAATTGAAACGCGAAGAGGCGAAGGGACGTTTTTGCGCGACTTTCGCGGTAATCAACTCGTCCAACTGCTTAGTACATTTATTTTACAAGATGAAAAGGCAAAAAATGATGTTTTTGAAACGAAAGTCTATATTGAAATGGATTGTCTCAAATTGGCAATTCAACGAATGAATCAGGAAAAATTATTAAAATTAAAGCAATACTTAATGAAAACGGAAGAATTCCATGATGATGAATTTTTTTATCGAATTATCCAAGCCGCTAATAACCATCTTTTTTTAAGGATTTGGGTTATATTAAAGGAGTTTTATAATTCTTTAGATCCAATTCCAAATCGGTATGATGTTAACATCCAAGATTATAAGTATTTACTGGACGCATTGGCAAATAAAGATGAAGCGGCATTATTATCTGCTTATAAAAAACTACGAAATTTGTCTGTTCTTTAACGACAAAAATCAACAGAATTTGAATGCTTCTTCATTTATATTGGAATTTGTACAAGCCCAGGTGATGACGGGCATTTTTCATTCTATAGTGGTCTGACCACTTATTGCATGAATGATGTATGAGATGAATAACTCTTAGAAAGAATGCTGTGTAGAATGTGAGGGAAACTTTCCATTTGCCAAAGGTTCAAACAAGGAGGTTAGGTTTTTGGCATTAAAAGATCTGTTTACAAAAAATCAACCAAAAAAGAAAAAATATGCAACCATTCCTACCGAAGCGGCGAAAAATGATGTTCCTGAAGGAATTATGACTAAGTGTCCCACATGTAAGAAAATCATGTATACAAAAGAATTAATAAAAAACATGAAAGTTTGTTTACATTGTGGGCATCATTTTCCAATGACGGCTAAAGAACGGATCGAAAGCTTTTTAGATGAAGGGAGTTTTCAGGAAATCAATGAAAATATGGTTTCCAAAAATCCGTTAAATTTTCCGGATTATCTAGAAAAGCTCGAAAAAGATCGATTAAAAAGCAAATTAAATGAAGCAGTAGTAACCGGAATCGGAACGGTGGGCGGATTTAAAATTGTTGTGGCCATTATGGATTCTTCTTTCCGAATGGGAAGCATGGGGTCTGTTGTCGGTGAAAAAATAACTCGTGCAATTGAAAAAGCTGACGAGCTTTCTGTTCCTTTTATCATTTTCACTGCATCTGGCGGTGCCCGTATGCAGGAAGGGGCTTTAAGTTTAATGCAGATGGCTAAAACCAGTGTTGCATTGAAAAAATTTAGTGGTAATGGAGGGCTAATCATTTCGATTATGACCCACCCAACAACAGGCGGTGTTTCGGCAAGCTTTGCTTCTTTAGGGGATTATAACTTAGCCGAGCCAGGTGCGTTAATTGGATTTGCCGGCCGAAGGGTGATAGAGCAATCCATACGTGAGAAACTACCTGAAGACTTTCAAACAGCCGAATTTCTATTAAAGCATGGCCAATTGGATGCCATTATTTCTCGTTTAGAGTTGGCTGAGAAGATTACACTGATCCTCGATATTCATCAACCAAGGGGTGAACTCGCATGGCAATAGAATTAGAATTTGAACGTCCAATCGTTGAACTTCGGAAAAAAATTATGGAATTAAAAGAGTTTACCCAAAACGCGGATGTTGATTTAAGCTCGGAAATTAAGAAATTGGAGATTCGGCTTGAAAAGCTTGAAAAAGAAATTTACGAAAATATTAAACCATGGGACCGAGTGCAAATAGCTCGCCATCCGATGAGACCGACAACTTTAGATTATATTTCAAACCTGTTTGATGATTTTTTTGAATGTCACGGGGATCGTACTTTTGCCGATGATGAAGCGATTGTCGGTGGAATTGCTAAATTTAAAGGTTTACCAGTGACAGTGATCGGTCATCAAAGAGGGAAAGATACAAAGGAAAACATTCGTAGAAACTTTGGAATGCCTCACCCAGAAGGGTATCGAAAAGCATTAAGATTGATGAAACAGGCGGATAAGTTTAACCGTCCAATTATTTGCTTTATAGATACAAAAGGTGCTTATCCAGGTAAAGCGGCTGAAGAGCGTGGACAAAGTGAAGCAATTGCACGTAACCTTTTTGAAATGGCAGGTTTAAAAGTTCCAATTATCTGTATTGTTATCGGTGAAGGCGGTAGCGGTGGCGCACTTGCATTGGGAGTCGGAAACCGTATTTATATGCTAGAGAACTCTACTTATTCTGTTATTTCTCCAGAGGGAGCCGCAGCTATTTTGTGGAAAGATGCATCGAAGGCCAAAAATGCGGCCGAAACGATGAGAATAACAGCTCCAGATTTAAAAGAACTAGGGGTAATAGATGATATTATTCCGGAAATCAAGGGTGGAGCCCATAAGGACGTTAAACAACAGTCAAAAGAAATTGAAGCCATTCTCACGAATTCGTTAAAAGAATTGCTTTCTTTATCAGAAGAACAATTAATCACCGACCGATATAATCGTTTCCGGACAATCGGAGAGTATGGGTTTATTCAAGAGTTTATTGGCGTTTGATTTACGGATCGTAAAACGTGTCCATATGGGCACGTTTTACTATATCCTGTTTATTCCTTCCAACATGATTCACAAAATGTTCATAAAAAATTCACTTAAGTTTCAAAGAAAACGTTCTCCCCATCGAATGAAACGCTTCCAGTTAATGAACTATTCCGTCTATTTAAAAGGTTGATATGATACAGTTGTTATGAAGGATTCTTCATGTTATTTTATAAATATTCGAATGATTAATGTTCATAATAAAAGAAGGACTTTAAGACGGTTATCAATACTTTCGCTCTAGTTCTTCAAATCTACATAGATTTTAAAAGTTTTATTTCAATATGAGGTGAGCGTCATGAAAAGAATTGGTGTATTAACAAGCGGCGGAGACTCTCCGGGAATGAACCCGGCGATTCGTGCGGTTGTTCGAAAAGCAATTTTTCACAATATCGAAGTTTACGGAATTTATGGTGGCTATACTGGACTAATTAACGGAAATATTAAAAAGCTTGAACTCGGTTCAGTAGGGGATATAATCCATCGCGGTGGAACAATGTTGCATTCTGCCCGTTGTCCGGAGTTTAAAAATCCCGAAGTACGTCAAAAAGGAATCGAAAATTTAAAAGCTCATGGCATTGAAGGACTAGTTGTCATTGGTGGAGATGGTTCATATAGAGGAGCAAAAGCTTTAACCGAACAAGGGTTTCCTTGTGTAGGAATTCCGGGAACAATTGATAATGACATTCCTGGAACCGATGTAACAATTGGTTTTGATACTGCATTGAATACTGTAATTGAGGCAATAGATAAAATTCGTGATACTGCCACTTCCCATGAAAGAACTTTCATTATTGAAGTAATGGGTCGTGATGCAGGAGATATTGCACTTTGGGCTGGTCTTGCTGGAGGAGCGGAAACGATTTTAATTCCTGAAGAAAATTATGATATGAATGAAATTGCTGAACGTCTGCGTAAAGGGCAGGAACGTGGGAAAAAGCATAGTATTATAATTGTTGCTGAGGGAGTTTGCAGTGGTACTGAATTTGCGAAACAGCTAAAAGAAGCAACGAATTTAGATACAAGAGTGTCCGTTTTGGGTCATATTCAACGTGGTGGCTCTCCAACAGCTGCTGACCGTGTGCTTGCAAGCAGGTTAGGGGCAAGAGCAGTAGAGCTATTGATTGAAGGAAAAGGCGGTCGTGCTGTAGGTATTGAAAATAATCGTCTTGTTGACTATGACATTATCGAAGCTCTTTCTAAAGAACATAAATTAGACCTTCAACTATATAAACTCTCTCAAGAATTATCTATTTAATGGAATAATGTTTAGATAACTTTTCGGTACAGCGCCTTTTTTAGGCGCTTATTGGATTTTTATAAAGGAGGAAAAAAATGTTACGTAAAACAAAAATTGTTTGTACGATTGGCCCTGCTAGTGAAAGCGTAGAGAAGCTAACCCAATTAATTCAGGCTGGGATGAATGTAGCGCGTTTAAATTTTTCCCATGGGGATTTTGCGGAACATGGAAACCGTATTAAAAACATTCGTGAAGCTGCACAGATTGCTGGAAAAACAGTTGCTATATTACTTGATACAAAAGGTCCAGAGATTCGGACTCATAATATGCAAAATGGAGCCATTGAGCTTAAGGCTGGAGAAAATATTATTATTTCGATGAACGAAGTGGAAGGAACCGTAGAAAAATTCTCAGTTACATATTCTGGATTGATTGATGATGTACAAGTTGGTTCGAAAATTTTGTTGGATGACGGGTTAATTGGTCTTGAAGTGACAAAGATTGACAAACCTGCTAATGAAATTCATACCAAAATATTAAATACCGGCACACTAAAAAACAAAAAAGGTGTGAATGTACCTGGGGTATCTGTCAATTTACCAGGGATTACCGAAAAGGATAAAAACGATATTCTGTTTGGAATTGAACAAGGGATTGATTTTATTGCGGCATCTTTTGTTCGTCGAGCTAAAGATGTATTGGAAATTCGCCAACTTTTGGAAGAAAACAATGCTACCCATATCCACATCATTCCTAAAATTGAAAATCAGGAGGGCGTGGATAATATTGATGAAATCTTAGAGGTTTCTGACGGTTTAATGGTTGCTCGTGGTGACCTTGGGGTTGAAATTCCAGCTGAAGAAGTACCGCTTGTACAAAAAATGCTAATTAAGAAATGTAATGCATATGGAAAACCTGTTATTACGGCTACTCAAATGCTTGATTCTATGCAGCGAAATCCAAGACCTACCCGTGCTGAAGCCAGTGATGTAGCGAATGCCATTTTTGATGGTACCGATGCCATTATGCTATCTGGTGAAACGGCTGCCGGACAGTATCCAGTGGAAGCCGTACAAACTATGCATAACATTGCATTAAGAGCGGAACAGGCATTAAACCATAAAGAAATTTTATCTAACCGCAGTAAGAACATGGAGCACAATGTGACAGAAGCGATCGGACTGTCTGTTGCTCACACTGCATTAAACCTAGATGTAAAATCCATTATCGCACCAACAGAAAGCGGTCATACGGCAAGAATGATTTCTAAATACCGTCCAAAGGCAGCGATTGTTGGTGTAACAGCAAACGAAGTAGTGTGTCGCCGACTATCTTTAGTTTGGGGTGTATATCCTAAGCTTGGTAGATATGCTTCAACAACTGATGAAATGTTGGAAATTGCGGTTGAGGAAAGTGTAAATAGTGGCATTGTCAAGCATGGTGATTTAGTTGTAATCACAGCAGGGGTACCTGTTGGTGAAGCTGGTACAACCAATTTAATGAAAATTCATATCGTTGGAGATATCATTACAAAAGCTCAAGGAATTGGTCGAAAGTCTGCATTCGGTAAAGTAGTAATAGCTCGCGATGCCAAGGAAGCTTTGGAAAAAGTTAAACCTGGTTCTATTCTTGTTACTATTGGTTCTGACAAGGAAATGATGCCTGCCATTGAAAAATGTGCAGCACTCATTACACAAGAAGGTGGATTAACAAGTCATGCGGCTGTTGTTGGTCTGAACCTTGGGATTCCGGTAATTGTAGGAGTAGAAAATGCACTAGAGCTTATGAAAGATGGACAAGAAGTCACAGTCGATGCAACGCGAGGGATCATATATAACGGTCACGCAAGTGTGCTATAATGAAAAAACGTCAACCTCATTGAAGGTTGACGTTTTTTCATTTAAATTTCTTTTCCTTTAATAAAATTCCAAAGGTCATGAAAGACATTGGCACGATATAGGGTGGTGATAATGACAAGGGTTACCGGCCCAATGATTAGTCCTAAAAATCCAATCAATTTAAATCCAACAAACAGAGCAATGAGGGTAGCTAATGGGTCAAGCCCAATGTTGGATGAAAGAATTTTTGGTTCCATAATCTGCCTTTGAACCAAAACAATTACATAAAGAACACCAAGACCGATCGCCAGGCCTATATCACCGCTAATTACTTCATAAATGATCCAAGGAACAAATACTGTTCCAGTCCCTAGATAAGGGATGATATCTACAACACCTGTCAGAAGGGCAATGGTGATCGCATAATCAACTCTTAAAATTAGTAAGCCAATTAAAATGATAACCGTTGTAATGGAGATGAGAGTCACCTGTGCTTTAATAAACCCAAATAATGCCCTTTTTAAATCCGCAAAGACGGTCTTTCCACTAGTTCTTGCTTTTGCCGGCAATATCTTGTTCCCTAAGTTTGATAGCCGGTACCAATCTTTACTGATGAAAAACGTGGCCAATAATGAGAAAATAAGGACAGTTGCAGCATTAGGAAACCAAGATAAGATAAGTGGAATGTTACCAAAGAAATTTTGAATAAAGTTGCCGACCGTTGATCCAATCGTTTGCCCTATATCTTGGATATTGGCAATAATCGTATCCTGTTGTCCTGCATCAAGCTTATTAAACATCCTAGTTAATTGATTGTACAAATTTGTGAAGTAATCTTCCAAATAAGTGATAAATGTGTTCAAGTGCTGGGGTATAACTTTTGCCAAGTAATTTGCACCGGAGACAATTTCAACTACTAACAGAGTAATTAAACCGGCAAAGATGGCAAATATAAGGATGAGTGCAACAAAAACTGCAAGTATACGCGGCATTTTTGCCTTATTCTCCAATAGATTTACAAGCGGGTTAATGAAGAATGCAATGGCAAATCCGATTAAAAATGGGTATGTCACCTTTGAAATTAAATAAAAAGCGTAAAGGCCCAGGATTATTGCACCGACGACCAATACAAAACGAATAATCCTGTGTAAATACTTTGAATTCAATGGTCAACCTCCTATCATCGAAAGTAATTAGATATAGTTTATCATTTTATTAGACAATACACCTAATATTCATCTGTAATTGTTACGTATTTTCATACGCACTAAATAGTGAAAAGTTTCAGGCTTATAAACTTGAATATTTTATTATGAATGGTTTAGATGTTTGCTATGGAAGTATAGTTTTATATAGAAAGTTGGGGAAAAATGTTTAATGAATCTGTTTTATTTCTATTGTTACTACTTGTGATTGGTTTTTTTGCTAAGAACAATTCGTTAATGATTGCTATTGCAGTGTTATTAGTCTTAAAAGTATTTCATATAGATTCCAAATTATTTTCATACATTCAAACGAAAGGGATCAATTGGGGAGTAACCGTCATAACTATTGCGGTCCTTGCACCGATTGCGAGTGGAGAAATTGGTTTTAAAGACTTGACAGCAGCTTTTAAATCTCCCTATGCATGGGTTGCATTAGTTTCTGGTATGGCAGTGGCACTTTTGGCAAAGGGAGGAGTGACACTTCTGGCGAAGGATCCGCAAATTACAACAGCATTAGTACTGGGTACAATCTTATCGGTTTCAATTTTTAAAGGAGTGGCGGTAGGACCATTAATAGGGGCCGGTATTGCTTACGCCAGTATGAAAATGATTGGATTTTTTATAAGATAAGAATGTTGAAGTGCCATAACGTCTAAATTCCTTCGCTTTCTACCTAAGAAAGTCTCACTTATCCAAGTGTTTTTTATATCTCCATTGGAGAGCTTTACAGGAAGGTCCCGGCAGCATCGCCTCTATTGAAAGTGATAACTTTTTGGGGGAGGACATACACTGCTGCCTAGATCATTGCCAATTTACTTAAAAAGAAAATATATCTTCAACTTTGAGACTTGTCTAGCCTCCAGCCTTCTAACGACGAGACACCTTCGCTCTCTTCCCTACAATAAGTTAACATCGAATCTCCTATTTTTTCCATTATATTGGTTGGAAAATCTTCACAAGAAAGGGGCCCCGGCAGCATGCCTATCGCACGACTGAAAGCGATAGCTTTTGGGAGGAGGCTATACGCCGCTGACCAGGGCGCTTCCGCTTTTCCGATTAGAAGAGATAAAATTTTTTGACTTCGAGAACTGTCTAGCTCCAGCGCCCTAGCGGCTAGTATCCTTCGGTCTCCGCCCTACGATAAGTCAACATCGAATCACCTTCGGTTTTTCGTGTTTCCTTTATCTCAGTTGGAGACCACCACAAGGAAGGCATCGGCAGCATCCACATCGCACGACTGAAAGCGATAGCTTTTGGGAGGAGGCTATACGCCGCTGACCAGGGCGCTTCCGCTTTTCCGATTAGAAGAGATAAAATTTTTTGACTTCGAGAACTGTCTAGCTCCAGCGCCCTAGCGGCTAGTATCCTTCGGTCTCCGCCCTACGATAAGTCAACATCGAATCACCATCGGTTCTTCGTGTTTCCTTTATCTCAGTTGGAGAGCCTCCAGGCTATACGCCGCTGACCAGGGCGCTTCCGCTTTTCTAGTAAGATTTTTTTTAAAATAATATTTTTTTATTATTTTCATTCTCTTTTCATTCACAAAAGTCTGATTATTGTTTATAATAGGCTTAAGTGTATAGTTATTTAATTCAATCCTATTGGCATAATGGATTCATTGTAAATTCATTCATTCCATTGAATGAAAGGGCATACATGTTGTTTGTGCCGATTGGCGAGCAATCGCTCAGTCAGTGTACAAACATTAAAATATTATTATTTTTATCTGAATATTTTAACCCTTTCATCCAATCTTAGATAGAAAACTCGTTTTCTATTTTTTAAGTTTATTAAGAAAAAGGGTAGTGGGGAAATTTAGAAAGCAAAGGAGAGATTTTATTATGACAGTAACACGCGGTCTTGAAGGGATTGTAGCAACTACATCTTCAATCAGCTCAATCATTGATGATACCCTGACTTACGTTGGATATAACATTGATGATTTAGCTGAAAATGCGAGCTTTGAAGAAGTGATTTATCTCTTATGGCATCGCAAACTTCCTAATGCGGAACAACTAGCGGAATTAAAAAAGCAGCTGGCAGAAAATGCCTCACTTCCAAAGGAAGTAATTGAACATTTTAAAATGTACCCGATCAAAGAAGTTCATCCAATGGCTGCGCTTCGTTCTGCAGTATCTTTATTAGGGTTGTATGATAAAGAAGCAGATGCCATGGATCCGGAAGCCAATTATCGAAAGGCTATCCGTCTCCAAGCGAAAATGCCTTCCATTGTTGCTGCATTCGCACGTGTAAGAAAGGGTCTTGAACCAGTTGAACCAAGACAAGATTTAAGCTTTGCGGCTAATTTCCTTTATATGCTTTCAGGGAAAGAACCTGATCAAATTGCAGTAGAAGCAATTGATAAAGCTTTGGTCTTACATGCCGACCATGAATTGAATGCTTCTACGTTCACAGCACGTGTTTGTGTGGCTACTTTATCGGATGTATATTCTGGAATTACTGCTGCAATCGGTGCATTAAAAGGTCCTCTACACGGAGGTGCAAATGAAGCGGTAATGAAGATGCTTACCGAAATTGGCACTCTTGAAAATGTTGAGCCATATATTTACGGCAAGCTTCAAAAGAAAGAAAAAATTATGGGCTTTGGTCACCGAGTTTACCGTCAAGGAGATCCTCGTGCTAAGCATTTAAAGGAAATGTCCAAAAAACTAACTGAATTAACAGGTGAGCCACATTGGTATGATATGTCCGTTAAAATTGAAAGCATTGTGACAGGTGAAAAGAAACTGCCACCAAATGTTGATTTCTATTCTGCTTCTGTATACCACAGCCTTGGCATTGACCATGACTTAATGACGCCAATCTTTGCGGTAAGTCGTGTATCTGGATGGCTAGCTCATATATTAGAACAATATGATAACAATCGTTTAATCCGTCCAAGAGCAGAATACACGGGTCCAGTAAAGCAAAAATATATCCCAATAGAGCAAAGAGTTTAATATTTTACTTTTTTTCGAAAAATTGGTTCAATAGAATTGTGTGTAAAAGGTTAGGGGTAATCCCCTCTAACCTTTATCAAAGTACAATATCATATTTTTATTTTATTTGTTTACATAGTCTAGGAGGGAGAACAACATGCAAGGCGAAAAAATCACGGTTACAAATGGTGTATTAAACGTTCCAAACAATCCTATTATTCCGTTCATTGAAGGAGACGGTACAGGTCCTGATATTTGGGCAGCTGCTAACCGCGTATTGGATGCTGCGGTTGAAAAGGCGTACAAGGGAGAGCGTAAGCTAGTTTGGAAAGAAGTTTTAGCTGGTGAGAAAGCGTTCAATCAAACTGGTGAATGGCTTCCTCAAGAAACTCTAGATGTAATCAGAGAATATTTAATTGCTATTAAAGGTCCACTAACAACTCCAGTTGGTGGAGGAATCCGTTCATTAAACGTTGCGTTACGCCAAGAATTAGATCTTTTTGTATGCTTGCGTCCAGTAAGATGGTTTGAAGGAGTACCTTCCCCAGTTAAGCGTCCGCAAGACACAGATATGGTTATTTTCCGTGAAAATACTGAAGACATTTATGCAGGTATCGAATATGAAAAAGGCTCGGAAGCAGTTAAGAAAGTTATTAACTTCCTGCAAAATGAAATGGGAGTTAAGAAAATTAGATTCCCTGAAACTTCCGGTATCGGAATTAAGCCTGTTTCTGAAGAAGGCACACATCGTTTAGTTCGTGCGGCTATTAATTATGCAATTAAGGAAGGACGTAAATCTGTTACTCTTGTTCACAAAGGGAATATCATGAAATTTACTGAAGGTGCGTTCAAGAACTGGGGATATGAGCTTGCTGAAAGAGAGTTCGGAGATAAAGTATTCACTTGGGCTCAATATGACCGCATCAAGGAGGAACAAGGTACAGAAGCGGCAAACAAAGCACAAGCTGAAGCAGAAGCAGCTGGTAAAATCATTATTAAAGATGCAATAGCTGATATCTTCTTACAGCAAATTCTGACTCGTCCGCGTGAGTTTGATGTAGTTGCAACGATGAACCTAAACGGTGATTATATCTCTGACGCACTTGCAGCACAAGTAGGTGGAATTGGTATCGCACCTGGTGCTAACATAAACTATGAAACAGGACATGCCATTTTTGAAGCCACACATGGTACAGCACCAAAGTATGCTGGTTTAGATAAGGTAAACCCTTCTTCTGTCATCCTTTCCGGTGTTTTAATGCTTGAGCATTTAGGCTGGAATGAAGCAGCTAACTTGATCATTAAGGCTATGGAGAAAACCATTTCTTCTAAAGTGGTAACTTACGACTTTGCCCGTTTAATGGATGGTGCAACAGAAGTAAAAACTTCTGAATTTGCAGATGAATTAATTAAAAACATGGAATAAATAGCTTTTGAGATCATGAGGGCTGTTTGTTAACAGCCCCTTGAATTTAAATTTCATTCATAAAGGGGAGAGCAAAAATGTCTTTAAAACGCAAGAAAATTTCTGTGATTGGTGGCGGTTTTACCGGTGCTACGACTGCATTCCTGCTTGCCCAGAAAGAGCTTGGTGATATTGTTCTAGTTGATATTCCTCAAATGGAAAATCCTACAAAGGGTAAAGCGCTGGATATGCTAGAAGCAAGTCCGGTTCAGGGATTTGATGCGAATATCATTGGTACATCCAATTATGAAGACACAAAGGACTCTGATATTGTTGTAATCACAGCAGGTATAGCACGTAAGCCTGGCATGAGCCGTGATGACTTAGTGCAAACTAACCAAAAGGTGATGAAAGCAGTCACTCAGGAAGTTGTAAAGTATTCTCCTAACTGTACGATTCTTGTATTAACGAATCCTGTTGATGCTATGACGTACACAGTATATAAAGAGTCCGGCTTCCCTAAAAACCGTGTCATCGGTCAATCAGGTGTTCTTGACACTGCGCGTTTCCGTACATTTGTTGCTCAAGAGTTAAACCTCTCTGTGAAAGATATTACCGGCTTCGTTTTGGGCGGCCACGGGGATGAAATGGTTCCACTTGTTCGATATTCATACGCTGGTGGAATTCCACTAGAAAAATTAATTCCAAAAGACCGTTTAGAGGCAATTGTGGAACGTACCAGAAAAGGAGGCGGCGAAATCGTTAGTCTATTGGGTAACGGTAGCGCATACTATGCCCCTGCAGCTTCCTTAGTAGAAATGTGTGAAGCTATTCTTAAGGATCAGCGTCGTGTATTACCAGCTATCGCCTACCTAGAAGGAGAGTATGGGTATGAAGGGATTTATCTGGGGGTACCAACTATCCTTGGTGCAAACGGTATAGAAAAAGTAATTGAGCTTGACCTTACTCCAGAAGAAAAAGCTGCACTCGATAAATCAGTTCAATCTGTACGCAACGTTATGAATGTATTAGTTTAATACTATGTTAGGAGTTCGGGGTCCCATGGGTCTCCGAATTTCTCTATCTATTTCTGAAATCGCTTTCATAAAGGAGGTTCCAGTAATGCTTTTAGGAAAAAAGAGAAAGATTGGCAGAAGAATTGAAGAAATCAGTGTTGGTGAGAAATTATCAGTAACAGAAAAAGTTGAGGATAAGGATCTTCTTCTTTATTTAGGCTTAACCGATGATGCGAATCCGTTATATATCCAGCATGACTATGCATCACAAACCCCCTTTAAAAAACCAATCGTCCCAAATATCATGCTAACTGGAATGATAACTTCAGCTATTTCAAAATATTTGCCGGGGCCCGGTACACACATACTTAGCCAAGAAATTGAGTTTAGTAAACCTGTTTATCATTATGCGATGATCGAGTTATTGTTTGAAGTGACTGATGTAAATCTTGAGAAACATACAGTGACCATTCATGTGACTGCTGTTAATGAGACAAAAGAAGAGGTTATAAAAGGGAAGCTTATCGTATGTCCGCCTCATAGGTTGGAAGATATACATGGAAAGGCATTAGATAATTTTTAATAGGTCAGGTAAGGAATGTGTGATCACATTCCTTTTTGCATTTATACTAACAGAACTTCTGTCAGGGCTTCCGTATCGGAATTCTATTTTGTTTTATATTATAATGTAAATGTAAATAGAATGGACAGTTATATGGGAGGCCCTATATGAAAACTAAAATTTTGGTCGTGGATGATGAACAGCCGATTGTAACATTGCTTAAATATAATTTGGAACAAGCTGGCTATGAAGTGATAACAGCGATGGATGGAGAGGAAGGGAAACGGCTAGCGGAACTCGAGTCCCCGGATATTATCATTTTAGATCTCATGCTTCCAAAACTGGATGGCATGGAAGTATGTAAGATGCTAAGACAAGAGAAAATTATGATTCCGATATTAATGTTGACAGCAAAAGACGATGAATTTGAAAAAATATTGGGCTTAGAATTAGGCGCTGATGATTATATGGTAAAACCATTTAGTCCTCGGGAAGTAATTGCCCGAGTCAAAGCGATCTTAAGAAGAACCCAGGCTCAAACAGAAACTGTTAATGACATTACGGTAGAAGTTACTCAAATAAAGATTGGGAACTTAACCATTTATCCAGAAAAATATGAAGCTTATTTTAAAGATCAATTACTAGAATTAACATTAAAGGAATTTGAATTACTTCATTATTTGGCTCAAAATAAAGGATGTGTGCTGACACGGGATCAATTGCTCAGCTCTGTTTGGAATTATGATTTTGCTGGGGATACTAGAATTGTCGATGTGCACATTTCCCATCTAAGAGAAAAAATTGAAAAGGATACGAAGAAACCAGTTTATATTAAAACTGTTAGAGGACTTGGATATAAAATTGAGGGGCCAAAACAGGAATGACCAAATTTTATTTAAAACTTTTAATCGCACTAATTGCTATCCTTATTTTTTTATTTATAGGATTAGAAATCTTGTTTGCTCAAATTTTAAATTATAATGAACTAAAACAAACCTATGGACAAATTTGGTGGATTCTCTCTATCAGTCATTGGGTTGCCATTATCTTAACTGTATATTGTGGAATTCGGGTTTGGACTTCATTTACGAAATCGATCAAGGAAGCAACAAATGTTGCTGTTGAGCTGGCGAAGGGAAATTACCGTGCCCGGACTACTATGGAAAGTTTGGATGAATCTGGGATACTTGCTACATCCATCAATAGGCTGGCTGAAAACTTGCAAGAGCTCGTAAAACAACAAGAAATGCAACAGGATCGATTAACTGCATTGATTGAAAATATGGGGGCTGGCCTTATTTTAATTGACAGTGGTGGATATATTAATCTTGTTAATAAAGGATATTCTGATATATTTCAAATTTCTCCAAGCGACTATTTAAATAAGATGTATTATGAAGTGATCGAGCAAAAAGAAGTATGTGATTTAATTGCTGAAGTATTTCGGACAGAACAAAAAGTCAGTAGGCAGCTATTAATTCCATTATATATTGAGAGACGCTATTTCGATGTCTACGGTGTTCCGATACTTGGAGCAAATAATGTATGGAAAGGGGTTCTCCTTGTATTTCATGATATTACAGAGTTGAAAAAATTGGAACAAATGCGCAAGGATTTTGTTGCCAATGTTTCACATGAATTAAAAACTCCTGTCACGTCCATTAAAGGATTTACAGAGACACTGTTGGACGGAGCCATGAATAATAAGGAGACTTTGGAAGCATTCCTTTCCATCATTCAAAAGGAAAGTGACCGTTTGCAATCGCTAATTGAAGATTTACTTGATTTGTCTAAAATCGAACAGCAAGGCTTTAAACTTTCCATAGTCCCACTTAACATATATATTTTATTGGATGAAGTGGTTGCCCTTCTTCAGGGAAAAGCACAGCCAAAGGAGATTAATCTTGAATTAATTAGTGAAAAGAAAAATGTAATGATTACTGGTGATGTCGATCGGTTAAAGCAAGTTTTTATCAATTTAATTGGCAATGCCATTACCTATACTCCGGCAAAAGGGAATGTGAAAGTGGTTCTTATAGATTGTCAGGAGCATGTTCGAATACATGTTAAAGACTCCGGAGTGGGGATCGAAAAGGAAGAAATCCCACGAATATTTGAACGATTTTACCGAGTTGATAGAGCAAGGAGCCGTAACTCAGGGGGGACGGGGCTAGGCTTAGCGATTGTTAAACATCTTGTTGAAGCACATCATGGTACCATTTCGGTAAGAAGTAATTTGGGTGAAGGCAGTGAATTTATCATTGAGCTTAGGAAAAATTTGAATTGATGTTGGAAGGTGAAAAACGTGAAAAAGAAAAAGCTGGTGCTAATTGATGGGAACAGTATAGCCTATCGCGCATTTTTTGCACTGCCTCTATTAAATAATGATAAAGGAATACATACGAATGCCGTTTATGGCTTTACAATGATGCTAATGAAAATTCTTGAAGACGAAAAGCCTACTCATATGTTAGTTGCTTTTGATGCAGGTAAAACGACATTTCGTCATAAAACATTTGAAGAATATAAAGGTGGAAGACAAAAAACTCCACCAGAATTATCAGAGCAATTTCCTTTTATCCGGGAACTTTTGGATGCTTACGGCATTTCCCGGTACGAGCTTGAAAATTATGAAGCGGATGATATTATTGGCACATTATCTTTAAATGCTGAAAAAGAAGGATTTGAAGTAAAAATCATATCTGGAGATAAAGATTTAACCCAGCTTTCATCAAACCATACAACTGTAGGAATTACCCGTAAAGGAATTACGGATATTGAAGAATATACACCAGAACATATCAAAGAAAAGTATGGATTAGTTCCAGAACAAATTATTGATATGAAAGGGTTAATGGGAGATACCTCTGACAATATTCCGGGTGTTCCAGGAGTAGGAGAAAAGACTGCTATCAAACTTCTTAAGGAATTTTCATCACTCGAAAAATTATTTGAGTCTATCGATCAAGTGAGTGGTGCCAAATTAAAAGAAAAGTTACAGAATTTTAAAGATCAAGCCATTATGAGTAAACAACTGGCTACGATTGAAAGACACGCACCAATTAAAGTTGATTTGGATGATATAACTTATGAAGGGTATGCAAAAGCAAAAGTTGTCGCCTTATTTAAAGAATTAGGCTTTCAATCCTTATTAGACAAGCTTGGAGAGGATTCAGAGTCCGACACCTCAGATGAACTTGAGGAAATTGAAGTGGAAATTCCAGCCCAAATAACGGAGGAACTATTTACTGAACATAGTAATTTTTATGTCGAAATGCTCGAAGATAATTATCATACTGCAGAGATCCTAGGCTTTTCCATTGTAAATGAAAACGGCCATTTCTTTCTGCCAACGGAACAGGCATTACAATCTGAAGCCTTTAAGAATTGGGCAGAGGACGAATCAAAGAAGAAAACCGTTTACGACGTAAAACGGACGGAAGTTTCCTTAAGGAGAAGGAATATTCACTTAAAGGGTGCGGATTTTGATATATTAATGGCCACTTATATATTAAATCCATCGGAGACCGGTGAAGATTTGGCTGCCATTGCGAAAAAATATCAAATCGGTAATATCCAGTCAGATGAAGCGTTTTATGGAAAAGGAGCCAAACGAAAAATTCCGGAAATGAACAAGCTTGCAGAACATCTTATTCGAAAAGGTCTAGTGATGTCTCAATTGCGTGCAAAGCTTGAAGACGAATTAATAAAGAATGAACAATTTGATTTATTTAGAGAGCTTGAAATGCCTCTTTCTCTCATTTTAGCAGATATGGAATTTTACGGAATTAAGGTGGAAAGAAAACGGCTTGAAGCAATGGGCCGGGAATTAAATGAAAGGATCATTGAAATAGAAGAAAAAATATGTGAATTGGCCGGTGAAAAATTTAATATCAACTCACCGAAACAACTTGGAGTTATTTTATTCGAAAAATTGGGATTACCACCTCTTAAAAAAACAAAGACTGGATATTCCACATCTGCGGATGTTCTGGAGAAGCTTGCCCCTGAACATGAAATCATTGAACATATTCTTTTATATAGACAGTTAGGGAAATTGCAATCAACTTATATTGAAGGGCTATTAAAAGTCATTGATCCGAAAACGGAAAAGGTCCATACAAGATTCCAGCAAACTTTAACGGCGACTGGAAGATTAAGCTCGATTGATCCAAACCTTCAGAATATCCCAATTCGCCTGGAAGAAGGAAGAAAAATTCGGCAGGCTTTTGTCCCATCAGAGCCTGGCTGGGTAATTTTTGCAGCCGATTATTCACAAATTGAGTTGCGTGTTCTTGCCCATATTTCTGGTGATGAAAAGTTGATTCAGGCGTTTAAAGATGATCTAGATATTCATACAAAAACGGCCATGGAGGTTTTTCATGTTGACCAGGAGGAAGTCACTTCGAATATGCGCCGTCAAGCAAAGGCTGTAAATTTTGGGATTGTGTATGGAATCAGCGATTATGGCTTATCCCAATCACTTGGCATATCAAGAAAGGAAGCCGGCAATTTCATAGAGCGTTATTTAAACAGCTACCCAGGTGTAAAAGAATACATGGACGATATAATTCATCAGGCAAAAGAAAAGGGGTTTGTTACTACACTCCTTCATAGAAGAAGGTATATCCCGGAAATAACTAGCCGCAATTTTAATCTGAGAAGTTTTGCAGAGAGGACGGCAATGAATACGCCCATTCAAGGTAGTGCCGCTGACATTATCAAAAAAGCAATGATCGATATGGATGAAGCATTAAAGGATAAAGGATTAAAAACCCGACTCTTGCTTCAGGTTCACGATGAACTGATTTTTGAGGCACCTGAAGAGGAAATCGAAATTTTAAAGGAATTAGTGCCATTAGTCATGGAAAATGCGGTTGAACTATCCGTTCCATTGAAAGTAGATTATTCCTACGGCCCAACCTGGTTTGACGCGAAATAATTATACTTCATAAGGTGGGATTCAAATGCCGGAACTTCCAGAAGTTGAAACCGTCAGGAAGACATTAAAAAAACTTGTTATTAATAAAACCATAGAAAATATAACCATTTATTGGCCAAAAATCATCAAATATCCTTTAGAGACAGAACAGTTTATTGATGTGTTAAAAGGAGAAACAATTAGAGATGTTAGTCGGCGCGGAAAATTTTTAATTATTTATACCGGACAATATGCCTTAGTTTCCCATTTGAGGATGGAAGGAAGGTATGGTTTGTTTTCAAAAGAAGATCCATTTGATAAACATACTCATGTGATCTTCCATTTTACTGATGGAACGGAACTCAGGTATCGTGATGTTCGTAAGTTCGGCACCATGCATTTATATAAAAAAGGTGAAGAATTTTTAAAACCTCCATTATCAACACTTGGACCTGAGCCATTTTCAGAGGATTTTACAGTTGAATATCTTGGAAGCAAATTGAGAAAAACAAATCGAAAAATTAAACCAGCCTTATTGGATCAGGAAATATTGGTCGGTCTAGGCAATATTTATGTCGATGAAGCTCTTTTTCGTTCAGGAATTCATCCTGAAAGGATTGCCAGCTCTTTAGTGGATGAGGAAATTACTCTTCTCCATAAAGAGATTACTTCCACATTACGTGAAGCGGTTGAAAAAGGAGGAAGCACCATTCGCTCTTATGTCAATTCACAAGGAGAAATTGGGATGTTTCAGCTGGAATTATATGCGTATGGTCGAAAAGGAGAACCATGTAAAAACTGTGGAAGAGAGATTGTAAAAACAACGGTCGGAGGGAGAGGTACTCATTTCTGTCCTAACTGTCAAAGGCTGTAAATTATAATTGGATTAAAAGCTGAGAATGACTGACACACACTAGATAGGCTCCCACCATATACTATTGTAGTGATTTTCAGGAAGGAGTCCTAGACACTATGAGTCAGTTGTTCTCACTTCTCATCCTTGCTTTTGCTCTCAGTCTTGACAGCTTTAGCGTAGGTTTTACCTATGGATTGAGAAAAATGGCAATACCACTTAAATCCATCCTCATTATTGCTACTTGTTCCGCTATCTCGCTTATGATTGCCGTGTCAATTGGACATGGTCTTGAAAAAATATTATCACCAAGTATTACAGCAAAGCTGGGGGGATTTATATTAATAGGGCTTGGCGCCTGGGTGTTATATCAATTCTTCCGTCCGGAAAGGGAACCAATTGATACGGAAAAAATGATTGTAAATTTTGAAATCCGTTCACTGGGATTGGTTATTAATATATTAAGAAAACCAATGTCTGCGGATTTCGATAAATCGGGCACAATCACAGGAATCGAAGCGTTTATGTTAGGTTTTGCACTATCCATTGATTCATTCGGCGCAGGAATCGGTGCTGCCATGCTAGGATTCTCTCCACTAAAATTAGCCGTAACTGTCGCCGTTATGAGTTCCTTATTTGTCCTTTTAGGAATCAAAAGTGGTGCCTTGTTCCACAAAATTGATTGGATTCAAAAGTTCGCTATTTTACCCGGTATCCTCTTAATTATTATTGGAATATGGAAAATCTGATAGAGAAAGGAAAAGAGAATGACGCTTATTATCGGATTGACAGGCGGAATTGCTAGTGGAAAAAGTACAGTATCAAACATGATTAAGGAAATGGATATACAAGTCATCGATGCAGATATAGAAGCGCGGCTGGCCGTACAAAAAGGCGAGCAAGCTTATAAGAAAATTATTGCTGAATTCGGTGAAGATATTTTATTGGATAATGGTGAAATAGACCGAAAAAAACTGGGAACCATTATTTTTAACGATGAGAATAAACGACAAACTTTAAATAGGATTGTACATCCAGAAGTTAGAAAACGAATGATGACAAAAATAGAAGAGGCGAAAAAGAATCAAGAAGACATAATTGTCCTTGATATTCCTCTTCTTTTTGAAAGTAAATTAGCGTATTTGGTCGATAAAACGATACTTGTTTATGTAGATCAAGAAACTCAATTAAAACGACTGATGGCAAGAAACCAACTTACTGTAGAGGAAGCAAAAGCAAGAATTCATTCACAAATGCCTCTTGCTGACAAGATTAAACTAGTGGATGCAGTGATTGACAATAATGGATCGATCGATTGTACAAGAAAACAACTTTTACAATTGCTGTCAGAATGGGGATTCAATAAGGCTTAATTTGAGAAGGGAATACGATTCATATTCTCTTCTTTTTTTTGTCTATTTTTTGCATTATGCAAGATATGCACTAGCTCTCCATCCTACAATTCGTAAAAAATGTGTCATACTACAGTGTTAATTGTGTGGGATTTTTTATATTGGTGGAATTCCCTAGTTTGATAGTTGTTATCAAACTAGGGTTTTTTATTAATGAATTATCAGAATTATAAAACTTAAAAAAATATGCGTTTTATTCATCACAAATAAAATTAAATGTGTTATACTAATAACAACAGAAAGAGATAAAAAGTATAACATTAATTCGGAAGGGGCCGTAAAATGAAAGCACGTATCGCAATTAACGGTTTTGGGAGAATTGGAAGGATGGTTTTTAGACAAGCGATCCTTGAAGAAAAACTTGATGTGGTAGCCATTAATGCAAGCTATCCTGCTGAAACTTTGGCACATTTAATCAAGTATGACACCAATCATGGGACTTTCCAGGGAGATGTCATCCCTTTAGATAATGAATTAATCGTAAATGGAAAAAGAGTTAAATTATTAAGCAATCGTAATCCTGAAGAATTGCCATGGCGTGAGTTGGGGATTGATATCGTCATTGAGGCAACTGGAAAATTTAACTCAAGAGAAAAGGCTGCCCTACACCTTGAAGCAGGCGCGAAAAGAGTCATATTAACTGCACCAGGTAAAAACGAAGATGTAACGATTGTCATGGGTGTAAACGAGGAAATGTTGGACATTGAAAAACATGAGATCATTTCAAATGCATCTTGTACAACCAACTGCCTTGCACCAGTAGCAAAAGTATTGGATGATAAGTTTGGCATTGAAAGTGGTTTAATGACGACTGTCCATGCTTATACAAATGACCAAAAGAATATTGATAATCCGCACAAAGACTTACGCAGAGCGCGTGCCTGTGGACAATCTATCATTCCTACGACAACGGGAGCGGCAAAAGCATTATCACTTGTACTGCCGCAATTGAAAGGAAAACTTCATGGTATGGCACTTCGTGTCCCAACACCAAACGTTTCCCTTGTCGATTTGGTTGTAGACTTAAAGCAGGATGTAACCATTGAGGATGTTAATAATGCGTTTAAAGAAGCTGCTAGTGGTTCTTTAAAAGGTATTTTGGACTTCACTATGGAACCACTCGTATCGGTAGATTTTAACACAAATGAACACTCCGCCATTATCGATGGACTGTCCACTATGGTGATGGGAACCCGTAAAGTAAAAGTCCTTGCTTGGTACGACAATGAATGGGGATATTCAGCCCGTGTGGTGGATCTCAGTCTGTATGTGGCTGAGCAACTACTGCAAAAGTCTCGAGTTAAGGTTGGTTAATAACAAAGTAAAAATGCTGTCGAATAGGCAGCATTTTTTTTATTCTGGAAAATAAATTTATGTCTTTGTAAACTGTCTAGATCCAGCCCCTAGCAGCGAGACGCCTTCGGTCTCCGCCCTACGATAAGTCAACATCGGTTCACTTACGCTCATCGTGTTTCCTATATCTTAGTTGGAGAGTCTCCACAAGGAAGGGTCCGACAGCATCAACACCGCACGACCGATAGCTTTTGGGAGGAGGTCATACGCTGCTAAACAGGGGGCTTTCGCTTATCTAATTAATTTATTTGATTTTTTTATTTTAGTATGTTGCAAAAAAAATATAAACAAAGTATACTAGTCATCGTGAACTTCTTGAAATTAGGTGACGATTAATTACTTAAAGGGTTAGGACCTCTCTGGACTAACTTTCCCCCGTGGTAATTACAAGCCGCCGTCAATATCAAATTTTAAGAAGTACCCAAAAGAGTAAGGGGGAATTGAAATGGAAACGATGGGACGTCACGTGATCTCCGAATTGTGGGGATGTGACTTTGAAAAATTGAATGACATGGATTTTATTGAAAAAACGTTTGTTGAAGCAGCATTAAAATCAGGTGCAGAAATTCGTGAGGTAGCTTTTCATAAATTTGCTCCACAAGGAGTAAGTGGTGTAGTCATTATTTCTGAATCACACCTGACAATTCACAGCTTCCCTGAACATGGATATGCTAGCATTGATGTGTATACTTGCGGCGATATGGATCCAAATATTGCTGCTGACTATATTGCAGAAGCTCTAAATGCTGAAACTCGTGAGAATATCGAAATTCCACGCGGGATGGGTCCAGTACAGGTAAAACAAGCAAAAGCTCTATAATCCATATGAGAACAAAGAGGTGTATTATACACCTCTTTTTATATTTTTAGGATCTTGATATAAAATAAAAGAAAGATAAATTGTATGGGGGAATCATTAATGGGTTTACTAACTAGATATAAAAAGGAAATTGAAACCTCTGACCAGCAAAAAGATGAGGTCCTGAAAACGCACTATTATAAAGGAACATATAATCAAATTTTTGATTCAGTGGAACGGATGTTTAAAGACGATGCCGATTGCCGTGTGGTCACTGTTTCAAAAGATCGCGGGGAGATTGCTGTTGAGGTCAGTAAGCCATTCTCGTGTTTTCTAATTATTACAGTGGTTAATGTAAGACCAATGGAAACGGCGGTTGATTTTAAAATCTCCTCAGAAAAATTTTCGTTATTTGGGATTTATCCCGAATTAAAAAAACGAATTCAATCCTACTATGAACGAATCAATCAATTGCATACAAGAATCTAATAAGCAATAATACAAAGACAATACTTGTACAATGAATCTCTTTTTTATAAGATAATAGTAGGATAATCTTTGGAATGGATATGGATTTACCATAGAGTTGGAGTTGATTCGATGAAATGCCCTTCATGTCAAAATTATGGTACACGTGTTCTCGATTCTCGCCCAGTTGATGAGGGCCGGGCAACACGAAGAAGACGGGAATGCGAAGAATGTGGCTACCGTTTTACGACTTTTGAGAAAATCGAAGAAATTCCATTAATTGTTGTGAAAAAAGAAGGCACAAGAGAAGAATTCAGCCGTGATAAAATTCTCCGTGGGTTGATTAAAGCCTGCGAAAAGAGGCCAGTCGCATTAAAGGAATTAGAAGATATTACCCATGGAGTGGAAAAAATACTGCGCAATCAAGGAATATCTGAGATAAAAAGTGAAGCAATTGGCGAAATGGTTATGGACAGGCTAGCAAAGGTGGATGAAGTTGCCTATGTCCGATTTGCCTCCGTGTATCGTCAATTTAAAGATATTAATGTTTTTATTGAGGAATTAAAGGAATTGATTAAAAAGGAAAAATCTTAAAAGAGCTAAAGTTTTTTGGCTCTTTTTCATTTAGGTTATATTAAAGTTTACGGTTGATTTTCACTATGTTACTTGGAGGAGCTAATACGAAGACAACTTGAATGTTCATTTGTACTTATGAGGTTAAACAACCAAGGACTTAGGTAGTTTCTTCGTATTTTCTTAATAAGTGAAAGTGGATGGTTCGCAAATCAATAGTAAATT
Organism: Neobacillus thermocopriae; assembly: GCF_010975035.1. Classification (GTDB taxonomy): domain Bacteria; phylum Bacillota; class Bacilli; order Bacillales; family Cytobacillaceae; genus Neobacillus; species Neobacillus thermocopriae. The sequence continues at coordinate 107,332 of NZ_JAAIUV010000006.1, read as the reverse complement.
TTAATCCCGCTAATTAGATTTGGGGGAAACATTTTTAGGAGAGGTTGGTTGATTATGGCGCAGCATTGGCAAGAAATTCTTCCGATAGATCGTTATATCGTCACTACTAACGGGCTGCTGCATGATTATGACCGCAAAGTGCTGACGTTCTTATATCAACCTTTGATCGGCTCTACTTGCTTCAGCTTATATATGACATTATGGTCAGAGGTCGAGGAAAATCGATTGTGGGCCGAATCCTCCACTCACCATTTATTGATGAATCTATTAGGATTGAATTTGAAAGAGATTTATGAAGCTCGCTTAAAGCTGGAGGGTATAGGACTGTTAAAAACATATGTCAAAACAGATGATAGCGAGCGTTCTTTTATTTATGAGCTTCAGCCACCGCTCAGTCCGGAAAAATTTTTCCTAGATGGCATGTTAAACATCTTTTTATATCGAAAAATTGGGAAAAATCACTTTGCTAGGTTAAAACGTTTTTTCTCGGATCAAGCTATTCCAAAAAATGGCGATTATTCCGAGGTTACAAGAGCTTTTCAGGATGTATTTTCATCCGCAACACCTGAAAGTCTTCAATATTTACAGGAAGCTTCAAAGGATCTCCAAGCAAAGGAAAATGAACAATTTATTGGTCGCCATGAACAAAAGGGAATTCAAATAGGAATAGATACATTTGATTTTGATCTCTTGATGATTGGTTTAAATGAATCACTTGTTCCGAAAAAAGCGTTGACTCCAAAAGTAAAAGAGGCTATTAGTAATCTAGCTTTTCTTTATAATATCGACGCTATTCAAATGAAAAATATTGTTTTAAGCGCCTTGAATGAGTCTAATGAAATTGACATTGAAGAGTTAAGAAAAGCAGCTCGCGATTGGTATCAATTTGTTAATTACGACCAGCTACCAATGCTGATTGAAAGAACTCAGCCTATTGCTTACAGAGTACAGCTTGAAGAACCGAAGACGAAGGAAGAAAAGCTCATTCATTATTTAGAAACGACCTCGCCTTTAGAATTTTTAAAATACCTAGCCGGCGGAGCCGAACCATCTCAGTCAGAGATTCAAACGATTGAAGAAATGATGTTTAAACAAAAGCTGCTTCCAGGTGTGATCAATGTTCTCATTCATTATGTTATGGAAAAAACGAATAGAAAGTTGACGAAAGCTTATGCAGGTTCAATTGCCAGCACTTGGGCACGATTGCAAATTAAAACAGTCAAAGAGGCAATGGAAGTCGCGAAGAAGGAATATAAAGATTGGGAAAAAGGGAAAAAGCAATCGGGAAAAACAGTAAGACAAAAAGCTACCCGTACAGAGCTTATACCTGATTGGTTTGATGAAGACCAGCCCAAGAAATCTGATCCTCTATCACACAGCAAAAATGAAGATTTAGAGGCCAAAAAACGTGAAATTGAAGAAATGCTTAAAGCATTCGATGATTAGAAGGTGACTTATGGAAAAGATCAACCAAACACTAAAACGATTAGCCTCAAGTGAAAATTTTCAAAAACGATTTGTAAAAATGCGTAAGGAAACATTAGAGCATCCTGACATCAAAGCATTTATTAGGGAAAATCAACAGGCTATAACAGAAGAAATGATTGAAAAAAGCTTAGGTAAGCTTTATGAGTATACGCATCAGAGTAAGTACTGTCATAAGTGCGAAAGTCTTGATGCCTGTACAAACATTATGAAGGGCTATCATCCGGAATTAATTTTGACTAGAAATTCCATTGATGTTCGCTATGATCGCTGTCCAAGAAAAGTGATGGAGGATGAAAAACGGAAAAATGAAAAATTAATTAAAAGTCTTTATGTGCCAAAGGATATTTTAACAGCAAGTTTTGAGGAATTTGAACATGATGAGGATCGAATAGATGCGGTAAAAAAGGCTGCTTCCTTTTTATTAAATTATGAGCAGGGGAAACCGGTAAAGGGTCTTTATTTTTACGGAAAATTTGGAGTGGGTAAATCTTATCTGTTAGGTGCGATAGCTAATAAATTGGCTAAAAAGCAAATTTCTTCTATGATTGTGTATGTTCCTGAGTTGTTTAGGGAAATGAAAAGCGCGATTGCTGATGCAACTTTGAACGAAAAGATTGATGCACTGAAAAAAGAGCCAATCTTAATGCTCGATGATATTGGTGCAGAAGCTGTTTCCAGTTGGACAAGAGATGAAATTCTTGGTCCGATTTTACAATTCCGTATGCTTGAAAACCTTCCAACTTTCTTCACCTCTAATTTTGACTATCAAGGGCTTGAACACCATTTAACCTATAGCCAGCGTGGTGAAGAAGAAAAAATGAAAGCCCGTAGGATTATGGAGCGAATCAAGGCATTGAGCGAACCTGTTATGGTCGGTGGACCAAATCGTCGATATTAAATGAGAATACTTTTTTGTGAGGACTGTCAGGGGAAAACCGGCAGTCTTTTTTTATCGCTTTCTATCCGCAAACTTCTATTTTGGCCAAGTCCCCCATATACATGAAAACAGAGAGTTGGTTTTTAGGGGGGATTTGGTTGGCAGAAATCATCTTCCAAACTAAGATGGATGCAATAAAGTTTTATAACCACTTGCTCAAGTCTTTAAATGATCATTTTGATAATGAAAATATTCTTCTTATTGAAGATCGCCATATAGTTAAAATAATGGAAGGTGTAGCATCAGAACAATTTTTTACTAATGTAAAAAATGCCTTCTATGAATTTATTACAAAAATTAAACAAGATGATTGGTTTCGTGACATTTTAATGAATCAATTTTATTATGAGGATCCTGAAGAACAACAGCAAATTATTGAGATTATCTACTCCATTCAAGAAGGTCAAAGAGAAGATCTTTCTGTTTTTTTAAAACACCCAAAAGAAGGACTGAATATCCGTGCAGCAATTGACCATGTATTTCAGGAAAATGTTTCTTTTTCATTTGATTCCTTCGTTAAGTTCCGGCTTCGTTCCTATTTGAAGCATCTTACAAACTATGTAGAAATCTCCATTGATGAATATAAAATGGAACAAGAATATCAAATGTTTGTCCAGATGCTTAGGGACTTCTTAGTGGGGCGTGATCCGAAATTTCAAGTCATTCATCTGTTATTTGATGAGGAGATTACGTTCTATAATGGCCAGTTAGAAGAAATCAAAAGAAGTGAATTAACAAAATTGATTGACCGAAAATTACTTGTCAATCATCCTGTTTATGTCGACTCCGTCACAATTGCTCCGCTTTTGTCCATTGCACCAACGACAATTTTTCTCTATACAAAGGATACAGAAGCTCCACTCATTCGAACGATTAACAATATTTTTGAAGAAAGAGTCATTATTAAGCCTTACGAATTATTTTGGGAAAAATCAGCTTATTCTTCCGAAAACCACGCATAAAAACAAAAAATTGTTGAAATAATTAGTATTATGAGGTTGCAAATTCAAAAATAACTGATTATAATAACGTACATAGTTGAATTTCATAGTAAAAGTAATGATAAGGACAAGAGTATTTTTTTACGGTTTATAGAGAGGGAGGTCATGGCTGGAAGCCTCCTAACACGAAAAAAATACTTACCACCTTTAAACTTCAACAGTGAACGCTTCATTGAGAAGCCTGTAATTGTTGACGGATGCAGCCGTTACCTGAACTAGAGTCATTTTTGAAGCATTAGGATTTCAAAAATGAAAAATTGGGTGGAACCACGTGTTAATTATAACTCGTCCCTTTATTGGAGGGACGGGTTTTTTTATTGATTAGCTGTCTATGAATAGTGCATAAGTTGATAGGAGTAAGAGTCCATGCTCTTATGACAGTGAGGACTAAAGCTCCAAATGCGCTATTGCTTTGCCCTAATTTTAAACACAGACTATTTTTCAAAGGAGGAGTTAAATATGTCAGAGGTGGTAAAAATTACATTTCCTGATGGAGCTGTAAAGGAGTTTCCACAAGGAACGACTTCCGAGGATATCGCGGCATCGATTAGCCCAGGCCTTAAGAAAAAGGCCATTGCCGGAAAGCTTAACGGTCAATTAATTGACCTTCGTCGTCCAATCCATGAAGACGGTTCTATCGAAATTGTCACTCAAGATTCACCTGAGGCTTTAGAGGTGCTTCGTCATAGTACAGCTCACTTAATGGCACAAGCGGTAAAGCGCTTATATCCAGGTGTAAAGCTTGGCGTCGGGCCGGTGATTGAAGGTGGATTCTATTATGATATGGATCTTGAAGTGTCTTTAACACCGGATGATTTACCAAAAATCGAAAAAGAAATGGCGAAAATTGTAAATGAAAATCTAGAGATTGTACGTAAAGAAGTTAGCCGTGCTGAAGCGGTACAACTTTATAAAGAAATTGGCGATGAGTATAAGTTAGAGCTAATTGAAGCGATTCCGGATGAGGAAACAGTAACGATTTACGAGCAAGGAGAGTTTTTTGACCTTTGCCGTGGCATACACGTACCTTCCACTGGAAAAATTAAAGAATTTAAATTATTAAGTATTGCTGGTGCTTACTGGCGAGGAGATAGCAATAACAAAATGCTTCAACGTATTTACGGTACTGCATTCTTTAAAAAAGAAGATCTAAAAGAGCATCTCCGTTTATTGGAAGAAGCGAAAGAACGTGATCATCGCAAGCTTGGGAAAGAACTGAGCCTGTTTACTACGTCTCAAAAAGTCGGACAAGGTTTGCCGCTTTGGCTGCCAAAAGGGGCTACTATTCGTCGCATCATAGAACGCTATATCGTAGATAAAGAGGTCAGCTTGGGCTATGACCATGTATATACACCAATCATGGCAAATGTGGAACTTTATAAAACTTCCGGTCACTGGGATCATTACCATGAAGATATGTTCCCGGTAATGGAAATGGATAATGAACAGCTTGTTCTTCGTCCAATGAACTGTCCACATCATATGATGGTCTACAAGAATTCTATGCACAGCTATCGTGAGCTACCTATTCGTATTGCGGAGCTTGGCACGATGCACCGATATGAAATGTCTGGCGCGTTATCTGGTCTTCAGCGTGTACGGGGTATGACATTAAATGATGCGCATATTTTCGTTCGTCCGGATCAAATTAAAGAAGAATTCCAGCGTGTCGTTTCATTAATTCTCGAAGTATATAAAGACTTTAACATTACAGATTATTCGTTCCGTCTGTCCTACAGAGATCCACAGGATAAGGAAAAATACTATGATGATGATGCTATGTGGGAAAAAGCACAGGGCATGTTGAAGCAAGCGATGGATGAGCTAGGACTTGACTATTATGAAGCAGAAGGGGAAGCAGCGTTCTATGGTCCAAAGCTAGACGTTCAAGTGAAAACTGCTTTAGGAAAAGACGAGACACTTTCAACTGTCCAATTGGATTTCTTGCTTCCTGAACGCTTCGATTTAACTTATGTTGGTGAAGACGGCAAACCGCATCGACCGGTTGTTATCCACCGTGGCGTTGTGTCCACAATGGAACGCTTTGTCGCTTACTTAATTGAAGAATATAAAGGAGCATTCCCTACTTGGTTGGCTCCGGTACAGGTTCAAGTCATCCCTGTATCACCGGAAGTGCATTATGATTATGCAAGAAGTGTTCAAGAACAGCTTAAAGCGGCTGGATTCCGGGTGGAATTAGATGGCCGAGACGAAAAAATCGGATATAAAATTCGTGAAGCCCAAATGCAAAAAATTCCGTATATGCTCGTTGTCGGTGATAAAGAAGTAGCCGAAAACGCTGTAAATGTCCGTAAATACGGGGAACAGAAATCTGAAACACAAGCCTTTAGCGAGTTTTTACAATCACTTAAAGCAGAAGTTCAAAAATAAGGGAGAGCGTTCTCCCTTTTTGTTTTGAAAAAAATGTTGAATAATTTCTCGTTTCCTGTTAAAATAAATTTCGTTGTTGTCAAAAAAGGTTCATTTGACAATGTATCTTTGCTTATGATATAGTTACTAAGGTATATAATTGAATACAAGTTTTTGGGAAAAGAAGAAGCACCCGCTTCTCACCTGATTTGACGCAGTATGCAGTTGGCAGGTTTTTTGTGAACTTATTGTTTTGTATAACTATGTTCGTAAAGTGTGGGTGTTTTTCATCCGCACTTTTTTATTTGCCCCGGACTGTAAGTTGTTAAGATCAGGCCTTGAGGGGGACGCTTTGTAGAAATTCTTGACCCGAACAAAAGTATTCTTTGAAAAAACCTTGGAGGTGGCTAATTATTAGCAAAGATATGTTAGTTAATGAGGGGATTCGCGCTCGTGAAGTTCGTCTAATTGACCAAAATGGGGAACAATTAGGGATTAAATCGAAAAACGAAGCGCTGGAGATTGCCGGACGTGTGAATCTTGATTTAGTGCTTGTTGCACCAAATGCAAAGCCTCCGGTAGCCCGGATTATGGACTACGGCAAGTATAAATTCGAGCAACAGAAGAAAGAGAAAGAAGCTCGTAAGAATCAAAAGATCATTACAACTAAAGAAGTTCGTCTAAGTCCAACGATTGATGAGCATGACTTCAATACAAAACTTCGCAATGCAATTAAGTTTTTGGAAAAAGGCGACAAGGTAAAAGCTTCAATCCGTTTCAAGGGCCGGGCGATTACCCATAAAGAAATTGGTCAAAACGTTTTAGACCGTTTTGCAGAAGCGTGCAAGGAAGTGTCTACGATCGAAGCTCATCCAAAAATGGATGGACGTAGCATGTTCCTAGTTTTAGCACCTAAAAACGATAAGTAATAAGGAGGAAATCCCAATGCCAAAAATGAAAACTCACAGCGGCGCTGCAAAGCGTTTTAAGAAAACTGGTTCTGGTAAACTTAAACGTTCACATGCTTATACAAGCCATTTATTTGCTAACAAATCTACTAAACAAAAACGTAAGCTTCGCAAAGGAACACTTGTTTCTGCAGGTGATTTCAAACGCATTCGTCAACTATTAGATAACATTAAATAATCTCGATTGATCGATTTATATAGGAGGGAAATGACATGCCACGTGTAAAAGGCGGTACAGTTACTCGCAGACGTCGTAAAAAAGTTCTTAAATTAGCTAAAGGTTATTATGGTTCTAAACATACATTATACAAAGTTGCTAACCAACAGGTTATGAAATCTTTAATGTATGCGTTTCGTGACCGTCGTCAGAAGAAACGCGACTTCCGTAAGCTTTGGATTACTCGTATCAACGCAGCAGCTCGCATCAACGGTCTTTCTTACAGCCGTTTAATGCATGGTCTAAAGCTTGCTGGTATCGAAGTAAACCGCAAAATGCTTGCTGAATTAGCGGTTAGCGATGCAAATGCATTTGCAGAACTTGCAAACGCAGCTAAAGCACAGCTTAATAAATAATTTTTTCATAAGCCATTCTCAATGTTGAGGATGGCTTTTTCTATAAGGAGAATCTGGGAATGTATACAATATCAATAGTCTTTTTTATTATGACGGTCACTGGTTTTGGACTGATGGGGATGGATAAACGTAAAGCTAAAAAGCACCAATACAGAATTCCAGAAATGACTTTATGGCTTGTTGCCTTACTCGGAGGAGCTGTTGGGACCTATTTCGGTATGCAATGTTTTCGGCATAAAACAAAGCATTTATCCTTTAGAATAGGATTTCCCATCTTAGCCATCATTGATATTATTCTTTTTATAAAAATAGTGGGAGTGTTTTAGATGCAGTTAAAAAAATTGTTTCAAATGCAAAAAGCGTTGGATTCACACATCGAAGAAAAGCACCAGCTTCAGAATGAGGATCTGTTTAGCCGGAAAGCTCTTGCTTTGCTCGTTGAGTTAGGAGAGTTGGCCAATGAAACACGATGTTTCAAGTTTTGGAGTGTCAAGCCTTCTTCACCGAAAAATGTGATTCTTGAAGAGTTCGTCGATGGAATTCATTTTATTTTATCGATTGGTATTGTTTGCGGGTTTGACGCTAGGGATTTTGATGTCAATTGGCATCCAGTATGTGGCGACATGACCGAGCATTTTTTGAAAGTTTACAAGTTGGTTGATCTATTTCAAAGTAGCAGAAGCTTTGAAGATTATTTGACCTTATTACAGTCTTACTTAGAGCTGGGCTCATTATTAGGGATTACTCAAGAGGAAATGGAGCAGGCATATTTTGAAAAAAATGAAGTAAATTATCAAAGACAGCAAAACAATTATTAGCAGAAAATTTGTTCATTTTTCATTTAATTCTGTATAATGAAGGATGTACATACATAAAAGGGGGTATTATACATGGCAAAGATGGATGAGACATTGAAGATGTTGAAAGATTTAACGGATGCCAAAGGAATTCCCGGCAATGAGCGAGAAGTACGTGAAGTAATGAAAAAATACATTGCGCCATATGCAGACGAAATCACTACCGATGGACTTGGCAGTTTAATTGCTAAAAAAGTAGGAAAAGAAGGCGGCCCGAAAGTGATGGTAGCTGGCCATTTAGATGAAGTAGGCTTCATGGTGACACAAATTGATGATAAGGGCTTTTTGCGTTTCCAAACAGTAGGCGGCTGGTGGGGACAGGTAATGCTGGCTCAGCGTGTAACTGTTGTAACCAGAAAGGGTGACGTAACAGGAATCATTGGTTCGAAACCTCCGCATATCTTATCGCCTGAAGCCCGGAAAAAGCCGGTGGAAATCAAGGATATGTTTATTGACATTGGAGCTTCTAGCCGTGAAGAAGCAGAGGAGTGGGGCGTCCGCCCAGGAGATATGGTCGTACCATACTTTGAATTTACTGTCATGAATAATGAGAAAATGTTGTTAGCGAAGGCCTGGGACAATCGTATTGGCTGTGCTATAGCTATTGATGTATTAAAACAATTAAAAGATGTTGATCATCCAAATGTGGTTTATGGAGTAGGAACGATTCAAGAAGAGGTCGGTTTGCGCGGTGCTCGTACTGCTGCGGCAACCATTGATCCGGATATCGGCTTTGGCGTCGATGTGGGAATTGCCGGTGATACTCCTGGCGTTTCTGAAAAAGAAGCGATGAGTAAAATGGGGAAAGGCCCGCAAATCATTTTATATGATGCATCTTTAGTATCCCACAAAGGCTTGCGCGATTTTGTAACTGATGTAGCGGATGAATTAAACATCCCATATCAGTTTGATGCCATCCCTGGAGGTGGAACAGATGCTGGTGCCATCCATGTGACCTATAAAGGGGTACCAACGCTTGCTATAACGATCGCAACTCGTTATATCCATACCCATGCAGCAATGCTTCATCGTGATGACTATGAAAATGCAGTAAAATTAATTGTCGAAGTCATTAAGCGTTTAGACCGTGAGACTGTTGATAAAATTACGTACGAATAAGTATGTTCATCCCTGGCCTTTATGGTCAGGGATTTTTTCAAAAAAGAAAAGCCGCCGACATTCTTCTTCGGCGACTTCAATCTCAGCTTATTGCTTTAATCCGCTCTCAAGATTGTTCAGCATTTCTTTTTTCTCTTGCTCAGATGAATTTTGCCATATAATTTCAAATAAAACACCTAAACCAGGTAGCATTTTTTCTTCTCCGCTCTGGATGGCATCAACAATTGTATCTTTTAATTGTTCTTGTGTATTGTCGGAAACATTGTGAATGATCGCTTTGCGCAAATTTAAGTTCATCCTGAGTACACTCCTTTGTTTTCCTATTCTTTTATATGATTTCAACTTTTGGTTTTATTATGTATTTTTATTGGGCTATAATGTAAAAATCAAAGTAATTCATAAAGGGGAAGAAACATTGAAATACATACAATCACTGCAAAATCCGCAGGTAAAACAATGGAAAAAACTCTTAACGAAAAAGGAGCGGGACCGATCGGGAACTTTCTTGGTCGAAGGCTTCCATCTGGTCGAAGAGGCCCTCAAGCAGAAGGAGCAGGTCCTCGAAATAATTGTATCTGAAAAAATAGGCATACCACCAAGTTTGGATGCAGGAGAAACACCAATTTTTATGGTTACTGAAGAAATTTCGAATGTTTTAGCGGAAACAGAGACAACACAGGGGATCTATGCGGTCTGCCGACAGCCTAATGTGAATGTAGGCTTGGACGATGCTAAAACATTTTTACTCATTGACGCTGTTCAGGATCCTGGCAATCTCGGTACGATGATCCGTACAGCTGACGCAGCTGGGATCGATGCTGTTATCGTGGGCAAAGGAAGTGTTGATATATATAATTCCAAAGTTCTTCGCTCTGCACAGGGAAGCCATTTCCATCTCCCAATCAGAAGAGGTGACCTTCATGAATGGACTTCCATATTGAAAGAAAAAAATATTCCTGTATATGGAACTGCATTGGAAGGGGCTCGTGCCTATACTGATATTTCCAATAATGATACTTTTGCACTAATCGTTGGAAATGAGGGGAGTGGCGTAAATAAAGACCTACTTGACAATACTACTGAGAACCTATATATCCCGATTTACGGTAAAAGTGAATCATTGAATGTGGCTGTGGCAACAGGAATTCTATTATATTATTTAAAGAAACCTATTTGAAACAATTGAAAAATTATTATATAATAATGAACAATGTTGATATGTAAAAGACAATGACGGAGAAAAGTACCTTGTCAGATTACCACTTAGGGAGAAAGTGCCTTGACTGAAAGCACTTTTGTGGGAAAGGCAGGCGAAGTTCACCTCCCGAGTCGGCATCGGGACCACGAAAAAGCAGGCTTAGTAGTAAGAATCTTTTTAACGAATTTGGGCGACCTGCTTTTACGTGTAAAGATGTACCGGCACATGCCGTTATCTGAATGAAGCGAACGCGAATGTTTACATACGTGTTTACAAGGGTGGTACCGCGAACTAATACCTCGTCCCTTTTTTGGGATGAGGTTTTTTATTTTATAGAAATGAATGTTGAACTCTCTCGGCAATCAATTGCCTATAGGGGCTGTCCAAGGCATTAATGCTTTATTGATACGGCCTACTTTTCAAAAACAAGGAGGAAATGACATGCAAGAACGTTTAAAAGAATTGCAACAAGAAGCAATTCAAAAGGTTGAGCAATCTTCAAGTTTAAAAGAATTGAATGACATCCGTGTAGCTTATTTAGGAAAAAAAGGCCCGATTACAGAGGTGCTGCGTGGAATGGGTAAACTTTCCCCTGAAGAACGCCCAGTAATCGGAGCACTTGCTAATGAAGTGCGCGAAGCGATTGGAGCTACAATTGAGGCAAAACAAAAAGCACTTGAAGAAAAAGCAGTTTTAGAAAAATTAGCTTCAGAAAGCATTGATGTTACCCTTCCAGGTCGACCTGTAAAGGTAGGTAATCATCACCCACTGACAAAGATCATTGAAGAAATCGAAGACTTATTTATTGGTATGGGCTATGAAATTGCTGAAGGGCCAGAGGTGGAACAAGACTATTACAATTTTGAGGCATTGAACTTGCCAAAAGGACACCCAGCCCGTGATATGCAAGACTCCTTCTATATCACAGAAGAAATCCTTATGCGTACGCACACATCACCGGTTCAAGCACGGACGATGGAGAAGCACAAAGGAAAAGGGCCTATCAAAATTATTTGTCCTGGTAAAGTATATCGCCGGGATAATGACGATGCGACCCATTCCCACCAATTTATGCAAATTGAAGGTCTTGTTGTTGGTGAGAACATCCGTATGAGCGACTTGAAAGGTACTTTAGAGGTATTTGCGAAAAAAATGTTTGGTCAAGACCGAGAAATCCGTCTAAGACCAAGTTTCTTCCCATTTACAGAACCGTCTGTTGAGATGGATATCTCTTGTAAGATGTGTAATGGTCATGGCTGTAATGTTTGTAAACAAACTGGTTGGATTGAAATTCTTGGTGCTGGTATGGTACATCCGAACGTTCTTGAAATGGCAGGCTACGATTCAAAGAAATACACAGGATTTGCGTTTGGAATGGGACCTGAACGGATTGCGATGCTAAAATATGGCATTGATGACATACGTCATTTCTATACAAATGATGTTCGATTCTTAAAGCAATTTTCAAAAACAGAATAATTAAATGCTCAAACTGGAAATTAGGAGGTTGGCGACATGTTTGTTTCATATAAATGGCTTCAGGAATATGTAGATTTGACTGGAGTATCTGCAGCAGAACTGGCTGAAAAAATCACGAAAAGTGGCATTGAAGTAGAAGGAGTAGAAATCCTTAACGAAGGCATTAAAGGAGTGGTTGTTGGTCACGTCCTTGAGCGCGAGCAACATCCAAATGCTGATAAATTAAGTAAATGTCTAGTTGATATTGGTGAAGGCGAGCCTGTTCAAATTATTTGTGGTGCACCAAATGTTGCTCAAGGGCAGAAAGTAGCCGTTGCCAAAGTTGGTGCGGTTCTTCCGGGCAATTTTAAAATAAAAAAGGCAAAGCTTCGTGGTGAAGAGTCCCATGGGATGATTTGTTCTCTCCAAGAACTAGGCATAGAAGGGAAAATTGTTCCTAAGGAATATTCAGAAGGAATCTTTGTCTTCCCAAATAGTGCAGAAGTGGGTGCAGATGCCCTTGAATTATTAAATAGGGACGATGAGGTGCTTGAGCTTGGCTTAACACCTAATCGTGCTGACTGTTTAAGTATGCTTGGAGTAGCTTATGAAGTAGCCGCCATCCTTGGAAGAAAAGTTAAGCTTCCAGAAACAAGCTTGGAGCCTTCAAGTGAAAAAGCATCAGATTATGTAAAAGTAATGGTTGAAGCGGTGGAGGATAATCCTCTTTATGTAGCTAAAATCATTAAAAATGTAAAAATCGGTCCATCACCATTATGGATGCAAACCCGCTTGATGTCTGCGGGAATTCGTCCACACAATAACGTAGTAGATATCACTAACTATATTCTTTTGGAATACGGTCAGCCATTACATGCGTTTGACTATGATCGCTTAGGTTCTAATGAAATCCTTGTTCGCCGTGCGAAAGAAGGCGAAAAGTTGGTAACACTTGATGATGTGGAACGTACATTAACTTCCGACCATCTTGTGATCACGAATGGAAAGGAACCTGTGGCCCTTGCCGGTGTGATGGGAGGAGCGAATTCAGAGGTTACTGATGATACAACGATGGTTTTATTAGAGGCAGCATATTTTAACGGAGCGACGGTAAGGAAAGCATCGAAAGATCATGGTCTGCGCAGTGAAGCTAGTGCCCGTTTCGAAAAAGGCGTTGACCCGAACCGAGTTCGTGCAGCAGGGGACCGTGCAGCTTATTTAATGGCCAAATACGCAGGTGGCGAAGTATTAGAGGGTGGAGTAGAGTTTGATGCATTAACTGTCGAACCTTCTGTTGTTTCTGTCACATTAGAAAAAATCAATCGTGTACTTGGTACAAACCTTGAAATGAAGGATGTAAAAGAAATATTTGACCGTCTGCAATTTGCCGTTAAGATTGAAGGAGATATGATTACAGTAACAGTACCAACACGCCGTTGGGATATTAAAATTGAAGAAGATATAATTGAAGAGGTTGCCCGTCTTTATGGATATGACAATATTCCGAAGACATTGCCAATTGGATCCGCCACACCAGGCAAATTGTCTGACTATCAAAAAAGACGTCGGATTGTTCGTCAGTATCTAGAGGGAGCGGGCTTGTATCAAGCGGTGACCTATTCATTGACAAGTGAAGAGAAGGCTTCTCAATTTGCCATTGAAAAACGCGATACGATTCGTCTGGCAATGCCGATGAGTGAAGAACGTAGTGTGCTTCGTTTAAGCATACTGCCACAGCTATTGGAAGTGTTAAAATACAATAGCGCCCGGCAAAATGATAGTATGGCGGTTTACGAAACAGGGAATGTATTTTTAGCAAATGGTCATGACGTTCTTCCAGAGGAAAAAGAACACTTGGCTGCAGCCATTACCGGTCTGTGGCATAACCATTCATGGCAAGGAGAAAAGAAACCAGTCGACTTTTTCGTCCTGAAAGGTGTTTTAGAAGGGCTGTTTTCTAAGCTTGGATTGACTGATCGGGTAACCTACGTAAAAGCACAGATAGATGGACTGCATCCGGGACGCACAGCAGAAATTCAACTAGATGGTGAAAAAATTGGTTTCATCGGCCAGCTTCACCCTAGTGTCCAAAAAGACTTAGATCTGAAGGATACTTATGTATTTGAACTAACTTTAAAAACCGTACTCGAAGCTGAAACAGAATCCTTACAATACGAAGCTATTCCACGCTATCCTTCCATCACAAGAGACATTGCCCTTGTGGTAAACAAAGAAACGGAGTCAAGAACCTTGTGGGAAATTATTACAAAAGCAGGTACTCCGCTTTTGAAAGAAGCATATGTATTTGACCTTTATGAAGGAGATAAGATGGAGGAAGGTAAGAAGTCCATTGCCTTCTCGTTGAAATATGTGGATCCTGAACGCACTCTGACAGATGAAGAGGTAACAAAGGTTCACGAACGTGTACTTGAAGCACTGAAAGAGCAAGCAGGTGCCGTATTAAGAGGTTAATTTGATTATGAAAAAAGAGTATCACTCGGTTAGAGGATACTCTTTTTTATTTATGAAGGATTGCTGAAAAACTATAAAAGAAATTTATTATAAGGAAACATACTTAATAATATCTCTTAGAATATTGTCGGATAACCGATCTGATATCGCATTCACTCATGATTAACAGGAAAAGTTCATTAAATCAGTTATATAATAAAAAATTGCCTCTCTTATCTCCTTATCCCTTCTTTTTATTGGCAATCTCCACTGCCTTCTCTGTATTGGCAAAGTGCATCTTCACAAAGGAAGGTAGCACACCAAGGCCTTTCTTTAATATCAGCTTGGCAGCTGCTTCATCCACTTGGGAACCTGCCCCTTTTGGGAGGTTAAATCCTGCTACTTCGCTCATCTGATTTATGTATTGAATAAAAGCATACCTGGCCAAAATACTTGCCGCTGCCACAGCTAGATGAACTCCTTCAGCCTTTGTACTAAAATAAACATTTTCTCGAGCTATCCTCTGTTGTCCTTGCAAATGCTGAAAATAAGTGTTAGCCTGAACAAATTGATCTATTAGAATAGCGTCTGGTTTTTCCGGGGCAATTTTTTCTAGTACTTTCAAAATTGCTTGATTATGAAGAAGAGCCTTCATTTTCCCCTGAGACATCCCAGATTTTTGCACCTGATTATATTTTTCATTTTTCAATGTCATTAAGGAAAAGGGCACTAGGTCCTTTAATATTTTTGCAAGCTCAATAATTTTTTCGTCATTTAAATTCTTTGAATCTCGTACACCTAATTCTTTTAATAAAGGAATATCTTGTTTCCTAACATAAGCAGCTACAACGGTAATCGGTCCGAAAAAATCTCCCGTTCCCACTTCATCGGACCCAATGACAGATAGTTCGCTCATATTAGAGGGGAGTTCACTTTTCATCGAACGTTGTGATTTTGCTACCGGATGATTTTCCCTAGTAGTTCCAATAGCTGAGGCGCTTCTCCATCTTTCTGCCTCCCTTTCACAATCATTCCCTTGAAACAATACTTTTCCTGATTTATAGGCTGTTATCATACAATTTGGAAGTTTTGCGGCAAACACGCCTCCGGTTGGGACTTTATTCGATACATATGTATTGTAATATTCTTTCATTTCCAAAATCTTGTCCATGCTAAACACTAAAACTACATTTCCCATTTCTTAACACCACATTTCTATTAAATCTATCGTTCGATACATTGTATCACTTTTCGATGAAACCCATTTCTGTTATGATATACTGTAGGATTCTTTGAAAGGGGCATTTACGTTGTCAAACATACAGAAAAACAAAATCACCGTTGATATATTCGGACAGCTATATGCAATTGTAGGCACAGAAAGTCCTAGTCATATTCGGCATGTAGCCTCCTTAGTTGACGATAAAATGCGCGAAATTAGTTCCAAGAATCCGATGTTGGATGTGAATAAACTGGCTGTACTAACAGCAGTTAATGCAGTCAATGATTATATTAAATTAAAAGAAGAGCTGGAACGATTAAAAAAAGAATTACAAAAAGATAAGGAATAAGCCATTATGTTAGATATAGCAATTTTGATATTACTAATCATTGGATTCTTTGTAGGCTTGAAAAGAGGTTTTATTCTTCAAGCCTTTCATTTAACAGGTTTTATTATTGCATACATAACTGCTTATCTATACTACGATGATCTTGCTCCCAAATTAACCTTATGGATACCTTATCCAAACTTTGGGGGAGAAGGCATTTTAACCATTTTTACAAACTCTGGCAGCCTAGAAACGGCATTTTATCGGGCTATTGCCTTTGTCATCATATTCTTTGCCGTAAAGATACTGATGCAAATAATTGGCTCCATGTTGGATTTTATTGCCCATCTGCCTGTATTAAAACAGCTAAATGTTTGGGCAGGAGGACTATTAGGTTTTTTGGAAGTGTATTTAATTATTTTTATTGTAATATATATTGCTGCCTTAATTCCAATTGATGTATTGCAAAACGCTTTGGAAGAGTCGTTCATGGCAGAGGCGGTTGTAAATTACACTCCGATCCTTTCAGAGCAAATCAAGAGCTGGTGGATCAATAATACAGCGGCGTAAACTTCTCTGGACAAGAGAAGTTTTTCTATTGTTGGACAATCAGGTTAAAATAAATGGTAATAGGCAGGTGGAAAACATGGAAGCAAATAAAAAAGAATTGATCCGTTTATTAGAAATGATAGCGATTTATATGGAATTAAAAGGGGAAAATCCTTTCAAGGTGTCTGCTTTTAGGAAAGCAGCTGCCGCTCTGGAAGCTGATGACCGCAGCCTCAACGAAATTGATGAATTCACATCAATAACAGGAATCGGCAAGGGTACCGCAGCCGTCATGGAAGAATACATAAAAGAAGGCTCGTCAAAGGTACTAAATGAATTGAAAGAAGAAGTGCCGGCAGGCTTAATCCCGCTATTGCAGCTCCCAGGACTTGGTGGAAAGAAAATTGCTAAGCTTTATAAAGAATTAGGGGTAACAGATGCATCTAGCTTAAAAGAGGCTTGTGAAGCTGGGAAGGTACAGACACTTGCAGGTTTTGGAAAAAAAACAGAAGAAAAAATATTGAGCGCGTTAGCTAATGCCGGTTCAAGACCTGAGCGTCTGCCGCTGGCTTATATGCTTCCAATAGCAGAACAGATTGAAACATATCTCTCTGAAATGCCAGGAATTTTGCGTTTTTCAAGAGCGGGAAGCTTAAGACGCATGAGAGAAACGATCAAGGACTTAGACATTATCATCGCCACAACTGAGCCTAAAAAGGTTCGTGAACAATTGTTAAAGCTACCAAAAATAAAAGAAGTAATTGGTGCCGGTGAAACAAAAGTTTCTATTATATTCGAACTTGATTATGATATATCCTGTGATTTTCGATTAGTCAAACCGGAGGAATTTATCACTACGCTTCATCATTTCACCGGTTCAAAAGAGCATAATGTCCGTATGAGACAGCTTGCCAAAGAACGCGGCGAAAAAATAAGCGAATACGGTGTTGAAAACATGGAGACGGGTAAGATTCTCACCTTTGATACCGAAGAAGCGTTTTTTCAGCATTTTGGCCTTCCATTCATTCCTCCTGAATTAAGAGAGGATGGCAAAGAGGTTGACACCTTTTCAGCCGATTATGAACTTATTGAACTGAAGGACATTAAGGGTGATCTCCATATGCATACAACCTGGAGCGATGGAGCCCATTCCATCGAAGAAATGGTTGAGGCATGCAGGGCCAGAGGATATCAGTATTTAGCCATTACTGACCATTCCCAGTATCTAAAAGTGGCGAATGGACTTACCCGAGAGAGGCTGCTTAAGCAAAAGGAAGAGATAAAAAAATTAAATGAAAAATATGATGACATTTTGATTTTATCTGGTGTGGAAATGGACATTTTACCAGACGGGTCATTGGATTATGAAGATGATGTATTGGCGGAATTGGATTTTGTCATTGCCTCCATTCACTCGGGTTTTACTCAGCCAAAAGAAAAAATCATGGAGCGCCTTAAAAACGCCCTTACCAATGGACATGTTGATTTAATCGCTCATCCAACCGGACGAAAGATCGGCCGTCGAGCAGGGTATGATGTCGATATCGATATGTTGATTCAACTGGCAAAAGAAACAAATACGGCCTTAGAATTAAATGCTAATCCGAACCGACTTGATCTTGCAGCAGAGCATTTAAGAAAAGCGCAAGAGGCAGGGGTGAAAATTTTAATCAATACAGATGCCCATATGTTGGATACATTAAAACAAATGGAAATCGGTGTTTCAACAGCGAAAAAGGGTTGGATCAAAAAGTCAACCGTCATCAATACACTTGATAAAAATGACTTATTAAATTACTTACACAATAGATAAAAGGTTTTTATGAGAAAAGGAGGTTCATCTCCATGCAAGAAAGAGTTTTGAAAGTATTAGAATTCACGAAGGTAAGGGAGCAGCTATTGGAGCATGCTGCTTCCTCACTTGGTAGTGAAAAGATAAAAAATCTTGTGCCATCAAGTGATTATCATGAGGTTGTAAAACTCCAAGAGGAAACAGATGAAGCGGCAACCGTGTTGCGCATTAAAGGGAATGTCCCATTATTGGGGATTTATGATATTAGACCTCATATTAAGCGCTCGGTTATTGGTGGTGTGTTGAGTTCACAGGAACTTGTTCAAATGGCAAGCACCATTTATGTCAGCCGACAAATGAAACGTTTCCTTGAGGAAGTAGATGATGAACGGACAGAAATTCCAATTTTACGCGAGCAAGCAGACCAGATTATTCCGTTAACAAATTTAGAACAAGCAATAAAACAAGCGATAGATGAGAGTGGCGAAGTACTGGATGGAGCAAGTGTGCTATTGCAGTCATTAAGGCACCAGCTTCGTTCCAACGAAGCACGGATTCGTGAAAAATTGGAAAGCATGATTCGTTCGTCTAATGCACAAAAAATGCTATCTGATGCGATTATCACGATTCGTAATGATCGATATGTTATTCCTGTGAAACAAGAATACCGTGGTCATTATGGTGGGATTATTCATGACCAAAGTTCCTCAGGACAGACATTGTTCATAGAACCCCAAGTGATTGTTCAATTAAATAATGAGCTCCAAGATATCCGTGTAAAGGAGCAGCTGGAAATTGAAAGAATCCTTACTGAACTTTCCGCACAAGTTGCTGAGCATGCGGAAGAGTTAAAGGTAATTGTAGATGTATTGGCAAATCTAGATTTTATTTTTGCAAAGGCTCGTTATGGGAAAAAAATGAAAGCAACGAAGCCAAGCATGAATAACGATGGGAGAGTAGTCCTTTATAAAGCAAGGCATCCGTTAATCCCTATGGATCAAGTAGTCGCAAACGATATTATTCTGGGTACAAATTATACTACTATCGTCATTACAGGGCCGAACACAGGGGGAAAAACCGTATCCTTAAAAACACTGGGCCTATGTCAACTCATGGCTCAAGCAGGTCTACAAGTACCTGCACAGGACGGTTCAGAGTTGGCTGTTTTTGGGGCTATTTATGCTGATATCGGTGATGAACAGTCGATTGAACAGAGTCTAAGTACCTTCTCATCACATATGGTAAATATCGTTGACATATTAAATCGGGTAGATTCGAACAGTCTTGTTTTGTTTGATGAGCTAGGGGCTGGGACAGACCCGCAAGAGGGGGCGGCCTTGGCAATCTCCATTTTGGATGAAGTTCACAAACGAGGGGCACGAGTAGTTGCAACTACACACTATCCGGAATTAAAAGCTTACGGCTATAACCGGGAGGGTGTATTAAATGCTAGTGTTGAATTTGATGTCGAAACTTTGAGTCCTACCTATAAGTTATTACTAGGGGTACCAGGACGGAGTAATGCGTTTGAAATTTCTAAACGCCTTGGATTAAATGAAAAAGTGATACAAGCGGCCCGTTCTCATGTAAGTGAAGACACGAATCAAATTGATAAAATGATTGCTTCCCTTGAGGAAAGCCGGCGTCAGGCCGAACTTGAACATCAAGAAGCTCGGGATTTATTAAAACAGGCAGAAAAGCTTCACAAAGATTTGCAAAAACAAATGATTGAGTTTTACGCAAAAAAAGACGCAATGTTAGAAAAAGCCGCTGAAAAAGCGGAGGAAATCGTTGAAGAGGCGAAGAAAGAAGCTGAACAGGTCATTCGTGACTTGCGCAAAATGCGAATAGAAAAAAATGCGGAAATTAAAGAACACGAATTAATCGAAGCGAAACGTCGTCTTGATGAAGCAGCCCCTGAAATTCCAAAATCTGAAAAGCCAGCCAAGAAGAAAACGAAGAAGCATCGTTTTCAGCCAGGTGATGAAGTGAAGGTTCTCACCTTTAATCAAAATGGCAGCTTAGTTGAAAAAGTTTCAGAAGGGGAATGGCAGGTACAGATTGGAATTTTAAAAATGAAAGTAAAAGAAAAAGACTTAGAATATATTGGTACTCCAAAGCAAGAAGAAACAAAACCGCTGGCCATTGTAAAGGGTAGGGATGCTGATGTAAAATTGGAGCTTGACCTACGCGGTGAGAGGTATGAAGATGCCTTATTAAAGGTGGAAAAATACATTGATGATGCACTACTGGCCAATTATCCACGGGTTTCCATTATTCATGGAAAAGGAACAGGTGCTTTACGGCAAGGAGTTCAAGAATATTTACGAAATCATCGTTCAGTAAAGAATATTCGTTTTGGAGATGCCAATGAAGGAGGAACCGGAGTAACAATTGTAGAATTCAAATAATACTAAGCTGATATGAAATGCTTGTCTAAAAGGATCAGTTGGCCGAAGTGTCATTTAAATTATATCTGGGGAGAGAGTAGATGAACCAGTTCTGGGAAAATGCGTATATTCAAATTGCAGCCTACTATAGCGTTGTTATTTTATGTTTAATTGTTTTTCTGGCTCTTTTTGAAATGGTCACCAAATATAAAAATTGGGAAGAGATAAAAAATGGAAACTTGGCTGTGGCTATGGCAACAGGAGGGAAAATTTTCGGGGTTGCCAATATTTTTCGTCATACCATTGAAAATCATAACTCTTTACTTGCCATGATTGGCTGGGGTATTTATGGGTTTCTCCTTTTAATCATCAGCTATTTTATCTTTGAATTTTTAACACCGAAATTTAAAATTGATGATGAAATCCAAAATGATAATCGAGCAGTAGGATTAATTTCTATGGTCATATCAATCGGGCTTTCCTTTGTCATTGGCGCAGGAATATCGTAAGGGGAGAAAGTAGTGGAAAAATTAGCAAAAGTACTTCTAGGATTATGTGGCTTGTTTTTACTGCTGGGCATAATCTATCTTGCCTTTTTCGCTTAATAGACGGTAGCTTTAAGATTAAAAAATCATCGCTTAAATTTTGGGCGATGATTTTTTTATTACTTTTGAAAAATTATATGCTGCTACCCAGGGTGCTTACGCTATTCTGGTAATAGGATAGATGTACTATGTCATATAATGATACTAGGAAACAACAGACCATAAACTGGCTAAATCAAGTGAGAAACATTGTTTATTGTCAAAATCCGTACTATAATAAAATTATATGTTTAAATTTTTTGAATATTAATAAAAAGGAGGGTTACAATGACAGAGGTAAAGCCGTGGTTGAAAAATTATCCTAAAGAGATTCCTCCCACTCTAGAGTACTCCTCAGAACCTGTACAGCATTACTTAACAAATGCAGCAAATAAATATCCTGATAAAGTTGCCTTACACTTTTTAGGGAAAGAACTTACCTACCAGCAGCTTTATGAAGCGGCTCAGTATTTTGCTGGCTACCTACAGGCGAACCTTGGGATTGAAAAAGGAGACCGTGTAGCCATCATGCTTCCAAACTGCCCGCAAAATGTGATCAGCTTTTTTGGGGTATTATTCGCTGGCGGGATCGTAGTAGAAACGAATCCACTTTATACGGAACGGGAACTTGAACACCAATTGAAAGACTCCGGTGCAAAAGCCATTATCACCTTAGACATCCTCTATCCAAAAGTCTCAAAAGTTATGCCACACACTGAATTAAAAGATATTATTGTTACAGGAATAAAAGATTTCTTGCCATTCCCGAAAAACCTCGTTTACCCATACATCCAGAAAAAACAATATGGCATTGTTGTAAAGGTAAAGCATGAAGGTCATATACATTTGCTTACCGAAATATTAAAACAGAAAAAGAATAAATGGAAGCAATACAGCATTGATATTGATGAAGATATTGCTCTGTTACAATACACAGGTGGAACTACTGGGGTAGCCAAAGGGGTTATGTTAACCCACAAAAATATCATTGCCAATACAACCATGAATCAGGCTTGGGTTTTTAAAGCGAAAGAAGCACAAGAAGTAATATTGGGGTTACTACCGTTTTTCCACGTTTATGGACTGACGACAGTGATGATTTTATCGATTAAGCTGGCAGCCAAATTGGTGTTATTGCCAAAATTTGATGTACTTGAAACACTCAAAACAATTGAAAAACAACGCCCCACCATTTTTCCAGGTGCACCAACTATTTATATTGGTCTATTGAATCATCCAGATTTGAAAAAGTTTGATTTATCATCGATTAATGCATGTGTCAGTGGCTCTGCTCCGCTTCCTCAAGAAGTTCAGGAAAAGTTTGAGGCCATAACCGGAGGAAAATTGGTAGAAGGTTATGGACTGTCTGAAGCCTCACCGGTTACTCACTCCAATTTTCTATGGGGAGTAGAAAGAGTCAAGGGAAGTATTGGTGTCCCGTATCCTGATACCGATTCCAAAATTGTTTCGATTGAAACCGGTGAAGAACTGAGAGCTGGTGAAATTGGAGAAATCGTTATTAAAGGTCCTCAGGTCATGAAAGGGTATTGGAATCGACCTTTGGAAACAGAAGAAGTCTTAAAAGATGGTTGGCTATTTACCGGAGATTTAGGATATATGGATGAAAATGGATATTTTTATATTGTGGACCGTAAGAAAGACATGATTATTGCAAGTGGCTACAATATATATCCGAGAGAGATAGAAGAAGTATTATATGAGCACCCCGATGTAATAGAAGCGGTAGCAGTTGGAATTCCTGACCCCTATCGTGGTGAAACGGTAAAAGCTTATATTGTATTAAAAGAAGGTTCTACTGTAACAGAAGAAGAAATGAATGAATTTGCAAGAAAATATTTGGCTGCATATAAAGCACCCAAATTATATGAATTTAGAAAGGAACTACCGAAAACAGCGGTGGGAAAAATATTAAGGCGGAAGCTCGTAGATGAAGAAATGAAAAAATATGAAGATGAGAGTAAAAAGCAGGCATAATCCTATATTTTTTTTGACTAAATTAGCTTGTCTACAAAATTTTTGAAAAATAAAGTATTTCTTGACATATTTAAAAATAAAAATTATTATAAAAATATGAATGATTATTCATTCATATTTTTATATTTTAATATTTTTATAATAAAGGATTTGATAGTTCTTTCTTCAAAGGAGGGATAAAAATGAAAAAAATGAAGCCTAAATATATGCAAATAATTGATGCGGCGGTTGTTGTAATTGCTGAAAACGGTTACCACCAAGCGCAGGTTTCCAAGATCGCCAAGCAGGCAGGAGTGGCTGATGGAACAATTTATCTATATTTCAAAAATAAAGAAGACATTCTTATCTCTCTCTTTGAAGAAAAAATGGGACAATTTGTTGAAAATATAGAGGAAAAAATAGCAGGAAAAAAATCGGCAGCAGAGAAATTATTAATGATGATTGAAACACATTTCCAACTCCTTTCCGATGATCACCATATGGCCATTGTTACTCAGCTGGAATTGCGCCAATCCAATAAAGAGCTCCGTTTAAAAATCAACGATGTTCTTAAAGGATATCTACAGCTGATTGATAAAATTATTATGGAAGGAAAGGAAAGTGGAGAGTTTTCAAGCAGTCTGGATGTTCGTCTATCAAGGCAAATGATTTTTGGTACAATCGATGAGATTGTTACCTCGTGGGTAATGAGTGAGCAAAAGTTTAATTTAAGGGCACTGGCACCGAAAGTCCACAGTCTCTTGGTAAACGGACTTGTTAATTGCCAGTAATAAAGGAATAGGAGGGTTTTTATTGGAGAATTTACATTGGTCACATGAGGATGGTATTGCTGTCATTACATTTAAGCGTCCACCAGCAAATGCTCTTTCAACAGGGTTATTAAAAGAGTTATCCGCGGCACTAGATGAAATTGAATCTAATCGTCAGATCCGGGTAGTCGTTATTCATGGGGAAGGTCGCTTTTTCTCTGCAGGGGCAGATATTAAGGAATTTACGTCAGTTAGCTCATCAGGAGAGTTATCCACATCGGGCCAAGATCTAATGGAACGTATTGAGAAGTTTCCAAAACCAATTATTGCAGCCATTCATGGTGCCGCACTAGGTGGAGGGTTAGAATTAGCAATGGCTTGTCACATCCGCCTAGTTAGTGAAACAGCAAAGCTAGGCTTGCCGGAGCTTCAGCTTGGAATCATCCCTGGTTTCGCAGGAACACAACGCTTACCAAGATATGTAGGGGTCGCTAAGGCAGCAGAAATGATGCTTACTTCTGAACCGATCACAGGATTGGAAGCGTTTCAATTTGGATTGGCCAACCATGCTTATCCGGAAGAGGAAGTGTTAAATCAAGCTTTAAAACTTGCTAGAAAAATTGCCAAGAAGAGTCCTGGATCGATTAAAGCCGTTATTGAATTATTAAACTATACAAAAACAAAAGAGTTTTATGAAGGAACAAAGCGTGAAGCTGAACTGTTTGCTGAATTGTTTGTTACTAATGATGCGAAAGAAGGCATTCAGGCGTTTATTGAAAAACGTGAGCCAAACTTTAAAGGCGACTAATTTTTCATTGGGAGCGCTGAGCGAGTGCTCGCTAGGAAGCTTTTCATATTTTTTATCGAAAATTTTCTCAATCTTTCAAACAGAATAAATGTTTGGATTCTTAGGAGGGAACTAAACCAATGAACATTTTTGTTTTAATGAAGAGAACTTTTGACACAGAGGAAAAGATTACTATTTCCGGCGGGAAAATTAACGAGGATGGTGCGGAATTTATCATCAATCCTTATGACGAATATGCGATTGAGGAGGCCATTCGAGTCCGCGATGCTCATGGTGGAGAAGTAACCGTTATTACTGTAGGAACGGAAGAATCCGAGAAACAGCTGCGTACGGCTCTTGCAATGGGGGCTGATAAAGCGGTCTTAATCAATATAGAGGATGATATTGAAAACGGCGACCAGTTTACAACAGCAAAAATTCTTGCTGAATATTTGAAGGATAAAGACGCCGATCTGATTTTGGGAGGAAATGTTGCGATTGACGGCGGTTCCGGCCAAGTTGGTCCACGTGTGGCTGAGCTATTAAATATTCCTTACGTAACAACCATTACAAAGCTTGAAATTGACGGTACAAAAGTGGTTGTGACCCGTGATGTTGAAGGAGATTCCGAAGTTATCGAAACAAGCCTTCCGCTATTAGTTACAGCACAGCAAGGTCTTAATGAACCACGCTATCCATCATTGCCAGGAATCATGAAAGCAAAGAAGAAGCCACTTAATGAATTGGAATTAGACGATCTTGACCTTGATGAAGATGATGTAGAAGCAAAGACGAAAACTATTGAAATCTACTTGCCTGCGAAAAAGGAAGCAGGAAAAGTTTTATCTGGCGAACTAGCAGATCAAGTGAAGGAACTTGTTCACCTGCTTCATACGGAAGCAAAAGTGGTCTAATCGAAATTTTTTAAAATTGTTTGCAGGGGGTAAACATAATGTCAAGAAAAGTATTGGTATTAGGAGAAATTCGTGACGGACAACTGCGTAATGTATCTTTCGAAGCCATTGCTGCGGGAAAAATAGTGGCAGAAGGCGGAGAAGTAATTGGTGTCTTACTTGGTGAATCTGTAAGCGCTTTAGGAGCAGAATTAATTCAATACGGTGCTGACCGTGTCGTTGTAGTAGAAAATGAAAAATTAAAGCAATATACTTCTGATGGATATGCACAAGCACTTTTGGCAGTCATTGATCAAGAAAAGCCGGAAGCCCTAGTGTTTGGTCATACAGCACTAGGTAAAGACTTATCGCCTAAAGTTGCAGCGAAGCTTTCCTCTGGTCTAATCTCCGATGCAACTGCTGTTGAAATAGCGGGAGGAAATGTAGTTTTTACAAGACCAATCTATTCCGGAAAAGCATTTGAAAAGAAAATTGTTACGGATGGTTTAATTTTTGCTACTGTTCGTCCAAATAATATTGCGCCATTAGAAAAAGACGAAAGCAGAACTGGTGAAGTATCTTCCCTATCTGTAGAGATTAAAGACCTTCGTACAATTATTAAAGACGTCATACGTAAAGCTACAGAAGGTGTAGATCTTAGTGAAGCAAAAGTCGTAGTTGCCGGTGGACGCGGTGTAAAAAGTGCAGAAGGTTTTGAGCCGCTTAAAGAATTAGCTGCTGTATTAGGTGGTGCAGTTGGTGCTTCACGTGGTGCATGTGATGCAGAATATTGCGATTATTCCCTTCAAATTGGGCAAACGGGTAAGGTTGTTACACCTGACTTATACATTGCTTGCGGAATTTCTGGTGCCATCCAACACCTTGCTGGTATGTCCAACTCTAAAGTAATCGTTGCCATTAACAAAGATCCTGAAGCGAATATCTTTAAAGTGGCAGATTATGGAATTGTTGGCGATCTTTTTGAAGTCGTTCCAATGTTAACAGAAGAGTTTAAAAAGCTAAAAGTTCATTCCTAATATAATGGCACTTGTTGATTTTGTTTTAAATCAGATCATTCGGAACAATGTTTCCAAACTTTTACGGTTGTAGGGAGCCCTGACAGCTTTTAAAGAGGTAAATTGTTTCCTCGAAACTACTTTGAAATAAGGGGCCAAAACCATCAATTAACAGCCAAAAAATTAGGGCGAGCGGATGAATTCCGTTTGCCTTTATTCGTGTCTTGACAAAGAATACTTATGGACAATTTAGAGAACATTAGATGTGAAACAGATTATTAGCATCCATTTCTATTCAGTGTTATACTTTCGATATGGTTTAAGTAATTTATTAGGAGGTCATTGAAAAATGGCAATTGCACATTTAACAGATCAAAATTTTGCTCAAGAGACAAGCTCAGGACTTGCTCTGGTAGATTTCTGGGCACCTTGGTGCGGACCTTGTAAAATGATTGCACCTGTGTTGGAAGAACTTGACGCTGAATTAGGTGATAAAGTAAAAATCATGAAAATTGATGTGGACGAAAACCCACAAACTGCTTCTCAATTTGGTGTAATGAGTATCCCAACATTGTTAGTGTTTAAAGATGGTGAAGTTGTTGACAAAGTAGTCGGCTTCCAGCCAAAAGATGCTTTAGCAAGTATGCTACAAAAACACATTTAATGATTCTAACCTTGGCTAGTAAATACTGGCCGAGGTTTTTATTTTTCCCATAAGACTCCGCTTTTCTTTATAAACGGTTTGCTTTAAAATTTTAATGAGGAAAATTTAAAGAGAGGAGCGGCCAGAATGAATGAAATAATCAAACAAAAGCTTTCTTTACTGCCAGATCAGCCTGGCTGCTACTTGATGAAAGACCGTCAAGGTACCGTTATTTATGTTGGTAAAGCCAAAGTTCTTAAAAACCGTGTGCGTTCCTATTTTACTGGATCACATGACGGCAAAACCCAAAGGCTTGTTAATGAGATAGAAGACTTTGAATATATTGTCACATCATCTAATATTGAAGCATTATTGCTTGAATTAAACTTGATCAAAAAATACGATCCTAAATACAATGTCATGCTAAAGGATGATAAAACGTATCCGTTTATTAAACTGACCGCGGAACGACATCCGAAGCTGATCATAACAAGAAAGGTTAAGAAAGATAAAGGAAAATATTTTGGGCCATACCCAAATGTGGGAGCTGCGAATGAAACAAAAAAACTACTTGATCGGATTTACCCGCTTCGGAAGTGCTCGACTTTACCCGATCGAGTTTGTTTATATTACCATTTAGGACAGTGTCTCGCCCCATGTGTTAATGAAGTGGATGAAGAACAATACAAGCAAATGACCGATGAAATTACTCGTTTCTTAAATGGTGGATATAAGGAAATTAAAAAAGAATTAACGGAAAAAATGTCAGCGGCTGCAGAAGAACTCGATTTTGAGAGAGCTAAGGAATATCGCGATAAAATCATTCATATTGAAACAATCATGGAAAAACAAAAAATTACGATGACTGATTTTACTGATCGTGATGTGTTTGGCTATGCGGTCGATAAAGGATGGATGTGTGTCCAGGTATTTTTCGTCCGTCAAGGCAAGTTGATTGAAAGAGACGTATCCATGTTCCCAATCTACAATGAGCCGGAAGAAGAAATCTTGACTTTCTTAGGACAATTTTATCAAAAAGCGAATCACTTTAAGCCAAAGGAAATTTTGATTCAAGATGAAGTGGATTTAACGCTGGCCGAACAACTGCTTGAGGTAAAGGTTCTCAAGCCGCAACGTGGGCAAAAGAGAGATTTAGTTAAAATGGCAGTGAAAAATGCTAAAATTGCACTAAATGAAAAGTTCTCTCTAATTGAAAAGGATGAAGAAAGAACCATCAAGGCAGTTGAAAATTTGGGGAAATATTTGGGTATTTATACGCCACATAGGATTGAAGCCTTTGATAACTCGAATATTCAAGGAACGAATCCGGTTTCCGCCATGGTCGTTTTTATAGATGGAAAACCGAATAAACGAGAATACCGTAAGTATAAAATTAAATCGGTTCAGGGACCAGATGACTATGAATCCATGAGAGAAGTGACGAGAAGAAGGTATTCAAGAGTCCTAAAGGAAGGTTTACCGCTTCCAGATTTGATTATTATTGATGGTGGGAAAGGTCATGTTGAGGCCGTTCGAGATGTGTTGGAAAATGAACTAGGCTTAGATATTCCTCTTGCTGGTTTGGTGAAGGATGAGAAGCACCGGACATCTCAACTATTATTCGGAAATCCTTTAGAGATGATATTACTTCCGCGTAACAGTCAGGAATTTTATTTGCTACAGCGGATTCAAGATGAAGTTCACCGCTTTGCTATTACCTTCCATCGACAAACCCGAGGGAAAAGCGCCTTTCAATCTTTACTTGATGATATCCCCGGAATTGGTGAAAAGAGAAAGAAATTATTGTTAAAAGAGTTCGGCTCTGTAAAGAAAATGAAAGAAGCCAGTATTGAAGAATTTCGGGCCATCGGGTTACCTGAGAATGTGGCAAAAGAATTGTACGAAAAACTTAGAAATGACTGATTGTCAGAAAAGAATGTCTATGCTATACTTAGTGAAAATTAAATAATCATCACTTGGATGTTTAAGTGAAGGTAGAGGTGCGAACTTCAAGAGTAAAAGTCCGGAGAAGGATGAGCTTCAACGATGGGCTTTGAAAGGGGATGTTCGCCGAAGTGAAGAAAGGCTCATTTCTTTCTTTGCTGGTCCAGTGTTGAATAAATACTGGATTGTCAAGACGAATCGTCTTGGAGCGCTATCTTTCATTGTTTAAACAGGAAAGAATATATTTTTTTGTGTTTAAAAGCAATGAGAGAATGCTCTCATTGCTTTTTTTATTTTACTGTTTGAAGGAATGAGGGGAAAAGGATGGGAATAATTGTCCAAAAGTTTGGTGGGACTTCTGTCGGAACCATTGAAAGAATCTTAAATGTAGCCGAACGAATTCGGGAAGAGAAGGAAAGAGGAAACGAAGTAGTGGTAGTTGTCTCAGCGATGGGGAAAACAACCGACCAACTTGTCAATATGGCTAAGCAAATCTCTCAGCAGCCGAATAAGAGGGAAATGGATATGCTGTTATCAACAGGGGAGCAGGTTACGATTTCATTATTAGCTATGGCGTTAAATCAAATGAATCTGCCGGCTGTTTCTTTTACCGGCTGGCAAGCGGGTATATTGACGGAGGCAGTTCATGGTAATGCAAGAATTTCTAATATTAATACAGAAGCTATCCAAAAACAGCTATCTGAAGGGTCTATTGTTATTGTTGCAGGTTTCCAAGGGATTACTGAAGATGGCGAAATCACAACATTAGGACGCGGTGGTTCAGATACGACGGCTGTCGCCTTGGCAGCCGCATTAAAGGCTGAAAAATGTGATATTTATACAGATGTTTCGGGGGTATTCACAACCGATCCTAGATATGTGAAGAGTGCTCGCAAATTACTGTCTGTATCCTATGATGAAATGCTCGAATTGGCTAATCTAGGTGCCGGAGTCCTTCATCCAAGGGCGGTAGAGTTTGCGAAAAATTATAATGTTCGTCTAGAAGTTCGTTCTAGTATGGAGAAGGTTGATGGAACGGCAATTGAGGGGGAAGTAAAAATGGAACAAAATTTAGTAGTACGCGGTGTAGCATTTGAAGATGAAATCACGAAAGTAACCGTATTGGGGCTACGTAATAATTTAACAAGCCTTTCTACAATTTTTACGACACTGGCTCAACATCATATTAATGTAGACATCATTATTCAGAGTACAACAGAAGACGGAACAACTAATTTATCCTTCTCGATCCATACAAATGACTGGATGGAAACACTAAATGTTCTTGAGAATAATAAAGATTATCTTGGATATGAACAGCTTGACGCTGAAAATAAACTGGCAAAAGTTTCTATAGTTGGCTCAGGAATGATTTCTAATCCTGGTGTTGCAGCTAAAATGTTCGAAGTGTTAGCTGAACAAGGAATCCCAGTCAAAATGGTTAGTACCTCAGAAATTAAAGTTTCCGCGGTAGTTGAAGACAAAAACATGCTAAAGGCTGTACAAGCCTTACACGAAGCATTTGAACTTGGTCAGCATCATTCATGTAAAAAGGTGTCAAGGCAATAGAGCCTGACACCTTTTTTATAATTTTTCCCATTTTACAGTAAATAGGACCTTGTTTGATTTTTTTACAGGGTGTTCAAATGTTTCGGCGGTGACTCCTTTTTGTTGTTGGATTTGTTGGGCTAAGAAGCCAGCTTCGAGCTGAAAGTAGTTTTCGGCTTTTGATTTGACTCGAGATACGATAAGTGGACTGGATAGTTCGAAGTCCATTTCATGTTTCTTTTCATTCTTCAATTCTAAGTGACCCCACGAAGCTTTAGCAAAAAAATCAATGATTTCATTATATCCTTCTAATGGGTATTTACGTGCGAGCTGTTTGCCAGCCCAGTAAAGAATTTCAGGAGTATCTTGACCTAAAATCTCAGGTAGGAGTGTTTCTCTGATTAGTTGATAACCAAAGATTGAAATGCTTCTTGGTTCCAATTCATGGACATTTTGTTCTACAACTGTACTTTCTTTCACATGTTTCCCCTCTTTCTACCATTCTATTATATACAAATTGAGTCCCTTTTCAGTATCATTTTCCTTGGAATCCGACAAAACAATAGAAGGGGATTTCACTATTTTTCAAAACCTATTCTTATTTTTTATCATAATTATCATTTTCCTAAAAGAATTAAATAACTACCGTAAGATGTTTGAACTTCTTATATAAAATTTAAGCGTTTTTAAAACGGAAGAATATAAACTCTTTTCTATTATAATATCAATATATTTAAAAAATTTTATTTTTTACAATGTTTTTATGTATCCGTTTCCTTGACGCTCCATGTTGATGGGAGTAAAATGAACTTGTCACATAATTGTCACAGTGATGCTAAGTTATTTTTATGGGAACTTAACATCATTTTTTAATTCAAAAGGGGGTAAAGCAATGGCGGGGAATCGCGAATTTTTTAACCGGAGGCTGCATTCGCTGCTCGGAGTCATTCCTATTGGGATTTTCCTGACTCAGCATCTAATTGTGAACCATTTTGCAACTAGAGGGCCGGGAGCCTTCGAGGAAGCAGCTGAATTTATGGGCAATCTACCATTCCGAATTGTTCTGGAAACTGTAATTATTTATTTACCATTGTTGTTTCATGCAATCTATGGACTGTATATTGCTTTTACAGCAAAAAACAATGTAAGTAGATTTGGATATTTTAGAAACTGGATGTTCATGCTTCAGAGAGCAACAGGCATTATTACTTTAATTTTCATTACTTGGCATGTATGGGAGACAAGGATTGCAGCAGCATTTGGAGCCGAAGTGAACTACCAAATGATGCATGATATTCTTTCCAACTCTGGTATGATGGTGTTTTATATTGTTGGGATTTTATCAGCTATTTTTCATTTTGCGAACGGTTTATGGTCATTCTTTGTAAGTTGGGGAATTACACAATCTCCTCGTTCTCAAGTCATTTCTACATATTTTACAATTGGGGTATTTGTAGCATTATCCATTGTTGGACTTCGTGCATTGTTTGCGTTTGTTTGATTTTAAAGTTATTAAATTGAATGGAAAAATATTGGAGTTAGGATTAGGGAGTGAGTCACGATGAGTAAAGGTAAGGTGATCGTAGTCGGTGGCGGTTTAGCCGGCTTGATGGCAACAATTAAAGTTGCGGAAGCGGGAACACCTGTTGAATTATTTTCTCTTGTTCCTGTTAAGCGCTCTCACTCTGTTTGTGCCCAAGGCGGTATTAATGGAGCAGTAAATACAAAAGGTGAAGGGGATTCTCCTTGGATTCACTTTGATGATACCATTTATGGTGGGGACTTCTTGGCTAACCAGCCACCGGTAAAAGCGATGTGTGAAGCGGCACCAGGCATTATAAATTTATTTGACCGTATGGGTGTAATGTTTAACCGTACTCCTGAAGGTCTTCTGGATTTCCGTCGCTTTGGCGGTACACAGCACCACCGTACGGCATTTGCAGGTGCAACGACTGGTCAGCAATTACTATATGCATTGGACGAGCAGGTTCGCCGTCATGAAGTTGCTGGATTAGTTACCAAATATGAAGGTTGGGAATTCCTTGGAGCCGTCCTTGATGATGAGGGAATATGTCGCGGGATTGTTGCTCAAGACTTAAAAACAATGGAAATAAAATCATTCGCCGCTGATGCAGTAATTATGGCAACTGGCGGACCAGGAATTATCTTTGGTAAATCTACCAACTCAGTAATTAACACTGGTTCTGCAGCCTCTATTGTTTATCAACAAGGAGCTTATTATGCAAACGGGGAAATGATTCAGATCCACCCAACTGCCATCCCTGGGGATGACAAACTTCGTTTAATGAGTGAATCGGCTCGCGGAGAAGGTGGACGTGTATGGACGTATAAAGATGGTAAGCCATGGTATTTCCTAGAGGAAAAATATCCTGCATACGGAAACCTTGTACCAAGGGATATTGCAACGCGTGAAATTTTCAGTGTCTGTGTGGACATGAAACTTGGTATCAACGGCGAAAACATGGTATATCTCGATCTTTCCCATAAAGATCCAAAAGAATTGGACATCAAACTAGGAGGAATTATCGAGATTTATGAAAAATTCATGGGAGAAGACCCTCGTAAAGTTCCGATGAAAATCTTCCCTGCTGTCCACTATTCCATGGGCGGTCTATGGGTTGACTATGATCAAATGACAAATATTCCAGGTTTATTTGCTGCAGGTGAATGTGATTATTCACAACACGGTGCGAACCGCTTAGGAGCAAATTCCTTGCTTTCTGCGGTATACGGCGGTATGGTAGCTGGACCAAATGCGGTTAGATATATTAAAGGACTTGAGAAGAGCTCTGATGCTATTTCATCGACTTTATTTGATCGTCATGTAAAAGAACAGGAAGAAAAATGGAATGCCATTTTGTCAATGGATGGGAATGAAAATGCTTATCTCCTTCATAAAGAACTTGGCGAATGGATGACCGATAATGTTACTGTTGTACGTTATAATGACAAACTGTTAAAAACAGATGAAAAGATTCAAGAGCTTTTAGAGCGTTATCAAAATATTAATATTCATGATACCGCTAAATGGAGTAACCAAGGAGCAACCTTTACACGTCAGCTATTTAATATGCTTCAATTGGCACGTGTTATTACACTTGGTGCTTACAATCGTAATGAAAGCCGCGGTGCTCACTATAAACCTGAATTCCCTGAACGAAATGATGAGGAATTCTTAAAAACAACAATGGCTAAATTTGTGGATGCTAAATCTGCTCCGGCATTCCATTATGAAGATGTCGATATTTCCTTAATTAAGCCTCGTAAGCGCGATTATACAAAGAAGAAAGGGGAGTAGGAAAGAATGGCAGAAACTAAAACAGTGAAATTTATTATCCAGCGTCAAGACACTCCGGATTCTGCACCATATACGGAAGAATTTGAAATCCCATATCGTCCGAATATGAACGTGATTTCGGCGCTAATGGAAATTCGGAAAAATCCGGTGAATGCCAAAGGACAAGCTACTACCCCTGTTACTTGGGAAATGAACTGTCTTGAAGAGGTTTGCGGTGCTTGTTCCATGGTCATTAACGGAAAGCCGCGTCAATCCTGCTCAGCATTAATTGATCAATTAGAGCAACCAATCAGATTGGAGCCAATGCGTACTTTCCCAGTTGTTCGCGATTTGGTGGTTGACCGTAGCAGAATGTTTGATGCATTGAAAAAAGTAAAAGCATGGATTCCGATTGATGGTACTTATGATTTAGGACCTGGTCCGCGTATGCCTGAGAAAAAACGTCAATGGGCTTATGAACTTTCCAAGTGTATGACTTGTGGTGTATGCCTTGAGGCATGTCCAAACGTAAACAGTAAATCAAACTTTATCGGACCACAGCCATTATCACAAGTTCGATTGTTCAATGCGCATCCAACTGGTGCGATGAATAAGGCAGAGCGTTTAGAGACAATCATGGGAGATGGAGGACTTGCTAACTGCGGTAACTCACAAAACTGTGTTCAATCTTGTCCGAAAGGTATACCATTAACTACCTCCATTGCAGCATTAAACAGAGATACAACCATTCAAGCATTCAGAAACTTCTTCGGAAGTGACCGAGATTAAACATAAATTTGCTTGAGAGACAAACCTTCTTTTCCAAAATGGAAAAGAAGGTTTTTTGTTATAAGATGAGAAAATGTCTTGCGTCTAGTGTATAAGTCTAGCGGTGAATGACCTCAGATGGGTGAAAAAAGCGTCCAAGCATAAAGAGAATCTTTTAGGAGGGAACCTATTCTACTTATTATTTTCTGAATTTTTTAAATAAAAATAGTTGATTCTGTTATAATGAATGTTAAAAGCGAAGCAGGATGAAGCAGGATAAGGAAGGTATTTAACGTGAAAAAGGTGCCACTATTACTCATTTTAACAGGTATATTTGTAATTGGATTTAGTCTTTGGCAATTAATCGATAGTAAGATAAAGACAAATACTTCTCTTAAAGAAGCAAAAAAACTAGTAATAGGTCAAACGGAAAAGCAAGTTATGAAAAAACGTCCATTAAAAAATATGGTAAGTGAAATGCCAAAAATGGGCGATACGATTGGTTTATTAGTTATTCCTAGAATTAAAGCAGAATTAGCTATTATTGAAGGAACAGATCCGGATGAATTAGAAAAAGGGGTGGGGCACTTCAAAGGCTCTTTTTTTCCTGGTGAAAATGGACAGATTGTTTTATCAGGGCACCGAGATACTGTGTTTAGACGTTTAGGTGAACTGAAGGTGGGAGATTTACTTACCATGCAAATGCCATACGGAACCTATCAGTATGAAATCACCAATATGAAAATTGTAGATGAGGACGACAGAAGTATCATCACCCTGCAAAATGAGAAAGAAGAATTAATTCTAACCACATGTTACCCATTTCATTATATAGGAAATGCTCCACAAAGATATATCATTTATGCTAAACTCAAAAATCCATTAAATTGAGGCCATTTTATTAGACGATAGGGTTTGTTTGCTACTACGAGAACTGTCTAGCTCCGGCGCCCTAGCGGCGAAACGCCTTCGCTCTCCGCCCTACGATAAGTCAACATCGAATCGCTAACACTCTTCGTGTTTCCTATATCTCAGTTGGAGACCACCACAAGGAAGTCTTCGCCAGCATCATCATTCCACGACCGAAAGCGATAGCTTTTGGGAGGAAGCCATACGCCGCTGAACAGGGCGATTGCGCTTTTCTAATTTCCTTTAAGTAAAAATGTCACTCCCTGTGTACTGTTTACATATGATATGGTGACTAAATATATACCCACCCCCGGTGCATAACTGGCGAAGGCAAGGAGGGTTACAATACTTGAAGGAGAATGAATATACTCACAAGCCGTTACTCACCAAACGAGAGAGAGAAGTATTCGAACTGTTAGTACAAGACAAAACAACAAAAGAGATCGCTAGTGAATTATTTATTAGCGAAAAAACAGTTCGGAATCATATTTCTAATGCCATGCAAAAGCTAGGCGTTAAGGGGCGTTCACAAGCAGTTGTAGAACTCCTTCGAATGGGAGAGCTAGAACTTTAAAACGAACCGGCATCCGCTAATGGAGGCCGGTTCATACTTTGTACATTACAGGAATGAAAATAATTTTATACACACCCACCAAGGACATGGGTCTGTTTCAGCTTGAATTTTTAATGAAAAAAGTAGAAAATAAGGACAAGCAGGCAAGTTTCATAGAAAGGTAATCGCAAGAAGAGAAGCAGATTATTAGGAGTGTAGATTCAGTGAAACTCGAAAATTCTAGCAAAGTAACAGGAGATATTGTAGCAAATATTGAAAAGGATTTACGGTATATATCAGGAATCATTAAGCAAAAGGGCAGGGAAATATTGAGTAATTATAAGATTACTCCTCCCCAATTTGTGGCCCTTCAATGGCTTTTTGAAGAAGGAGACATGACAATCGGCGAGCTTTCTAATAAAATGTTTTTGGCATGCAGTACGACAACCGATCTGGTCGACCGCATGGAGAAAAATTTATTAGTGGAACGCGTTAAAGACTCAAAAGATCGTCGTGTTGTTAGAATTCACCTTCTTGAAGAGGGAAAAAGAATTATTGACGAAGTAATAAAAAAACGGCAGGCCTACTTGGAGGAAGTATTAAAAAACTTCTCAGCAGAAGAAATACAACTCCTTCAAAACAACTTAATGAAACTGCATCAAGAAATGCGCTAAATTATGCGCAAAAGGAAGTTTAAAAATGTTGACTACCAAAAATGAGGCAAGAAGTTTGAAACAAGCAATTGGAATTATTGATTCCGGAGTGGGCGGCTTAACCGTTGCCAAAGAAGTAATGCGACAGCTCCCAAATGAGAAAATTATATATCTTGGGGATACGGCGCGCTGTCCTTATGGGCCTAGAACGCCTAAAGAAGTGAAAAGATTCACGTGGGAAATGACCAATTTTTTACTAGAAAAGAATATAAAGATGCTTGTCATAGCGTGTAATACAGCCACTGCTGCCGCATTGGATGAAATTCGGAGAGAACTTTCCATTCCTGTACTCGGTGTGATTAATCCTGGCGCTCGTGCGGCGATTAAACGGACAAAAAACTATCGAGTGGGAGTGATAGGAACGGTAGGTACCGTAAAAAGCGGTGCTTATGAAGTAGCTTTAAAATCCCTTAATAGTCGCCTGTATGTAACAAGCCATGCATGTCCCAAATTTGTTCCTCTTGTGGAAAGTGGTGAATATGAAGGGCCCATTGCAGAAAAAATTGTAGAAGAGGCTTTAAAACCACTTTTAAATCAAAATTTAGATACTTTAATCTTGGGATGTACGCATTATCCATTACTGGGGCCTTTGGTTCAAAAGGTTATGGGCGAAAAGGTAAATGTCATCAGTTCAGGAGATGAAACAGCAAGGGAAATAAGTGCCATTCTCCAATATCAGGGGATGCTCGACACGGACGAGGAAGATGTCCAGCATGAATTTTATACTACCGGCTCCAAATGGATTTTTACAAAAATCGCTTCTCAATGGCTTGGAACACCCATTGATAATGTGAAAAAAATAAATTTAAGTAAAAAGCATATCAATTAGTACACTAATTGGTATGCTTTTTTTGTTAGTAAAAGGCTTTAAATAGTAACTCGACGATTATTATGATCATCGTATCAACTCATATTCGTCATTCGTGTTAGCTAAAGTGTGGTGGAGATTTCCTGGACGATTCGTAAAGAAATGCCCGGAACACAAATGTATAATTTAGTGATTATTAATTTTTCATAGAAGAAAAAGTTTAAAATATTGTCCTAATTTTTCCTGATAAGACGGTCTAATTTTTTTTCAGGCTCGTATACATGATAGTACAAACTGTCTTTGGGGGGAAAATGATGTTCACAAATAAAGCAAAAATTCTGAGTCTGACTGTACTTAGTTCATCGCTTTTATTGGCTGGGTGCGGATTATTTGGAACGGAGAAAATACAAAAAATTGATCCACCAAAATCGGTGTCGGTTGAAGAGAATGCAGCAGATAAAGACACATCTGCCAAACAGAAAAAGGAAGAAAACAGCATAATGACAGAACTTTACCTCATTGATAAAAACGGTTATGTAGTACCCCAAACTTTTAATCTTCCAAAAACAAAATCCGTTGCTAAACAAGCTCTAGAGTATTTAGTAGTTAATGGACCGGTAGAAGAGATGCTTCCGAATGACTTTAGAGCGGTAATACCCGAAGGAACCGAACTTTCTGTAGATATTGATAAAGATAACGGGGTTGCCACAGTTAATTTTTCTAATGAATTTAAAAACTATCAGCCTGAAGATGAAATGAAAATCCTTCAATCAGTGACTTGGACATTAACTCAATTTGATGGAGTAGAAAAAGTTAAGCTAAAAATGAATGGTCATGATTTAACGGAAATGCCTGTAAATGGTACACCGATCAGCGAAAATTTATCGAGGGAAACTGGTATTAATTTTGATACAGAGGATGTAGTAGATATTTCAAATACAAAACCGCTGACTGTTTATTATATCGGTGGTGAAGAAGGTTCCTATTATTATGTACCAGTCACACGAAGGGTAAATCTCAATGAAAAGGACCCAATCGTGGCGGCAGTTAATGAATTAATTAATGGCCCAAGCGACAATTCCAACTTGGTTACTGGGTTTATGCCAGATGCGAAGTTGCTTGAAGCTCCAAAATATAAGGATGGCACGGTTACATTAAACTTTAATAAAAATATTTATGGAAGCTCAGAAGAAAATGTTATTTCCCAGAATGTTTTAGAATCCCTTGTATTGAGCCTGACTGAACAGGAAGGCGTAGAAAAAGTGGCAATCCAAGTAGATGGTAAAGCAGAATTAAAAAATGATCAGGGGAAAAAACTGACTGAGCCTGTTACCCGTCCAGAAAAAGTCAATACAGGTAGTTTTTAAAAATTGATTTCTGATATACTATATAATGAAAAGGGAAGGGGTTGGCTACAATGCCACCTCTTTCTTATTGGTACTTAAGCAAATGTAATAACAGGGGGACCCCTGCAACTACATTAGAGGAGGAAGGCATTGTGCGTGTTGATGGCAGGAAACCATTACAACTAAGACCTATACATATGGAAACTAATTATTTAATCCATCCGGAAGGTTCGGTGTTAATATCTGTTGGCAATACAAAAGTGATTTGTACTGCAAGCATTGAAGATAGAGTCCCGCCATTTATGCGAGGAGAAGGAAAAGGTTGGATCACGGCGGAATATTCCATGCTGCCAAGGGCGACCGAAACAAGAAACATAAGGGAATCTTCGAAAGGGAAAGTCTCCGGTCGAACCATGGAGATTCAGCGTTTAATTGGACGTGCTCTAAGAGCAGTAGTTGACCTTGAAGCTCTAGGGGAGCGGACTGTCTGGATTGATTGTGATGTCATTCAAGCGGATGGAGGAACGCGAACCGCTTCCATAACAGGGGCGTTTGTGGCAATGACGCTAGCCCTCAATGGCCTAGTGGAGAAAAAAGCGTTAACCAAATTTCCGATCATAGATTATTTAGCAGCAACAAGTGTCGGTATATTAGAGGATGGACAAACAGTCCTTGATTTAAATTATGCAGAAGATTCAACAGCTGCTGTAGATATGAATGTGGTAATGACAGGGAGCGGAGAATTTGTTGAATTACAAGGAACAGGTGAGGAAGCCACTTTCTCCTATGACCAGTTGCAAGGGTTACTGAATGCTGCACAGGAGGGCTTGATGGAGTTATTTGAGAAACAAAAAGAAGCTCTCGGTGATGAGATTGTCAAGAAAATTGAATTGAGCAGGAATAATACCTGATAATGAGGAGATTGTCTATGAAAGAGGTTATTATTGCAACGAAAAATCCTGGAAAAGCGAAGGAATTTGAGAAAATTTTTGCATCTCGTGGAGTCGCTGTTCGGACACTACTTGATTTTCCAGAGCTTCCAGAAGTCGAGGAGACAGGTTCAACATTTGAAGAAAATGCAGTGTTAAAGGCCGAGACAATATCAAAGGTACTTAACAAAATGGTTATTGGCGATGATTCTGGTTTAATTGTTGATGCCCTTGGTGGCAAACCAGGAATCTACTCTGCTCGTTATGCAGGAGAACCAAAAAACGATCAAAAAAATATAGAAAAAGTATTATCTGAACTTAATGGCGTGGAGGAAGAATCTAGAACTGCTAGATTCTACTGTGCATTAGCTGTTGCGATCCCTGGCCAGGAAACATATACGGTGTCAGGGACCTGTGAAGGACGTATTCTAGAAAAACCGCGCGGCACAAATGGATTTGGCTATGACCCGATTTTTTATGTCCCTGAAAAAGGGGTGTCCATGGCCGAGTTATCTGCGAATGAAAAAAATCAAATTAGTCATCGGGCAAATGCTTTGAAAAAGCTGGAATCGGAACTAGATTCAATTTTGGAAAGAGCTGAACGCTCATGAGTAAGGTGCTAGTGGTCAGCGATAGTCATGGCTTAACAAAAGAGCTTGAAACCATTAGAGAGCGACATTTATCTGATGTGGATCTTATGATTCATTGTGGAGACTCTCAACTTGATCCAGACCATCCGGCATTAACTGGTTATTTTACTGTGGGGGGCAACTGTGACTTTGGCGGTTTCCCCCAGGAACTGGTTTCAAATTTTGCCGGAAAAAAATTCTTTATCACGCATGGACACCGCTATTCAGTGAAAACGTCGTTAATGAACTTAAAATATAAGGCAGAGGAAGTAGGCGCAGATATCGTTTGTTTCGGCCATTCACATGTACTAGGTGCAGAGGTGGTCGGAGGGACCTTGTTTTTAAATCCAGGTAGCATACGCCTGCCTCGGGAACGTATCGAAAAAACTTATGTGATCCTTGATTTAAATGGTGATAAGGTAGAAATGTCTGTATTTGATATGGAGGGACATAAAATTCCAAAATTGTCTCACCAATTTGTATTAGGTAAGGATTCATAAGGACTTACTATCAATCAATTTGTAGGAACCGGCATTCATGGAATATGAGGACAATATTTGGAGTATGTCCTCATAGCCGGTTTTTGTGATAAAAACAAGCAGGTCAAAAGGAATAACAGTCATGTAAAAAATGATTCAAAAAAAATCTAAAAAACTTGTTGACAATTATATATAAGGATAATATAATTAATCTTGTCTTCGATAACAACTAACAAATGTCCCAGTAGCTCAGCTGGATAGAGCATGCGCCTTCTAAGCGTACGGTCGGGGGTTCGAATCCCTCCTGGGACGCCATCCTACATACTAAAATACCGAATGATATCAACCTTTTAACTATTACATATATGGTTAAAAGGTTGTTTTTTTATGTCAAAGAAAAATGATCTATATTTGAACATTATGGTTAATATTGGCTATAGATGTTTATTATAAAACGATCCCTTCCTATCGTCTCAGCGCAATAATAAGCAGTTACTACTTAGTATCTTGATTTAGATGTTGCAGAGGTAGCTGATAACGAAGAGAATTTTTATAAAACCTTAATTTCAGATGAATGAAACGCAGGGGATATTATTTTTTGAATAACTTTAGCAGTCTAACATTTTTACAATAAGGACAGAGCTTAAAGCCTTGCCCTATTTATTACTTAGTCAACTAAAGAATTATTAGTTCCCTATTTTATAACTCCCAATTAAACCATCTACCATGCCCATCTGTATCTCCAATAGTTAGATTATATTCTGTCCCATTCATAAAGTAATCAAGATGGAGTTTTTGATCCCACATATTATTGTATAGGTGAAAAACCTCCCTTGTATCCCCAATTTGCTTCACTTGTTCTAGAAGTTTAATTTTTAATTCCTTTGGAATTTGGTTGGCTACATGAGTATGAAAAATACATAATGCAGTATCTTTTGGCATTTGTTTTGCAACATTAGTTAATAAAGTTACTCCATCTCCCTCCAGGAGTTTTGGAGGATTTTCATTAAAATGATTAGCTGCATGTTCAAAGAGCACAAATCTTTCTTTATGCTCAGGCCAAATTAGTGACTTTAACCACAATTTATCTTCAGGATTACCCAAATTATTTACATGTAAATCTAAACCAATTTTTGAGGCGACTGGAGGACTTTCTTTTAGCAATAAGGGGATGTGATCCCCTTTTATTTCTGTACT
Source organism: Neobacillus thermocopriae (assembly GCF_010975035.1). GTDB lineage: Bacteria > Bacillota > Bacilli > Bacillales > Cytobacillaceae > Neobacillus > Neobacillus thermocopriae. The sequence continues at coordinate 64,843 of NZ_JAAIUV010000006.1, read as the reverse complement.
TATATGAACTTTTGATCCTAGATTTCCATATACCTCGTTTGTTCCATAAGAATACTTATATTTATCCCATAAAAGTAATAAACCTGCACTTGTTCCAATTTCTATTATTGATAAAGGTTTTTTCACTTTGTCATAAATATAACAAAAGGCTGGATAAAGGTAAGCACATCTCCTAATCTCATTTGTTTGCACTAACTTACTTTTAAGGATAGAAATGATCTCATCTCTATATATCTGACAAAAACTTTTGAAATGTACAAATACATCTTCTTTTTCTTTTGGGAATTGGACAATACTTGGATAGTATTCTTTTAACCTATGTTTCTTCCCTTTAAATAACAGGAAATGGACAGCACCTAATAAAAGGTTTGGGATTGGTTGACCCTCCCTTGCCAAAGTACATAAATCAAGAATCTCATCATCTTTAGCTATTTTTCTTGATAAATGCTCATATAACTCACTGGAACCTCTACAATCATTAGCAAAGTTTTCAAACTTCTGAGAGATTAAAGTTTTATCCACTCATCACACCTCATGTTTTTTGGAATTTTATATAAATTCTACCAATATTGGAGGGGAATTCATGAGCAATAAGCCTGATTTAAAAATCAAAGTTAAAAAGCAGTGGTTTATATAAGGAAATAAAAAATCATACGAAAGAGCTAGAAATTAATTTTTGCTGTGAGGAGTTTAGAGAATACCTCTATAATTTAGGGAAATCTTATCTGTTAGAGTTGCTGTCTAATGGAGAGTAGGGAGGTCGGGGGTTCAAATTCCTCCTGGAACGCCATGCTACATACTAAAATACCGAATGCTATCAATTTTTGAACCATTACATTTATGGTTTAGAGATTGTTTTTTATGTCAAAGAAAATAGCGGTTTATTTGGTAATGAAAAATGCTTTATTATAAAACTACCCCTTCCTATCGGCTCTGTGCAATAATGCGCGGGGCCTTTTTTCTGTTAGGAATCAATAAATAGATTAATTTAATCTTACGGGGAAAATAGTGAAAGAAGTAAATAAATATGTGTTCGTTCCTTTTTATTAAAGATATGATTAATAAAACAGTGACAGTTTTAAAAATAGCATGAAGTATTTATAAGTTTGGAGGTATTAAAGCTTTGGAAAAGATAATAGAATGTCCTGGGTGTGGGCTAAAGTTACCCCATCACCATATTCCATTAAATATGGATTATAATGCTTCGGGTGAATGTTATCAAAAATTCAGTGAATTAAGTAGTTATACACTCAGTAAATAGGATATTGATTTTATACATCAACATGCCAGCGATACCTACTAAGCTCAACATTCAGGCAATGGTATGAAACCAATAACCACTGCCTTTACGTTAATTGGGTTATATTATGCTATTGAGAAAGGATTTAATGGGAGGCAAGTACAGCGTGTACATACGCTCCTTAGTCGCAAAAAATTTAAGTGGAATCCATTACAACCTCCCCATCCTTCGGCCTATTCTTTAACTGTGATGAATGTTTTAAACACACAACCAGGGGAAAGTCGTGACGAAATGATTCGGAAATGGATGTTGGATGTGTGGAAAAGTTGGGAGCATCAACATAGTTGGGTAAGGGAAATTAGTGACATTCTATTAAAGTGATATTTTTCAACAATATCATCCTACAAGCAATTTAAAAAGTTATCGATAAATGAAAGAAGCGATCATTCCAAGAATGATCGCCTATTCCTGGTGAAAGTATTAACAAATGAACTCCCTTCCATTCTTATAGCACGTGAATAGAAGGGAGTTCATTTGAGCTTAAGCTTGATTAATTTGTTACTTCATGTTTATTAGTTCTTTTTTCTTTTGCCGGATATCCTATTAGGATAGCACAGATTCCGCAGATTCCAATAAGGATTGGATAGAAAGAATATTGCAAGATACTAACTGGTGATATTTTGGCTATGCTTGCTGCTACCAAAAATTGGGCTCCATATGGCAGAAGGCCTTGGATTGTACAGGAGAAAATATCTAATATACTAGCTGATTTTCGTGGCTCAATTCCATATTGTTCAGCAATATTTTTGGCAAGTGGACCAGCTATTAAAATGGAAATCGTATTATTGGCCGTTGATAAATTCGTTAGCCCAACAAGACCTGCGATACTAAATTCGGCACCCTTTTTCGACTTGATCCTACGTGTTGCAAGTTGAAGGAGAAAGTCAATTCCGCCGTTAAATTTTATAATCTCTACCATTCCAGCTATTAGTATGGCAAGGAAGGCCATTTCATACATTCCTGCCATTCCTTCGCTAATTTTCCCCAAGAGGGTCATAATATCATAACTACCATTCGTTAAGCCAATTGCTCCAGCAAGAGTAATCCCTGATGCTAGAACTAAGAAAACATTCATTCCAGCTAACGCTAAAATAATGACCAAAACATAGGGAACAATACTTACCCAATTATAGCTTAAATGCTCTACCTGTGTCGTTTCACCAAATGTGATAGCCCATAAAATAATCCCTGTAATAATAGCTGCTGGCAACACGATCCAAAAATTCACCTTAAATTTATCTTTCATTTCTGTACCTTGTGTTCGAACAGCAGTAATAGTTGTATCTGAAATAAAGGATAAATTATCGCCAAACATGGATCCACCGATAATAGCACCCATTACTAGAGCCAAGGAAAAATCGGTTTGTTCGCTTATCCCAACTCCAATTGGCGCCAGTGCTACAATCGTTCCCATCGATGTCCCCATTGAAAGGGAGATAAAACAAGCGATGATAAATAAGCCGACAATTATAAGGTTTTGCGGAACGAATGATAATGCAAGGTTAACAGCAGACTCCACGGCCCCCATGCCTTTTGCTACTTCTGAAAAGGCCCCGGCCAAGAGAAAAATGACAACCATCAGCATGACATTCGAATTTCCGGCCCCCCGGCAAAAAATATCTACCTTCTGCGTAAAAGGTTCTTTTCGATTCATTGCCAATGCCACAGCGCTCGAAATGGTAATGGCTACAATAACAGGAAAGGCATAAAAATCACCTGTAATAACCCCTGTACCAATAAATAAAATCAAAAATACAACAAAAGGGATTAAAGCCCATGGATTTCCTTTTTTCATAGTTTTACCTCCGAAAATTAAAATGGGCTACATAAATTTTTTTGCCCCGCACACGGCCTCCTCTTAAAGTAATAAGAAGATACCTTATAACAATTAAAACAGTCCTCTAATTTATCAAGACCTACTTGCTGGGAATGGAACAGCCCAACTTTTTCACTCGTAATCCGCTAATCGAGATATTATTGGGCTTGTGCCTCCATCTCTCTTGAAAAGTAGAAAAAATTCTATTTTTTTGTCACAATAAATAATAGATTACATGATTTTTAGTCCTATATCAATAAAGTATTATTGGATATTTATAGTATTGGATAGAATGTTTTATCTTCATCCACTTATTAACAGATCAATCCTTTCTGTATTCCTATTTTCAATGAAAAAAGCCTGTATAAGAACATAGGTAAACGTACTCAATAATTGAATACATTTCACTAGTCTTATACAGGCCTATTTGGCTAATGATCGAAGATGGAGAACCATTCTAAAATACATGGTGAGCATAGTTAGCTTAGGTTTACAGACGTGAACAACATGTTTAACCATATTAGTCTTTTTTCGATGGTGCAAAGCCTTTAAGGAACATTTCTGTCCATTCCATCGTGTAGGGGGCAATTTTTTCATATATTTGTGGATTGGACATTCCTTCAATAATTGTCCTGAAATAGAGCATTAAAAATTCATCGGAATATTTTAAATCTACTTTTCCTTCTTTTTTCCCTCGATGAAATAAATCCAATAGAATACTTTGATTTTCTTCTGAAAGTTTTTTTGCCATTAATGAAAGACCGTCATCTTCTTTTTCTGTAATATACTGCATCATATCTATATAAAACGTATGACTTATTTCGTTTAATTTTTTTATTTTATTTTGACTAAGCTCAATAATGGTTTCTTCAAAAGGTTTGTTTTTGGCCAAAATTGCTTTTGCCGATGTAATCATATCCTCAAAAAAACTTTTATAGACTTCGCGAATTAAATTATCTTTACTGCGGAAATATTTAAAGATGGTCGTTTTTGCAACATTTGCATGTTTAGCAATTTCTTCCATTGTTACGTTTTTGCTATTCCCTTTCAAATTTATCAATTGAAAAGTCGATTTTAAAATTTGTTTTTTCTTTTCTTCTGTTCTTTTTTCAAAACCATCCAAGTGTACTCACTACCTTCAAAATGAAATTCCAAGAATTTATCGTTTATTTATTATTATATATAAACTATTGCATACTATCAAAGTAAGCAAAGTATAAAATTTTAATTGACAGTCTTGGTTTTATTCTATATTATGAACTAAAAATATAAATATAGTTCATAATATAATTCATAATTCCTTAAAAATATACTTATTATTTATTGTTAGTGTTTTTTGTTTGTGTGTTGTGTAGGTTTGAACGAATATGAAAATGTATTTCATTATTAAGGAGTGTATGGTAGATGGAAAAAGTAATCCAATTAAGTGGTTTGCAAAAAAAGTTTGGTAAATTCCAGGCGCTTAGTGATGTAACATTTTCAGTAAATGCCGGAGAAGTGGTTGGTTTTATTGGTCCAAATGGTGCGGGTAAATCTACAACAATACGTATTTTATTGGGAATCATTAAACGAGATGCCGGTCATGCAGAAATTTTTGGAAAAGATGTTTGGAAAGAAAGTTTTGAAATTCATAAGCGAATTTCATATGTTCCTGGGGATGTCTCCCTTTGGGGAAATCTAACAGGCGGAGAGATTATTGATTTATTTTTAAATCTACACGGTAGTGGAAATAAACAAAAGCGTGATCAATTAATTAAGCGTTTTGAGTTGGATCCTAAGAAAAAAGCAAAAACATATTCTAAAGGTAATCGACAAAAGGTTGCATTGGTTACCGCTTTATCTGCAGATTCTGATTTATACATTTTTGATGAACCTACATCTGGATTAGATCCTTTGATGGAAGCAGTATTTCAAGAAGAAGTAGAAAAACTTAAAAATGAAGGAAAAGCGATATTACTATCTTCCCATATTTTAAGTGAAGTAGAACGGCTGGCTGATAAGGTCGTCATCATTCGTCAGGGGAAAGTGGTGGAATCAGGGACACTTGAAGAATTACGTCATTTAACACGTACAACTATTACATTGGAAACTGAAGGAGAGATCGTGCAATTGAAAAATGTATTGGGTGTCTATAATTTCCAATATAAGGATAATTATGCAACCTTTTCTGCAGATACCAAATATTTAAATGATATTTTACTAGCTGCAACCAAATTAGGTGTTAAAAAATTTGAAGCCGTTCCACCTACTTTAGAAGACTTGTTTATGCGTCACTATGAAAATTAGGTGTAAAAGGAGGAAGAGAAGATGAAGGAAAAATTTTCCCGATGGGAAATCCTCTTTGCCCAATATTTAAAACGTGATTGGAAGAAAATAATCTTTTGGATTTTAGGGATTGGCTTATTTTCAGCCGGATTTGTTCCTGCATTTGAAGAAATAGCAGAAGGTCAAGGTTTAGTGGGGTTGTATGAAACATTAAAAAACCCTGCAATGATTGCGATTGTAGGTCCAACACCAATCGATGTTGCAACAGACTATACATTAGGAGCCATGTATGCACATGAAATGTTACTATTTTGTGGATTAATGGCTATGGTTATGTCCGTTTTCCATGTAATTAGTCATACTCGGAAAGAAGAGGAGCTTGGGTTGACTGAACTTGTTCGCTCTTTTCATATCGGTCGACAAGCAAACTCATTGGCAACAATGATGGAAACGATTCTGATTAATATTTTCCTTGCCCTTTTTATTAGTGTAGTATTAGTTAGTTTTGGTGCAGAAACAATTTCTGTGGAAGGATCCTTATTATTTGGAACAACGGTAGGATTTGCAGGAATAATTGGGGCTGGAATGGCACTAGTTTTTTCACAAATTATGCCAACTTCTTCAAGTGCGACAGGATCAACCCTAGGTTTGATCGGGCTTCTCTTTATCGTTCGTGCTGGAACAGATATTTCTAATGCCAATTTATCAATGTTTAATCCGCTCGGTTGGACTTATTTAACTTATCCATTTACGAACAATGACTGGCTTCCACTTATTTTTGCCCTTATTTTCATAATAATTGTTACAATGATAGCTTTCTCACTTGAAGGTTCTCGAGACATGGGGGCAGGTTACTTTCCAGAGAAAAAAGGTAGAGAGTATGCCAAAAAATCATTATTATCTGTTCGGGGCTTATTTTTTAAGATTAATAAGGGGATAATGATTGGATGGGGGATTGCATTTATTTTCATAGGAGCTTCCTATGGGGCAATATATGGTGATATGCAAGCGTTTATTGAAAGTAATGAAATAATGAAACAAATGTTTTCTCATTCAGGGATTTCTATTGAAGAGTCTTTTACTGGTACGATTATGATGGTTATGATTGTATTAGTTTCTATTTTACCAATTCTTATCGTTAATAAACTTTTTACTGAAGAAAGACGGTTGCGATTAAGTCAGTTATTTTCTACAAAGGTTACACGTAGACAAATTTATTGGAATTGTATTGGTCTAGCGATTTTTGCTAGTATAATAGGAATATTATTAGCTGCTGGTAGTCTGGGCGGTACAGCTATTTCTGTAATGGAAACCAAATCGACAATGGATTTCAGTGATTTTCTTGCTACTGGTTTTAATTACTTACCATCTGTATTATTTATGATTGGTTTAGCCACAATAACTCTAGGATGGATACCGAAATTTGGTAAAGTCGTTTATTTTTATCTTGGGTATAGTTTCTCAGTAAACTACTTCGGCGCTATATTAGATATACCTGAATGGGTTTCAAATATTGCCATTTTAAGTTGGCTTCCACAATTACCTGTTGAAGAGTTTGAAGCACTAACTTTCATTACCATATCTGTGATAAGTATTGTATTAATGGCATTTGGATATTTCGGATACAGTAGACGAGATATGATGGAAGGAACTTAATTTTTGGTGGGCAATTTTAGCCCACTTTTTTTATTGATCGCGTAAATTTATTTTTAAAGCACTTTCACTTTTTGTTTGACGATAATCATTTAGAAGTTGGTTATCGAACGCGTTTTGCGGATGGTATTTTGTAAATGCCATTTCATATTTTGCTGCAGGTTGGATATCTTAAACAATGATTTGAGATCTCCTCCCGGTGCAGGAAGCCAGTTCGATTCATGATTGATGGGTCGATCTTTTTAAATATATTTTTGAAAAAGAACTTAATTATCTTAAATCATGCTTAGACTAACTTTACACATATATCTCACGAAAAACTCTTAAAAAATATTGGAAAATTAGAGTTACTATCTAGGTGTTTTCTAGTAGAAGTCATACTACATAACAAAATTCACTTACCTTAGTAGGTAAGTTTTTTTTATGCTTTTTTTGTGATAAACTATTTTTAAATACTAATTTAATGCCAAATCAGAGGAAGATAAGATGAGAAAAAGGAAGCGTATTAAAAGAAAAAACAATGTTCTCTTCTTTCCCGGAGCTGAAAAAAAATTAATCGATAAAGGGATGGAAAACCTACAAAATAAGAATTATAGTGAAGCGATCCGCTACTTGGAGGAAGCCAATGTCCTGGATCCGGATAATGAACAAGTTTTGTTTGGACTTGTTTTCTCCTATATTGAAGCAGGTTCTTTTGAAAAGGCAAAGGCTCTTACAACAGAGATGCTGCAAAAAGGGATTGGCGACTATATTTATATGGTAGAATTGTATTTAACCATTTTAGTACATCTACATGAATACGAGGAAATCATTACGACAATTGAAGCCCTGTACGAAGAAAATGCCATTCCGTTTGAGAGATACGATCACTTCAAAACCATGTTGCATTATAGTAGGAAGATGGCCGAAAATCATGTCGAGTCAGAGAATACCAAACCTGTTGCTGAAAAAATGAAGCTGGAAATGACAGAACTCGATTTACATAAGCTCTCACAAAAAAATTTAAACGAACAAATGGCCATTGTTACAAATATAACCAATAAAAATATTCGTCCCTATCTTAATGAAATAGAAGAATATTTAGCAGATGATAACGGACATCCATTTATTAAAACAATCTTATTAAGCCTCCTTAAAGAGCAAGAAGTAGATCGCAAAATAATAGTAAGGAAGTTTAATATGGAAATAGAGGTCATCCCTTATGAACTCCCGGGAGTGAAAGAACAGCCACAAATGCTGGGGATTAAATCTTTATCGGAAAGCTACTTGGAAAATGAAAACCCTACGCTTCTTATGAATATCACCGAAATGTTAGAGCGAATTTTCTATATGAGCTATCCTTTTGAACTACACCCAACACCTCCCCACATATGGGCGGCAGCTTTACACTACATAGTTCAGCAATATCTTGGATTGGAGCCAATGATAGGAAAAATTGTAGACAAATATTGTGCAGCGCGTGATGAAATCGCTCAGGTGCTTGATCAAATAGAAGAAATTGAGAAAATTTCCTATCCGAATCTATAGGATAGGCTGTTGAAAGAATTCAATCCTATGGTATAATGTAGGGGTTGCATTGTGTAGAAAATTTATTAACATTGGAAGAAATGGAATTGGCTTAGTGGACAAGACATATTCCGAATTTCAAGATTCGTTGTTAATGAATGCGAATAGATGTTGGAGGGAAAAAGAATGACTGCAAAATGGGAAAAATTAGAAGGTAACCGCGGTGTCCTTACAATTGAAGTGCCCGCTGAAAAGGTTAACCAAGGATTAGACTCTGCATTCAAAAAGGTTGTAAAACAAATTAATGTTCCAGGCTTCCGTAAAGGAAAAATGCCTCGTGCATTGTTTGAAAAGCGCTTTGGTGTAGAAGCACTTTATCAAGATGCATTAGATTTTATTTTTCCAGAAGCATATATGAATGCAATCAAAGAAACTGGAATCGAGCCAATTGCTCAGCCTGAAAATGTTGATTTTGACATTGAGCAAATGGGTAAAGATAAAGACTTCACATTCAAGGCGACTGTTCAAGTTAAACCAGAAGTAAAATTAGGTGAATACAAAGGCCTTGAAGTTGAAGAACTAGATACAAACGTAACAGATGAAGATGTACAAAAAGAATTAGAAACACTTCAAAATCGTCACGCTGAGCTTGTAGTAAAAGAAGAAGGTACAGCTGAAAAAGGCGATACAGTGGTTATCGATTTCGAAGGCTTTGTTAATGGAGAAGCTTTCGAAGGTGGTAAAGGAGAGAACTATTCTCTTGAGCTTGGTTCCGGTACATTCATTCCTGGTTTTGAAGATCAGTTAATCGGTGTCGCTGCTGGTGAATCAAAAGACGTTGAAGTTACTTTCCCTGAAGAATACCATGCAGCTGAACTAGCTGGTAAGCCAGCTGTATTTAAAGTAACTGTTCATGAAATTAAAAGAAAAGAGCTTCCTGCATTAGATGATGAGTTTGCTAAAGATGTAGATGATGAAGTAGAAACTCTAGATGCTTTAAAAGAAAAAATCAAAACTCGTTTAGAAAATAGCAAGAAGCATGAAGCAGAACATCACTTACGCGACACGTTAGTAGAAAAAGCTGCAGCGAATGCAGAGGTTGAAATTCCTGAAGTAATGGTTGAAAATGAAGTAAACCGTATGCTTCAAGAATTTGAACAACGTCTTCAAATGCAAGGTATGAACCTAGAGCTTTATTACCAATTCTCTGGTCAAGATGAAGCTGCCCTTCGTGAACAAATGAAGGAAGATGCTCGCAAGCGCGTAAAAGTTAACCTTACTCTTGAAGCGATTGCTAAAGCTGAAAATCTTGAAGCAACTGAAGAAGATGTAAATGCTGAGCTTGAAAAAATGGCTGAAATGTATAACATGTCTGTTGACAACATCAAAAAAGCTCTTGGTGGAACAGAAGGCATTAAAGAAGATCTTAAATTTAAGAAAGCAGTAGAATTTCTTGTTGAAAACAAAAAATAATGGTAAATGATACAAAGGCACGATTTTATCGTGCCTTGTTTTATACATTTTTAAAATTACATATTATAATATGTACAGGGTAACCTTTTTGTTAACGGGCAGGAAAATGGGACTGAAAGAGCGAAATTATATAATACAAGTAAAACATAGGCTTATTTTATGAATAATATGGATAAGCTTATGGGAGTACATAGGTGTTTTTTCGAATAATCCAAACAAGTTAAAACATATTTTTGAACAAAAGCTTTTTAGTTCCAGTCCGTTTCAGAAATGTGTTACAATGCAAAATACATACCTTTGACAGTCAAGAAAAAATGGAATTTGTATGGATTATTCGGCATTTGAATAAATGACTTAAGTCGTCCAAGGGGTGAAAGGGTTTGTTTAAGTTTAATGATGAAAAGGGCCAGTTAAAATGTTCATTCTGTGGTAAAACACAGGATCAAGTTCGTAAACTGGTTGCCGGACCGGGAGTCTATATATGTGACGAGTGCATTGAGCTTTGCACTGAAATTGTTGAAGAGGAGCTTGGAACAGAAGAAGAAGTAGAATTTAAAGATGTTCCAAAACCGAAGGAAATTTGCGAAATCCTTGATGAATATGTTATTGGTCAAGAAAAAGCAAAAAGAGCGCTATCTGTAGCGGTTTACAACCACTATAAACGAATCAATTCTAGCAGCAAAATTGATGATGTGGAGCTTTCCAAAAGTAATATTTGTATGATTGGACCGACTGGAAGTGGAAAAACCCTTCTAGCTCAAACATTGGCACGTATTTTAAACGTTCCATTTGCGATTGCGGATGCTACATCCCTGACAGAAGCAGGATATGTAGGGGAGGACGTTGAAAATATTTTATTAAAATTGATTCAAGCTGCTGATTATGATGTGGAAAAAGCCGAAAAAGGCATTATCTACATTGATGAAATTGATAAAATTGCCCGTAAATCTGAAAATCCTTCTATTACACGCGACGTTTCCGGTGAAGGGGTTCAGCAGGCATTATTGAAAATTTTGGAGGGAACAGTTGCCAGCGTTCCTCCACAAGGCGGAAGAAAGCACCCGCACCAAGAATTCATTCAAATTGATACAACGAATATCCTGTTTATCTGCGGTGGTGCTTTTGACGGAATTGAACCAATTATTAAGCGCCGTTTAGGCCAAAAGGTGATTGGTTTCGGGGCTGATCCAAAACAACAGGAAATTAGTTCTAAGGAACTTTTATCTAAAGTTCTTCCAGAAGACCTTTTACGCTTTGGACTCATTCCGGAATTCATCGGACGTCTACCAGTTATTGCTAGCCTTGAGCAACTAGATGAAGATGCATTGATCGAAATCTTAACAAAACCGAAAAATGCATTAGTAAAGCAATACCAAAAAATGCTTGAAATTGATAATGTGGAACTGGAATTTGAAGAAGAGGCCCTCAAGGAAATTGCCAAGAAAGCAATTGAGCGGAAAACCGGTGCCCGTGGATTGAGATCTATTATCGAAGGAATTATGCTTGATGTAATGTTCGACTTACCTTCTCGTGATGATATTAAAAAATGTATCATCACAAAAGAAACAGTATTGAACAATAGTGCTCCAAAGCTGATTCTTAAAGATGGATCCATAGCACAAGAAGAAAAATCCGCATAAGATCTTAGAGAACCTGGCTTTATGTCAGGTTCTTTTATGTTTTTCATTCGATTTTGACATAATCTTTTTGAGTAGTATGTGGTGGTATAAAGGGAAGTAAATTCAATCAAATTGATTTTTTCAAGACAGGAAATTCGATGTTAGTGAAGAAAGAACAAGAATGTTAGTATTCATATAATCTCTGGTTTAAAAAGATTTATGGTTTATTCCATCGACCTGCAGGAAATACTTATTATTATCAAATGAGTATTATGGTGCAGGAGGAAAATATATGAGTTGGACGGGGATTGCTTTATTTATACAATTATTTTTTGGTATTATCATTGGACTGTATTTTTGGAATTTGCTTAGAAACCAGCGGACACAAAAAGTTTCAATTGATCGTGAATCCCGCAAGGAAATGGAGCAGCTTCGAAAAATGAGGTCTATTTCGTTAACAGAACCACTATCGGAAAAAGTGCGTCCAACAAGTTTTCAAGATATTGTTGGCCAAGAGGATGGTATTAAGGCTCTAAAAGCAGCTCTTTGTGGTCCGAACCCGCAGCATGTGATCATTTATGGACCGCCGGGAGTTGGAAAAACAGCCGCTGCTCGCCTTGTTTTGGAGGAAGCAAAAAAGAATCCGAAGTCACCTTTTAAACGGGATTCAGTCTTTATTGAATTAGATGCAACAACGGCCCGCTTTGATGAAAGAGGAATTGCTGATCCGCTTATAGGATCTGTCCATGATCCGATTTATCAAGGAGCTGGTGCGATGGGGCAAGCAGGGATTCCTCAACCTAAACAAGGAGCAGTAACAAATGCCCATGGCGGCGTCCTTTTCATCGATGAAATTGGTGAATTGCATCCGATACAAATGAATAAACTTCTGAAAGTCTTAGAAGATCGCAAAGTTTATTTGGAAAGTGCATACTATCATGAAGAAAATACACAAATCCCAACACATATCCATGATATTTTTAAAAATGGACTTCCTGCTGATTTTCGCTTAATAGGTGCTACAACAAGGACTCCAAACGAAATCCCACCTGCGATTCGTTCTCGTTGTATGGAAGTATTCTTTCGGGATTTAACGCAAGAAGAAATTGTCACCGTTGCGAAAAAAGCAGCGGCGAAAGTTAATCTAAAAATTAGTGATACGGGTGTACATACTTTATCTACCTATGCCAGAAATGGTCGTGAAACTGTTAATATGGTGCAAATTGCGGCAGGTTTGGCGATTACTGAAGAACGTGATTACATTAAAGATGAAGACATTGAGTGGGTCATTCACTCTAGTCAGATGACTCCGAGAATGGAACGACGGATAAATGATACCGCACAAGTTGGCCTTGTGAACGGTCTTGCTGTCTATGGTCCAAATTCGGGGGCTCTTTTAGAAATTGAAGTAACGGTCATTCCTGCAAAAGAAAAAGGGACCATTAATATTACTGGGATTGTAGAGGAAGAGAGTATTGGTAGTCAAGAAAAATCCATTCGCAGGAAAAGTATGGCCCGTGGCTCGATTGAAAATGTTATTACAGTTCTCCGATCCATGGGTGTTCCAGCGAATGATTATGATATCCATGTCAATTTTCCTGGCGGAGTGCCCATAGACGGTCCATCCGCTGGTATTGCCATGGCAACTGGAATTTACTCAGCTATTTATAAAATACCTATCAATAATACGGTTGCCATGACTGGTGAAATTAGTATTCATGGGAATGTTAAACCAATCGGTGGTGTTTATCCGAAAGTGAAGGCTGCGAAAAAAGCCGGAGCAAAAACGGTGATCATTCCAAAAGAGAATATGCAATCGATATTAAAAGAAATAGAAGGCATCCGAATTGTTCCGGTCACCCATCTTCGTGAGGTTTTTGAAATTGCCTTGGTAAAAGAATCTAAACGAAATCATGCAATCCCTGCCTCGATTGAATTAAGTAAAAAAGAGACGATTTAACGAAAAACTTCGGTTTGTCTAATTAAACAAACCGAAGTTTTTTTCGGGTTTTTCGACCTTAAGAATATCTAGCCCCAATTTCTACTGAATCACTGTGATTTCTTTAGTTTTAGTTGGGGTCTAAACCTATGCCAAGTATTTTTGTTTCTTTAAAAATGCAGTTATTTTCTTCAATTGGAGAAGATATAGATAAATGATAAAAGTCCATTTCCTCAAAATAGACACTAAATACTAAATAGGATAGAATTTGTACAAAGACTATTCTGTATGACAGTATAGTAATTTGTAGTTTTATATGTGGAGGTGTAGTATTTTGGCCAAAAAGAACGAAATTGTTGTCCCTCTCCTACCGCTTCGGGGGTTGCTGGTGTATCCGACGATGGTCCTTCATTTAGATGTAGGTCGTGAACGTTCGGTGCAGGCACTTGAAAAAGCAATGGTAGATGACCATATTATTTTCTTAACCACTCAGAAGGATGTTTCGATAGATGATCCTACAGAAGAGGATTTATACAAATTTGGCACATTAACAAAAGTAAAACAAATGCTAAAACTTCCTAACGGAACAATACGTGTCTTAGTGGAAGGATTAAAGAGAGCAGAAATTGTATCATTTTATGATGAAGATGATTATTTTTCAGTTAGTGTCAACACATATGAGGATCCGACCGATAAGGATGTTGAGGATCAGGCATTGATGAGAACCATGCTTGATTATTTTGAACAATACATAAAATTATCGAAGAAGATTTCAGCAGAGACATTTGCTTCTGTGGCTGATATTGAAGAGCCAGGACGAATGGCAGATATCATTGCTTCTCATTTGCCAATTAAATTGAAGGAGAAACAAGATATCCTTGAAACGATCGATGTAAAACAAAGAATGAACAAGGTCATCGATGTCATTTTTAATGAAAAAGAAGTATTAAATTTAGAAAAGAAAATCGGACAGCGTGTAAAACGCTCGATGGAAAGAACGCAAAAAGAATATTATTTACGCGAACAAATGAAAGCCATCCAAAAGGAATTAGGCGATAAAGAAGGAAAAACTGGCGAGATCGCAGAGCTAACGAAAAAAATTAATGAAGCTGGCATGCCTGAACATGTATATAAAACAGCGATGAAAGAGCTCGATCGCTATGAAAAAGTTCCTACTAGTTCGGCAGAAAGTGCCGTCATTCGCAATTATATTGAATGGCTAATTAGTTTGCCTTGGTCGAAAAAGACAGAGGATAACATCAATATTCATCGCGCAGAAAAAATTCTTAACCAAGAACATTACGGACTTGAAAAAGTAAAAGAACGAGTCCTTGAATATTTGGCTGTGCAAAAGCTGACGAATTCTCTAAAAGGACCAATTCTTTGTCTTGCCGGGCCTCCGGGTGTAGGTAAAACAAGTCTTGCCCGATCCATTGCGGAATCCCTAAATCGGAAGTTTGTTCGTATATCCTTAGGAGGTGTCCGTGATGAATCGGAAATTCGTGGGCATCGAAGAACGTATGTTGGTGCTATGCCAGGTCGTATTATCCAAGGTATGAAAAAAGCAGGAACAATTAACCCGGTCTTTTTACTTGATGAAATCGATAAAATGTCCAGCGATTTCCGAGGGGATCCATCAGCTGCGCTATTAGAAGTACTTGACCCAGAACAAAACCATAATTTCAGTGATCACTATATTGAAGAAACTTATGATTTATCAAAGGTTATGTTCATTGCAACCGCTAATAATTTAAGTACTATTCCAGGACCGCTATTGGACCGAATGGAAATCATAACGATTGCAGGGTATACTGAGCAGGAAAAGGTTCATATCACAAGAGATCACTTGCTGCCGAAACAAATGAAGGAAAACGGACTGTCAAAAGGAGTATTACAAGTTCGTGATGATGCCATCTTAAAAATGGTCCGTTATTATACAAGGGAAGCCGGTGTCCGCAGTTTGGAACGCCAAGTGGCAACTATTTGCCGTAAGACAGCGAAAATTATTGTTTCCGGTGAAAAGAAACGAGTAGTTGTGACAGAGAAAAATTTAGAAGAATTTTTAGGAAAACCAAAATTCCGCTACGGACAAGCGGAAACAGAAGATCAGGTAGGGGTGGCAACTGGTTTGGCCTATACCACGGTCGGGGGAGATACATTGCAAATCGAGGTTGCTTTAGCCCCTGGTAAAGGAAAGCTCGTCCTTACTGGAAAGCTAGGAGATGTGATGAAGGAATCGGCACAGGCCGCTTTTAGTTATGTCCGATCCAAAGCAAAGGAACTGGAAATTGAAGAGGACTTCCATGAAAAATATGATATTCATATTCACGTCCCTGAAGGGGCTGTTCCTAAAGATGGTCCATCTGCCGGTATTACGATTGCGACTGCACTTGTTTCCGCGTTAACCGGACGGCCGATCCGCCGGGAAGTAGGAATGACTGGGGAAATTACACTTCGTGGAAGAGTTTTACCAATCGGCGGATTAAAAGAAAAAACGTTAAGTGCCCATCGTGCAGGTTTGACAAAAGTCATCCTTCCAAAGGACAATGAAAAGGATATTGACGATATTCCAGAAAGTGTACGCAACGAATTAGAATTTGTTCCTGTTACGCATGTCGATGAAGTATTAAGGCATGCATTAGTGGAGGGGAGATTGGAATGAAAGTAACTAGTTCTGAAATCGTCATTAGTGCCGTTAGGCCAGATCAGTATCCTGATACGGATTTGCCGGAATTTGCCTTGGCTGGCCGTTCCAACGTGGGGAAGTCATCCTTTATTAATAAGATGTTAAATCGTAAAGGGTTAGCGAGGACTTCATCAAAACCTGGAAAAACACAAACATTAAACTTTTTCTTAATTAATGAGTCACTGTATTTTGTCGATGTTCCGGGATATGGCTATGCGAGAGTCTCTAAGTCCGAACGTGCTGCCTGGGGGAAAATGATTGAAACGTATTTTACTTCTAGGGAGCAATTACGTGCATGTGTACTAATCGTTGACCTGCGCCATCCGCCAACAAGTGATGATGTCATGATGTATGACTTCTTAAAGCATTATGAAATCCCATGCATCGTTATTGCAACAAAGGCGGACAAAATTCCTAAAGGAAAGTGGCAAAAGCATTTAAAAGTGACAAAAGAAACACTAGACCTTGATCCGAATGATGATATCGTTATTTTTTCCTCAGAAACAGGGGAAGGAAAAGACAAAGCATGGGCAATTATAGAAAAGTATATGTAAGAAATTAATCTCATAACAAAATCGCCTGGCATGATGCCAGGCGATTATTTTTTCTTTTTAAAGAGAAAGAAAATACCGAACAGAATTAATAAAACTGGCCAAAATTTCCAGACAAGGCTCATTCCGTTTTGTACAAATTCAAGATAATTAGCAATCTTATCATAATACAGTAATAGAACAGCTAAAATAAGAAAGAGAAAGGCTTGAGATAAACCTGAACTTGTTTTTTGAAATCGAAGGAAAAAGCCTAATGAAATAATTAAAAATAACATGCCTATATGATTATTAGGCCAGAATGTAACGTTGCCAACGAAATGAAAATGAAGACCAAATCCGACCATGATCACTCCAGGCAAAATCGCTTCTGAATCATTAGCTGAATATCCTTGTCCTAAGAAGGCAGTCCCAACAATGATCAATAAAGTAGGCCATGTAAAAAATGCTTGAAAAATAGTCATTCCAGATTGCTGCAATAAAAAATAGGCACCAAATCCTATTAAAATGATTCCAGGAAAAATTTGCTGGTTCTTCAATTCAAACACCACTTCCAGTAAAGTCGACTTGAATCTAAACTATTTTTTTGTTACTGTACATAAGGGAGTATAAATAAGTAAATACTCTCATTCAATTAATAATAATATCATACAGGTTTCGATGAATGTTCACAATTTTCGCGTATAGAGTGAAAATGTACATGATATAATCAATGTAGTTATATTGTAAAACATATGGGGGTGTCAATGACAAATGCATATAGTAGTAGTCGGATTAAACTATAAAACTGCCCCTGTTGAAATTCGTGAGCGGTTGACTTTTAATGAAACAGAACTTGTGGATGCGATGCAAAAATTAAATCATAAGAAAAGCATCCTAGAGAATGTGATTCTTTCTACATGTAATCGTACAGAGATTTATGCGGTCGTGGACCAATTGCATACGGGCCGTTATTATATTAAAGAATTTATTTCCGAATGGTTTGGCATTGAGCAAGCAGAATTCTCGCCATTTTTATTTATCTATGAGGATGAAGCTGCAGTCAATCATTTATTCCAAGTAACATGTGGACTAAATTCCATGATTTTGGGTGAAACACAAATTCTTGGCCAGGTTCGATCTAGCTTTATGCTTGCTCAAGAAAATGAAACAACTGGTTCGGTGTTTAATCATTTATTTAAACAAGCGATCACAGTTGCCAAGCGTGCCCATTCTGAAACAGAAATTGGTGCAAACGCAGTTTCCGTCAGCTATGCAGCAGTAGAATTGGCAAAGAAAATCTTCGGTTCTCTTGCTAACAAACATGTATTAATTTTTGGTGCTGGAAAAATGGGCGAATTGGCCGTTCAAAATCTACACGGTAACGGGGTTAAAAAGGTAACGGTTATTAACAGAACACATGAAAAAGCAAAAGACCTTGCCAGCCGCTTCAATGGAGAGGCAAGAACAATAAAAGAATTGCAATGTGCACTAGTTGATGCTGATATTTTAATTAGTTCTACCGGTGCAAAGGATTTTGTAATTACTAAAGAAATGATGGAAAAAGTGGAGAAATTGCGAAGAGGAAAGCCGTTATTCATGGTGGATATTGCGGTGCCACGTGATTTGGATCCAGCCATTGCCGAGCTAGAAAATGTCTTTTTATATGATATTGATGATCTGGAAGGAATTGTCGAATCCAATCTTCAAGAACGGAAAAAGGCAGCTGAAAAAATCATGCTGATGATCGAAAAGGAAGTTGTCGATTTCAAGCAGTGGCTTGGTATGCTTGGCGTTATTCCCGTCATTTCTGCCCTGCGTGAAAAAGCCCTTGCTATTCAAGCTGAAACGATGGTCAGCCTAGAACGTAAGCTGCCAAATTTAACAGAACGTGATAAGAAAGTATTAAATAAACATACGAAGAGTATCATTAATCAACTCTTAAAGGATCCAATTTTACAAGCAAAGGAATTGGCTGCAAGTAATAATGCGGAACAGGCCATGAACCTATTTATGAAAATTTTTAATATCGAAAATATGGTCAAAGAGCAGCAATCAAAAGCGAATGCAGCCGGAACGAACAAAATACCTGTTAAAGAAGCCCAAGCTTCCTTTTAAGACAAAGGGGGCTTCTTCATATGACAAATGTCTGGATGACAAGGCTGCATGAATTCACGGTTGTTCTTTATGCCTTAAGTGTGCTGCTTTATTTTTTCGATTTTCTGCAACATAACCGGAAGGCCAACCGAATTGCCTTCTGGTTACTTGTATTTGTATGGGTTTTGCAAACTGGCTTTCTCATATTTTATATGTTTCAAACAGGTAGATTCCCTGTACTCACTATCTCTGAGGGACTCTATTTTTATGCCTGGATATTAGTCACATTTTCACTTGGAATCAATCGTTTTTTGCGGGTTGATTTTATTGTTTTTTTCACAAATCTTCTTGCTTTTTTTGTGATGGCAATTCATGCTTTTGCACCGATGGAATATCATTCGCAAGTTATGGCTAAACAACTAGTATCAGAACTTTTGTTTATTCATATAACGATGGCCATTCTATCATATGGCGCATTTTCCCTGTCATTTGTTTTTTCTTTATTATATTTAATTCAATACGATCTATTAAAAAGAAAGAAGTGGGGGACACGTTTGATTCGGATTGCGGATTTGAACAGTCTTGAAAGACTTTCCTACATATTGGCTATTATCGGCGTTCCCATGCTTCTTTTAAGTTTAATTTTGGGATTGCAGTGGGCACTTCTTAAGCTTCCAGGCATGCCGTGGTACGATATAAAAATCGTTGGTTCGTTTCTCCTATTAACGGCTTATAGTATTTATTTATATTTAAGAACGGTCAAAAACCTTACAGGGAAAAAATTGGCCCTATGGAATGTAGGATCCTTTTTAATCGTATTAATTAATTTTTTCTTATTTGGACAATTATCAACATTTCATTTATGGTACTCATAATTTAGGAGGCAATCATGAGAAAAATTATCGTAGGCTCCAGACGTAGTAAATTGGCATTAACACAAACAAATTGGGTCATTGAACAGTTAAAAAAATTAGATCCACGTTTTGATTTTGAAGTAAAAGAAATCGTTACAAAGGGAGATAAAATCCTTGATGTGACCCTTTCTAAAGTAGGTGGAAAAGGGTTATTTGTTAAAGAAATTGAGCAAGCTATGTTGAATAAAGAGATTGATATGGCGGTCCACAGCATGAAAGATATGCCTGCTGTTCTTCCAGAGGGGCTGACAATAGGGTGTGTCCCATTTCGTGAAGACCATCGTGATGCGTTAATATCAAGAGGGCATGTTAAATTAAAAGATTTAAAACCAGGAGCAATCATTGGTACAAGTAGCCTTCGTCGCAGTGCACAGATTTTAGCGGCACGTCCGGATTTGGAGATTAAGTGGATCCGTGGCAATGTGGATACGAGATTGGCGAAGTTAGAGACGGAAGAGTACGATGCTATTATCTTAGCAGCAGCTGGCCTTTCTCGACTTGGTTGGGCATCTGATGTCGTGACAGAATATTTAGATACAGATGTTTGTATCCCAGCTGTCGGCCAGGGAGCATTGTCTATTGAATGCCGTGAAGATGATCAAGAGCTGCTAGCGCTTTTAGAAAAATTAACAGATAAGAAAACAGAAAGAGCGGTTCGTGCTGAACGTGCTTTCCTGCAAAAAATGGAGGGAGGATGTCAAGTACCAATTGCTGGTTATGCTTTTGTAGATGAAAATGATGACATCGTCTTAAATGTTCTAGTAGCTTCTCCGGAAGGACAGGAAATTTTCAAGGAAGAGCTCAGAGGACAACACCCGGAAGAGCTTGGTGTACAAGCTGCTAACCTATTAATCGAAAAAGGGGCAAAGGACCTAATTGAGAGAGTGAAGCGGGAGCTTGAAGGAATATGATTCAGCCCCTGCCTTTGCTTGGGAAAAGAGTTCTTGTGCCAAGGGGTAAAGATCAAGCGAAACCTTTTTCACAGCTTGTCGCAAGCTTCGGCGGATTTCCTGTTGAAATTCCATTGATTGATTTTCGACCAATTAAAAAGAATGAACGCCTTCAAGATTGTTTGAAAGTTCTTGATACATATGATTGGATTATCTTTACTAGCAATGTCACAGTAAATACCTTTTTCACTTTTATAAAAAAGGAACGGGCATGCTTTCCGAAAATTGCGGTAATAGGGAAAAAGACGGAGAAAGTTCTAAGGGAAAGAGGACTCCCAGTTGCATTCGTCCCTTCTGCCTATGTGGCAGAAGTGTTTGTACGTGAGTTCATACCACAAATAAAAAAGGGGACAAGAGTATTAATCCCAAAAGGAAATCTTGCCCGCGAATATATTGCAAGCTCCCTGCGGGAAGCTGGGGCTTTTGTGGATGAAGTGGTCATTTATGAAACCTTTATGCCTGAGAAAAGTCGTCAAAAGCTTGCAAAAATGCTCGATGGTGGTGAACTTGATATTTTAACATTCACTAGCCCTTCGACGGTTGATCATTTAATGAAAGTGGTTAAGGAATACCGCTTACAAGATAAGCTGAAACATTGCATCATTTCTTGTATTGGACCTATTACAGAGAAAAAATTGCGGGAATATGGGCTACCTGTTCATGCGGCACCATCTGAGTACACCGTAGAGGAAATGATCAAGAGCACGATTGCTTTTTTAGCTGCGGAAAACTGAGCGACATCACAAGTAAAGCGGTATCATTTGCGTGTAAAGCTTCTTTTTTCTCGAAAAAAGGAGGCATGATCCCTAAAAAACTTACACGATCGAAGAAAATGTTCGTTTATGGTTAGATCCTGTATTTTTAAAAAATAAGTTGGAGGTAATATCTATGCAACTTCAATTTTCACGCCACCGTAAATTACGTTCTAGTGCGAATATGCGCGCACTTG
Source organism: Neobacillus thermocopriae (assembly GCF_010975035.1). GTDB lineage: Bacteria > Bacillota > Bacilli > Bacillales > Cytobacillaceae > Neobacillus > Neobacillus thermocopriae. The sequence goes on along the minus strand of NZ_JAAIUV010000006.1, from coordinate 43,149 downwards.
TTAGAGAAAATCATTTAAGAGCGGAAGATTTCATTTATCCACTGTTTATATATGAAGGAGAAAATATTCGTAAAGAGGTATCCTCCATGCCTGGTGTGTTTCAAATCTCTATGGATCACCTTCATGCAGAAATGGAAGACATTGTCGCCCATGGAATTAAAGCGGTGTTATTGTTCGGTATTCCCGCAACGAAAGATGAATGCGGCGGACAGGCTTACCATGACCATGGCATTGTACAAGAGGCAACTCGTTACATCAAAAAACATTTCCCTGATATCCTTGTTATAGCAGATACTTGTCTATGTGAATATACGAGCCACGGTCATTGTGGAGTGGTCAAAGGAGAAAAAATACTTAACGATGAATCCTTGGAATTACTTGTGAAAACGGCTGTTAGCCAGGCTCAGGCAGGTGCGGATATTATTGCTCCATCCAATATGATGGATGGATTTGTTGCCGCGATTCGAGCAGGTTTGGATGAAGCTGGCTTTACAGAAATCCCTATCATGTCTTATGCAGTAAAATATGCTTCCTCTTTCTACGGTCCATTCCGTGAGGCAGCTGAGGGAGCTCCACAATTTGGTGATAGAAAAACCTATCAAATGGACCCAGCGAACCGCTTGGAAGCTTTTAGAGAGGCTGAATCAGATGTGGCAGAAGGCGCTGATTTCTTAATCGTTAAGCCTGGTATGCCATACCTAGATATTGTCCGTGATATGAAAAATAACTTCAATGTGCCGATTGTCATTTACAACGTGAGCGGCGAATATGCAATGATCAAAGCTGCAGCACAAAACGGTTGGTTGGATGAGAAAAAGACGGTACTGGAAATGCTCGTGGGGATGAAGCGCGCAGGCGCGGATTTAATCATCACCTATCATGCAAAAGATGCGATTCGTTGGTTAAAAGAAGAACAATAATTTTATCCGAAGTGAGGGAAAAGAATGCGTTCATATACAAAATCAATAGAAGCATTTAAAGAAGCCAAAAAACTAATGCCCGGCGGTGTTAATAGTCCGGTTCGTGCGTTTAAATCCGTCCAAATGGATCCAATCTTCATGGAAAGGGGAAAAGGTTCCAAAATCTATGATATTGACGGGAAAGAATATATTGATTATGTCTTATCATGGGGACCCCTTATTCTTGGTCATTCCAATGATCGTGTCGTAGAGGCGCTGAAAAAAGTAGCCGAGGAAGGGACCAGTTTTGGTGCACCAACCTTGAAAGAAAATGAACTAGCCAAGCTTGTGATTGAACGAGTGCCTTCCATTGAAGTCATTCGTATGGTGTCCTCTGGTACGGAGGCTACGATGAGCGCTCTCCGTTTGGCGAGAGGCTATACTGGCCGTAACAAAATATTGAAATTCGAAGGTTGCTATCATGGGCATGGTGATTCTCTTTTAATTAAAGCAGGATCGGGTGTTGCGACACTAGGTTTACCTGACAGTCCAGGTGTACCAGAAAGTGTAGCGAAAAATACGATTACCGTACCATATAATGATCTTGAAAGTGTGAAATATGCTTTTGAACAATTTGGCGAAGACATTGCCTGCATAATCGTCGAGCCAGTCGCCGGCAATATGGGGGTTGTTCCGCCGCTTCCAGGCTTCTTGGAAGGTCTTCGTGAGATTACTAATCAATACGGCTCGCTTCTAATTTTTGATGAGGTAATGACTGGTTTCCGTGTAGGATACAACTGTGCCCAAGGACATTTTAATATTAAGCCTGATTTAACTTGCTTAGGGAAAGTCATCGGTGGAGGGCTTCCAGTCGGTGCTTACGGGGGCCGTGCGGACATTATGGAACATATTGCTCCGAGTGGTCCAATTTATCAAGCAGGGACATTATCCGGCAATCCGCTGGCGATGACTGCAGGTTATGAAACTCTTAGCCAGCTGACACCCGAACATTACGAAGAGTTTATTCGAAAAGGTGACATGCTTGAAAAAGGTATTAAGGAAGCTGCGGATAAGTATGGAGTGCCAGTTAGCTTTAACCGTGCTGGTTCCATGATTGGTTTCTTCTTTACAGAAGAAAAAGTCATCAATTACGAAACAGCCAAGTCATCAAATTTAGAATTTTTTGCAGCCTACTATCGTGAAATGGCAGAACAAGGGGTGTTCTTACCTCCTTCCCAATTTGAAGGGTTGTTTCTTTCTACCGAGCACTCTGATGAAGATATTGAAAAAACAATTAAAGCAGTCGAAAAGGCTTTTTCCAATCTTAAATAAATTTTTGAGTGACACTCGCCAATATGGCGGGTGTTTTTTCATTTCCTCTTTTCTAATTCTTCTTTTTTATCATAATTAAAAAATTTCCTTCATAGAGTGTAAGTGACATAGTGATTTGTTTAAAGGAAACGAAAGGAGGAGTCGCTTTGTCCCAGGAGAATCAATCGTACCTTCGATTTTCCGTGGAGGAGTCTTTGTGGTTTAGAAAAGGACAGGAAGTCGAAGAGCTTATTTCCATTTCTCTAGACCCTGATATTACCATACAGGAAAATGATCAGTACGTCACTATACGAGGATCGTTGGAACTAACCGGTGAATATAACTGCTGCAAAGAAGTGGAGGAAAGCGCTGAAGAAAAAGGATCTTCCCAAAAATTTGTTGAAAGTGTTTCAGAACGAGAAGAAGATGGGACGTGTGAGTTTACACACCGGTTTCCTGTTGATATAACGATTCCGAACAATCGTATTCAAAGTGTTTATGATATTGATGTCATTGTAGAGTCGTTCGATTATCATTTGCCAGAACGTAGCTGTTTAAAGCTCTCTGCAGAACTTGCGATAACAGGCCTTTATGGAACTGAACAAAAGCAGGAAGAAGAACTTGAACAATTAGAAGTGTTCGCCCGTGAAAGCAAAGAGGAGGAAGCGGAAGAAGTAAGTTTGGAGCCGGCAGCCGATTCGGCTGAAAGCACTGCAGAACTTCCCCTATTATTTGAGACCGAGGCTAGAAAACAACAAGAAGAAAAACCGGTTACCGAAGTATTTCCTAAATTGCCAACCTTCAGCTATCAACCACCTGATGATGAGGAGATAGTGAAAGAGGAAGCAAAGGAGGAAACTCCTCAACCAGCGTGGCGCTTCCAGGAATATCAGCAAACAGAAACACCTCCATCTTGGCAAATCCAAGAGTATGAACCACCAACGAACCCTTCTTCATGGAATCAGCCAGAAGCTAGAGAGAATGACAATCAGTTGGAAGAAGAAATAGAAGAGCTTACGGAAGAATCAGCCTCCCAAGCAGGATTTGAGGTTGAAGCACAGGAAGATAGTGTGGAAAGTGCTTTTTCAGAGGAGTCGCCAAAGCAGGAAAAGAAGAAGTTTGGTAAAAAGAAAACAATGACATTGACGGAATTTTTTGCTAGGAAGGATGAAGGAACATCTAAAACGAGGCTAAGGGTATGTATCGTTCAAAAAGGGGATACAGTAGAAAGTCTAGCTGAACGATATGAAGTTTCTACACATAGTCTCCTACGTGTTAATAATCTCGAACCAACACAGGATGTATATGAAGGCCAGGTATTGTACGTACCAGCTGCATTAACTAAAAAATAAGGTTTCATTGAAGTTGAGCGGGTTTCACGAAGGCCTGCTCAGCTTCATTTATAGGGGAAGCGTCGTGGTCTTTTCAAGAAAGAGAGTTGACTTAAAATGAATACTCATAATCAATTGGAAGCCCTGTCTCCGATTTTAAAACATTACCATGTGGAACCGCATTTTGTGGAGGACTTTGGAACTGTCAAAAAAATTTATTCAAGCAAAGGAATTTTTGCTTTGAAAAAAGTTCTCCCCTCTGTTGGTACTGATTTTATTCGCCATGTTCATGATCTGTATCAAAAAGGTTTTAATCGGATCGTTCCCATTTATCCTACGATGGATGGTCGGTACGCTGTCCTTCATGATCAATTTCTTTATTATCTTATGCCTTGGATAGCCAATGAACAAAAAGAGAATCGGGAGCAGCAAAACCAGCAATTATTTCGTGAATTAGCAAGGCTTCATACATTGTCTGCAAAAGAAATTCCCATAAATAAGGAAGAGCGCACAGTACATTATGAAAGTACGATTGGACAGATTGAAAAACATGAGGAATTTTTAGACGGATTTATGGATGTTTGTGAAAGTAAGACATATATGTCACCTTTTGAGCTATTATTTTGCTTGTACTACAATCAAATAAAATTGGCACTTGGCTATTCAAAAACGAAATTAGATGAATGGTATGAATTGACAAAGAATGAAGAAAAGGCTCGTATGGTTGTTGTCCATGGAAAACTGTCCTCTGAGCATTTTTTATATGACGAAAGAGGGTACGGATTTTTTATAAATTTTGAAAATGCTCGATATGGCTCACCCATCCATGACTTACTACCGTATATATCCCGGGCATTAAATACAAATCCGAAACGGAATGATCAAGTGGTTAATAGTATTTGTCATTATTTGAAATATTTTCCTTTTAAAGATGAAGAAAAATTACTATTCCATAGCTATTTGGCTTATCCGATTCCTATTATTCAAGTGGCTGAAAAATACTACCGTAAGCAAAGAGCAAGAAATGAATTGAAGTTTGTCCGTCAATTGCAGCAACGATATTGGCATTTAACTAACACCGAGTATGTTGTGTCGCAATTAGCGAAAATGGAGGCTCAGCAACAAGCTGAAATCCAGGCAGCAGAGGAAGCGAAAGAAGGAGCCCAGTAGCAATAGCATGCAAAAGGGCTCCTAAATCACTTCTAAATAAATCGATGCAGCAATGACAATAAAGACTGTTAATAATAAAACATCAAAGACAGTAGGCAAAAAGAGTGTTCGTAGTAACTGAAAAATGGTAAAAGGAATAATTAGTTGAGTGGCCATTTTTCGGAACGTCTGAAACCAGGGACGGTATTTAAATTTATGAAAATGTTTCACCAGGATCCCACCTTCCATTTGCCTATATTTATATGTATATTTCTGCAAATTGTGAACTTCAGTAAAAGGATACATAGTATAAAGTAAAAGAAATTTGGTTATCATGATTGACGTCAATCCCCTTTTTTAGGTACTATATTTGTATAATTAAAAATTAAAAGCGAAGACAGGGAAGAGTACGATGCCATCCTGCTTTTAGAGAGGGAAATCAATAGCTGAAAGATTTCCTAAGAGGAACATCGGAAGGTCGCCCATGAGCTTCTTCTGTGAAAAGGTTTTACACCCTATTAGCAGAAGACGGATAAAATCCGTTATCCTATTTGAGAGCCAATCATTAGATTGGAAAAAAGGTGGTACCGCGAATCAACTCCATTCGTCCTTTTATGACGACTGGAGTTTTTTTAATTATTTCGAGAAATGCCTAGCGCAAGAATTTCCTAATTACTTGGTACCTAGTGTGAAATAAAAGGAGGCAATTTAGATGGAAACAAAAGAAATAACGATGCCTACCAAATACGACCCACAATCCATTGAAAGAGGGCGTTATGAATGGTGGCTACAAGGTAAGTTTTTTGAAGCAAAAGATGACGAAGGAAAACAACCATATACAGTCGTTATCCCGCCGCCAAACGTAACTGGGAAACTTCACCTTGGTCATGCATGGGATACGACCCTGCAAGACATTATTACTCGCATGAAGCGGATGCAAGGCTATGACGTTCTTTGGCTTCCTGGTATGGATCATGCCGGCATTGCGACACAGGCGAAGGTAGAAGAAAAACTTCGCAAAGAAGGAAAAAGTCGTTATGATCTTGGACGAGAAAAATTCGTCGAGGAAACTTGGAAATGGAAGGAAGAGTATGCTTCTCATATCCGAGAACAGTGGGCAAAGTTAGGATTGGGACTTGATTACTCTCGTGAGCGATTTACTCTTGATGATGGACTATCGAAAGCCGTTCGTGAGGTTTTTGTTACTCTTTATAAAAAAGGGTTAATCTACCGTGGCGAATATATCATTAACTGGGATCCATCCACTAAGACTGCCTTATCTGACATCGAAGTAATATATAAAGATGTTCAAGGTGCCCTCTACCATATGAAATATCCATTAGCCGATGGATCTGGTTTTATTGAAGTTGCGACTACACGTCCGGAAACAATGCTTGGCGATACAGCTGTTGCGGTTCATCCGGAAGATGAGCGCTATAAGCATTTAATTGGAAAGACTGTAAAGCTTCCAATTGTTGGTCGAGAAATCCCAATTGTTGGTGATGACTATGTTGATATGGAATTTGGATCTGGGGCAGTAAAAATCACCCCTGCTCATGACCCGAATGATTTTGAAATCGGAAATCGTCATAATCTTGAGCGTATCATCGTGATGAATGAAGATGGAACCATGAATGCCAATGCTGGTAAATACCAAGGGCTTGACCGTTTTGAATGTCGGAAACAGATCGTAAAGGATCTGCAGGAGCAAGGCATTTTGTTCAAGATTGAAGAGCATCTGCATTCCGTTGGTCATTCAGAGCGAAGTGGAGCGGTAGTTGAACCATATTTATCCACTCAATGGTTCGTTAAAATGAAGCCACTTGCTGAAGAGGCCATTGCCTTGCAGAACAAAGAAAATAAAGTAAACTTTGTTCCTGAGCGATTTGAAAAAACATACTTGCACTGGATGGAAAACATCCGTGACTGGTGTATTTCCAGACAGCTTTGGTGGGGCCACAGAATCCCAGCTTGGTATCATAAGGAAACCGGCGAAATTTATGTGGATCATGAACCACCAAGTGACTTAGAAAATTGGGAACAGGATAAAGACGTATTGGATACCTGGTTTAGCTCAGCTCTTTGGCCATTCTCGACATTGGGCTGGCCGAATACCGAATCTAGCGATTATAAGCGCTACTTCCCAACAGATGTACTAGTAACAGGTTATGACATCATTTTCTTCTGGGTATCACGGATGATTTTCCAAAGCATTCAATTTACAGGAGAGCGTCCATTTAAAGATGTGTTGATCCATGGGCTTGTACGTGACGCGCAAGGACGGAAGATGAGTAAGTCGCTTGGTAATGGGGTTGACCCGATGGATGTAATCGCTAAATATGGGGCAGATTCACTGCGCTATTTCTTATCTACTGGTACTTCACCAGGTCAAGATTTACGCTATAGCACAGAAAAAGTAGAAGCAACTTGGAACTTTGCCAATAAGATTTGGAACGCTTCTCGCTTTGCCTTAATGAACATGAACGGCCTCACTTATGAGGAAATTGATTTAAGTGGAGAAAAATCAGTAGCAGACAAATGGATTTTAACTCGCTTAAATGAGACGATAGACCATGTCACAAAACTTTCCGAGCGTTATGAATTCGGTGAAGTGGGCCGCGCTCTCTATAACTTTATTTGGGATGACTTCTGTGATTGGTATATTGAGATGGCAAAACTTCCATTATACGGTGAAGATGAGGCTGCGAAGAAGACAACTCGTTCGATTCTTGCATATGTTCTTGATCAAACTATGCGCTTACTCCATCCATTTATGCCATTTATCACCGAGGAAATTTGGCAAAACCTTCCTCATTCAGGTGAGTCAATTACCGTGGCAAAATGGCCAGAGATAAGACCAGAATTATCTGATGAAGAAGCAGCACAGGAAATGAAGCTTCTAATGGAGATGATTCGTTCCGTACGTAATATTCGTGCTGAAGTGAACACACCAATGAGCAAAAAGATTAAAATGCTCGTTAAAGCTAAGGATGAAAAAGTGCTGGCATCTCTTGAAAAGAATCGCAGTTATATTGAGCGATTCTGTAATCCGGAAGAATTGCAAATGGGCTTAAATATTGAAACACCTGAAAAAGCAATGACTGCGGTAATTACAGGGGTTGAAATCATCCTTCCACTTGAAGGTTTAATTAATATAGAAGAAGAAATTGCCCGTCTAGAAAAAGAATGGGATAAACTTAACAAAGAAGTGGAAAGAGTTCAAAAGAAATTAAGTAACGAAGGCTTTATTAAAAAAGCTCCGGAACATGTTGTCGCAGAAGAACGGGCTAAAGAGAAAGATTATCTTGAAAAGAGAAGCATCGTTGAGGCTCGTATTAAAGAATTAAAAGGGGAATAAGCAGATGTAAGGCGAATCCGGCGTTGGATTCGTCTTCCCTTTATGATAAATCAACCAAATGGGGTGTCATACATGTTTACTACCTATAAGGAAGCCCTTGAATGGATACATGGTAGATTGAGACTCGGTATTAAACCAGGTTTAAAGCGGATGGAGTGGATGATGGATAAGCTCGGGTCTCCGGAAAAAAAGCTTAAAGCGGTTCACATTGGTGGCACAAATGGGAAAGGTTCATGTGTTACTTTTCTCCGCTCGATTTTTCAAGCAGGGGGATATACAGTTGGTACTTTTACCTCGCCATATATCGAACAGTTCAATGAACGAATTAGTGTGAACGGAAGGCCAATCAGTGATCAGGAAATCCTTGACCTTACCAATATTATTTTGCCATTAGCGAATCAATTGGAAGAGACCGAACTGGGCGGGCCAACAGAATTCGAAGTGATTACGGCGATGTCTTTCTATTATTTTGCCAACGTAAAAAAGGTTGATCTTGTTCTATATGAAGTAGGACTGGGTGGCCGCTTTGATTCTACTAATATCATTCACCCATTAGCATCGATCATTACGAACATTGGACTGGATCATACGAATATTCTCGGTACGACCTATGAGGAAATTGCCTTTGAAAAGGCGGGGATCATTAAAGAAAAGACACCGATTTTTACGGCAGTAAAACATCCAGGAGCAATAAACGTAATTGAACAACAAGCTGCTAAAATGGAGGCACCAATTTATCGCTTTAATAAAAATTTTACGATTCTTGATCATACTTCTCTTCCTAAGGGAGAGGTGTTTACATTACAAACGGAAACAAAAATGTTGGAAAAGCTGGAAATTAGTATGATTGGTCGGCATCAAACAGAAAATGTAGCACTTGCTGTTAGTGTGGCAGATTATTTAAACCAAGCCAACTACTTCAATGTATCCGAACAGTCGATTCGTGAGGGATTGAAAATGTCCTATTGGCCGGGAAGATTTGAAATTCTATCTGATCAACCTCTTGTCATCATGGATGGAGCCCATAATCAGGAGGGAGTCCAAGCATTGGTGGAGGAATTAACGAGTCGTTATTCGGATCGATTCATTCATGTGGTATTTGCTGCTTTAAAGGATAAAAAACTAGATGAAATGATTGCCAATCTCGATAAAGTGGCTGATCAAATCTCGTTTGTTAGCTTTGATTTTCCAAGGGCTGCTAAGGCAGACGAACTCCTGAAAATGAGCCAATCGAAAAATAAAAAAGCAACGTCGAATTGGCCGTCCTACCTGAAAGAAGTTATTGAGAAACTCCAGAAAGACTCCGTTTTAGTCATTACAGGATCGTTATATTTTATCTCTGAAGCAAAACCAACTGTATGTAAATATTTGAAAAGTAAGACTATTTCATTGTGACAGGTTTACAAATATTTGATATAATGTTTTTATCTTGAATTAAAGGATGTCTCGGGAAAGAGGAGGAGCAAGGTGCAGGTTCATCCATATGTACAGAAACTCATTTATTTAATATGGTTGCTGATGGTACCAGCAGGTTTATGGATAACATATCAAATCCATCCTCCGAAATTCTCCGGAAATTGGGTCGAACTTTTGGCATTTTTGCTATTAACCATTATTGTGGCTACGATGCCAATTGTGATTAATGAAACGTTTATCTTTCTTATTCAATGGGTGGCCTTGGCTACCTTTTTAAAATTTGGTTTATTTGTAGAGATCATCTTTGCTCAAATTGCAGTCATTGCTTTAGTATTAAAGCTAAAAATTTTGCAAAAGGGACAATTTTTTCGCCTGCCATTGAATTTGAACATGTTTTTTCTTGTCTCTTTTATTAGCGGAATGACCTATTATTGGCTCGGCGGTCATACTGGCCCTGAATTGGCTAATGATTACAGTTCCCTATCGTTGGCAGTGGTATATGGTGGTCTATACTATTTGATCAATCAAGTAATTCTCCTTATTCACTTTAAGTATATTTATAAAAGAAAAGAACCATTTTTCGGAAGCGATTTTGTTGTTGAAACAATTACAACTTTAATTACTCTTCCAATCGGGTTTATTTTTTATATTTTATTTAATGAAATAGGGCTATTATCTATTTTATTTGTTGGTATTCCTTTTGTAAGTTTATCAATTATCTTCATCCTCTATTATTCTAGTCAAAAAGTAAATGACTACTTACAAAAAGCGGCAGAAATAGGACATCAGCTGGCGGAACGTTTGAATGTAGAGGATGTTAAAAATATATTTTTACAAAAAGTATGTGAAATGCTTCCTGTCGACTATGCCTATATTCTTGAAGTAATGACACATAAGGATGAAAAGTACCTCCTCCTCTCCAGGGGGTTTGAAGAAGGAGAAGTTAGAACCAAACCTTTATATCCGATAAGAAGATACGAGGGAATGAGTGGGAAAGTATGGGCAGAGCAAAATTCTCTTCTTCTAAATACGCGTAAAGAATGGGCATACTCCCCATCATCCAGTTATATCCCTGAAGATGCGGAGAGTTTGTTATGTGTTCCTATTATAAAAAGTAAAAAGGCTATTGGGGTACTGGTGCTTGCCTCAAAGAAAAAGCATGCTTATGAAAATAGTCAACTGATGATCATTGAGGTTTTATGTTCCTATTTTGCAGTGGCCATGGAAAATGCGAAAAATTACGAACAAACAAAAATGCAAAGTGAACATTGTGCACTAACTAAGTTATATAATTTTCGTTATTTTCAAAATGTCTTAACGGAAGAATTTCAAAAACTATCTTCTTCTGAATCAAAGTACCTTTCATTAATCATTCTTGACATTGATCATTTTAAAAGTATAAACGATACATTTGGCCACCAAAGTGGAAATGAAATTTTAATAGAAATGGCTCAAAGGATTGAGTCCCTCGTTGGTAATAGAGGTACAGTGGCCCGTTATGGGGGAGAAGAATTTGTTATTTTACTACCAAATGTTTCAAAAGTAGAGGCCGTTTCTTTGGCTGAGCTTATTCGACAATCTGTTGCTAATTGGCCGTTTATCCTACATCAAACGATTGTTAAAGAACCGCAACAGGTTAGGATTACCACTTCCATTGGTGTGGCAACCGCACCAGAAGATGCTGAGGATGCTCAGTCATTAATTCGCCATGCGGATAGAGCCCTCTATGTTGGAGCAAAACGCGCGGGTAGGAACCGTGTGGCCGAGTATTCCACTTGTTGAGCGTAATTGCAAAGGAAAGGCAGCCTTATAAACAGGCTGCCTTTATTTTATGAAAAAATTTGTTTTACTCAAAAAATATCTAGTACTATCGACTTATTGTTATCTGTACATAATCCTAAGACTATTATCTTAGTATCCCCTATGCCAAATTGAAGTGGACAGTCTCGGTAGTACAAGTCCTGTAGGATTAAATGCAAAATTTTCGAGAAGTTTATACTCTGATGACCGGGTTTTATTGCACGTTATTAATTAAATTTTACCAAAATATGACACAAAAATTTAAAAATTTTTATATTTCCTTCCTTTCTCGACATGTGCTAGAATACCTATATGGTTTATCTGAGTATTTTGAACTGTCTATTAATGGTATTAAAGTCCCGGGATTTATAATTAAAAAGATAGATAAAGGAGAGGGAGAAATCAAGTTATGAAAAATCTTATGAAAAAGCTATTCAATAAAAAATTAAAACTATTAAAAAACCAGCAAGGTTTGACATTAATCGAATTGCTCGTAGTAATCGTTATTTTAGGAATTATTGCAGCCATTGCGATTCCGATGGTAGTAAATAATAAAAATGAAGCTGCAGAAAATGCTGCAAAACAAACGAATGCAATTGTAAATGATGCTGTTGCTCGATATGAAGCAGTTGAAGGTGGAGTTCCAACACTACAAAATCTTTTAGATAACAATTATTTAAAGAAAATGCCAGAATGCCCTGATGGATATCAAGAAAACAAAGAGAATTTAGAAGAGTACTGCCAAAAGATTGAGTAAAGTTCATTTAACTATTAGATAGTATAAAAGTATTGCTGTCGCGTCATTTTTTTGGCGGCGACAGCTTTTTTAAAAGTTTCATTTTTGAGAAGGGGAGGATGTAGTTGTTTTTGATTGATAGTCTTGTTTTTATCTACGGGCTCGTACTAGGTAGTTTTTTCAATGTGGTTGCCATTCGTTTATTAAATAAACAATCACTAGCCTTCCCACCTTCTCATTGTGTTCATTGTCAGCACCGATTACAAGCTTTAGATTTAATTCCTGTTTTTAGTTATTTGTTTTTAAAAGGAAAATGTCGTTACTGTAAAGGCCCGATTTCTCCACTATATCCATTCGGTGAATTATTAACAGCCATCTCCATTTGCTTCGTCTATAAAAAAGTCGGACTATCATTGGAATTGATACCGTCTTTACTATTGACCGTATTACTGGTCATTTCTGTTTTAACAGACATACGTAAACAGTTGATTCTCGATATCGTCACATTCCCCATACTTGGAGGATTAGTCATTAGCCGCCTTTTTATTGGTACAGAACCATTTTGGTATTATATGCTCGGTGGTTTAGTTGGCTTTACCTTACTGTTATTTATTGCGATTGTCAGTAAAGGAGGAATGGGCGGAGGAGATATAAAATTATACGCGGCGATAGGTGTAGCATTAGGGCCAATGTTGACTATCATGAGTCTCGTCCTTGCGTCCTTTGTTGGAGCAATAGCAGGATTATTGCTAATGCTAACTGGAAAATTAAAACGTAGGCAGCCAATGGCCTTTGGTCCTTTTATTATGGTTGGCTCTTTAATTAGTTATGGATACGGAAAGGTGATATGGAATTGGTATATGTCTATTTTTCTGTAGATGATGGTGATAGGGACCACTTTATTTGAGGTGATCAAATTGTTTAGAAAACATACATACTCCGGGATTGATTTTCGTGACAAATCCCTTTCTTTTGCCACGATTAAGCTAGAAAGAGGGATCCCAGTTATTCAAAATGTTGGAATAACCAACATGAAAGAAGAGATGATTAAAAGCGGGCGAGTCTCACAAAGTTCTCGGCTAGCAACCGAATTAAAAAATACCTTTATTCATGGGCAACTCGCAAAAAATGTTCATTTAGCGATTCCAACCCAAAATATCCTTGTTCGTAAGATCACTTCATTACCCGATTTAGGTGAAAGTGAACTGGCAAAGATTTTGCAGTTTCAGATTGGTGAGAGCATTCATCTTCCATTTGAGGATCCTATTTATGATTTTGTGAAAATCGGTGCCATTATCCCTAATCATCTGATAAAGGGAAATAATGATACCGAGGAAGAGGAATTGTCATTAGATGATTTGGCTAAAGGAATCGAAGAAAATTTAGAAGGTCCTAAAAGTGAAATATTACTATTTGCTACATCTAAGCTGTTATCACAGGATTTAGTTGATGTATGTTCAAATGCTGGTCTTAAGCCCGTGACAGCTGAAATTCGTGCATTGGCACTCCAACGGTTGCTTTTATATACTCATCCAAAATGGTTGAAAAAAACCGAAATGATCATTGATGCATCAGAAAATGGGATGGATATTCACATATTTAAAGAAGATCAAATTGTATTTTCACGTATGATGACAATTAATCGGATGGATTATTTTTTTGAAGCGAATAGAAAGGAAAATGATGAGCTAGTTATGGAGCTAGAATCGTTTCAGATGGAAGAGAGTAAAAGAGAAATAGCAGCTGCGAGTACCGCTGAGATGATTCAATCTGAGGATACTTATTTCGATGAAATCGTCTTAGAAATTGAAAAGGCGCAAAACTTTTATCGCTATTCTATGAACGATCGGGATAGTGAGTTTCATAGAATTATCGTCACTGGGGAGAAAACAGATCAGATTTTTGAACCTTTAAAAAACAGAATCCATTCTCAAAGGGTCGAACGAATTGACTATCGTTCAATTTCATCACATAACGTAAAAGATTTGTCTCTTTTAGACACTTGTAGTGTCGCTATAGGTCTGGCAATAAGAGGAAATGAAAAATGATCAATTAATCGTTTTGGAGAAGCAATTAGAGTTTGCCGGAATGGAGGCTAATCGTGGAAGTTAGTATCAATTTATTACCGAAGCAAAACATCCGTAAAGAAAAAAGAGCTATTTATTTAATACCAGTACTAGGCATTGCTGTCGTTTGCATCACTACAATCTTATTAATGTATCAATATATGGATAAGAAAGATTCTATTAAAGAATTGTCGGAAAAGATAACGTCACAATCATCTGCGCGTGATCAAGCTCGAATAGAATATATAGAAAAGACAACGGGCTTTACAAAATATAATTTCACCGAAAAATATAAACAATTAAATCAATTTTTACACTCCATTTATAAAGACACTATATATGTTCATGAAGCCATTGTGAAATTATTACCTGATCAAGCAAATGTAATAGGGTATACCTATTTAAATGATGGAGAACTGACCTTGACGGCTACTTTTAATTCAAAAGGTGATTCCGCTCTCTTTCTCCATCGACTATACTCCTGTGAGTTGGTGGAAAAAGCAGAGTTAGAGAGTATAACGGCAGATGATGAAGATGTACTCTATGAATCCATTTTTCATATAAAGCTGAATACGTTAGCGGGTGAGGAAAAATGACAAAGTGGTTGGAACAAAATAAAAATATTGTTTTAATCATCATCCTTTTTATCTTATTACTTTTAGTCGCGTTCTATCTTTTTATGATTCGCCCGTTAGCTCTTGAAGAAAAAAATCAACAACAACAACTTAATAGAATTAAGAGTGATTTTTCATATTACCAACAATCAATAAAAAGCTTACAACCGAATTCATTCAGCGATGAGGAAAAAGAACTACTTATCGGAAGTATTCCAAGTAAACCGTATATAGAAGAAATCATCAAAGATTTGGAACGTACGGAATTAGAAAACGAGGTTGTTATTGAAAATATTTCTTACAATCTTAACGAGAACCGTTTATCAGATGATGAAGCAGTAGGAAAAACAGAAGAAGAGACTCGGAAATCAGGTAAAGAGAATTGGGAGAACATTTTATCGCAGGACGTCATGAAAAAATTCAAGGAACAAATCGAAAAAGTAGAAGACCTTCCTATTTCCTTTGTGGAATTGACAATCGATGTGAATGGAGAAGCGGAAAAGGTTAACCAATTTGTCAGCCAGCTAGAAAATCTAAAGAGAATTATTCATGTTCAAAGTTATGAATACAAAATCAATAAAGAAAAGGATAATCGGCTAGAAGGAATCGTAACGATTCGTGCTTTTTACAGTGAAAAATTAGCCGAGTTTATAGATGAAAAGATGGACTTTGAACTAGATTATGAATTCGATCCCCAGAAAGTGAAGCGTTATGTTGATCCAAATGAACAGTCGTAATTTAAGGGGATAAGGGTTTTTTCACCAAGTGTCGTGTATGTAGATGAATGAATGTATTTCGATACATTGCATTCATTTTACTCTTTAATCCTGTGAAAAGAAGGGATAGATGGATGATTCAAAAACGAAAAAGATTAGGAGATTTGCTAGTGGAAGCCTCGATGATAACCGAGGATCAATTAATGGAAGCACTGAAGGAACAAAGAAAAACAGGGCTTCGACTTGGGGATCAGCTTATCGCGTTAAAACTTGTCAATGAGCAGCAAATTATTGAAGTATTAGAGTACCAATTAGGGATTCCTCATGTCAATTTATATAAACAAAAAATTGATAGAAAACTAGTAAATGTCATCAGTGAAGATCTAGCAAGAAAGTACCAAGTATTACCGTTAAAAAAATCTGACAATCGATTGATGGTTGCTATGTATGATCCGTTGGATTACTTTGCGCTAGATGACCTTCGCTTAAGTACAGGGTTTGAAATAGACCCGGTCATTGCTAAAAAGGATGAACTACGTTTAGCTATTAACCGTTATTATGGTATGCAAAAATCGATTGAACAAATGCTTCAGGAAATTCCGATGAGTGAAGATGATCCAGGATTTTTAGAAGCCCAACAATCCGATGATTCTCCGGTAGCTAAAATGGTGAATCAGTTAATTAGCCAAGCTGTTCAGCTAGGTGCCAGTGATATTCATTTTGACCCACAAGAAACGGAATTGTTAATTCGACTGCGTATTGATGGAATTCTTCGAACTGAACGGACTTTGCCGATTAAAATGAATAATGTTTTAGTCTCGAGGATTAAAATCATGGCTCAGTTAAACATTGCTGAAAAACGGCTGCCACAGGATGGACGTTTTAAAATGGAGTTAGAACTAAACACCATCGATCTTCGTGTATCGATTTTACCAACCATATATGGTGAAAAAGTAGTTATGAGATTGTTAGATACTGGAAGTGTGTCATTAGGAATAGAAAAATTAGGATTTTCAGAACAAAACGAATGGAAATTTACAAAAATGATTAATCATCCATATGGACTTATCTTAGTTACAGGTCCAACAGGATCAGGAAAATCGACAACCCTTTATACAGCACTTCATCAGCTACATTCTGATGCTGTCAATATTATTACTGTTGAAGACCCTGTTGAGTATCAAATCAAAGGGATTAATCAAGTACAAGTACGATCAAATATCGGATTGACTTTTGCAGCTGGTTTGCGATCCATTCTTCGGCAAGATCCCGACATTATTATGGTTG
This sequence comes from Neobacillus thermocopriae, assembly GCF_010975035.1. GTDB lineage: Bacteria > Bacillota > Bacilli > Bacillales > Cytobacillaceae > Neobacillus > Neobacillus thermocopriae. Next base: position 26,466 of record NZ_JAAIUV010000006.1, on the reverse strand, counting down.
GAGAAATACGGGATTCAGAAACGGCTGAAATTGCTCTTCGCTCAGCCATGACCGGCCATTTAGTCCTGAGTACTCTACATACGAACGACTCGGTAAGTGCTATAACTCGGTTAATCGACATGGGGATTGAGCCTTATCTCATCGCATCATCTTTAGTAGGTGTACTGGCTCAACGCCTTGTGCGCAAGGTATGTCCGTATTGTGCTACCTCCTATGAATTGACTGAAGAGCAAAGGAATCTATTTGAATCATGGGGGCTTCCAACATCAAAAATTGTGAAAGGGAATGGCTGTTCGAATTGCAATAGTACAGGTTATAAAGGGCGGTTGGCCATTCATGAAATCGTCCTTGTGGATGAGAAATTACGTGAAATGATTACAAAAAAACAAACAGACTCGATGTATCGTCAATATGTAGAGGAGCAAGGATTTAAATCCATGTTCTATGATGGCTTAGTGAAAGTATCACAAGGAGAAACGACGATAGAAGAAGTATTTCGCGTAACAGTATAATAATTGAAGGGGAAAAAAGATGACTACATCGAATGCATCAACGATGGAAAAATTATTACAGTTTGCTTATAAAAATCATGCTTCCGATCTACATATTACGACTGGAACGTCTCCGATTGTTCGGATTAATGGCAAACTAATAAAAATCAGTACGGATCCAATAACACCTACAGATTCATTACGTATGGCAGAAGAAATTACAACGAATGAACAATTTGAACGCTTTCAAAAAGAAGGGGAACTTGACTTTTCCTATTCACTTCCTGGAGTTTGTCGTTTTCGTGTCAATTTATTTCGGCAAAGAGGCTCTGTGGCTATCGTTTGCCGAGTGATAAATAGCAAAATCCCGACGATAGAAATGTTAAATCTCCCACCAATAACAAAATATTTGGCCAAACAAACACAAGGAATTTTACTTGTTACAGGGCCGACCGGTAGTGGAAAATCAACGACGTTGGCAGCCATTATCGATTATATTAATGAAACATCAAGCAAGCACATATTGACTTTGGAAGATCCCATTGAATATCTTCATCAGCACAAAAAAAGCATTGTGAATCAGCGTGAAGTGGGACAGGATAGTCAATCTTTTTCAGTTGCTTTACGCGCAGCGCTAAGACAAGATCCTGATGTGATTCTTGTGGGGGAAATGAGAGATCTAGATACAATTCAAACAGCAATTACTGCGGCAGAAACCGGCCATTTAGTATTAGCTACTCTTCATACTACCGGAGCAGCTCAATCAGTAGACAGAATTATCGATGTGTTTCCTGCGGAGCATCAACAGCAAATACGGATACAATTGGCCAGTACTTTGGTAGGGGTGATTTCCCAGCGTTTATTGCCAGTTGCTGACGGCAGCGGGCGGATTGCTGCCTTGGAAATTTTAGTGTCTAACCATGCAGTGGCTAACTTAATCCGCTCCAATAAAATTCACCAGATACAAACGGTATTAGAGACAAATAGAGCTGCAGGAATGCAGACAATGAATATGGCTGTAACGGAGCTGGTACAAAGAGGAATTATTACCCGCCAAATTGCTGATGAATATGTTCCAAATTGGGATAAACATGAGTCTTTTTAAGCTAAACATGGGAGGAGGGCGAGGCAATGGTTTATCAATATAAAGGATTTGATTCACGAACGGGCAAAGAAGTGAAGGGAAGGCTTAATGTTTCATCGAAGACAGAAGCTATGGATGAACTAAAAAGAAAAGGGCTCTATGTTTCAGAATTGAGTGAGAAAAAGGAATTGTTTCTTAATAAAGAATTAGAATTAAAGATTGGCAAATCGATAAAGAATCAGGATTTTGTTGTGTTTTGCCGTCAGCTTGCAACCTTGTTAAATGCTGGTATGCCCATTGTTGATTCCATTAGTCTGCTTTCTGAACAGGTTTCTTCTAAAGCATTTAAAAAAGCCCTTCATGAAATATATAGTGATATACGTTCCGGTACTTCTTTCTCCGAAGCTTGCCAAAAATTCCCGAAGATTTTTGATAAGATATTTATTCATATGGTGATTGCCGGTGAGACGAGTGGAGATCTTGAAAAGGTAATGAATCGGTTGGCCATTTTTTATGAAAAGGAACATAAAATTCGTGGAAAAGTAAAATCAGCCATGATGTATCCAATCGTAGTTTCCATCGTTGCCGTATTTGTTGTCATCATCTTACTTACAAAAGTTTTGCCAAGCTTGATTCATAATCTATTGTCTATTGGAGGAGAAATTCCGCTTCCTACTAAGATTGTAATGTCTCTATCAGACTTTTTGATTGCTAAATGGTATGTATGTCTATTAGTGGTTAGTTTTTTTGCATTACTATATATTTTAATGAAACAAAATCCAAAAGGACAATATCTATTAGATGTAATAAAGTTAAAAATTCCCGTCTTTGGAGTCCTTTATCAAAAACAAATTATTGCGAGAGTTGTAAGAACGATGGCTTCACAATTTGCAAGCTCGGTCCCCGTGTTGCAAATTTTAAAAATGAGTGCTGATGTTTCAGGAAATTTGGTAATCGCAAAAGTACTGGAACAATCTCGAGAATCTCTTCGCAGAGGGTCGAGTTTATCTCTGCCTCTGGCTCAAAGTTGGGTTTTTCCAAAATTGGTTAGCCAAATGGTTGCGATTGGTGAAGAGACGGGGCAATTAGATACCATGTTGGAAAAAATTGCTGAATTCTATGAGGAAGACGTAGAACAAATGGCAAACAGGCTCAGTTCTATTTTAGAGCCATTCATGATCGTCATTGTTGGCGGAGTGGTAGGACTCATTGTTCTTGCAGCTATGCTTCCTATGTTCTCAATATATGAAAATATGTAAAAGATTACGGATGTGGAGTTGTGAAAAAATTAAGAAACAATCAATCTGGTTTGACACTAGTTGAAGTCTTACTAGCGATCCTTATTTTAGGGTTTATTGCATCAACGTTTGTTTTATTATCCGGGAATATTGTCAAAACCAATATGGTCAGTAATAAGGAATCTCAATCCATGGCTTTTGCAACCATTATTAGTGAATTAGTTAAAAATGAATATAAAACTAATCCTTCAAGTCTAAAGAACGGCTCAACGGTTACACTTGAATCCACCGTCATAGATGAGAGCAGTACACCTCGTTTAAATCCGGATTACTCGATCAAGCAAGAGATTTTCATCCCTAAGCAAAATGAATCAACGAGATTTGAAGGAATAAAATATATGTCTGGGAAAGAAACCGGCTATCAATATAGCGTCACAAACATACTAAAATATGAGCAAAACGCTTCAAATGGAGCACCTAGTGCTAAGGATAAGTATATTGAAATTATTGTTACGGTCAAAAATAAGGAAATAGGAGATGAAGAGTCGATTATTTTTCGACATCATTTTGACAATCTATAAAAAAGAAGTGATGCTCCATGCAATATGTAAAAGATAATCGTGGGGTTACTTTAGTAGAGTTAATGATTGCATTAACGATTGGTTCCATGTTTGTCGGAATCATTTTTATCGTAACCAGTCTGTTCCAAGAGCAGAATGATTACAATGAAAGTTATAACACAGCTAAAAATAAAGTATTATTAATAACGAATACGTTGATTGAACGACTTGAAACAGCTGAAAGAGTAGAAATAGATGAAACATCTCATACAATTACACTGATCAAAGGTGCCGAAAAAGAGAAAGTGAAATTTTTACAAAACTCGGGTTCGAATCATTATTTATACGAAGTTTATTATATAGATAGCTCTGGGAAAAGCCGTTCGTTAGGTACAGTTGGTTATCATTTGGAGACTCCTTATTCAGATACTTTTTTCATTTTAACTTTATGGGCGCCGTATAAACAAACGAATTTTACTGAAGGAAAGTTCATTGTTACTCAAGGGTTTCATACATCGGTCGTTAACCAGAGGTGAGTTATGGGAAAACGTATTAATTGTCAAAGCGGCTATGCTTTATTGGTGGTTCTAGTATTTATTTTGGTTATGGGACTCCTTACACCTGTGATGTTAACGGCAGCAACCTATGGCATGAAAAATACAAAAAGTACAAATGACAATTTTTCTGCTCGTTATATTGCAGATTCGGCTTATCAGGAAACATTAAATAAAGTTAAGAGAGTAAAGGCTTCTCACTCATTATCGAATGAAAATGACATCCATCATTTTATTAATAATGAAATCATTACCCAAAATGGTTCATTACATGCAGGAACGTATACGACCAACTATCATCCAGATTATCCTACTAGTTCACATAGACCAAAAATGGAAAATGTTGGTGGTGGCCCTAACCAAACGAAGTATACGTATTATTTGAGGTCAATTGGCAATGTAAATAACCAAACAGCCATTGTGGATTATTCCATTTCATTTATCCTCAAAAAAGTTGGCTCCACGACCATACTTTATGAAACGGCCAACAAGAAAACCACATATGATCGCTTGCCTACTACACCTGATAATCTGAAGGAAATAGCTAGAGGAGAAACGGCGCTAAATCATAAAGTAAATAATGAGTTTAACAATAAATTAAACGGTACATCCTTACCATATATTGCTTTCAAATATAATCTAACACCTGTACCAGCTTTGTATAAAAACGAGATTAATAGTAGTGAAATCATTAACAAAAACGCAAGAGTGTCGAAAATTGATTTAATAAATAATGCATCTTTAACGGTAAATGGAGATTTATATGTTGATAATGATCTCCATTTAAATAATAATACGGCACTTATTGTAAAAGGAAACTTATACATTGGAACCAATTTTTCAGTTGACAACAATGCAATGATAAAGGTAGCTGGAGATTTAATTGCAAAAAACAGCATCCATTTTAACAATAATATTCATTTTGAAATTAATGGGAACATGTTTGTTCAAGGCGGTTTAAAAATTGAGAATAATGCATCCAACAGTAAAATTGGCGGTAGTTTATATGTATTCAACAATATTGATATTGAAAATAATGGACAGGTATTAGTAAGTAAGGATATAGTGGCTAATAATATTAATCTAATAAATAATACTCTCTTAAAAACTGGCGGGGAAGTATTAGTTAAAAATGAGTTTAAAGCAAAAAATAATGCAATTATTGAATTATCAGGTGGTTTAGAGGTCGGCACCCAATTGATTCTTTCAAATAATGTCGCATTTAAATTTGCTCAAAAATTATACATTACAAATTTATTAGAATTAGGGAATAACGGGCAAATGTTATTGATAAAATCAAGCGGAAGTGGGAGTGGAATATCGTATATCGTGGATATAGAAGACCCTAAAAAACTTGAAACATAATATGATAGGTTTTGAAACGATATAGAAAAATTTGGCGAAACTCTATACTAACAAGACGACAAAAGTCTTGTTATTTTTTTTTCTTTATATGATAGGATGAAAAATATTACTGTCGAATAAGAAAGGAGTACGAATGGTGGACAAGCCTAAAAAAGGGCAAACAATCACAATTAAATTAAATGGTGAGAACAAAAAGTTTCGCGAGGAACCTAATGATCATAAGCCAAAACCTATGAGCAAGCCTGCATCAAAAGTGGTAAAAATAAAGCCTGATTTAACAGACAACAAAGTAATGAAAGAAACAGCTGCAGCAAAGGATCCTATTGATGATAGTTTTGACTGGATTATTCCTGAGTCAACCGATCATGATATGGAGGAATTTAAAATTACATCCTACCAATCCCCTAAGAAAAACATCAAGAAAAATTCAAAAATATCATTTCTGACCTTCTCCAAAACAAAAAATAGAAAAACAATAGGTGCCGTTTTCATTTCCGCATTTTTTGCTATTCTCATAGGAACTACTATTGGCTTTTTAATGCTAAAACTTGTAATTATCGATTCAGATGAACAATCGAATTCCCAACCACAATCAACTATTGTAGAAAAGGAAACGGGAGATAATGAGAAGGAGCCCGTAAAAGACGTTTCAGCATCGATTCCAGAGCTTTCTACCTATATTATACAAGGAGGCGTTTTTTCTTCGAAAGAAGGGGCAGAGGAAACAGCGAAGGAAATAAAGTCGAAAGGTATCCCATATTCCATTATAGAAATAGATGGGAAGCATTATTTATTGCTTGGTGTGGGAGATTCTCTGGAAACGGCGAAAGTAATTGTCTCAAAATATAAGGAAGACGGGGTAGAGGACGCTTTTGCAAAATCGCTATTAATTGATAAAAGGAATGTGTCAGGGATGAATGAAACGGAGCAGTCTTTTATTGAATCCATCCCAACCATTTATCAAACAATTGCAACTGCTACTACATCTGGTTTCTCTAGTAATACCATTTCAGAAGAAGCTTTCAAAGAAATGAATAGTAAGGAAGAACAACTAAAAAAGAGCAGCATTGAAAACGAAAAGATCAAAAAAATTCAAAGTGAATTATTAAGTGCAAATGAAAAAGTGAATGCCTTTCACCAATCAAAGGATACAAAAAAATTAAAAGAAGCAGAACAGCATTTGTTAAATTTCCTTTCTGTCTACTATTCCTTATAAATGAACACTCTAAGTTTCGCTATTTTCCGGGAAATTTATTTCCTAAGGGTCTACCCTATTTAGGTGGACCCTTTTTTATTTCAACATTCGACACTGCTTAATAAAAATTGCATAATTTGACAAATTCCTTCAAAATGTAAAAGTATAAAAATTGTTTGCTAGTCAGTTTTTTGATAGGATTAATATGTATCTCCCTAATGCGTTAACAAAGAAAGTATGGTGATGAAATGCAAAACCTCATATTAGCCTCTTCTTCTCCACGGCGAAAAGAACTTCTAGAAATTCTCCGTATACCTTTCGCAATATCAAGCAGTGATGTGGATGAAAGTTTTAACCCGGAACTTCCTCCTGAGGAAGTAGTAATGGAATTAGCGGATCGCAAGGCTCAGGCTGTTTTTCAGCAAAATAGGGATTCCTTTGTGATCGGAGCAGACACCATCGTCGTTAAGGATAACCACATCTTAGGAAAGCCAGCAAATGAGGCTGATGCCATTGAAATGTTGCGAAATTTATCTGGTTGTCAACATGAAGTTTTTACAGGTGTATCCATTGTGTCTCCAACTAGATCAACAAAGTTTTACGAAAAAACAGACGTTTGGTTTTGGGAGTTATCGGACGATGAAATACGGTCATATGTAAAAAGTGGCGAACCGTTAGATAAAGCAGGAGCATATGGTATACAACAATTTGGAAGCACGCTTGTCAAAAAAATAAATGGAGACTATTTTGCGGTTGTCGGCCTGCCCATTGCAAGAACAGTAAGAGAACTGAAGCGTCTGGGCTACCATTTGCCGTATTAAGTGCGTTTGTTCATGAACTCCCAACGAAAAAGGGAGGAAAAACAGTGTCCATAAAAACTTTAATGATTCGTGATTTCCCTCAGGATGAGCGGCCGAGGGAACGTTTTATGAAGCATGGTCCACAAAGCTTGTCCAATCATGAATTGATCGCCATTCTACTGCGTACAGGGACAAAGGATGAATCGGTGCTGGAATTATCCAATCGATTATTGACCCATTTTGAGGGACTAAGACTATTAAAATCGGCAACATTGGAAGAAATCACAGAAATTAAAGGGATTGGTTTGGCAAAAGCCATACAAATTTTGGCTGCCGTTGAGATCGGAAGAAGAATTGCTAATTTATCTTATTCTGATCGGTATGTGATCCGCTCTCCGGAAGATGGGGCAAATTATGTAATGAACGATATGCGATTTTTAACCCAGGAACATTTTGTATGCTTATATTTAAACACAAAAAATCAAGTCATTCACAAACAGACAGTATTTATCGGAAGTCTAAATGCTTCAATTGTTCACCCGCGTGAAGTTTTTCGCGAGGCATTAAAACGTTCTGCTGCCTCAATAATAGCTATTCATAATCATCCCTCCGGAGATCCCACGCCAAGCCGGGAAGATATTGAGGTGACAAAGAGGCTGGCAGAGTGTGGGAAGATTCTTGGAATAGATCTACTTGACCATCTTATCATTGGTGAAAATAAATTTGTTTCTTTAAAAGAAAAAGGATATATATGATGTATTGTTTTTATTTGACGTTACGATATAATATTGTTTATGATTTTTTAGGACTGATTACTCAAAATAACTATAAAACTTATTGTTAATTAATACAGAAACCAGCAGTTTTTCTTTTAGAATTTAACCTGTTAATGAAATTAGTGCATTTCGTAGCAAGAAAGGGAGATACAACACTATGTTTGGAATTGGAACAAAGGATCTTGGCATAGATTTGGGTACCGCCAATACGCTAGTATTTGTGAAAGGAAAAGGAATTGTTTTAAGAGAACCATCGGTAGTAGCGTTACAAACAGACACGAAGCAAATTGTGGCTGTCGGTAATGAGGCCAAAAATATGATTGGCCGGACTCCTGGAAATGTTGTTGCTATGCGCCCGATGAAGGATGGCGTCATTGCTGACTTTGAAACAACCGCCATAATGATGAAACACTTAATTAAAGAAGCACAAAAAAATAAGGGATTCTTTTCCGGGAAGCCTTCTATCATGGTCTGTGTTCCATCCGGCATCACTGCCGTAGAGGAACGGGCTGTCATTGATGCGACTCGACAAGCTGGAGCCAAAGATGCGTACACAATTGAAGAACCTTTTGCGGCAGCGATAGGAGCCAATCTTCCTGTGTGGGAGCCGACAGGAAGCATGGTGGTTGACATTGGCGGCGGTACGACAGAGGTCGCAATTATTTCTTTAGGCGGTATTGTAACAAGCCAGTCGATTCGGGTAGCAGGAGACGAAATGGATGAAGCAATCATTCAATATATTCGTAAAAACTATAATTTAATGATTGGAGACCGAACTGCTGAATTAATTAAAATGGAAATTGGTTCCGCTGGTACACCTGAAGGAATCGACAACATGGAAATCCGAGGTCGCGATTTATTAACAGGTCTTCCAAAGACAATTGAAATTACAGCGAAAGAAATTGCAGCAGCATTAAATGATACGGTTTATGCAATTGTGGAAGCTGTGAAGAATACGTTAGAAAAAACACCGCCGGAATTGGCAGCAGATATTATGGATCGCGGTATTGTCCTTACTGGGGGCGGTGCGTTATTACGGAACCTGGATAAAGTTATTAGTGAAGAAACGAAAATGCCTGTGCTCATCGCCGAAAACCCTCTGGATTGCGTAGCCATTGGGACTGGTAAGGCATTAGACCATATTCATTTATTTAAAAATAAATCAAAAGAATCTCGATAGAAAAAATAGAGGTGTAATATCATGCCACAGTTCTTTTTGAATAAACGTCTGATTATTTTGCTCGTCAGCATTATTGTTCTCGTGGCATTGATTGGGTTTTCTTTAAGGGATAGGAGTAAACTAACTTGGCCGGAGCAGTTTGTTAGGGACACAACCGGCTGGTTTCAATCCCTGGTTTCAAGGCCTGCCAATTATTTAGCAGGCTTTTTTGAAAATCTCCAGGATTTGCAAAATACATATGAAGAGAATAAAGAATTAAAATCACGGGTTGAAAAATTTGCCAGTCTTGAAGCGGAAATTCAAGAATTGAAAAAAGACAATAAGGAATTGCGTGACGTTCTCGATGCAAAACAAACCTTGAGAGATTTTGAACCACTTCCGGCTACAGTAATCGGCAGAAATCCTGATCGTTGGCATGAAATCATGATAATAAATAAGGGTAAAACAGATGGAATAGAGAAAAATATGGCGGTGGTAACAGCCACCGGCTTGGTGGGGAAAGTAAAAAGCGTTAACCAATTCAGCTCCACTGTTCAGCTATTGAGTGCCATGGATCCAAAAAACCGGATCTCAGCTGTCATTCAAGGGGAAAAAGATGTATATGGTTTTGTTCAGGGCTTTGATGCCAAGAAGAAACTATTGATGGTAAAGGCGATACCATCTAGTGAAAAAATAGAAAAGGGTCAAACCGTTATTACTTCTGGTATGGGCGGCGTGTTTCCGAAAGGGTTGATAATCGGAAAAGTAGAAGAAGTGAAGCCTGACCAGTATGGGCTTAATCAAACCGCACTTATTAAGCCTGGAGCAGATTTTTATGATATCGAAAATGTTATCGTTATAAAACGGTTAATGACACAACCGGATAGGAATGCCATGAAAGCTGGGAAGGAGGAGGATCTATGAAAAAATTCCTTCTTCCTCTTTTGTTTTTGTTACTGTTTATTTTAGAAAGTTTGTTTGTTCAGTTTTTACCATCTGACTTATTTGGAAGTCGTATCCTTGTCCCGCGCTTTTTATTCTCGGCTCTTCTTTTATTAACCATTTATGTGGGGAAGAAACAAGGAATTATTTATGGAGCTATTTTTGGCCTACTCGTTGACGTTGTCTACATCGAAGTTATCGGCATTTATTTTTTCTTGTTTCCATTTGTTTGCTATTTGATTTCAAAAGTGATGCAAGTGATGCAGTCTAACATCGTTGTTGTCTTTCTTGCCACCTTATTTGGAATTGCCTTACTCGAAGTGGGCGTATATGAGATGAATTTTCTCATACATGTAACAGACCTTGATTTTATGACTTTTATTAATTTGCGATTTTATCCTACCTTGATACTAAATGCCATCTTTATCCTTGTTGCTTTGTACCCATTAAAACGGCAGTTTGAAAAATATGCTGTAGCTTTACGGGATGAATGATATGATGGAAATATTAGCAATCGTTATTTTGCGATTGCTTTCCTTATCATTCGATCCTTTTAGAAAGCTTTTTTGAAAAAGAGGAGAATGTACGCTTCATGTCGAAATTTATGTAAGATAGCGTGTGTTTTTAACAGGAATTTGTGTAATATTTAGGAAATGCTTTTTTATTTTGAGGTGAAAAATTCTCCATGAAAAAACGTCAAAATGTTACAATAAAAGGAACAAAGGGTGGCCTTGTTCTTCAACTTGATGACAATTGTTCTTACGAAGAGCTTAAGAAGGAACTAGATCAAAAACTTTCAGCCAATCAGTTGTCAAAAGAGGATCGGCACTTAATTCCTGTCAGGGTGGATGTCGGCAATAGATATATCACAGAAGATCAGCGGGAAGAGCTGAAGAATTTAATTCGTCAAAAGAAAAATTTAGTTGTGGAAGAAATAGAATCAAATGTGATTACAATAGATGAAGCCCTTCGGCTTAAGCAAGAAACAGAGGTTATTACAGTCTCAAGAATTGTTCGTTCTGGTCAGGTTCTTAGAGTACCTGGAGATTTATTGTTGATCGGCGATGTGAATCCTGGGGGAACGGTTATTGCGGGTGGCAATATTTTTATTATGGGTGTATTAAAGGGCATTGCCCATGCTGGTTGTTTTGGCAATGAGAAGGCTGTCATTGCTGCTTCCAGTATGAAGCCCTCTCAGCTTCGTATAGCTGAACAGATCAATCGGGCGCCGGATGAGGTTGAAAAAAAAGAAAACCGCGAAATGGAATGTGCTTACATAGATGAAAACCAACAAATTATCATTGATAGATTACAAGCTTTAATTCATTTAAGGCCTAGTTTAACGAGATTAGAAGGGGGACATTAAAGTGGGAGAAGCAATAGTAATTACATCCGGGAAGGGCGGCGTTGGTAAAACAACAACTTCTGCGAATATTGGTACTGCTCTAGCTCTTCAGGGTAAAAAAGTATGCTTAGTAGATACTGACATCGGCCTTCGAAACTTGGATGTCGTTATGGGGCTTGAGAATAGAATTATCTATGACCTAGTTGATGTGATAGAAAAAAGATGCAAAACACATCAAGCATTGGTTAAAGATAAGCGCTTTGACGGACTTTTGTACTTGCTTCCCGCAGCCCAAACGGTAGATAAATCTGCAGTAAATGCTGAGCAAATGAAAGAATTAATTGAAGAATTAAAGCAAGACTATGATTATGTGATTATCGATTGCCCTGCCGGTATAGAACAGGGATATAAGAATGCAGTTTCTGGTGCGGATAAGGCTATTGTTGTCACAACACCTGAAGTATCTGCTGTTCGGGATGCTGATCGAATCATCGGCCTTCTTGAAAAAGAAAAACATATGGAGCCACCAAAACTAATTGTAAATCGGATTCGCAACCATATGATGAAGAGTGGTGACATGCTTGATCTTGATGAAATTACTCAACACTTGTCCATCGAATTAATTGGAATTGTTGCGGACGATGAAGAGGTTATTAGAGCCTCCAATCACGGTGAACCTATTGCATTAAATCCAAATAGCAAGGCATCCATTGCTTATCGTAATATTGCACGCCGAATTCTTGGTGAATCAATCCCACTTCAATCATTGGAAAACCAAAATCAAGGTGTGTTTTCAAAATTAAAGAAATTTTTTGGAGTACGATAAACGAATTAGCCTGTTCACATTATTTGTGGACAGGCCTTTTTCGTATGAAAGTCATACTTTGTCCACCCCGTTCATAAAATTGTACAAACTGTGTGAAAAGGGATGATGGTATGGCTCGGTCTACACCCGACGAAATAAGACGTCGAATTGCCAAAAGAAAAAAGGCAAAAGGAACAGCCTCCACAAGTTCAGGCAACCAGATGTTTTGGCCTGATTACGATGAAAAATATGAATTTAATTATATTCCTCCTTCGGCTGGTGGTGATGATGATGGACACCCCTTATTTAAAAAAGAAGTATTCTTTTTCAAAATTCTTGCCTCGATATTGCTGTTTCTTGTAGTAGCCATCTTGTTTCGTAATCAATCTGCACGTTTAGAGCCAGTGAGGGACGTTATACTCCAAACGATGAATGAGGATTTTAAATTTGCGGCTGTAGCGGAGTGGTATGAAGAAAGATTTGGCAAACCACTTGCCTTGCTTCCTTTTAATGAGGAAAAGCTTTCTGCCGAAAGGGAAGAAAATCATAAAGGAGCAGTACCGGTATCAGGGAAAATCCTTGAAAATTTTGAGAAAAACGGCCAAGGAATAATGATTGAGACAATCAAAGGATCACCTGTTCAATCCATTAAAGGTGGAATGGTCGAATTTGTGGGAGTAAAAGAGGGACTTGGCGAAACGGTGATCATTCAGCATGGGGACAAGACCGAAACATGGTATGCAAATCTGGAAAATATCAAGGTAAAACCATATGAATATATCGAAAAGAGCACAGAGATTGGTACGGTATCAGATTCAAAAGGGGAGGACAAAACAAAAGGGCAATATTATTTTGCAGTAAAAAAAGGTGATGAATTCATCGACCCGATCCAGGTGATCCGTCTTGAATAAAGCTATTGAGTTGCTTCGTCATGTTCATATTCATCCACTGTTATGGATTGTCATAGGCCTTGCTGTTGTCACAGCGCACTTTGTGGAAGTTTGTTTACTTCTTGCAATCATTTTTATCCATGAAATGGGGCATGCTGCTGCGGCTTCTTTTTTTTCTTGGAGAATCAAAAGAATCACCCTTTTGCCATTTGGTGGCGTAGCTGAAATGGATGAGCATGGTAATCGTCCGTTAAAGGAAGAGGCTATTGTCGTTTTGGCTGGACCACTTCAACATGTATGGATGGTGGCGATCTCCTACGGGTTAGTTTCGTTAAACATAATGTCGGAGGACTTATTTCAACTTTTTCTACAATACAATTTGATGATTTTTATATTTAATTTGTTTCCAGTTTGGCCGCTAGACGGTGGCAAACTGGTCTTATTACTACTTTCATTAAAATTCCCCTTTTCAAATGCCCACCAGTTGACACTTATAATCTCGATCATTAGCTTATGCTTGTTTTCGTTATTAGTGTTATTAACTGCACCGGCAAATATCAATGTTTGGATCATTATCGGCTTTTTATCGTTTTCCCTCTATTATGAGTGGAAACAGCGGCGCTATATTTTTATGCGATTTTTACTAGAAAGATACTATGGCAAAAAATCAAACCCATCTGCTCTTATTCCTATCCAGGCAAGTGAACAGGATTTGTTGATCCATGTATTGGAAAAATTTCAGCGTGACTGTAAGCATCCAATCATTGTTGAGACAGAAGAAAGAGAAAAACGTGTATTGGATGAAAATGAATTGCTGCACGCCTTTTTTACAGAAAAACGGCTGACAGACAAAATCGGTGATCTTCTCTTTTTATATTAATTGGTTATAATGGAGATAAAAGTGGAAGCGCTCAGACTAGGGGGCTGAAGCTGGAAAGTGATCATCGTTATTTTTTATTAAAGTGAGGCCGGCAGTTTGGAAACATTAATTATAAATTATCATTCAACTGAAAAAAGATTTGCCTACTTGCGCAATAACCGAGTAGAAAAGATTGTATTGGACCGGCCAGAAGAGCGTTCTCTGGTCGGTAATATTTATTATGGGACGGTAACAAAGGTTTTGCCTGGAATGAATGCAGTTTTCATCGATATTGGGGAAGAAAAAAATGCGTATTTGCATCGCGACCAGATCCCTTCTTATACATTAGCAAAAGAAAAAGGAGGCAATATCTCTTCGTTCGTCCACCAAGGGGAAAAATTGCTTGTTCAGGTCGAAAAGGATGCCACTGGTACAAAAGGCCCGAAAGTAACAGGAATTATAGAGATTCAAGGACAAAATCTAATTTATCTACCTAAAGGTCAATATGTGGCTGTATCGAAAAAAATTGCAGATGAATCGAAAAAAACAGCCCTTCGCAACTTGGGAAGACGTTTGAAGACAGAAGAGGAAGGGTTAATTTTTCGAACATCTTCTTTGACATGTAAAGAAGAAGAAATCCAAAAAGAAATCGATCAATTACGCATTACTTATCAGGATATACTGCATAGAGCAGGCCATTTAAAAAAGCCAGGTGTACTCGTTCAAAAAGACAGTTTTACCGAAATGATTATTGATCAAGTGTTACGTATGTCCTCTGGGGAAGTGATTGTCGATGACTTGCCCATGAAGAAATTACTTGAGGAGAAAAATGCTCGGGTAACTTGTAGCTATTATAATGGAAAAGAAAATATTTTTTCGACACATCGAATAGAGCATGAAATCAATAAAGCATTAAAAAGGATTGTCTGGTTAGATCTTGGGGCCTATTTGATCTTTGATGAAACAGAGGCATTAACGATCATTGATGTCAATACCGGGAAATTTTCGGGCAAAGCGGATTATCAGGAAACGGTGGTTAAAACGAATCAGCTTGCTGCTCGGGAAATTGTACGACAACTTCGCCTTCGTGACATCGGTGGAATAGTTTTAATTGATTTTATTGATATGAGCCGTGAAAAGGACAAGCAGCTCATTTTAAATACAATGGCAGCTGAATTGAAACAAGATGAAAAGCAGACAAAACTGATTGGGTTTACTCCTCTTGGCATTCTTCAACTAACAAGAAAGAAAACGAAAATCACTTTATCTGAAGCCATGCAGGAAAAATGCCCAGTTTGCGAAGGAACCGGACGAATACTAAGCGCAGAGACTGTCGCTTTCCGTCTTGAACGCGAGCTATTGGAACACCGTCATTCTGAATTTGAAGCTGTTTTAGTGGAAACTACTGAAGCAGTGAGGACGGCATTATTATCTCATAAAGACTTCTTAGAACAATCACTTCAATTAAAAATATATTTCTTAACTAAGCCTTCTACCCATCACTATTTTATCTTGAAACAATTTGGCGATGAGCGGGAAATATCCCAAAAAACATTCGATTAATATTGACATGATTTCTTATAACATGTTAAGATTGTAACGTTATGTTTGTAGCACCTGTGCTACAACCGCACAGACCAGGTTTTAAGATTTATGCCTAGCATAAACGCCTGTGTTTGGCGAGTCTGAGTTTATAAGGAGGTGCAGTTCATGTACGCAATTATCGAAACTGGCGGTAAGCAACTTAAAGTCGAAGAAGGCCAAGCAATCTACATTGAAAAATTAAATGCAGAAGCTGGCGATACAGTTACTTTTGACAAGGTTCTTTTCGTTGGCGGTGAAACTGTAAAGGTAGGAAATCCTGTTGTTGAAGGTGCTACTGTTACAGCGAAAGTTGAAAAACAAGGCCGTCAAAAGAAAATTATCGTTTTCAAGTACAAAGCGAAGAAAAACCAACGTAAAAAACAAGGTCATCGTCAACCTTACACTAAAGTTGTTATCGAAAAAATCAACGCGTAAGGTAATGGATTTATAGATGATCAACGTTACGTTTTATCGGATGAAGTCCCATTCCATTCATTCGTTTGTCATTAGTGGTCATGCCTTTTTTGCCGAGCGGGGCAAGGATATAGTTTGTGCAGGTGTATCTGCTGTGTCCATAGGTACAATCAATGCCATACATGCCTTGACTGGTGTGACTCCAGAGATTGAACAAGGCGATGGCTTTCTCCGCTGTGTTCTTCCGAAGGACCTTTCGGAAAACATTCAAGAGAGAGTACAGCTTCTTCTCGAGGGTATGATAGTTTCCTTACAGACGATTGAAGAAGAGTATGGTGAGCACATGAAAATAACCTTCAAAAAGCAGGAGGTGGAATAAATGCTATTAAAATTGGATCTTCAGCTGTTTGCATCTAAAAAGGGAGTAGGTTCTACAAAGAACGGACGTGACTCTATCGCGAAGCGTCTTGGTGCGAAGCGTGCAGATGGTCAGTTCGTTACTGGTGGTTCTATTCTTTATCGTCAACGCGGTACAAAGATTTATCCAGGTGTAAACGTTGGACGTGGTGGCGACGATACTCTATTTGCTAAGATCGACGGCGTGGTTAAGTTTGAGCGCGTAGGTCGTGATCGTAAGAGAGTAAGTGTTTATCCTGTAGCTCAAGAAGCTTAAGTTGATTGAAAACTCTAACCAAGCTGGTTAGGGTTTTCTTTTTCTGTGATAGAGGAAAAAACTTCCACCAATTTGAGGGTTTATATTTCATAGATTGAGCATTTCACCCTGTAATAATCATATAAAATTGCTTACTATAGGTTGTTTTTTTGATATACTATCAGCAAACAGTTTTCCGATAATAAATTGGGAGAGTACGGTATGGAGAAAGAATGGGATATGATCGAGATTTTGCGGCACTCGAGGCATGACTGGTTAAACAGGCTGCAGCTCATTAAGGGAAACTTAGATTTAAATCGAATTGAACGGGCAAAAGAAGTCATTAATCAGATTGTGATCGAAGCCCAGCATGAGACGAAGCTCTCAAATTTACCAATGCCGCAATTTGTTACTTTATTGCTGCGAACGAATTGGGAAAACCGCTCCTTTCAACTCGAGTATGAGATTTTTGAAGATCCAGAATACATAACTGTCAATGATAAAGCCCTAACGGATTGGACCAGCTCTTTTTTTACTTGTTTGGATCAATCAGTAGAGGTTTTTCAGGAAAACCATTTATCTATCACGATTGAACCGCAATCTGATGGAATTCGTTTCTTTTTTGACTTTAGCGGGATAATAATAAATAGAAAGTTGATTGAACAATTCCTTGATCAAACGTATGTACCGGACATGGAACTTGAGATCAAAGAATTCACCGACAATGAACTCACTATAGAGTCCTTTTTACCAGCTTTATAGGTTGGGATATTAAGGCTTTCGTGGCTCTCATTGCAATCATTAGTTATTTTTCCATCCAGACAGGAGGATGAAAGAAAATGTTTGTCGATCAAGTGAAAATTTATGTGAAAGGCGGAGACGGAGGTAATGGGATGGTCGCGTTCCGCCGTGAAAAATATGTCCCAAAGGGAGGTCCTGCTGGAGGTGACGGCGGGAAAGGTGCGGACGTCGTATTTGAAGTGGATGAGGGATTACGGACGTTAATGGATTTCCGTTATCAACGTCATTTTAAAGCGCCTCGCGGAGAGCATGGCATGTCCAAGGGCCAGCATGGCCGAGGAGCGAAGGATATGATTGTCAAAGTGCCTCCTGGGACAGTTGTTATGGACGCAGAAACAAAAGAGGTTATTGCTGACCTGGTAGAACATGGTCAAAGGGCCGTTATTGCTAAAGGAGGTCGCGGTGGACGAGGAAATATCCGCTTTGCTACACCAGCAAATCCAGCCCCAGAAATCGCTGAAAATGGGGAACCAGGTCAGGAGCGGGACGTAATTTTAGAATTAAAATTACTGGCAGATGTCGGACTAGTTGGCTTTCCTAGTGTCGGTAAATCAACGCTGTTGTCAGTCGTATCTTCCGCTCGACCAAAAATTGCAGAATATCACTTTACTACCATAGTTCCAAACCTAGGTGTGGTAGAAACTGAAGATGGGAGAAGCTTCGTTATGGCCGATCTTCCAGGATTGATTGAAGGGGCACATGCAGGTGTAGGTCTAGGACATCAGTTTTTACGGCATATTGAACGAACAAGAGTTATTGTCCATGTTATTGATATGGCTGCCATGGAGGGTAGAGATCCTTACGAGGATTACTTGACGATTAATCGAGAATTAAAGGAATACAATCTCCGCTTAACGGAGCGCCCGCAAATCATTGTAGCAAATAAGATGGATATGCCAGAGGCAGAAGAGAATTTAAAAAAATTCAAAGAAAAACTTCAAGATGATTGTATGATTTTTCCAATTTCTGCGATTTCGAGAAAAGGTTTGCGTGAGCTATTGTTTGCCATTGCTGATAAAATTGAAGAAACACCGGAGTTTCCACTTCAGCATGAAGAGGAAGAATCGGGCGTTCACCGTGTGGTATACAAACATGAGACAGAAACGGAACCATTTACTATTACTCGCGATCCGGACGGTTCTTTTGTCCTTTCTGGTGAAAAATTAGAAAAATTATTCAAAATGACCGATTTTTCAAGAGATGAATCAGTGCGTCGTTTTGCCCGCCAGCTTCGAGGACTTGGAGTGGACGACGCTTTAAGGCAAAGAGGGGCAAAAGACGGGGATATTGTAAAACTGTTAGATTTTGAATTTGAATTTGTTGAATAATGCAGGTTCCCTAAGGGTAGGTAGATAAGAATGGATCACACTGAGAAAAAATTTTATTTGGTCCGTGAGGATGTCTTATCCGAAGCAATGAAAAAAACGATTGAAGCGAAGGATTTACTCGAGCGAGGCAAAGCGGAGTCAATTGGAGAAGCTGTTCAAAAGGTTGATCTAAGTAGAAGTGCATTTTATAAATATAGGGACACTGTTTTTTCTTTTTCCGCAGTTACGAAGGAACGGATCATCTCGTTATTTTTCCATTTGGAGGATCGCTCGGGTACCCTGTCAAAATTGTTAAGTGTGGTTGCTTTATCAGGCTGTAATATCTTAACAATACACCAAACGATTCCTCTCCAGGGTCGAGCGAACGTCACTCTGTCTTTAAATACATCAGGAATGACCAATGATATAGATGATTTACTTTCGGAACTGAGAAAACTCGAATTTGTTGAAAAGGTAGAAGTGCTGGGAACAGGCGCATAGTGGACATTTATCCACTTGCGGAGGCTCTCAGCTTTCTTTTTAACAATCAGAAAGAATTTTTCCATTCAAGAATGGTTAGTACAAGTGCCTTGGTAGTGGGAGGGTCGATTGTATAAGCAATAGCCATACACTTTTACAAGGACACTAGTACTTTTTTATTCATTTATTTCTGAAAATTTATTTAATTATGGCAAAGGGAGTAGAGAGTTTTGAATGTAGGTTACTTAGGACCCAAAGCAACATTTACAGAATTAGCAGTCAAAAAGGTATTTTCGGGATTTACTCCGTTCCCTTTTCAAACGATTCCAGAGTGTATGGATGCAGTAGTAGAAGGACAGGTAGATTTAGCCGTCGTTCCTTTAGAAAATGCCTTAGAGGGTTCGGTTAATATTACCCTAGATTATTTAACACATGTGGTACAAATTCCTATTGTCGGTGAGGTTACTCTTCCAATTAAGCAGCATTTGATGGTGCATCCAGAAAATGCGGAGAACTGGCAACAAGTGTCAAGGGTGTATAGCCATTCCCATGCGATTGCTCAGTGCTATAAATTTCTACATCATCATCTAAAAGGAGTGCCGTTTGAAAGTGTGTCTTCTACCGCAGCAGCTGCCCAGCTGGTCAAGGAAACACCGATGCAAAATATTGCGGCCATTGCGAATGAATTGGCTGCAGAAGTGTATGGACTTTCCATTGTTAAAAGAAATATTCATGATTTCGATCATAACCATACTCGGTTTGTAATATTGGCAACTCAAAAGAATTTTGATTTTGCGGCACTAAGTGGTTCAACACATTGGAAAACGACGTTAATGGTGACACTTCCTTCTAATCAGGCAGGTGCGCTTCATCAGGTGCTTTCTGCCTTTGCATGGAGGAAACTGGACCTTTCGAAAATCGAATCACGGCCAATGAAAACTGGTATCGGAAATTACTTTTTTATAATTGATCTGGAAATGAAACTGGATGATGTGTTAATACCGGGAGCGATTGCTGAACTGGAAGCACTTGGATGTGGTGTCAAGGTACTCGGAAGTTACCCCTCAGTGAATATCGGATTAGATTAAGAATTTGGAAAAATTAATATTATGGATAAATTAACGAAAACCCAGTAAACAAAATTGTACAAATAAAAAAAATTAGAAGCATAAAAAGGGGGCATACAGACGTCGAAAATACGACTTTCTGGACTGCCCCTTTTTAAGATTCCAATAATATGCCGGCTTCCTTAAGTGCATTTTCAGCCTTATCTAAAGCTGACTTATTGCTTGCTGTGATCGTATGAAGATGTACCCCGCCTGTTAATTCAGACAATAAGGAAGCATTTGTTTTCCTGAGTTTTTCCAAAAACTGCTTAACCTCCTGCCTATTTGAAACCATTATAGAAGCAGTAAGATCTCCATAGACGGCATGTTCAATTTTGACATCCTTCACCGTCACTCCATGGTCGACAAGAATATTTAGCTCTTTTTCAGCTTCGTTTGGTGTATGGCGACAGGCAATCGTTTTTTCATATACGAGAGTACTGTTGTTTTGTTTCAAATACATATACCCCTGGCTAGTGGCAATGATCGGCTCATTTTTTGCCTTCAGCAGTGTAATGTCACCTACAATAACTTGTCTACTTACATTTGTCCTAGAAGCCAGATCACTTCCTGTAAGCGGGGTGTCGCTCTCCTTTAATAGTTGTAATAGGAAGGCTCTTCTTTCCTCCCCTAAAATTTTCTTTTGCTCTGTCATATAACTCCTCCTAGAACATCTCTGTTATCCTATTCTAACATACATACTGCTTATGGAATAACAACTGAGCCTGGATAATTCTCTACAATACTGACAATACCATTTGCTAATTTCTTAACATCTTCCTCTGTTGTCGCTTGCCCAAAAGAAATCCGTATAAATTCTTTTGCTTTAATCTTATCTAGCCCTAATGCTTTAGTTATCATTGCTGGGGATTGCATACCAACATGGCAGGCACTTCCTGTCGAAATTTCAAATCCTAAACGATTGCATTCCAGCATGATCCATTGACCCTCAATCCCAGTAATACTCATGCCAAGGATACTAGGAAGTTGATGATTTATAGGGGCCTGGTAAATCTTAACCCGATCTAAAATTGGCTCCAGTGCTGTAATAAAGAAGTTTCGTAATTGTAAAAATTGATCATAATCTACTTGCATTCTTTTAAAAATTTTTTGAGCAGCAACCGTCATTGCCGCAATTCCAGGAACATTTACTGTACCAGGACGGAATCCTTTTTCATGTGAGGTTCCGGGAAAAAATGGTTTCCAGTCAATGGACGGATCAATGTAAACCCCGCCAATACCCTTTGGACCATAAATTTTATGTCCCGAAAAAGATAAACTACTTACATATGGCACAATGGAAATTACATTGATTTTTCCAAATGACTGGACTGCGTCACAATGCAAAAATATATTATGATTCCGGCAAATTTCTCCGATTTCTTGGATAGGCTGTATGGTACCGATCTCTGAATTTACATGCTGAACGATGGCCAAAACGGTTTCTGGTTGAATGGATTTTTGAAGGACATCAGGATCAATTAATCCGGTTGAAGTATAGGGTAAATACGTAATATCATACCCTAGATCTTTCAAACGTCTTAAAGTTCCATGGATAGAATAATGCTCAGCCATCCCAGCAATGATATGTTTTCCTTTCTTTTTACCAGAAGATAATAACGCCTCTATTGCTAGAAAATTTCCTTCAGAACCGCCGCTAGTAAAATAAAGACCTTGTTTGCGAATCCCTAAAAGTCGGGCTAATTCTGCACGGCAGTTTTCCAGAATGTCGGCAGCTTGGCCGCCTCGATCGTGAAGACTATTAGAATTACCAAAAAACTCCCTTGAAACCTTTACATATACCTCAGCACAATCCATATCTAAAGGGGTTGTAGCAGCATAATCAAAATAGATCATATCCATTCTCCAATACTATTTTTCTATTAACCTCTTGTTTTTAGTTTAATTATGTGTAAATATATATGTCAAGACACCTGTAAATCCAGGAGGGCCTACACATGATAAAGGCTGATGTAATCATTATTGGTAGTGGGATAGCTGCTTTACAGTTAGCTGTTCATTTGAATGAGGATAAAAATGTGAGACTTCTCACAAAATCAAAACTCAGATTATCGAATTCATACTTGGCTCAAGGTGGGATTGCAGCTGCTATCGGAGTGAATGACCATCCGTCAAAACACTTAACTGATACGTTGGAGGCAGGAAGGTTTCACAATCACCTTGAAGCTGCCAAACAAATCATATATGAAGCACCATCATTGATTCGGGATATTTCCGGAAAAGGAAATGTGTTTGATATGGATTCAAATGGAGAGTTCTCTTTAGGGATGGAAGGCGCACATAGAGAACACAGGATTGTCCATTCCGGTGGAGATGCAACGGGGAAAAATTTGAGTGAATATTTCATTGAAAAACTCCCGCCAAATTTGAAAGTAGAAGAGGATAGTTTTGCCTATGAATTAGTTTTAAATAGTGAGGGAACCCGTTGCATTGGCGTCAAAGTAAAACGACAGGACGAAAGCCAGGAGATTTATTATGGTAATCATATTATCTTGGCTACCGGTGGTTGTGGTCAATTGTACAAATATTCTTCCAATGCCAAAACAGTAACAGGGGATGGGATCGCCTTGGCTTATCTGGCCGGTGCTGAGATCATGGATATGGAGTTTATACAATTTCATCCGACGCTTTTATTTGTGAATGGAGACACAAAAGGACTTATATCAGAGGCCGTAAGAGGAGAAGGAGCCATCCTTGTGGATGAGAATGGTACACCTATTATGGAAGGTGTCCATCCATTCAAAGACCTTGCTCCGAGGCATATTGTTTCACAAACCATCCACGAATATTTAAAAAATGGCAGTCAGGTATATTTGGATATTACTAGTATAAAAAATTTTAAGAATAGGTTCCCACAAATAACGGAACTTTGTGAAAAACATGGAGTGGATTTGACAAAAGGAAAGATTCCAGTTGTTCCAGGTAGTCATTTCATGATGGGCGGGATTAAAACGGATTTGATTGGCCGTACGTCGATACCGGGATTATATGCAATCGGGGAATCTGCTTGTACGGGGCTACATGGTGCCAATCGACTAGCTAGTAATTCGTTGTTGGAAGGATTATATCAAGGGAAAAAATTAGCAGAATGGTTGAATACAGTACAACAAGATCCTATTGAAATTGAGGTTTCTAATCATAAAAAAGGCTGTCAAAGGTCACGTAAATTGCCGGACATCCAGGAAATACAAGAATTCATGATGGAACGGGTCGGAATCGTCCGTAGCGAAATGTCTTTGAAAAAACAGAAAAAGTGGCTAGAACAATTCAAACTGGAAGAAATTAGCTCCTTTGATCATTTTTCAATTTCTGAATTAACTAAGATTTTTATGTTATTCACTGCCAACCTCATAACTGAAGCGGCTTTACAGAGAACGGAAAGCCGTGGGGGTCATTACCGCATGGATTTTCCAACAGAAGATAATGAAAGATGGTTAAGGAAATCAATTATTCAGCAAAAATGGGAAATGGAGAAACGCTATGAACAAATTGAAACTGCGCTCACTACTTGAAAGTTTTTTTATGGAAGACATTGGCGACCAAGATATGACGACAGATTTAATTTTTACAGACAATACAAGGGGAGAAATTGTTTTTCTAGCAAAGGATAATGGAATTTTTTGTGGTGAAGAAATTATTCATACTGGATTTCAGCTATTAAATTCTGAAATCCAAACTGTAGTACTTGTAAAAGATGGCACACCAATTGAAAAAGGCCAACAGATTGCCCGCGTTTCAGGAAATATTAGTGACTTGCTTAAAGGGGAAAGAGTGGTACTAAATCTAATCCAGCGAATGAGCGGTATTGCGACTTTAACCCATAAGGCAGTGCAAACTCTTAATAGTGATTTTACTAAAATTTGTGATACGAGAAAAACAACTCCAGGCTTGCGAATGCTTGAAAAGTATGCGGTTCGCTGTGGGGGTGGATATAATCATCGCTTTGGTTTATATGATGGGGTAATGATCAAAGATAACCATATTTCCTTCGCTGGTTCAATTCGCCATGCTGTAGAAACTGTTCGAAAACAGGTAGGCCATATGGTGAAAGTGGAAGTAGAAGTTGAAACAGAAGATCAAACGATTGAAGCCGTTCAAGCTGGTGTGGATGTGATTATGTTTGATAACCGGACACCAGCTGAAATAAAGGAATTAATCAAATTGGTACCACCAGAAATTATTACTGAGGCATCAGGCGGAATTCAATTAAGCAACTTGGCGAATTACCGCGACACCGGGGTAAATTACATTTCACTAGGATTTTTAACTCATTCCTATCAAGCTTTGGATATCAGTGTAAAAGTTTTGTGGGAGAAAGGAGAGGAATAGTATGAGTTTGTTGGCAACTTTACAAACCAATAAAATGATTCCTGAAAGGTACAAGCAAATGTCACAAAAAATGCTGGAGGAGCGAGTAGCAGAAGTTAAGGAAAAGCTAGGCAAGCGACTTTATATCCCTGGCCATCACTATCAAAAGGATGAAGTCATTCAGTTTGCTGATGCAACGGGAGATTCATTAAAACTGGCACAATTGTCTGCTGAAAATAAGGATGCTGAATTTATTGTTTTTTGTGGCGTTCATTTTATGGCAGAAACGGCTGATATATTAACCAGTCAGAATCAAAAGGTTTTCTTGCCTGATATGCGTGCAGGCTGTTCGATGGCAGATATGGCTGATATCCAACAAACAGAAAGAGCATGGGAAAAACTGCAGGAGATTTACGGAGAAACCATTCTTCCTTTAACTTATGTCAATTCAACTGCTTCTATTAAAGCGTTCGTTGGCTCTCATGGTGGTGCGACGGTAACTTCATCTAATGCAGAAAAAATGGTTACTTGGGCATTTGAACAGAAAGAACGCATACTATTTTTGCCTGATCAGCATTTAGGTAGAAATACGGCGTTCAATTTGGGTGTTGGTTTAGAAGAAATGGCCATCTGGAATCCAATCGAGGACAAACTTGAATATGAGGGAGATATCTCACGGGTTAAAGTGATTCTTTGGAAAGGGCATTGTTCCGTACATGAAAACTTTACCTTCCAAAATGTGTATGATACCCGCCGTAAATATCCGGAGATGAAAATTATTGTCCATCCAGAATGCCGTAGGGAGGTTGTAGAATTAGCAGATCTGTCGGGTTCAACCAGTTATATTATTAATGCCATTGAGAAAGCAGAATCTGGTTCTTCTTGGGCTATAGGGACGGAGATGAATTTGGTTAACAGACTTATCAAAAATCATCCTGATAAACATATTATTTCATTAAATCCACATATGTGCCCATGTTTAACGATGAATCGAATTGACCTCCCGCATTTAGTTTGGTGTCTGGATTCCATCGAGGAAGGCAACGAACATAATAGGATTCAAGTAAGTCAAGATATTGCTTGTGATGCAAAATTAGCTTTAGATCGGATGCTTCAAATTTCATAATGAAAAATTGCAAAAAGATGTAATCATTTGATTACATCTTTCAGACTGTCGACAAAATCCTTTTTTAAAGGATTTTGTCGACATTTTTTGTATAATTATGTCATAGAATATCGAGGTGATATTGAAATGCTTACTAAAAATACACAAGTAAATCGAGATCAATTAGAAATGATTACTTTAGACCAGCTGGTTCCTGAAAATCACTTGGTTCGTAAGATAGAAGCTGCTATTGATTTTTCATTTATATATAAATTAGTTGAGAATATGTATTCATCTGAACGTGGTCGCCCAAGTATTGACCCTGTTGTATTAATTAAGATGGCTTTTATTCAATATACCTTCGGTATTCGCTCTATGCGCAAAACTATTGAAGAAATTGAAACAAACCTTGCTTATCGTTGGTTCTTAGGTTTTGGGTTTCATGATAAAGTTCCCCACTTCTCAACCTTCGGAAAAAACTATGAAAGACGTTTCAAAGATACAGATCTATTTCAAAAAATCTTCTACCGCATTCTAAAAGAAGCTTCTGATAAAAAGTTGATTAGTGCTGAACATGTATTTATTGATTCTACGCATGTTAAAGCAAGTGCAAATAAACGTAAAT
>NZ_JAAIUV010000054.1 GCF_010975035.1 Neobacillus thermocopriae | reverse complement strand
TATCCAATTGAGCTACGGGCGCAAATTTATGGTGCCGAGGACCGGAATCGAACCGGTACGGTAGTCACCTACCGCAGGATTTTAAGTCCTGTGCGTCTGCCAGTTCCGCCACCCCGGCATTGTTGGAGCGGAAGACGGGATTCGAACCCGCGACCCCCACCTTGGCAAGGTGGTGTTCTACCACTGAACTACTTCCGCAAATTTAATGGTGCGGGTGAAGGGAGTCGAACCCCCACACCTTACGGCGCCAGATCCTAAGTCTGGTGCGTCTGCCAATTCCGCCACACCCGCATATTTAAATGGTGAGCCATGAAGGACTCGAACCTTCGACCCTCTGATTAAAAGTCAGATGCTCTACCAACTGAGCTAATGGCTCATATTTAAAAAATCCTTTAATCTTTGAAACAAATTACTCAGATGTCCCCGCCTCAGTATGCTAAATCAAGATGCAACTCGGCGTGTACAACTCGAAGTCATTCATAGAAGTTTTGCTCGTTGCTCTACCAACTGAGCTAATGGCTCATATTTAAAAATGTAATTTGTTAAATGGTGCCGGCTAGAGGACTTGAACCCCCAACCTACTGATTACAAGTCAGTTGCTCTACCAATTGAGCTAAGCCGGCATTTTTATATGGTGGAGGATGACGGGATCGAACCGCCGACCCTCTGCTTGTAAGGCAGATGCTCTCCCAGCTGAGCTAATCCTCCATTTAAAGCCCGGCAGCGTCCTACTCTCACAGGGGCTTTCGCCCCAACTACCATCGGCGCTGAGAAGCTTAACTTCCGTGTTCGGTATGGGAACGGGTGTGACCTTCTCGCTATTACCACCGGACCATCTATTCGACACTATTTTATTATAATGACTTTTTCATATTTTGCAAGAGGAAATTTTAATTTTTTTTCATTCCCTCAAAACTAGATAATGCAGAAGAAGTCTGGAAGAACGAGTACGCCAAAAGCGAATGACTTCACTTTATTATTTGGTTAAGTCCTCGATCGATTAGTATCAGTCAGCTCCACACGTCACCGTGCTTCCACCTCTGACCTATCAACCTGATCATCTTTCAGG
>NZ_JAAIUV010000053.1 GCF_010975035.1 Neobacillus thermocopriae | reverse complement strand
AATCGAGTAGGAGGGGGTGATTAACCCCCGTCCTCTCACACCACCGTACGTACGGTTCCGTATACGGCGGTTCAATCAAGATAAATGACGCAAGAATTCATAACGTTTCTGTAGACTTTTAAGCCCTTGGTTACTCCAATAGGAGTTTCCAAGGGTTCTGTGTAATATGGGACTTTTTGAGATTCGCCAATAACCTTTACGACTGTTCCCCCATTTATAAGCTTTCCATTCAGGAACTCCTAGTTTTATGAGGTTGCGTATCCTGGTCTTTGAGGTCTTCCAGTTTTTCCATAAACACATCCGGAGTCTTCGTCGAATCCAGCCATCCAAATCTTCAAAGATACTCTTTGTGTCTACTAATGCAAAATATCCACACCATCCAAATAGATATTGGTTAAGTTTCTTAATCCGATATTCCATTGGGTATGGCATTTTTCTTGACGTGATTTCTCGCACCTTTTTCTTCATTCGTTTTAGACTTTGCTTGGCAATCCGAACTTTTGGCTCTTTTGAAGGTGTAAAACTAAATCCTAGAAACTTTCGTTTCCATGGTCGGTCAACCGCAGATTTCTTCTCGTTGACTTTTAGACGAAGTTTTCCCTCAATAAATCGTTTGACACTAGCCATGGTTCTTTCACCAGCCCGTTTTGACTTCACGTAAATATTACAGTCATCGGCATAACGAACAAATTTATGCCCTCTTTTCTCTAATTCCTTGTCTAGTTCATCTAGTACAATATTCGAAAGTAAAGGGCTTAGGGGGCCACCTTGCGGCGTCCCTTCTTCTGTCCTAGATACCACACCATTAATCATGACACCAGCTTGTAGATATTTGCGGATTAGCTTCAATAGTGGCCTTTCTTTAATAGTCTTGGCTAATGTACTCATCAGCCTGTCATGATTCACTCGATCGAAGAACTTTTCTAAATCCATGTCTACTACCCATCTATAACCATCTCTGATATAGCCTTTTGCTTTCCTAACTGCGTCATGAGCACTTCGATTTGAACGAAACCCATAACTATGTTCGGAGAACATAGGGTCATATATCCTCGATAATACTTGGGCAATTGCTTGTTGAATCAAACGGTCTGTTACGGTTGGAATACCTAGTAACCGAACACCGCCATCAGGTTTCGGGATTTCGACTCTTCGAACAGGCATTGGTTCATAGGTACCCTTGAGAATTGCTTCTTTAATGGATATCCAGTTTTCGACTATGTGCTGACGTAGGTTTTGTAAGGGCATCATATCTACTCCATGGCTACCTTTGTTCTTTTCTACTCTTTGTAAAGCTAAAAGCATATTCTCCCGTGACAGGATTTGATTCAAAAGCATTGTTATTCTTCCTTCCGTGAATAGCTTATCTTCTTATGCCAGTGGTCA
>NZ_JAAIUV010000052.1 GCF_010975035.1 Neobacillus thermocopriae | reverse complement strand
TGATGCTAGTATAGTTTCATGGACACAACTAAGTTAAGTTTTTTGTAAATCTGACCATACTAGGTATAGAAAGGTTGTGTCCAAATGGTAAACAAAAATACAGGTAAAAAATATAATGCGGATTTTAAAAAGACAGTTGTCGATCTTTACCACTCAGGCAGCTCAGTTAAGGACTTAAGTAGCGAATATGGCGTTTCTGAAGTAACAATTTATGCATGGATTAAGAAATTCACTCCTATAAAAACAGAGGACGGATCCACTGTAACAGCGGATGAAATTGCAAAAATGAAAAAACAGATGCTCCGTCTTCAGGAGGAAAATGAAATCTTAAAAAAGGCTATGGCCATATTCGCAAAAAAGTAAGTCTTACCGAGTTAACAAAGGTGATAGAACAAAATTCAGATCAACATTCCGTCCAAATGCTTTGTGATGTGCTGGATATTCCTAGAAGCACTTATTATGATACGTTGAATAAAACCGAATCGAATCGTGAACGAGAAAACAGAGAATTAACCCAACGAATAAAAGAAATCCATTCAGAAAGTAAACAGCGTTATGGTGCACCTAAGATCCATTATATTCTAGGTGAAGAAGGTTACCAAGTGAGTATCAAGCGTGTGCAACGTTTGATGAAAAAGGCTGGTATCCAATCTATTGTGACGAAGAAATTTAGACCAACACCTAGTAATGAAAAAGTTGTAGAGCGAGAAAACGTTCTGAAACGGGACTTTTCAACAACTACTATGAATGAAAAATGGGTTGGTGACATTACTTATATTCATACACTAAAAGATGGTTGGTGCTACTTAGCTTCTGTATTGGATTTACACACAAAGAAAATAGTTGGATACTCTTTTTCACGATCAATGACAACGGATTTAATTACAAAGGCTTTGGAAAATGCTTATCAAACACAACAGCCACAAGATGGGTTGATCTTTCATTCTGACCTAGGTTCACAATATACCAGCGATGAATTTGCGAAGGTCATTGAATCCTATAATATGACACATTCCTTCAGCCATAAAGGCTCACCGTATGACAACGCCTGTATTGAATCGTTTCATGCGATTCTTAAGAAAGAAGAAGTCAATCATGTTCAATATTTTGATTTTCATTCAGCTAAAATAGAGCTTTTTAAGTATATCGAAGGTTGGTATAATCGCAAAAGAATACATGGAAGTATTGGTTATAAAACACCACAAGAACTGGAAAACGAAATTTCCAGCAGCACGGCCGCATAACTCATATAATGTTCAGTCGCACGGCTTGATATGGAGTTGCGGGCATGATAGCCTCGTCTGGCAAGCCAGCATTGTTTTATATAAGTTGGCTTCCTGGCATAGAACTCATGCCCGCCGAGGCTCCATGTCAAGCCACGAAAGGTAACTGTAATTTAAATTAGAAAGTGGTTTGGAATTTAATTTATTTGTGTCCGGAATATTGACGTAGGTCCA
>NZ_JAAIUV010000051.1 GCF_010975035.1 Neobacillus thermocopriae | reverse complement strand
TAAAATGTACCCTATAAGATGGACACTTTGAAAAAAGTCCTTCTTGTAGGGTACTTTTGTTTATAATGAGAAAAAAGATGTTGGAGCGGAACTAGAATGACGAAGAGACTATTAACGAAAAAAGAACAAGAACTACTAAAGAGGAATCCTTATGTAAAATCAGTTAGCGATAAGGCGATTACCTATACAGACGAATTTAAGCGTCATTTTATTGCGGAAAATGAAAAAGGAAAGCTGCCTAGAGAAATCTTCGAGGAAGCTGGTTTAAGTGAGGAATTAATCGGAATTGATCGTATTAAGACAGCTGGTAAACGTTGGCGTGCAGCCTATCGTAATGCAGGAATTGAAGGTTTAGAAGATACGCGTAAAACAAATTCAGGTCGCCCTTCTGACCGTGAATTGACCTTAGAAGAAAAGGTTGCCCGCCTAGAAGCAAAAAACCAACTATTACGTGCAGAGAATGAATTACTAAAAAAGCTCGATCTACTCGAAAGGCAGGTGTTGAAGAAGAAATCACAATCGAAACGAAAGTAAAATTTGAATTAATCCATCAGACGATTCAAAAGTATAAATTAAAGCGTATGGTGAGCTATTTATGTGAGGTAATGGGGGTTTCTCGTTCAGGATTCTATAATTATTTTAATGAAATATCAGCGCAAAATCGTGCAAACCACGATGAAGCAGATGAAGTTGTGAAAGCCATCATTTTAAAAGCGTATCATTTCCGAGGACGCAAAAAAGGTGCGCGCCAAATTAAAATGACGCTTCAAAATCAATATGACATTACATACAACTTAAAGAGAATTCGCCGGATTATGAAAAAGTATGAGATTGTCTGTCCTATTCGAAAGGCAAATCCATATCGAAGAATGGCCAAAGCAACGAAAGAACATCGCACATGTAAAAACGAACTACAACGCAATTTTAAACAAGGTGTAGCCGGTAAAGTATTATTAACAGACATCACGTATTTAACCTATCGCAACGGGAAACGTGCTTATTTATCAACGATCAAAGACGCTGAAACGAATGAAATTCTCGCTTATGAGGTGTCGTCATCTTTACAATTAGATATCGTACTTAACACGTTGAAAAAATTAAGAAAACATACACATTTAACAAAAGATGCCTTTATCCATTCCGATCAAGGATTCCATTATACAAATCCACAATTTCAAGCTTTAGTGAAGAAAATGGGTTTAGGTCAATCGATGTCACGTCGAGGAAACTGTTGGGATAATGCCCCGCAAGAATCATTCTTTGGGCATTTTAAAGATGAAACAAATATAAAAGATTGTGAGACTCTAGAAGAAGTAAAACAGGAAATCAAAAGTTATATGACGTACTACAATCATTATCGTGGACAGTGGAATTTAAAAAAGCTGCCGCCTGTAAAATACAGACAGCAGCTTCAACAAGTTGCCTAGGCTTTTTTAAAATGTCCTTTACAAAGGGTACACTTTAC
>NZ_JAAIUV010000050.1 GCF_010975035.1 Neobacillus thermocopriae | reverse complement strand
TATGCAAAACGGTTGAAATTAAGCTGGATTCGTCAGCATTATCATGAAATCGAAGCAATGAGCCATGAGGAGTATCTTCTCCAACTCTTTGAACAAGAAGTGAAACAACGGGAAAAACGAAAGGTTAATCAATTACTCTCTCAGGCAACGTTGCCTAAAATAGCAGGAAAGCCGTTTGAATGGACCCACATTCAAATGGCTCAAGGCATCACAGCAGAATATCTGTTAAACGGGCACTTTATTGAAAATGGAGAAAATTTAATCTTTTATGGAGGTGTGGGTACCGGAAAGACCTACTTATCGACGTTAATTGGTTTAAACGCGATTCAAAAATTAGAGAAGCGCATCAAATTTTATACGGTGGCTGGTCTAGTGAATAGCTTACTAGATGCGCACGAAAAAGGCTCGTTGAGCCGGGTCTTTAAGCAGATAGAGAAACTCGATCTTCTGATTCTTGATGAACTAGGGTACATCCCTCTACATAAACAGGGGGCAGAACTTCTTTTTCAAGTCATCTCAATGTGTTATGAAAGAAAGAGCATGATTGTGAGACGAATTTACAATTTGGTCAGTGGAATCACGTATTTGAGGATCCGATCTTAACGGAAGCTGTGATCGATCGGCTGATTCACCATTCTCATTTAATTGTATTTAATGGAGAAAGCTACCGGTATAAAGAATCATTATTACACAATAAGTAAATATAGGGATTGGCAAGTGGTACATTTTTAATTGCCATTTGATACATTTCCTACTTGCCAAAAACATGTATTCTTTTGTCAATTTAGAAAAAACAAAAGAACAAAGAAAAATCTAATAATAATATTATTTTCCATTTTAAATTCATATCTTAAATTAGGAGTGGAATTATATGCTAAAATTAAAGGTGGGAATGGGAAATGACACTTTTTTGGATTTTGCTTGGTTTCTTTGGTATTGTCTTTGTTCTGTATCTCATTACAACTGCTATTGGTGATGGATTAATGCATGCTCAGGGGTATAGTAGTCAAGTGCTATCAATGATACACATTGCTGGTATTCCTAATCTCCAAGAAGGAATAGATGCTCATATTGGAACAAAAAGTGATCATCTTTTAATTAACAATACCCATCGACTCTCATTAGATCAAGTTAAAAGAGTTCAACATTTAACTGAATACCAATTAGTTGAAAAACAAAAGTCAGTCATTAAAAGAGCAGTTGTAGGAGGTCTTTTATTTGGACCACTTGCTGCTATTGTAGGTGGAATATCTGGTATTGGTACAAAACAAACAAAAGAAATTCAAAACTTTTTATCGATTGACTTTATCGATAAAGCTGGTGAGGAACATACTGCTGTTTTTCTTTTAAGTAAGATTAGTATGGAAGATATTACAAGATTTGTTAAGGATGTTAACGAAAAGGTCGGGTATGAGGAAAAAATAGACGTCCCAACTATAAAAAATCCATATGAAATATAACAATTAAATATTAAGATTATTTAAAACCTGTAAAAATGATTATAAAAATTTTTACAGGTTTTTATTTATCATATTTAACAAAAGTATTTTGCTAGAAAAATATATTACTTTAATACAATTAACATTCTTAAGTTGTTTCCGCATTTGTTACCCATTCTTTAAAGAAGAATCGAAACCCGTCATTGATTACTTTAGAACTTTGATATTTTGACTATTATTTCTGCATTTTAAGAAAGCTTAGTTTAATCAGGTTTGTTAAATGGATAACATCTAAATTGTTTATTTGTTAACTTAGAATTATGATAAAAATAGATAATAATTCATTTTACTTCAATTTATAAATCTGAATTTCATAAAAAAATACAGTTAAACCTTTAATCCCTCAATAAATCATGTTTATCGAGTTCATAAATGTTATATAAGATTGTATTAATTATTTCAATTGTTTGTTGTAAAATTTCAATACTTGGTTTGATGCTAGTATAGTTTCATGGACACAACTAAGTTAAGTTTTTTGTAAATCTGACCATACTAGGTATAGAAAGGTTGTGTCCAAATGGTAAACAAAAATACAGGTAAAAAATATAATGCGGATTTTA
>NZ_JAAIUV010000005.1 GCF_010975035.1 Neobacillus thermocopriae | reverse complement strand
ATTTACGTTTATTTGCACTTGCTTTAACATGCGTAGAATCAATAAATACATGTTCAGCACTAATCAACTTTTTATCAGAAGCTTCTTTTAGAATGCGGTAGAAGATTTTTTGAAATAGATCTGTATCCTTGAAACGTCTTTCATAGTTTTTTCCGAAGGTTGAGAAGTGGGGGACTTTATCATGAAACCCAAAACCTAAGAACCAACGATAAGCAAGGTTTGTTTCAATTTCTTCAATAGTTTTGCGCATAGAGCGAATACCGAAGGTATATTGAATAAAAGCCATCTTAATTAATACAACAGGGTCAATACTTGGACGACCACGTTCAGATGAATACATATTCTCAACTAATTTATATATAAATGAAAAATCAATAGCAGCTTCTATCTTACGAACCAAGTGATTTTCAGGAACCAGCTGGTCTAAAGTAATCATTTCTAATTGATCTCGATTTACTTGTGTATTTTTAGTAAGCATTTCAATATCACCTCGATATTCTATGACATAATTATACAAAAAATGTCGACAAAATCCTTTAAAAAAGGATTTTGTCGACAGTCTGAAATCCCCTTGAAAAAGGGGATTGTATCTTATTAAATAACTCCCTGAGCAATCATGGCATCAGCCACTTTTGTGAAGCCGGCGATATTAGCCCCAACGACTAAATTGCCTGGGAAACCATATTCATCAGCAGCTTTAACACAGTTTTGGTAAATGTTCACCATGATTTGATGAAGCTTTGCATCTACTTCTTCAAAACTCCAAGATAATCTCTGGCTGTTCTGTGCCATTTCCAAGGCAGATACGGCTACTCCTCCGGCATTAGCCGCTTTACCAGGGCCAAATAGTACACCATTACTTAAAAATACATTAATGGCTTCATGTGAAGATGGCATATTTGCTCCTTCTGCTACAGCCTTAACACCATTTGCAACTAACATTTTTGCAGCCGTTTCATTAATCTCATTTTGCGTTGCACATGGAAGCGCAATATCACATGGTATTGACCAAATACCAGAGCATCCTTCGAAATATTGGGCATGTGGATGGTACTTTACGTATTCGCTAATCCGTTTTCGTTCAACCTCTTTAATTTGTTTGACGGTTTCAAGGTTAATACCAAGTTCATCATATACATATCCATTGGAATCACTGCAGGCAACAACTTTAGCTCCAAGTTGTTGGGCTTTTTCTATTGCATAAATGGAAACATTACCTGATCCGGAAACAATTACTGTTCTTCCTGTGATATGAAGTCCTTGATCCTTTAGCATTTCTTGAACAAAATAAACTGTTCCATATCCAGTAGCCTCTTTACGTGCTAAGCTTCCACCGTAATTAACCCCTTTGCCGGTTAATACACCAGCTTCAAAATGACCGCGCAGTTTTTTATACATCCCGAACATATAACTAATTTCACGGGCTCCTACCCCAATATCTCCTGCCGGAACATCAGTATCAGGTCCAATATGGTGGTAAAGTTCACTCATAAAGCTTTGACAGAAGCGCATAATTTCTCCGTCGGATTTCCCTTTAGGGTCAAAATCAGATCCGCCTTTTCCTCCACCAATTGGCAGGCCTGTTAAGGAATTTTTAAAGATTTGCTCAAATCCAAGGAATTTAATAATGCTGGCATTGACAGATGGATGGAAGCGAAGGCCGCCTTTGTAAGGTCCAATGGCGCTGTTGTATTGAACTCGGAAGCCTCGGTTTACTTGAACTTTTCCGTTATCATCAACCCATGGAACACGAAACGTTATTAATCTCTCCGGTTCTACAATTCTTTCTAGAATTCCTTGTTTTCTATAGATTGGATGTTTTTCAATGACCGGAACGAGAGAATCAAAAATTTCTTTAACCGCTTGGTGGAATTCGTATTCATCTGGGTTGCGGTTTTGAACCGTTTCAAACACTTCATTTACATATTCTCTAGCTGTTTTTGTTTCGGATTGTTCCAAGTGCTCAATGATTGGCATGAATTTCACCCCTTATGTAAAAATAAGTAAATATTAACTGAATATTCTTTTTATTACGATTTATTAATTTTATAATGAAAAAATAATCTAAGCAATACGAATAATAGATGAGATTAATGCTAAAATTAGATTAATAGAAAAATAGGGTAGGGTATTGATTGTTATGGAATTGAGACAGATTAAATATTTTATCGAAGTTGCTAAAAGAGAGCACGTGACAGAGGCAGCTCATGAATTGCATGTAGCACAATCAGCGGTTAGCCGGCAGATTGTTAATCTAGAGGAAGAATTGGGGGTAAGCCTGTTTTTCCGTGAAGGAAGGAATGTTAAGTTGACTCCTATTGGGGAGAGGTTTCTACAACATATGTTGCAGGCGGTAAAGCTAATTGAAAATGCAAAGCGGGAGATTGAGGAATACTTAGATCCTGAAAAAGGGGTTGTCCGCATTGGTTTTCCTAGCAGTCTTGCTGCTCACACATTGCCTGCTGCCATCTCCGCCTTTCGCGAACACTATCCGGAAGTGAAATTCCAATTAAATCAGGGTTCCTATTCCTATCTTATAGATGGTGTTGTGAAGGGAGAATTCAATCTTGCTCTAATTGGACCTGTGCCGAAAAAAGAAAAGAAAATAAAGGGGAGAACGCTTTTTACAGAAAAAATTGTGGCCTTACTGCCTTATAACCATCGCTTGGCCAATAGCCCTTTTTTGAAATTAAGCCAACTTAGGGATGATCCATTTATTTTGTTCCCTCAAGACTTTATTTTACGGGAAATTATTGTTAAGGCCTGTTCCCAGCAAGGCTTTAAGCCAAATGTGGCTTTTGAAGGACAGGATATTGATGCAATAAAAGGGTTAGTTTCAGCAGGACTAGGTGTTACCCTGATACCAGAAATTACATTAATGGATAGTGTTCCTCGTTCAACGGTAAAAATTCCACTAATTGAACCAAATGTAACACGTACTGTTGGGGTCATTATCCCGACTGATCGTAAACTACTACCGACCGAGATGTTATTTTATGAGTTTTTGAGTGAATTTTTCGGCATGCTTGATCGCTTTCAGAATTAATACCGATTGAAAAACTACCTTGTTTTTGATATGAAACATGAAGCACATACATATGTTTTAAGGTAAGGTAGATCCTTTTATAAGGCCAAATAAGAGAGCAGGAGGGCTTTTGATGTTATGGATCATTCTTGCTATTCTTTTGATTGTTTTTATTGGAGGACCGCTTTACCTTATTCTTTGGCTGCGTAATTTGGCAAAAAAACCTCAGCATTCCATTATTCGCTCCTACCCGTATTTCGGATGGATTCGTTATGCACTAGAGAATTTGGGCCCAAAGCTCCGGCAGTACTGGTTTGACGATGATAACGGATCCCGGCCCTTTTCACGTTCGGACTATTTAGGGATTGTCTTTTCAGCAAAATATCGAAGTGATCTCATTAGTTTTGGTTCCAAACGGGATTTTGACGGTCCTGGTTATTATATCGCAAATGATTTGTTTCCACGGCTAAAAGAGGAACTTCAGGTTGGCCATCAGGAAGAAGTTCAAGGGATGAAATATAAAATAGATCATGAAGGGTTATTTTTCCGCCGTGAACATCTTGTGAAAGACAAAACATCGCGCTGGCTTTATTCGGAAGATGATGCGATTGTTGTTGGCCCGGAACGCCAAAATTCATGGAAACTTTACGGACCATTTGGCGTATCGGCGACCTCTTACGGCTCCGTTGGTGAAAATTATATTCTTTCTACTGGATATGGATGCCAAATGGCTGGAGGTTCTTGGATTAATACGGGTGAAGGTGGAATTGCGCCGGAACATTTGGCAGGAGGAGCTGATGTCATAGCTCAAATCGGCCCTGGTTTATTTGGTTTTCGTGATCAAAATGGGAATTTTTCAATCAATGAATTTAAAAAAGCTGCGGAGCACCCATTAATCAAAGCATTTGAGCTGAAATTTGGCCAAGGGGCCAAATTTCAAGGGGGACATCTTGAAGGGGAAAAAGTAACAGCAAAGGTGGCAAAGATTCGCAAAGTAAAAGAGGGAGAAACGATTATCTCTCCAAACCGATTTTCATTTTTGCGCAATTCAAAAGAAGCCTTAACATTTATTAAGCAATTGCAGGAGGTAAGTGGCAAACCAGTTGGAATCAAAATAGTTGTTGGTCACTCATTAAATTTAGATGTGCTTTTTGAAACAATGAAACAGTTGGAAATTTATCCTGATTTCATTACGGTGGATGGGAGTGAAGGCGGATCAGGAGCCACGTATAAGGCAATGGCTGATACGATGGGTTTGCCCTTGTATTCTGCTCTTGTTGCGGTTGTAGATAAAGTCCACCAATATGATGTTAGGGATCGTATAAAAATATTTGCATCTGGCAAGTTGATTTCAGCTGATAAAATTGCGATAGCCTTGGCGATAGGCGCGGATGCGGTTAATTCCGCACGGGGCTTTATGATTGCCAATGGTTGTATTATGGCCATGCAGTGCCATACCGGTAAATGTCCAGCTGGGGTGACAACAACAGATCCGAAGCAGCAGGAAGCGCTTGTTCCGGATGAAAAGAAATGGCGTGTCATGAATTATATTGTCACCGTCCGTCAAGGGCTATTTGCTTTAGCTGCTGCTTGCGGTCTTGATTCTCCTCGGAAATTTACTCGTGACCATATTGTTTATAAGGGGAATGATGGACAGGTGAAAAGGTTGTCCGAAATCTTTCCGCTCCCCTTTTCTAAAGAGAAAGTATAAGAAGATTAGGAACCCCCCATATTCCCCGCTATTTTTTGTCTGAATAATTTTTTTGATTGGTTCGGTCTTATAGGCTGAAGATAAAAAAGGTCCTAGGTACAGATTGATATACCTTCTAATAAGATGGTATCAAAGAAGTGTGCCAAGGACCTTTATTAGCCTAATAGAGTCTGATTTTTCTTGATTCTTAATTGAATCAAATGTATTGTGAGTCGAACACTTTGCTTGGTCGAGCTCTTTTTTTAATATGTTTAGGCTTTTTGCTCAAAAAGTTTTATAATCTCAATAATCGTTTTGGTAGCTTTGATCATATTATCAACGGAAATAAACTCGTATTTACCGTGGAAATTTTCTCCGCCTGTAAAGATGTTTGGTGTCGGAAGACCCATAAAGGACAACTGCGAACCGTCAGTACCTCCTCGAATCGGTTTAATAACCGGCTTGATACCCAAGCTCTCCATCGCCTGTTGGGCAATTTCAACAATCTCAAAAACTGGCTCAATTTTTTCACGCATATTGTAATATTGGTCTTTTAGTTCGAGTTGGATCGTTTCATTTCCATATTTTTTATTTAAGGATTGGACGATGGATTCTATCGTTGCTTTTCGCTGATTAAATTTTTCTCGGTCATGGTCGCGAATAATGTAATAAAGCTGTGTTTGTTCGACCTCACCGTTAAAAGAAATCAGATGATAAAAGCCCTCATATCCTTCGGTGTGTTCAGGAGCCTCTTGTGCAGGGAGTTGGTTATGTAATTCCATAGCAATTTTCATGGAGTTGACCATTTTATCTTTTGCTGATCCAGGGTGAATATTGTTCCCTTTGATTGTGATTTTTGCCGCTGCTGCATTAAAGCTTTCATATTCCAACTCTCCAAGTGGACCACCGTCAACTGTGTAGGCGTATTTGGCATTAAACGCCGCAACGTCAAACTTATGGGGGCCTCTGCCAATTTCTTCATCAGGTGTAAATGCAACGCGCACCTTACCATGTTTAATTTCTGGATGTTGGATGAGATATGCCATAGCGGTCATAATTTCAGTTATGCCTGCTTTATTATCTGCCCCAAGAAGCGTAGTGCCGTCAGTGGTGATTAATGTATGGCCTTTATAATTAGAAAGATTAGGAAAGTCCTTCGTAGACATAACCACATTAAGCGCTTCGTTTAAAGTAATATCGCCGCCATCATAGTTTTCGATAATTTGTGGGTTGACATTTTTGCCAGTAAAATCGGTGGCTGTGTCAACATGGGCCAAGAATCCAATCGTTGGTACCTCTTTATCGGTGTTAGAAGGTAAGGTTGCCATGACATAACCATTCTCATCAATGGTTACCTCTTCCATGCCAATTTCTTTTAGCTCTTCGACTAACAGGCGTAAAAGTTCCCACTGACCTTCTGTAGAAGGACAAGTATCACTACTTTCATCCGACTGCGTGTCAATCTTGACATAGGAAGTAAATCGTTCAATCAGTTCGTTTTTCATTATTCACTACTCCCCTTATTGTTAATAATTACATAAATATCATATCACTTTAGGAGAGCGGTTACACTTTTTAGGGAAGTTAAAGCTTTTCTTATAAAATTGGTGAAAGGGTTTACTGTATGTTAGGAGTGTTTGAAAAACTATTATCCGGTAATAATGTACGGTCTAATTCAGGTTATTTTTATTTTATGATTATTAATGATAATATAAATAACTGATATTGGAAGGAGGAAAACTTAATGACACATGAAAATCACTCTTTACCCCCAAAAACATGTACGATTGATCGTTTGATAACGTTGGAAGAGGATATAAAAAAGGTATTAGCTGGTAAAAAAACAGCAACACGCCGCAATGGAAGGTATGCTGACCCTGGTGAAATCATGACACTTGAAGGTCGTAAATTTGTGGTTGAAAAGGTTTACTCTCAAAGCTTGGGTGAATTGACTGATGAAGATGCCCGCAGTGAAGGCTACGAATCATTAGAAGAATATAAACAATCGATTCTATCCTTACATCCTGGAATGCCATGGCTACCGCAAATGCGGGTTTGGGTCCATGAGTTTCGTCCGCTAGAGGAAAAATAATTGTAAACCGGTCCCTAGAGAGGACCGGTTTTTATTGTATGCTGTCATAAAGTAAAACGATCCTACCCTCAAGTAACACGCCCCATCTGCAATAATAGTCTGCGTACCAAGAGTATTGTTCATCCTTGAGATATCTACCACTCAAAACTAATTCATTGTTTTGTTTAGGAAATCGAAATTATAATAGCATTATAAAATGAATGGCGGTCTGGAGTGGAAGCAAATGAAATTTTTATCAACGTACACAAAAAAGTATGGTAAGGCATTTAGCATTGCCGTTTTGTTTCTTACGATAGAAACAATATGCGATTTATTGCAACCAACGGTAATGGCGAATATTATTGACGAAGGCGTTGCAAAAAGAGATATAGGATATGTCATGAAAATGGGCGGATTAATGCTTTTGATTACCGCCTTTGGTGCTCTTGCTGCTTCTACTCGAAGTATATTAGCTAGTATTGTCTCACAAAATTTTGGTGCCGAGCTAAGGTATGATCTTTTCAAAAAAATTCAAACTCTTAGCTTTAAAAATATTAATAAATTTGACCGTGCTTCTTTAATAACGAGGTTAACAAACGATGTAACTCAGGTGCAAATCTTTGTTAATGGCTTAATGAGGATTTTTGTGAAGGCTCCGCTTTTAGCCATCGGCGGTTTGATTATGGCAACACGTTTAAATCTCCACCTTTCTATTGTCCTTGCCGTTGTTGTCCCGATCGTTGCCCTACTAATCTTCTTTAATATGAAACTAGGATTCCCTCTTTTTTCTAAGGTTCAGAATGCCTTGGATCGAGTCAACAGCGTGTTGCGAGAGTATTTGTCTGGGGTGCGTGTAGTAAAGGCCTTTAACCGATTTGAGTTTGAAGAAGTTAAATTTGCTAACGAAAATGAACATTTTAAAAAACAATCTATTGCTGCAAACCGTCTTATGTCTGTTTTTAGCCCTGCAATTATGTTGACCGTCAATCTTGGAATCGTCGTTGTTTTATGGCTAGGCGGCTTAGGGGTGAATAAAGGAGAAATACAAGTAGGTCATATCATAGCTTTTATTAACTATATGACACAAATCTTATTTTCTTTGATGATGATTTCCATGGTATTCTCTATGTTTGTCAGAGCAAAAGCTTCAGCTGCCAGAATTGGTGAAGTGTTTACTGAGGAGAATGATTTGACGTGGCAAAATCAAGTCCTGTCACAGGCCGAAAAAGGAAGAATTGACTTTGAAAATGTATCGTTTTCCTATGCCCCTGAAAATAGTGAACCTGTCTTAAAAAATATTAATTTGACCATTCTTCCGGGTGAAACCGTTGGCATCATTGGCTCGACCGGTTCTGGGAAAAGCACATTGGTTAGTTTAATTCCTCGATTTTATGATGTCACGAGCGGGGCCATTAGAGTTAATGGGGAAAAGATTCATGAGATGGATCCAAAGGAACTAAGGAAGAAAATCGCTTTTGTTCCACAACGAAATGTATTGTTTACAGGGACGATAGCTGAAAATATTCGTTGGGGAAAAGAAGATGCTACTCAGGAAGAAATTGAAACCGCGGCCCAAATCGCCTGTGCACACGATTTTATTGCCGCATCTCCGGAAGGATATGAAACTAGAATTGGCCAAGGTGGGGTTAATTTTTCCGGTGGTCAAAAGCAGAGGCTTTCTATCTCCAGAGCATTGGTTAAAAAACCAGAAATTTTGATATTGGATGATAGTACAAGTGCACTTGATGCAGCAACAGAAGCAAAAATGAAGGCAGCTTTAAAAAAATATACCAAAGATTTAACCACCATCTTGGTTGCCCAAAAGATTTCTTCTATTATGGATGCACATAAAATCATTGTCCTTGACCAAGGTGAAGTGGTGGGAATAGGAACCCACCAGGAATTAATGAAGAATTGTGTTGTTTACCAAGAAATTTACCGCTCGCAAATGGGCACGGAGGTGGTGTAAATGGCAAACGAGAAACGAATGCATGGGAAGAATAACCCTTCAGGACCACTATCTATAAGACCGGGCGGAGGTGCCCACTTCCGAGGGCAAGTGATCAAACCAAAAAACTTTCAAGGAACATTGAAGCGACTCTGGGGTTATATTGGCAAAGAGAAGAAAATTCTCACGCTTATTTTTTTATTTATCTTAGTAGATTCTATTTTGATGCTGATGAACCCGTATCTTATGGGAAAAGCGATTGATGCGATGACGGCAAACAATGAAAGTGTTGATTTTGACTTCCTTGAAATCATGCTGATTATCTTAACAAGTGCTTATATTGCTAATGCCTCCCTCAACTTTTTCCAAGGTTGGTTAATGGCAGGTGTTGCTCAGCGAATTGTAAAAAACTTGCGGGAAGCCCTATTTAAAAAACTGCAGAAGCTACCGATTTCTTTTTTTGATTCACGTACACATGGGGAATTGATGAGCCGGCTTTCCAATGATGTGGATAATATTAGTAGTACGATTTCTCAATCCACTACTCAATTAATGTCTGGGGTCATCGTCATCGGTGGCTCTCTTGTCATGATGTTGATTCTCAGTCCCCTATTGACACTAGCAAGTCTAATTACAGTTCCATTAGTGTTTTTACTAACAAGGACAATTGCCAAACGCACAAAAATATTATTTAAAAATCAGCAAGTACAACTTGGAAAATTAAACGGACATATTGAAGAGACGATTTCTGGTATTGAGGTAGTAAAAGCCTTTAATCATGAAGAAAAAGTTATCCAGGAATTTAATGAAGTGAATAATAGTCTTCGTCAGGTTAGCTTTAAGGCGCAGATTTGGTCTGGTTTTTTAATGCCAATCATGAATGTCATTAATAATTTTGGGTTTGCGGTTGTCGCGATCGTTGGAGGTACCTTGGCTATAAAAGGTCATGTAACTGTTGGAGCTATTGCGAGTTTTATCACCTATTCTAGACAATTTGTCCGGCCATTAAATGACCTGGCTAATATTTTTAATATACTCCAGTCTGGTGTAGCCGGTGCAGAGCGTGTGTTTGAAATTATGGATGAACAGGAGGAGACGGCTGATTCACCACATGCTGTGCCGTTAACAAACCCTAAGGGACACGTGGTGTTCGAAAATGTC
The DNA here is from genome assembly GCF_010975035.1 of Neobacillus thermocopriae. GTDB lineage: Bacteria > Bacillota > Bacilli > Bacillales > Cytobacillaceae > Neobacillus > Neobacillus thermocopriae. Next base: position 139,757 of record NZ_JAAIUV010000005.1, on the reverse strand, counting down.
AGCTTTGGTTACCGTCCTGATGTTCCTATTTTAAAAAATATTAACTTTGAAGCCAAGGTTGGTAGCAGCATTGCCTTAGTCGGTCCTACAGGTGCAGGAAAAACAACGATCGTTAACCTCTTGACCCGATTTTATGATGTAACTGATGGAAAAATCCTCTTAGATGGACGAAATATTCGTGAGTATACGAGGGATAGTTTAAGGCGTAGCTTTGGTTTTGTACTACAAGATACGTATTTGTTCTCAGGGACGATCAAGGAAAACATTAGGTATGGTAAGTCTGATGCGACGGATGATGAGGTGGTGAGGGCGGCACAGTTGGCAGGAGCAGATGCTTTTATCAGACGGTTACCACGAAAGTATGACACAGTTCTTTCTGAAAATGGAGGGAATTTGAGTCAAGGTGAACGTCAGCTGCTGGCCATTGCCAGAGTGATTTTAGCTAAGCCGTCACTGTTAATTTTAGATGAAGCAACAAGCAACATAGATACAAGAACAGAACTTCATATTCAAAAGGCATTCTCGTCTTTAATGAAAGATCGAACGAGTTTTATTATTGCTCACAGGTTGAATACCATTCGACATGCTGATCTAATTATAGTAATTGATAACGGGGAAATTATTGAGGCAGGATCTCATAAGCAATTGATGGAGAAAAAAGGAAAATACTATCAAATGTACTCTAGTCAAGTTCAAATAGCTGTTGATAAAAGTTAAAATATGAAAAAACAAAGAAGCAAAATAGATGAAGAGAAAATGCACTACGCATTTTCTCTTTTTTTAGATTAAAAGATTGATTTAGTGTCATTATCCTAGTGTTGTAACGCCATCGCTCCTCTCTCTACCTTCCACAATCCCTAATGTCTTTCAATTTCCGTCCTACGAAAAGTCAACATCAAAACTGCCTTTGGCTTATCATGTTTCCTCTATCTTAGTTGGTGTCCACCACAAGGAAGGCAACGACATATCATCATCGCACGACCGAAAGCGATAGCTATTGGGAGGAAGCCCTACGCCGCTGACCTGGGGGCTTTCGCTTTTCTTATAATGACATATGTAAAGACACATGTTAAAATACAATTTGGTTAAAGTAATTTTAATATAAATAGTTTGGGGAATAATGTAAATATCTCTGTAATAGAAGGGAGTTCATATGGAAAACGTTAAAGGTATTTTGAACGGGAAATGGCAAGGCCGTTCAGGAGGAAAAGAGGTGTCCAGTCGTAAATTACTTGGTATTGCAGGTATGGGCTGGATGTTTGATGCCATGGATGTAGGAATGCTGTCTTTTATTATTGCTGCATTAAGTGTGGAATGGGGATTAACACCTGGACAGATGGGTTGGATTGGTAGTATCAATTCAATAGGGATGGCTGTCGGTGCCCTTGTTTTTGGTCTTGCTGCAGATAGAATAGGTCGAAAAAATGTATTTATTATTACCTTATTATTATTTTCATTGGGAAGTGGTGCTTCTGCATTTACGACAACTTTAACAGCCTTTTTAGTACTAAGATTCTTGATAGGAATGGGATTGGGAGGAGAGTTGCCAGTCGCTTCGACACTTGTTTCTGAAAGTGTCCCTGTTGAAAAGAGAGGACAAATAGTTGTTTTATTAGAAAGCTTTTGGGCAGCTGGATGGCTAATAGCAGCCATTATTTCTTATTTTGTGATTCCAGAGTGGGGCTGGCAAACGGCTTTGCTGATTAGCGCTATCCCTGCTTTGTATGCATTGTATTTACGAATAGGACTACCAGATTCACCGCGTTTTGCAGCCGTTAAAGACAAAGAAAAGTTAACCATATTTCAAAATCTTACAAAGCTTTGGTCGAAAGAATATGGGCGGCAAACGGCCATGTTATGGATTGTTTGGTTTTGTGTTGTTTTTTCCTATTATGGGATGTTTCTCTGGCTACCTAGTGTAATGGTTATGAAGGGATTTAGCTTAATTAAAAGCTTTGAGTATGTTTTAGTGATGACACTTGCCCAATTGCCCGGTTATTTTACAGCTGCATGGTTTATTGAAAAAATGGGTCGGAAATTTGTGTTGGTTGTCTATTTAATTGGTACAGCTGTAAGTGCCTATTTCTTTGGTACTGCCGAGTCAACCGCTCTTTTAATGACATCAGGAATTCTTTTATCCTTCTTTAATCTAGGTGCATGGGGTGGACTGTACGCATACACTCCTGAGCAATATCCAACGATAATTCGAGGAACTGGTTCAGGGATGGCGGCTTCATTCGGAAGACTAGGTGGTGTGCTTGGCCCACTTTTGGTTGGTTATCTTGTAGCGGAGAAAGTTTCCGTACCGGTTATTTTCACTATTTTTTGTGTTTCCATTTTAATTGGGGCATTAGCTGTTTTCCTATTGGGAAAAGAAACGAAAAGACAAGAATTAGCATAAAACATTTTGGACAGAGAGGTTCCGATTTTCTGGGATCTCTTTTATTTATTCCATTCATTTATTATAAAAAAAATATTTTCTAAATTATTTTAAAATAATAGAAAATGGTACTAGACGAATGTGATGTTATTTTGTACAATGTTTTCAGAATATTATCTTTATTAGGAAGAGTAACACAATTGTTGGGAAAATTTAAAAACAGGGGGTCATGCTATGAGTAGAAAGAAAAAATTAGCCAGTATTTTTGCGTCATTTATGATGGCAGCAGGTGTATTGGCAGGCTGCGGAGGTGCAGCCGGGACAAGCGGTGGTGGAGAAAAAGGAGAAACCATAAAAATTGGTGCTAACCTTGAACTTTCCGGGGGGGTTGCTTCTTATGGACAATCCATTAAGGAAGGAATTGATTTAGCTCTTGAGGAAATCAATAAAGAAGGCATAGATGGTAAAAAATTGGAACTTGTAGCTGTCGACAATAAATCAGAAGCACCAGAAGCGATTAGTGGTGCAACCAAGCTGGTCAGCCAGGACAAGGTTGTCGCCATAATTGGTGCAGCTACAAGTGGTAATACAAAAGCACAGATAGAAATTGCGCAAAGCAACAATATTCCATTATTAACTCCGACTGGTACAGCCGCAGATATTACAGTGAAAGATGGAAAATTAAATGATTTCATCTTCCGTACATGCTTCATCGATCCATTCCAAGGGACAGTAGCGGCGAACTTTGCGATTAATGATCTAAATGTAAAAACTGCAGCTATCTTTATTGATAGCTCAAGTGACTATTCTAAGGGTCTTGCTGAATCCTTCAAAGAACTATTTACAAAAGAGGGCGGACAAATTGTTTCTGAAGAAGCGTATGTAGCGAAAGATACTGATTTCCGTGCCCAATTAACAAATATAAAAGCGAAAAACCCTGAATTCATCTTTATTCCAGGCTACTATGAAGAAGTGGGTCTAATTATTAAACAAGCACGTGAACTAGGTATTTCTGTACCAATGATGGGTGCTGATGGTTGGGACTCTCCAAAACTAGTAGAATTGGCTGGTGCTGATGCGCTGAATAACACGTTCATTACAAACCACTATTCATCCGGAGACTCAGATCCAAAAGTTCAAGAGTTTGTGAAGGCATTTAAAGAGAAATACAAGGATAAATCTCCAGATGCATTTAATGCTTTAGGCTATGATTCTGCTTATTTCCTTGCTGATGCTATTAAGCGTGCAGGAAGCAGTGATCCAAAGAAAATCCAAAAAGCCCTTGCAGAAACGGATGGTCTTGAACTTGTAACTGGAAAAATGAAGCTTGATAAGGATCATAATCCAATTAAAGCTGCTGTTATCTTAGAATACAAAAATGGTGAACAAACATTTAAGACAAAAATTACCCCTTAATTGAAAGCTATGAATTTTGATGGTTATGTTGTATAGAGGTGAGTTGGTGCAGGTTTCCGGTACCGACTACGTAAAGCCCATTCTTAGTGGAAATCAACATACACCAAACAAATTTTATAACGATCAAAATGAATAGGGAGCATATAATGTTCCCTATTCCAATTTTTAAGAATTAGGAAAAAATTCCTATCTCCATTGGAAGGAGTGGCAGACATGGAACAACTGATACAACAGCTAGTAAATGGAGTTTCCTTAGGAAGTATTTATGCGTTAATTGCTCTTGGGTACACAATGGTTTACGGAATTGTGAAATTAATAAACTTTGCCCATGGAGATGTGTTCATGGTCGGAGCATTTATTGGTTTTTATTCCATTACTGTTCTTGATTTAGGTTTTCTTCCATCATTACTTTTGGCCATGACCACATGTGCCATTTTTGGCGTATTAATTGAACGGATTGCGTACAAGCCATTAAGGAATGCAACAAGAATTGCAGCACTGATAACAGCGATTGGAGTTTCGTTATTTATTGAATATGGCATGATATATGTTCGCGGTGCACAGCCGGAAGCCTACCCTAATAACGTAGTTTCCATAAAAAGTTTTGAAGTGTTTGGCATTAAAATCAGTGGACAATCTTTGTTAATTCTTGCTGTATCGATTGTTCTTATGATTCTATTACAATTTATCGTTCATAAGACAAAAATTGGTAAGGCAATGCGAGCAGTATCTCATGATATGGATGCGGCTAAGTTAATGGGGATCAATGTGAATAATACCATTTCAGCAACTTTTGCTATTGGATCAGCATTGGCCGGAGCTGCAGGAGTTGTTTTTGGAATGTATTACACAAAAATTGATCCATTGATGGGGATTATCCCAGGGCTTAAAGCTTTCGTTGCGGCCGTTTTGGGGGGAATTGGCATTATCCCTGGTGCGATGGTCGGCGGTTTAGTACTTGGGGTTATCGAATCACTTGTAAGTGCTGCAGGATTCTCACTCTGGCGTGATGGGGTCGCCTTCGTCGTGTTGATTTTAATATTAATTTTCCGCCCATCCGGATTATTCGGCAAAAATGTTAAGGAAAAAGTCTAGGGGGTGGCTTGAACGATGAATGTATTGAAACAGGCAAAAGGTTTTTGGTTCACTATCGTTTTAGCCGCAATATTCTTTGTGGTCATGCAATTTCTTATTAATGGGGAATTCCTAAACCCTTTTTATGTGAACACGTTGTACACCATTGGTATTAATATCATTCTTGCCGTTAGCCTACATTTAGTGATTGGTATTACAGGACAGTTTTCCATTGGACATGCTGGGTTTCTTGCTGTCGGAGCCTATGTATCGGCGATTATCACCATGAAATTGGGTTTACCATTCCCGGTTGCTTTATTGGCTGGAGGGGTCGTTGCGGCGATCGCAGGAATCATTATTGGAATTCCAACTCTAAGGCTGAGAGGTGATTACCTCGCAATCGCCACCTTAGGTTTTGGAGAAATTATGAGAATTTTATTTTTAAATATTGAATATGTGGGCGGCGCCAGTGGGATGACGGTGTCGCACCTGATTACATGGCCGTGGTTGTTCGGTTGTGTTCTTGCCACGATCATCGTCATCGTCAACTTTACTAACTCTACCCATGGACGCGCGTGTATCTCGATCAGGGAGAATGAAATTGCTGCAGATGCGATGGGTATTAACACCACTTATTATAAAGTAATGGCGTTTGTCATTGGGGCTTTTTTTGCAGGAGTAGCCGGCGGACTTCACGCTCATAACTTCTATATTATCCAACCGACAAATTTCAGCTTTTTGAAGTCATTTGATATTTTAATTTTGGTAGTGCTTGGTGGATTGGGAAGCATGTCTGGCTCGGTAATTGCGGCCGTTTTATTGACAATTATCACGGCATTCCTCGCCAATTACCCAGAATTGCGAATGGTTATTTATAGTCTCGTACTAATTGTAGTAATGTTATTCCGTCCACAAGGCTTGATGGGAACAAAAGAAATTACTGCATTTTTAAAAATGAGTAAAGCCGCTAAAGGAGGGGCTCAGGATGGCAGCAGGCACACCGTTGCTTAAAGTAGAAAATGCTGGGATCAGATTTGGAGGGTTAAAGGCTGTTTCTGGGGTCAACCTTGAGCTCCGACAAGGGGAATTAGCAGGCTTAATTGGTCCTAATGGTGCCGGAAAAACGACTTTTTTCAACTTGTTAACCGGTGTATACGTCCCAACAGAGGGTAGCATTTCATTAGTTGGCGAAAAATTAAACGGGTTAGCACCCTATAAAATTACGAAGAAAGGGATCAGCCGTACATTCCAAAATATCCGGCTTTTTAGTGACATGACAGTTTTGGATAATGTAAAGGTAGCCTACCACTCATTAGCAAGGCATTCTATACTCAGTTCCATTTTTCGTCTCCCTTCTCATTTTAAAGGAGAAATGGAAATGGAAGAAAAGGCCATTGAGTTTTTAAAAATTTTTAAACTGGATCATGTCCTCCATGAAAAGGCGAAAAATTTACCGTACGGTCAACAGCGCCGTCTAGAGATTGCCCGAGCGCTGGCGGCAAAGCCAAAATTATTACTCCTTGATGAGCCAGCAGCAGGGATGAATCCGCAGGAAACAGAGGACTTGATGAATTTGATTGCGTTAATACGAGAAAAATTTGAGTTAACCATTCTACTAATCGAGCATGATATGAATCTCGTCATGGGTGTGTGTGAACGTATTTATGTGCTTGACCATGGACAATTAATAGCAGAGGGCACCCCCGAGCAAATCAGAAATAATCCAAAAGTCATCGAAGCATATCTCGGCGAGGAGGTCTCTTAACATGTTAAAGGTGAATGATATTAATGTTTATTATGGAAATATACATGCGCTGAAGGGAGTTTCGCTAGAGATCCATCAAGGGGAAATTGTCACTCTGATCGGAGCAAATGGTGCGGGAAAAAGCACTCTATTAAAAACACTTTCCGGTTTATTAAAGCCGAAAAGCGGAGAGATTCTATTCGAAAACGAACACCTTGCTGGAAAAGTCCCGCAATTAATTGTAAAAAAAGGAATTTCTCATGTGCCTGAAGGTCGACGTGTTTTTGCCAATATGTCTGTGGAAGAAAATCTCGAATTAGGTGCCTATTTACGTAAAGATAAACAAGGCATTCGTGAAGATTTCGAAAAGGTGTATCAGTTATTTCCACGTCTTTACGAACGCCGAAAGCAATTATCTGGAACGCTCTCAGGCGGTGAGCAACAGATGTTAGCGATGGGTAGAGCGCTAATGGCACGACCAAGGCTTCTCCTTCTAGACGAACCTTCCATGGGGCTAGCCCCACTGTTAGTAAAAACTATTTTCCAAATTATTGAGGAGATCAATAAAACCGGCACGACGATTTTATTAGTAGAGCAAAACGCTAATATGGCTTTATCCATTGCGGATCGTGCATATGTAATTGAAACGGGCAATATCGTTGCTTCCGGAAGGGCTTCGGATCTGGGGCAAAGTGATCAAATTAGAAAAGCTTACCTTGGGGGTCATTAATCAAGAGGCTGAACTGCCAGTGTTAAGTAGACAGTACAATTAAAAAATGATTTTAGCGGCTTTAGTCTTATATATTATGGGACTAAGGCCGTTTTATGTTTTTTGAAATTTTTATTGTGATAGAAGGAAATATACTTCTCAATAGCCCATTGCTAGCCTCCGTTTCTTCATGTTTGGAACGTACGACCGAAAGCAAAAGCTTTTGGGAGGAGGTCATACGCCCGCTAACCAGGGAGCTTCTACTTTTCTAATATTCACCCCCTTTTTTTCCTTGGGCATTCACCTATATTACATAGCAGCATAAGATGTAGTGTTAATCCTCTTTACATTTATACCAGTAAAGCTAGCCTTCAGAAATACGATTATAAGGTCAGTTGTTTAAAAGGAGTGTTGAAATTGGCAGGGAAAGTGAAAAATTATTTTGCCGGCGGTAATACAGCAAGGGGTTTCCATAGCCTATACGACTCCAACCTGCAAGGACTAGAGCGCTTATTTATTTTAAAAGGTGGACCAGGGACCGGAAAATCTTCTCTTATGAAGAAGATTGGTTATGAATGGCTTGAAAAAGGGTATGATGTGGAATTCCTTCATTGTTCTTCCGATAATCAATCCATTGATGGTGTCATTATTCGTGCTTTAAAAGTGGGTGTGGTAGATGGAACGGCCCCTCATGTTATTGAACCGAAAATGCCTGGAGCGGTAGAAGAATACATTAATTTGGGAGAAGCATGGGATGCGAAGGTTCTCGCTGCTCACAAAAATGAAATTGAAAAGTTGACGAACCAAATTAGCGAAGCATTTACTAATGCTTATGCAACCTTTAAAGAAGCATTAGATATCCATGATGATTGGGAAAAAATTTATATTAACAGCATGGATTTTCAAAAAGCGGATCAATTGACGAATAAATTAATCGAATCATTTTTTGGAAAAATGAAGCTTAATAAGAAAGCAGATGTACGTCACCGGTTTCTAGGGGCAGCCACTCCGAAAGGTGCGGTTGATTTTGTCCCAAACTTAACAGAAGAGATTCCAAAGCGCTATTTTATAAAAGGACGCCCAGGCTCTGGAAAGTCAACCATGCTCAAAAAATTGGCTGCTGCTGCTGAAGAGCGTGGAATTGACGTGGAAATTTACCATTGTGGGTTTGATCCTAACAGCTTAGATATGTGTATTTTTAGAGAGCTAGGTATTGCCATTTTTGATAGTACAGCCCCACATGAATACTTCCCGAGCCGTGATGGTGATGAGATTATTGATATGTATGAATTATTGATTGAGCCTGGTACGGATGAGATTTTTGCCGATATAATTGGTAAGATTTCCGATAAATATAAAAATAAAATGTTAGAAGCCACTAGCTATCTAGCCAGAGCTAAAGAACTTCATGATAAGCTTGAATCCATCTATGTTTCAGCGATGGATTTCTCAGTAGTCGAAAAGATTCAAGAGGAAATTACAAAAGAAATACAAATGCTAGAAAAAGCAGACCACTAACTTAAAAGTGCCGGGAAATAGCTTTCCCGGCACTTTTATTTTTGTGGATTAGTTTTACTTTGTTGATCTTTATTATGCTTATTCCCTTTACTGTTGTCACCGCTGACAAATTCAGTGGCAAATTCTGCTTCCGCTTGACTAGCACGAGGTGAATTTTGATTATGACTGCCTGTATTATATTTTTTTGTCATTTTTCTTCTCCTTTACATTGGAATAATGTTAGTTTGGCATGGTACGATAGTTTTATGTATCCAAAAATTGGAGGAGATTAATGTGGAATCTTCTATTCTCACGTTAAGAAAAATGTTTGAAGAAAATCGCAATGAGCAAAATGCCATTCACATGGAAAATTATATGAAGAATCATTTTAAATTCTTTGGGATAAAGTCTCAAAAAAGACGGGAAATAGAAAAGCATTTTTTTCGTGAAACGGGAATATTGAAAGAACCATTTAACCAGGAATTTGTTATGGAGTTGTGGAAACTGGATGAACGGGAATTTCAATATGCTGCATTAGATTATATTGAAAAATCACTGAAAAAATTAATTAAGGAGGATTTGCGATTTATCGAACGACTTATTATGAGCAAATCCTGGTGGGATACGGTGGATGTGCTAGGGCCAAAAGCTGTCGGTGCCATCGCCAGCAAGTATCCTGAGGTCATTGAAGAAACCATTAGTGGATGGGCAATTAGTGACCATATATGGCTAAGGCGAGCCGCTATTTTATTTCAATTAAAATATAAAGAAAATACGAATGAAGAACTGCTTTATCAATACATACGGCAAAATGCGGATAGCAAGGAATTTTTTATTCAAAAAGCAATTGGATGGGCATTGAGAGAATACTCAAAAACAAATCCAGATTCGGTTAAAAAATTTATGGCTCATCAGAAATTGGCTCCGCTTAGTTTCAGAGAGGGTAGTAAGTATCTATCTGTTTGAAACGGATTTGGTGAAAATCTCCAATTACTCGTGATACAATGGCAACTATAGAAAAAAGAACGGAAGGTGACAACATGATAAAATGTATAGCAACCGATATGGATGGAACATTATTAAATTCAATGCAGCAAATTAGTGAGGAGAATAAAGCAGCAATCTTAAAGGCACAGAAAGCTGGGGTTGAGGTTGTCGTAGCTACTGGCAGGTCTTATCAGGAGGCAACTTATGTCCTTAACAAAAAGGGAATAACTTGCCCGATTATTTGTGTTAATGGTGCAGAAGTGCGTTCTAAAGAGGGGGAGGTAATTTCAGCAACTCCAATTAGCAAGCAGGTGGCTCGTGAAGTAGCGGCAAAACTGGAGGAAATGGATATTTACTTTGAAGTCTATACGGATAAAGGGACCTACTCGGTCGATCTTGAAAAGGCCGTTTCGATACTTGTGGACATTGTTGTTACCGCCAATCCTGAGGTCGATCCTGAATTTGTTAGACAAAAAGCAGAAGCCAGACGGAGGGATGGTTTAGTTCATCCTATAGATGATTATGAAACTCTTTTTAATAATGATGAATTTCGAATCTATAAGTTTCTGGCATTTTCCTTTGACATGGACAAATTGAAAGCTGCAAGCGAGTCCCTAAAAGAATTAGAAGATCTGAATGTGACGAAATCAGGCGTTGAAAATATTGAAATCACTCATCGAAATGCCCAAAAAGGAATTGCCTTAGAGGCGTTTGTGAATGCAAGAGGTATTTCTCTGTCTGAAACGATGGCAATAGGCGATAATTTCAATGATGTATCTATGTTTGAAAAAGCTGGTCGGGCAGTAGCAATGGGGAATGCAAGCCCTGGCATTAAGTCACTTTGTGATTGGGTGACGGATACAAATGACGAAAGTGGAGTGGGCAAGGCTATTTTAGAAGTTTTATAAGAATGGCGAGGTATTTGCCTAGATGATTAACGATTGAGAGGTATAATTTTTCTGGTATGATTTTGTTACTTTCAGGCGGCTTTATGGACGGAAACGCTCCAAAGAATGAACGGAAACTACGTAGAGTCGGAGATTCTAAAGTGGATAGAAAAGTCATCTTACTGCCAAGGCCGTGTGCTAGTTTATTTCCAAAGTTAAAAAATAAATTTACATATCTTGCAATAAAAAGGAAAAAGGTGTTAGGTACCATTTTCCTTTTATTTGTAAGATCATAAGATCTCGATTTTTAAGGTATTGACTTGGGAGATGAGGAGTTTTTCGTATTGTTTTTGGGCTTGATAGTAGATTTCTTGTTCCCCATAGGAAGGGTTTTCTTTTTTAATTTTGACGATTAGGTCTTTTTGAATTTTTTGGGAAAGGACGATCATTTTATAGTGTTCACGTTCTGTTGCCCAAAATTTTTCTTCTCCATATTCTTTAATCATGTTCGTGGCCGACTCGAACTGGGAATATTGGCCGCGCAGTTTCCTAATCGCTTCTTCTACTTCTTCGTTTGTTGCCTTGTGTCCTTTCTCTTGGGCAAGTACCGCCATTGAACGAAGGCGGATGATTTGGGTTAACAATTGGTTTTGATCTTCAATAATAGTTTTTTGAGAATCTAAGTAGGCTAATTCTTCTTTCAATTTCTCTCCGGAGTAATTTTTTCGGGCTGTCTCACGGTTCATTTCCAATTGTAGCTGATTAATCAACTTATAAAAATTGATCTCTTCTTTGGTAATCCATTCTCCGTTAATTTTGGCTACACCTTCCGCCTTCTTCACTTCTATTTCAATTACTTTTTCCGTTTTTTTACCATTCTTTTCTATTATAAATGCTGCTTCGTATTTTCCACTCATGGATAAGTCCGCCTCACCGAAGTAAATTCCATTTCCTTTATCTGTGAATTTGACCTCACTTGTTCCATGGGCCATATTTTTCATTGATAATAAGGCTTTAATGGTTAAGCCTTCTACCGCTTTCCCATCTTCTGTTACTTTAATCTCAATAGTAGAGTTTTTTCCAGCTTCGAAATAGACATCTTTCGTCACTTTAATGTGATATTCAGAACCTGAACTACAGGCCGTCATGAGTGCCATGACAAGCAGTAAAGCCAACACCATCCGTTTTTTCATACTTCTATACCTCCTAGGCAGTACTTATCTAAAAATTCTCTTACTTTATATTTCTTTATTTTACCATCATTTAGATAAGCAACATGAGTGCAAATTTGTTTTATTTCGTCTATGTGATGGGAGGAAAGTAAAATGGTTTTATTTTGTAGAGATTTTAACACCTCTAAAATTTCTTTTCTGCCCATTGGGTCAATCCCGCTCGTTGGTTCATCGAGAATGAGAATATCTGAATTTTGGTAAAGAGTGATTGCCAGTCCGAGCCGTTGAAGCATCCCTTTGGAATAATGTTTGACCTGCATGTTACGGTCATCCCATAAACGTACGGACATGAGCACCTGCTTCATTCTCTCGGTATCAGCTATTTTTGAAATAGTTTCAGCAAAAAAAGTTAAATTTTCTAATCCAGTCAAATGGGGATATAGCATAAATTTTTCTGGCAAATACGAAATGACTTTTTTCCAGTGATGGGTTTTATGAGAAACGAACGCCCCATTGATGGTAATTGAGCCTTGTTTTACCGGCAAAAGTCCAACCAAGCTTTGGATAAACGTAGATTTTCCGGCTCCATTGCGGCCAACGAGGGCACAGATTTCACGACGGTCGATGTGAAGGTCAACAGATTTCAATACTTGCTTTCTTCCAAAAGATTGACTTAATTTTTCTACTTTGATCATCACTCATGAACATCCTTCCTGTTAAAGAATACTGCACTGGCAAACGATCCAACCATCCAGAATGCAAAATTACCAACTAGGAAGGCTGAAGGTTCTGTCCACATAAATTCCTGCAGGAGCCTTGACATGTGGCTAAACGAATAAACCTCCATGCTCGTTTCTAAAAATATCCGTATTGCTTGCAATGGATTTAAAAAGTAGAAAGTGGAAAAAACTTTTACATTTTCGTTGGTGATATGTGGTAATAGAGATAGTAGGATAAAATCGTGCAAAAAGAAAAAGTAAAACCATATAAAAATTGTATGGCCGATAATTTGCATCCTTGAGCGACTAAAACTGCCGATTGCGGCACCCACTTGCAAAAACAACACTGACATCAAAAGAATGCTTAAAATAAAAATCAGATAACTTTTAATGTCAAGCTGGAACTGAAATTTCAATAAAAGGAGATACAAGAAAAACCAGGCTAAAAGCGGCAAAAGAACGACCACACTAATCCCAAGGATTTTTTTTGCTAAAAAACTGGCGTAATGGTCTTTTTTTGTTAGTAACATAATTAATGTTTTTTGTTCTTTTTCTTGAAAAATTGAGAATGCGCCAATAAACAAGCACAAAATTGGAATAAAATAAACAATTGTATCAAACAAATTGATTAGTAGAATATAGAACCCATGATCAAGGGGATGGCTGGCGAAGCGGATCAGAATAATAAGAGAGAGCAGTACAATAATGCTTACTGACAGCCACAGTCCTTTACCTCTTATGTTTTCCTTCCATTCTTTCCAAATGTAATGCATATGGATGTCTCCCCTTTATGAGAATCACGGCCAATAAACTTAGGACAGCAACCAGGATGAATGAGTGGTTCCTCTTTCTCTGTACAAGTGGATGTGGATCTTTGAACATAACCTCATTGTCATTTAAAGCAGCATTAATTTTTTCATAGATGGTAATAGCATGGCTTTTTAAAAATAGATTGGTTAATTCCTGCTTTTCTAACAGTTGATGGAGTGAAGAATAGTATGTTATTGGAAAATCTCCGATACCGTTTTGGTCAAGATCAGTGAGAGGGAAAAAAGTGCCCCAATCATTGCCTTTGCCGTCTTTGCTCCAAGCATTGCTTTCTCCTTTACCACCAATGAGGGCTGCAGGTATGGTATTTTCATAGATTTTATTCAATGTAAAAATTTGTTCATTGGAACTGGCCCAAAGCTCAATACCAATCTCGTTTTCAATAATCTTGTTGTTTTTAATGATATTTTTAGTGGACTGATCAATATACAGACCTCTCTGGTTCAAATAAAACATATTATTTTCAATGTTGTTTTCATTTGCCTGCAATAGTAGAAGCCCAAAAGATTGATTGCCATAATTGATGAGAAATTGGTTGTCTTTCAGTTTAAGACGATTCGAGTTCATGATGGCTGCTCCGCCTTGATTCATAGTAAATATATTACGTTTAAAAATATTCTCATCGGAATACATATAGTGCAAGCCATATCTTGTATGGCTGATATGGTTATCATAACTTTTGTTTCGGTTTGCATAGTCAAAGAACATGCCATCACGTGTGCCCTCGATCTTGTTGTGGGCAAGTAGATTGTTGTTAGCATAATAAATGTGTAGTCCATTACCTTGCGCAGCAATTTTACCTTTGCCCATCCCTTTAATGTCATTGTATTGAATCGTATTATGATGGGCCTGGCTCAAGTAAATACCATGATAGGAGTCACGGATTTTAACATGTTCAATGACATTATGGTTTGTATGAATTTTAATGGCCGCATACTCTTCAGCTGTATTACGATTCATACCACCATGAATGACAGTAAGATGACGTAGTTTTACTCCTGGTGCTTTGATGGAAATGACATTGCTGGTCCCGTCTCCTTTAATGACCGTATGTTTTGAACCAATAATCGTAAGTCTTTTATTAATAACAATATTGCCCTCATATGTCTTGTTTCCCAGCTTTAATACTGCTCCTTCTTCCATGGAGTCGATAAGTGACTGTAGATGATTAGAGGCTTCATATTCCTCTGGATTGCTTATCAAGATAAGAGAGAAAAAGATTAATAGGAGCGTAATTTTTTTCATTTTGTCTTTCGATCCTTCCATAACGGAATGAGCAATAGAATAAAAGCGACAATGAGAAGATAGGCCCCTAGTCCGAGTACACTATTTGTTACAAAATTGGCAACGGTGTTCTCCCCAATAATGGGCGGAATAAATGGCTCAATCTTAATGGGTGCCGTAGGGCTTAGATTCATTCCGAATTGGCGAAGTGCTTTTCGAAGATCCCAGACCCCTAATGCACCGCCTAAAACATATAAGCAGATTAATCCGTAAAGAAATAATTTCTTCCTAAGAATGGCGGTTATTATTGTTAGGAAGGCATATCCGCTGACAATATAAGGCAAATAAGTTAATTCAGGAAAGGTTTTTTCACTAAAATTGGCCATTCCGATGTAATGGTTCAGGCCGTTAACGATATCGATTTCTCCTTCGAGTTTATAAGGATAAACAATGATATTCAGACCTTCTGGATATTGTGGTGCAAAAAAAATCATTTTCCACCATGGGAAAAAGATGGAGACGACAAGCAAAATAGCTGAAACTACAATGATTATGGAAGAGGTACTAGACAAATCTTTATTGCGGACGTTCAAGCTTACCACTCCTCTTATAGTGAAAATCCCAAATAGGATAGGGCAGTTCCCATCTTGTTCATACACTGGAGGGATGGGAACTGAAACTGTTGTTTATTGTTTTGGTTTTACTAGGAAGTAACCCGTCATCTCTTGGTGCAAGGCAGAGCAGAAGTTAGTACAGTAAATAGGGAATGTACCTGCTTTATCTGCTTTAAATTTGACGGTATTGGTTTGACCAGGCTGCACCTCGATATTCAAGTTATAACTGTTGATTGCAAAACCATGAGTGATATCTTCATCGAAATCAATATTGGTCAAATGGATGGTGACTTCGTCGCCCTCATTCACTTCGATGACATCTGGACGTTTTGATTTGACATCAAAGATAAATTTGGAGCGCATTGCAATACCATATACATCGACCTTATTACCGTTGCGAACGATTTTAGCCTGCTCTTGTTTGTAAATGGCATTTTGGTTTTTCTCGTCTTTTTCATACACTTCAATTGTTTTAATTTTGTCGGCTTTAATCATTTGTGCATAATGTGGCTCAGGATTGACTGGAACAGATTGAATGACCTTCATCTTGCCACTAATATCAATTAATTGCATTGATTCAGGATGAGAAGGTCCAACAGACAAGTAGCTATCTTTTGCAATTTTATTTAATGCTACAAGCCATTTCCCATCTGGAGATACGGTGTCTCCTTCAGCCGATACAGAGTGACCAGGAGAATATTGTACAGGCACGCGATCTAATGTTTTTCCAGTCTTAGGATCCCACTTCACGACTTCAGAAGAAATAAACATCGTTGTATAAGCCATGCCTTGGTCATCAAATTGCGTATGGAGTGGTCCGAGTGCATTTTCAGGATTGACTTCGCGTTCCATCACTGATTCGTATTTTAGAATGGGTATGCCATTACGGTCTCCAGCAAATTCTTTATGTTCAATAGCCTTAAATGCTTTTTCGAATGAGAATACTGTTAACGCGGGAGCCAATTTACCAGATGCGATGAAGTACTTACCGTCTGGAGTAACGTCCACGCCGTGCGGTGACTTTGCGACTGGTACTAAATAAATGCCACCTTTATGCTTTTCGGGAAAAATCATTTTTTGTCCATCTATTTCTTCATATTGTCCGTCCTTAACCATTTTCGCTAGTTCCTTCCAATTAAAAAGAACAATATAGTCACGGTCAGCTTGTGAGGCGTTAATTTCCAAATTTGTTGTCGCTTCTTCCGTATTATAGGTGGTCATTACGGCCCAATCAGCGGACACTTTTTTACCGGCATCAGAAAGGTCATAGGACCAAGGCGGTAAGGCAACTTGATATTCAATGTTTAGCTTTGTATTTTTCTCATCAAATGTTACCGCTGACATGACTCCTCGATATTTTTTGCTATAATCATCAAGTGGTTCGTACTTGGATCCTAGGGGAACGGAAAAGCGGGTTGGTAGGAACAAGTACTCTGTGTTCTCTGTAACAAAGGCTGCACAGTGCGGACCACTTGTATTTGGAACATTAATAATGTCTTTAACAGTAAAGGTTTTTAGATCCATAACGGCTGCACGGCTGTTTCCAACATCGGTTGCAAACATATATTTGCCGTCATAGTCTCCATTCGTTTCAGAGAATGCCGGGTGATGAAGGTCACCCCACGTATAATCCCCCATCATTTTCTTAGAATGTTCGTCAAATCCGTAACCAGTTGCAGAATCCGGTGAAAAGACAGGTACAGTACGAATATGGCGCATGGATGGTACTCCATAAATAAACATTTGTCCGGAATGGCCACCAGATGCAAATAAGTAGTATTCATCTTGTTTTCCAAATGGTACATACACTTTTTCCGCATCACTCTTCGTACTGCCTGAAACGGTTTTATTCTCCGTCCGAGAGGAAAAGTTGCCGAAGGAGATGGTTGCTGCTAAAAATCCAGCTAATAAACCGGATGTGATAGGAACCCATGCTTTCATTGATTTACACCCCTTAACCATCAATTTTCTGAAGCTTTCTTGAGCAACTCGATGACTTTCACGCGTTCGTCATCGGTTAACGGGTTGCCGCTTATAACACTTGACATAACAGCAGATGTAGGTTCTTTTAAGAATTCCTCAATAGATTTGCCATGTTTTCCTTCTACATTTTCATAGGCATTAGAGAGATCAGGGCCTGTTGTACCACCTTTTAAACCTAGTGAATCAACGGAATGGCAGCTCAAGCAGCCCTTTTGATTAAGAATATTGTCACTTTCAGGAGTTGCTACAGAGGCTTCCTCTTTTGGCTCAGTGCTTTCTTTGACTGTTATTGATTTTTGATGATCCGCCTGGGTAATTTTCGCGTCATTGTCGTTGGTATCCATAATGACGCCAAAGACAAGATATCCCAGGCCAAAGCCAAGCAAGGCACTGAGTACAAAGCTAATAATGGCTTTATTCATGTTTGCCCTCCTCCTTTTTTAATTGAACAATTTGATGTTAATCTTTGGAAATTTTTTTATTAGTGATGTTCATCACGAATATGGATTGGATTTTGAACGTTTTGTGAAGGGAGGAGCACAAGGGTTAAAATCATGCTGTTTAAAAAAATTGAACTTTTTGTGAATCTGAATAATTTTTGGTAGTATCAATGAAGAGTAAAATATCAATTAAAAAAGGTAATAAACGTGAAAAAGTGAGAATTTCATCTAAGATGAGAAGGAAAAGCTAATGGAAAAATGGAGTCAGTAAAGGGGAAGAATCACTTTAATGTGATGAAGTATTGTGTTATAATTCGGTAGTATTGCTTATATGAAGTCAGGTAAACTATTGGAACAAGTTGGTACTATTTACAAAAAAATTAGAAAAATCATTTTATCAGAAAAATATTGACGGTATTTTAATATAGTTATAAAATATAAATCGAATCCCTTCTTCTTTAGATGAAGCTTATCAACATTAGTTTTAGCATTTTAAATCATACTATATGGGGAAGGAATTTAATAATTTTTTTAATTATATTTGCAAGCGTTTCCAATTGATGACAATGCAGAGGGGGAAATAAATTGGCAAACAAAGAACTGCAAAGAGGATTAGGTTCACGTCATATTCAAATGATTGCATTAGGCGGAACCATTGGTGTTGGTCTTTTTATGGGTTCTTCTAGCACCATAAGTTGGACGGGACCATCCGTTATGCTCGCATATGCCATTACAGGACTTTTCTTATATATGATTATGCGTGCTATGGGTGAAATGCTTTATTTGGAACCAAGTACAGGATCATTTGCAACATTTGGTTATAAGTATATCCATCCACTCGCAGGATATATGACTGCATGGAGTAACTGGTTCCAGTGGGTAATTGTAGGTATGGCAGAAGTGATCGCGATCGGTGAATATATGCAGTATTGGTATCCAAATCTTCCTGCATGGATTCCAGGACTCATCGCAATGATTATTTTGGGTGCAGCAAACTTTATATCTGTTAAGTCTTTTGGTGAATTTGAATTTTGGTTTGCAATGATTAAAGTTGTCACAATTATATTAATGATTGTAGCTGGTTTTGGTCTGATCTTCTTCGGTATTGGAAATGGAGGAGAAGCAATCGGCTTATCAAACCTTTGGGAACATGGCGGTTTCTTTGCAGGTGGAGTGAAAGGATTCTTATTTGCTCTAGCACTTGTTGTTGGTTCTTATCAAGGTGTGGAGCTAATCGGGATTACAGCTGGGGAAGCGAAAGATCCTCAGAAAACATTAAGAACTGCGATTCAAAGTACAATTTGGCGTATCCTTGTTTTCTATATTGGTGCAATTTTTGTCATTGTTACTGTTTATCCTTGGGATCAATTAAATTCCATTGGAAGCCCGTTCGTAGCAACTTTTGCAAAAATAGGTATTACAGCGGCAGCTGGTATTATTAACTTTGTTGTAATCACGGCTGCGATGTCTGGATGTAACAGTGGTATATATAGTGCTGGGCGCATGCTTTATACACTTGGAGTGAATGGTCAAGCTCCAAAAGCATTTGCAAAAATTACAAAGAGTGGAGTTCCTTTATTTGGTACACTTGGCGTACTAATCGGTCTTGGTGTCGGCGTATTTCTAAGTTATATTGCACCAGAAAAACTGTTTGTTTACGTTTATTCTGCAAGTGTTCTTCCAGGTATGGTTCCTTGGTTTGTAATCTTAATCAGCCATATCAATTTCAGAAAAGTTCATGCTGATAAAATGGCAAGCCATCCATTCAAAATGCCTTTGGCCCCTGTTACTAACTATCTAACAATTGTTTATTTAGTTGCAGTACTAGTTGGTATGTGGGTCAATGATGACACTCGTATCTCATTAATTGCAGGTATGGTATTCCTTGCTATTGTGGTAATTAGCTACTATGCTTTCGGAATAAACAAGCGTATACCAGAAGATCTTCAATTAACAGAGAGAAAAGTAGGCTAATTTCCTGTCATTTGTTTGATAAACAAGCACGAATAACTTTAATGAATTAAAAAGGTGAATTTGAGGGTACTCAAATTCACCTTTTTTGTGTAAAATCTTTATTTCTTTAAAGGATGATCGTATTAATTAATGTTCCTTTTTTGTTACTTTGTAAACTTATAGGTCCAAAACCGTTCGTTGTTGATCCAGGCTAGCACTTGAGGATCTTGGTTTTTAAGTTTTTCGGACATGTCGGCCAACATTTGCTCGGTTTGAGAGCGATGCGCTTTGATAGCAGCTAGTTTGGTCTCGAAAACAGGGCTAATGTCGCGAATGATATCGGCTTCACCTAGTTTTTCGACACAGTCATTGGAAAAGGCGACACAGTGTAATTTCGGCCGTGCGGCGGCTGGTAGCTTTTCGACGGCTCGGACGACCGCTGCACCGGTGGCGTCATGGTCCGGATGAACAGAATAACCGGGATAAAAAGTAATGATTAGGGACGGGTTCAATTCATCAATTAATGACGATATTGTATTTGTCAGCTTCTCTTCATCTTCAAATTCAATCGTTTTATCCCGGTATCCTAACATTCGGAGGTCTTGAATACCTAAAATGCGTGCCGCTTCTTGTAATTCTTGTTTTCTAATTTTGGGGAGATTTTCCCTGTTTGTAAACGGTGGATTCCCCATATTGCGTCCCATCTCTCCTAAGGTTAGACAAGCATACGTAACCGGCGTTCCGCTTTTGATATAGGTGGCAATCGTTCCTGATACTCCAAAAGCTTCATCATCTGGGTGGGGAAAGACAACGAGGACATGGCGTTCTTTTTCCATTGTGAATACTCCTTTCTGCTAAGGCTTTGAAAATGGATTGGCTAGTCTCCATCCATTTTCACAAAAGGGTGTTTCGTATTTTCTATTCAAACGGAGTTGGACTGATTTCTAAAGCTACGGCTAACTTCCCTTTATGGTCGTGGCCGGCAAGAAGCAGGCGGCCTAACTCATCAATTTCAAAGTGAGTAATTCCCTCTGCATAAATCCAACCAATATTCATTTTTAAGCCGACACGGTATGGCCCATTTCCAGTAATTTTCCCTAGTTCATAACGGACTAGGGCATTGCGGATGTAGGCTCCTGCTGAAAAAAAGGATTGATCATAATGGGTTGCATAGGCCCCATTGGTAGTTTCCAGGTGAATATAAACATCTTTATTGGCAAAATGATTAATGAGATCCTGAACGCGTTTTACATCCACGAACTCCATAACCAAATCCTCCTTTCCCTTTATGAAACGGTACTTTATTAATACTTAATGTTGTAATTATCATACTAAAAATAGGAAGAAATTGCGAAATCTCTGCCTATTGAAGTGAATGGAATCACTTAAATGCCTTAAGGCAAAAGGGGCCAATAAAAAAAGAGCCAAACATAATTGTTTGACTCTTATGAGCGACACAGCTTAGCAATCTACGCAATACTCTGTTTTCGATTTGGAGCTGCGGTAAGCGCCGTGCCATGTCGGACCTACATATTCATTTAGTCGGAAGCCCTGTTCAATAGCTGCGGCAATAAACTCCTTCGCCACTTCAACTGCTTCATAGACAGACTTTCCTTTTGCCAGTTCGGCCGTAACCGCTGAAGAATACGTGCAGCCTGCTCCATGAGTATAAGTAGTATTGTATTTAGGTGATTCGTAAATTGTAAATTCTTTTCCATCATAAAGGAGGTCAATGGCTTTATCCTCCACTTGAAGTTTGCTTCCACCTTTAATTAGGACGTATTTTGCCCCTAAAGCATGGATTTTTACAGCAGCATCCTTCATTTCTTCTACAGTTTTTGGTGTTTTTGTCCCTGCAAGCTGTCCTGCTTCAAATAGGTTTGGTGTGACAACTAAGGCACGAGGAAGTAGAAGCTCACGCATGGCATCAGCTGTTTCTGGATTTAACACTTCATCTTCCCCTTTACATACCATAACAGGGTCAACGACAACGCGTTCTATCTTGTTTTCATCTATTGTTTTAGCCGCTAATTCAATAATTTCAACTGTCCCAAGCATCCCTGTCTTCATTGCATCAATTCCAACAGAAAGGATGGTTTCAATTTGTTTTTCAAGTGTTGAAACTTCAATTGGAAAAACACTATGTGACCAATGGTTTTTCGGATCCATGGTTACAATGGTCGTTAAAGCAGTCATGCCGTAAACTCCAAGCTCTTGAAAAGTCTTTAAATCTGCTTGAATTCCTGCACCACCGCTCGTATCTGAACCAGCTATCGTCATTACTTTTTTAATGGTCATTATGTATACCTCCTAATTCGTTCAAGTACATCCCCTTTTTATTATAAATCATTTTATAGAATATAACAGAACTTGATGATTATATGATGAAAAATACAGATTTGCGGCGTTTACAGCGGCTATAATAGAATGAAGGATATAAACCATTTAAAAAAGCCTTTGACCGCACTATTGGTACAAGTATCTTGCGGTCGGTGATAAAGAAAGAGACGAGTGAAATGAATGCAGCAGCTATTATATTATCTGGTGGTAAATCAAGCAGAATGGGTGTGAATAAAGCCTTACTGCGAATAAATGAGCAAACTAATATAGAGAGAATTCGAGATAAGCTTAAGGTTTATTTTCATGAAATCATTTTAGTAACAAATCATCCTGAAGATTATTCATTTGTACAATTAAATACTACTTGTGATTATTTCACTGATAGGGGTCCGATGGCAGGACTGCATGCAGGTTTAATGTATTCCGATTATGATGTAAATCTCGTTGTAGCATGTGACATGCCGTTTCTATCCGGGGAATTGGCTGTGGAAATGGTGAAGCGTTGCCTTCATTATGATGCAGTAATTCCTGTCATTAACGGTAAGCAACATCCATTATTTTCTGTTTTCAAAAAAACGGTGGCACAAGAAGCGGAGAACTGTATCAAGACTGGAAATTTACGGATGAAAGATCTGATTAGAAGATTAAATGTATTGTTTGTAACAGAAAAAGAACTTGAAAGTTTTGGGCTAATAGATTGGGATCGAATCTTTTTTAATATGAACCGTCCGGAAGAATATGAAAAAGCTAAGAAATGGGCTGAAATAGAATAGAGAATGTGGGGAATGGGACAACGTCATTTATTATCTTGAGTTGAAGTGGAAGCGGACAGAAATGAAAAAGTTCCTACAACGTTATTGAAGGAATCGTAAAAGCGAGGAAAGCGGGCATTCATTTGCTTGATCGAAAGGCAAAGCAATATAATATAAATTGTGTGAAGACGGATGTTTATAGATTTATAGTACAGGATCAATTCTAATACGAACTATGTAAAATTTTTCTATTAAAAAGCCAGAGCAGGTTTAATTAATAGCGAAGCTTTTTGGAGTGAATCAGAATATTTTTTAAGCCACTGCCTTTAATGACGGTTGAAATAAGAGGTGAATTAGTTGAAGTTTTTTGAAATTACAAAGGAGCCAATCAACATACAAGAGGTTATTGATAAGGTGGTCCAACGCGAAGCAGGAGCGATTACCACCTTTATTGGTACTGTCCGGGAATTAACACATGGAAAGAGAACACTATTTTTAATATATGAAGCTTATGAATCAATGGCGGTCAAAAAGCTTGAGCAGATTGGTCGTGAAATTGAGGAACGTTGGCAAGGCTCAAAGGTGGCGATTACTCATCGGGTCGGGCGTTTGGATATTACGGATGTAGCAGTCGTCATTGCAGTATCAACGCCTCACCGTGCCGATGCATATGAAGCGAATCGCTATGCTATTGAACGGATTAAGGAAATAGTTCCTATTTGGAAAAAAGAGCATTGGGAAGATGGCGAAGAATGGATAGGAAACCAGCTTGAAACAAAGGCCTATCCAAGCGGCAAGCCCGAGGAGGATGATTTACATGAATAAAGTGCTATTTTTTGCCCATCTACGTGATGCTGTGGGTAAGGAGTTAATCGAGATCAATGCCAGTGGGAAAACTGTCGGCGAGTTAAAGGAAGAGTTGACGGAGAAATATCATCTGCCTCGAATGGAAACGGTAATGACGGCGATTAATGAAGAATTTGCTTCTAATGATGAGGTAATCCAAGACGGAGACGAGATTGCCTTTATTCCGCCAGTCAGTGGGGGCTGATCGTTATAGGAAATTTTAATTATAAAAAAACCTTGTTGAAAAATTGGAAGCAAATACACAAACAGAGGGAAACCGTAGAATCAACTACAAAGTTTGGCTTTTGAGAATGCTCCAGCTCCAGCGCCTAACCCTTTTGGATTGAACAAGGCGCTTTTGCTTTCTGATATGAAAGGAGAAAAAATATGAACGAACGCTACTCCAGACAGATTCTTTTCTCCGGAATCGGCCGTGAAGGACAAGAGAAAATAAGAAATAAGCATGTATTGATCATAGGTGCCGGAGCCTTGGGGTCAGGAAATGCTGAAATCCTCACTCGTGCCGGAGTTGGGAAAATAACCATTATTGACAGGGATTATGTGGAAGAAAGCAACCTCCAGCGCCAACAACTTTATACGGAAGAGGATGTCTCTGAAAAGTTGCCAAAGGCTGCGGCAGCGGAAAAACGGCTACGGGCTATTAATTCGGATGTTGAGATTCGGGCATTGATTGATGACGCTATTCCGGAAGTGCTAGAGGAGCTTATAAGTGACGTTAATGTCATGATTGATGCCACGGATAACTTTGAAACGCGGATGATAATAAACGACATTTCCCAAAAATATAATGTCCCTTGGATTTATGGAGCGTGTGTCGGTAGTTTTGGGATGAGTTTTTCCATTATTCCTGGTAAAACCCCTTGTTTAAATTGCCTTTTACGCACTATTCCTCTGCAGGGAATGACTTGTGATACGGGTGGCATCATTTCCCCAACCGTCCAAATGGTCATCTCTCATCAAACAGCAGAAGCATTGAAAATACTTGTGGAGGATTGGGAGGCTGTCCGGACTTCATTTGTCAGCTTTGATTTATGGAGGAATCAGTACACTAGCTTAAAAATGGGAAAGGCGAAATTTGCTGGCTGTTTGTCATGTGGTGAGGATCGAACATACCCGTACTTAGACCGTGAAAATATGACAAAATCGACCGTCTTATGTGGGAGGGATACTGTTCAAATCCGACCGTCTAACCAGGGGAAGATTTCATTGGAAAGACTTGCTACCCAACTCCTTTCACTTGGATATAAAGTAAAGGGCAATCCTTATTTATTATCCGTGGAAATGGGTAGTGAGCGGATGGTCATTTTCCAAGACGGGCGTGCCCTTATTCATGGAACGAAAGACTTGATTCATGCCAAAACGATTTATCAACGTATTTTAGGATAATATTGTGCCACCCAGTGTCTAAAAAGGTGTAGATTTTAAGGTGCATAATTTGACTGATTTTCATCATAAACGACATTTTTCGATATGTTTCATGTGGAACATTGATAAAAAGTCGAGGATTGTTTTTTGAAAAAAACAAGATACATGAAGATTAAAAGCGGAAGCAAAAGAGCGAGGTTTTGAATCGTGAATATATCTGTTCAAAAACTATTAATGAAAATGGAAGAAGAATTGCAGCAGGCGAGAACTAGTCAAAAGACGGAAAGTTTGCGGGAAAGGATTCACTCTATTAAAATATTATGCGAATTAATTTTAGATGAAAAGCAAGTAGGAAACGAATTTTTAGAAACGGTTTCTCAACCCGTTCGGCAGCAGTCAATAGAACAGGCAGCAATCTCCCAACCTATTTTTCAACAACAACAGCCATCCATTTCACAGCCAAAAAAATTGGATATGGATGACGGTGCGAACGGTGATTCGCTGTTTGATTTTTAAAAGGAGAGAAGGAAAGAATGAAAACTTTTATCATCATAGGTGCGGTTAATGCCTTTTTAGCTGTTGCTCTTGGCGCCTTTGGAGCACATGGATTAAAGGATAAGCTTGAACCTTATTATTTAGACATTTGGAAAACAGGAGTGCAATACCAAATGTTTCATGCCGCTGGATTATTGGTCATTGCCCTACTCCTTGGAAAGGCAGCGACAAGCTCTTTGTTTACGTGGTCTGGATGGCTCATGCTAATTGGAATTATTTTTTTCAGTGGCAGCTTGTACTTGTTAAGCATAACGAAAATTGGTCCGCTAGGTGCCATCACACCCATCGGAGGAGTTTGCTTTTTGGCGGCCTGGGTGATGATGATGATAGGGGCAGTGAAAAATCTATAAAAGCATTGAGAGTTGATATGCTCCCCAAAGGTATTTTTTATCTTAAAGGGAGTTTATCAAAACACTCTCAATGCTTTTTTCTATTATCTTGGAGGGAACGTACTTAATGATGCTCCCGTCCCAAATGGATATTCGTATTCAATTTCTTCCGAGAAAGTAATGTAGTCAACGGCAATCATTGGAATTAAGTAACGTGTGCCGGATTGCGGATCACTCAAGATAACGTGGTCTCTTCCTGCTGCTTCAATAATTCCTTTGAATTCTTTGGCATTCCATTGATTATTGCCCTCGAAAGTGGCAAAGACAGTGACTAACTTGCCTTTGTTTAACCGTAAAATGTTTTCAATGTAGGATTGCTCGAGTGGGAGCATGCCCGGAACTTGGCTGCCTGGCTGAGTACCGGTTCCTGCCCCCGCTGGCGGAAATTGCGGGAACCCTGGCTGAACAGGAACTCCACCAGATTGGGTGCCCGGCATTCCTCCGTTAAATCCCTGCCCTCCAGGAGTAGTGCCCCCTGCCATTCCACCAGTACCGGTCATTCCAGAATATGGTTGAAAACCTTGAGGATTGTAAAATTGGTTCATTTTATTCCCTCCTAAAAATAAATCATGGCCTAACAGTCTATATTTACTCAAGAAACCCAACTGGGTTCATATACTCACTGTTTAATTAATATGAGGGAAAGTCCGAATATATGACTTTAAGAAAGAAAAGCGTAAGCACCCTGGTCAGCGGCATAAAGCCTGGAAGTCTCCAACTGAGATAAAGGAAACACGAAGATCCCAAAACAAATCGATGTTGACTTATCGTAGGGCGGAGACTGAAGGATTCTAGCCGCTAGGGTGCTGAAGCTAGACAATTCTCTAAGTCTTAAATACCAATTCTTATCTTAATAGAAAAGCGTAAGCACTCTGGTCAGCAGCGTTGTCCTCCTTATTTCATAAAAAAAAAGCCCCCAGCTTTGTGTTGATCACCCATTCTTAAAACAGTGCTATCCATTTAGGAAATTTTACTTTAAAGAATGCAGATCAATGTGATCACTGGGAGCTTTTATTTATTTATACATGAAGGAATGTTGAAATGTTTTCTTCCTCTAAAATATTGCCGACAAAGAAGGAGCCGAACTCGCCGTAGCGGGCACTTACTTCGTCAAAGCGCATTTCATAAACAAGCTTTTTAAACTGAAGAACATCATCTGAGAACAGGGTTACACCCCACTCGTAATCATCAAATCCGACAGATCCAGTAATAATTTGTTTCACTTTACCAGCATATTTGCGGCCAATCATACCGTGAGAGCGCATTAAGTTTCGGCGTTCTTCCATCGGTAGCATGTACCAGTTATCATTACCTTGGCGGCGTTTATCCATTGGATAGAAGCAAACATGTTTGGCTTTCGGAAGAATTGGATAAAGGCGTGCCAAAATTTGCGGATTTTGGTAAGGGTCTTCCCCAGCAGGCAAGTAATTACTTAACTCTACCACTGATACATAGGAATGGGCTGGAATGAGAAATTCAGCAAATTTTGTTTTGTTGAATTCGGTTTCAATTTCGTTTAATTCTTCCATTGTTGGACGAAGAATCATCATCATAAAGTCTGCTTTTTGCCCAACAATTGTATATAATGCATGGCTGCCTTCTTTTTTATCTTGAGTGGTATTCCATTTTTCAATTAAACTTAAGAATTCGTGAATGGCCGTTTGGCGCTCATCACTTGAAAGCATCTTCCATGTTGTCCAATCAACGGTACGGAAATCATGTAAGCAATACCAGCCATCAAGTGTTTGTGCTGCTTCGCTCATTAATAATCACTCCTAAAAAATCATAGTTCAATAACTATATTTACTATATCATAGTTTCCCCAATCAATGTCCAAAAAAACCTTTACGGGGAAAAACCGTTATCAGGTAGAGAATATTTTTATAAAAAATAGCAAATAGTAAATAGGTAAATATAATTTTTTGAAAAAAAGAACTTTTTTATGAAAGCGCTATCAGTGATGAGCTTATCTTGAATTTTCAGGGTGGTAAAGTATGCTAGTAATGAATAGTTAATGGGAGGTTTGGGCTTTGAGTGATTTATTTGAAGGATTAAAGAAAAAAGTATCCGGTCGCGGATTGAGAATTGTATTCCCAGAAGCTTTGGATGAACGGATTTTAAAAGCTGCCAGCCGTTTGGCAGAGGAAAATTTAGTAACTCCGCTTTTAATTGGGGCTGCTGATCAAGTTCAGGCAAAGGCACAGGAGCTTGGGGTTTCTCTGGAAGGTGCACAAATTTTTGACCCTGCAAGCTATGAAGGAATGGACGAGCTTGTGGCAGCTTTTGTTGAGCGTCGGAAAGGAAAAGCAACTGAAGAGCAGGCACGAAAGATTTTATTGGATGTCAACTATTTTGGTACCATGCTAGTGTATGTAAATAAAGCAGACGGTTTGGTAAGTGGTGCAACTCACTCTACAGCAGATACGGTTCGCCCTGCACTGCAAATTATTAAGACGAAGGAAGGCGTAAAGAAGACCTCTGGTGTGTTCATAATGGTTCGCGGCGACGAAAAGTATGTGTTTGCTGATTGTGCGATCAATATTGCGCCGGACAGTATGGATTTAGCAGAAATTGCGATTGAAAGTGCGAAAACAGCAGAGATGTTTGATATCGAGCCACGCGTGGCTATGCTTTCATTCTCAACAAAGGGTTCTGCGAAGTCAGAAGAAACAGAACGGGTTGTGGCTGCTGTGGAAGAAGCGAAGCGTCGTGAGCCTTCTTTAGTATTGGATGGTGAGTTCCAATTTGATGCTGCGTTTGTTCCTTCAGTGGCAAAAAGCAAAGCGCCAGGTTCACCGATTCAGGGGGATGCGAATGTCTTTATTTTCCCAAGCCTTGAAGCAGGTAACATTGGCTACAAAATTGCTCAGCGTTTAGGTGGTTTCGAGGCAGTCGGCCCGATTTTACAAGGCTTGAACCGTCCGGTAAACGACCTTTCTCGCGGATGTAATGAAGAAGATGTTTACAAGCTTGCATTAATTACAGCAGCGCAGGCATTATAGGATATCATAAAGGGTTGGTCTGATTATTAGGCCAGCTCTTTTTTTATGATCTGTAAATAAATTTTCCTTTTTAGAATGCACGATTAAGGAACTATCCTGCTATTGCTCCCCACCCTACGTTGAGTTTACATCATTTGTTTTGGTGGCCATACGCCGTTGAGCGGGTCGCTTACGCTCCTTCTTTTTTGACAGTTATTTTGATAAAATATCCTCATCAAACATTCAAGGAGTTACGAACATGGAAGTTTTATTGAACCAGCCTGAATGGCGAATCATTGACCAGTCAGCGCTAGGGTCGCATTTTCATGCGTTGCAATCTTTTGCCACTGATGATACACTGTGTGCCTCTATCGGAGCAGGTAAGGCGCCGGCGACGGCACGTACCTGGGTACATCACAATACGATTGTTTTGGGAATCCAAGATACGAAACTGCCATTTTTACAGGAAGGCGTTCAATTTTTAAACGAGAAGGGTTATCAGTCTATTGTAAGGAACTCTGGAGGCCTTGCGGTCGTTCTGGATGAAGGAGTCCTTAATTTATCATTAATTTTTCCAGAGGTAGAAAAAGGAATAGATATTAATCGTGGATATGATGCGATGTGGACTTTAATTCGTCGTATGTTTGCTGATTTTCCTCACGAGATTGAGGCGAGAGAAATTGTTGGTTCTTATTGTCCTGGAAGTTACGACCTAAGCATAGGTGGGAAAAAGTTTGCTGGTATTTCTCAACGCCGTTTAAAAAAAGGAGTAGCGGTACAAATTTATTTATGTGTGAATGGCAGCGGATCAAAGCGTGCTGAACTGATTCGAGAATTTTATCGGATTGCTAAAAAGGACGTAACGACGAAATTTGTTTATCCATCTATTGTTCCTGAGGTAATGGCGTCTTTATCAGAGTTATTAGAAACTGATTTTACTATAGGAGATATAATGCTAAGGTTGTTACAGGAATTGAAGCGAAATAGTGGGAGAATATATGGCGGTTCGTTAAATGAATTTGAAATGGATCTTTTGCCGGGGTATTATCAAAGAATTGTAGAGCGGAATGGAAAATTTTTGTGAGTTAAGAGCAAAAAAGCCGTAATCCTCTATGGTAGGTTTACGGCTTTTTCATATTTTACTTCAATAAATATCTAGTTGAGCGCCTAAGTGGTCCGTCAACATAGAATCGCCTTTATAATTATCTTATACTTTATTCCGCTACTTTTTCTAAGTTTCCGTTACGATCCATTTTGAATTTCGTAGCAGGTCTTTCTTCTTCTTCAAATAATACAAGCTTGCGTGCTCGGTTCATGATCTTCATTAAGGTCTCGTAATCTTCTTGCATTGTTTCCTTATTTTCCTCGAGTTCCTTAATCTTCATGCTCATTTCTTCGTTTTGTTTTCTCAAATCAGCAATTTCTTTTTTCAATCTTTCATTCTCACTTTTTAAAGCGATATTTTGCAGATTGGAATGTTTAAAGTTTTCCAAAAAGGCAATCACGGTATCGATCGTCATTTCAGTTGGTGCCTGTGTTGCTGTTGGTTGAATAAAGGTTTCCGTGGCTAATTCTACGGTCATATCTGACTTATTGGCAGTTGTATCAACTGACAAATCTGCTGTTAGTGGAATATCTTGCAAATCCTCTACCTTAGGAACTGGCGGATTGTATAGTAATTTTTTCTTGCCACCTTGGTCTTTTCCTAGAATTCTCTGTCTTTGTTTGCGTTGTTTTTTAGCTAATTGTAAGGCTTTTTCATAGCGGTGACGGACAACAGCATTCCATCGGAAGCCACAGGCTGCGGAGGTTCGGTTTAGCTTGTCCCCTACTTCTTCAAAGGCGTTCAGCTGTGTGCTACCTTCACGTACATGTCGAAGAACCGTTTCGGCCAACAGAAGATCATTCTCTTCAGTCCATGCATCTTGACGAACTTTCATCTCTTTCAACTCCCTACTGGATTTATTTAACCGTCAGTAAAAATCCGACGAATGTATATAAGTTCTAGTCTTATGATGGACAAGTTTTCTATGGTTTATACCAAAATGGTTAAAAGGATAATAGATTTTTTTGCTAATAGCTAACTATAAATGAATGAGGTAAATAATTTAAAGTATGGTAAATAGTGGAAGAATCTTAATTTGAATACATGTTTGCAGCTTGCATTGTGGTCGGAGAACATGTACAATACGGTAGGAGTTAAGGCTGGATGTTTTTCATTTTTTGCCGATCAGATATGATGATTGTTTGGTGAAAATTATATATATACGTTGGTTAGACTATGAATTATAGAGATGTTAGAAAGGGATGTAGAAAATGGCTAATGAATTTCGCGTATGCGATGATTGTCAGGCCGTAAACTTAAAAACGTTAATTCCCCGTTTAAAGGAAATTGATCCAAATGCCGAAATCAAAATAGGCTGCCAGTCTTATTGTGGACCTGGACGAAAGAAAACCTTTGCTTTCGTAAACAATCGACCGCTTGCGGCCCTAACTGAAGACGAATTAATAGAGAAAATTAATAAAAAGCTAAAATAATCACCTTTGAACGAAGTGACAAGGTGATTTTTTATTTGAAAGTAATGAGAGGAATCCTTTTTTTGGAAATAGTGTTAGAAATTTAATATAAAATAAGGGTAGCTGTGTCCATGTACGGTGTTTCATACATTACCGAAGAAAATTGTTGAAATTTGGATGATTTACCTTTGATATGGGGATATAATAGAATCAAGTATTATGTGGAAGTTGAGGAAGAGGGAACTTTATGGTGTATTCGGCGGAGAAGTTAAGTGAGGAGAAAGTGTTCAAGGATCCAGTGCATCGGTATGTCCATGTACGTGATCGGGTGATTTGGGATTTAATTGGGACGAAGGAGTTTCAGCGCCTTCGGAGGATTAAGCAGCTAGGTACGACCTTTTTGACGTTCCATGGGGCTGAGCATAGCCGATTTAATCATTCCCTTGGTGTATATGAAATTGTCCGTAGAATGATTGATGATGTGTTTGCCGGTAGGCCAGCATGGAATGATGAAGACCGCCTACTTACTTTATGTGCAGCTCTACTCCATGATCTTGGACACGGGCCATTTTCTCACGCCTTTGAAAAAGTGTTTGATTTTGACCATGAAGAATTCACTCGAGCCATTATTTTAGGAGATACCGAAGTCAATCAAGTCCTCACTAGAGTAAGCCCTGACTTTCCTCAGAAAGTGGCAGAAGTCATTGGAAAAACCTCTGAGAAAAAGCTGATAGTCAGTATGATTTCCAGTCAAATTGACGCTGACCGTATGGATTACCTGCAGCGTGATGCTTATTTTACAGGGGTGAGCTATGGCCAATTTGATATGGAACGAATTTTGCGTGTGATGCGCCCACGAGAAGATCAAGTCGTCATAAAAAAAAGTGGCATGCATGCAGTCGAAGACTATATCATGAGTCGTTACCAAATGTACTGGCAAGTTTATTTTCACCCTGTATCCCGAAGTGCGGAGGTTATTTTAACGAAAATCCTCCACCGTGCAAAAGAATTGTTTAAGAAAAACTACACGTTTAAATATGAGCCCATTCACTTTATATCCATTTTCCATGAAATTGTTACATTAGAAGACTACTTAAAATTAGATGAAGCCGTGATTATGTATTATTTTCAAATCTGGCAGGAAGAGGAAGATCCTATCTTAAGTGATCTGTGCCGCCGTTTTGTTAATCGTAATCTATTTAAATATGCAGAGTTTGATCCAGCTAAGGAATACAAAAAGCTGGCAGAATTAACGACACTTTTTGTAAAAGCAGGCATTGATCCAGACTATTATTTGGTCGTCGATTCCTCTTCGGATTTACCATATGATTTCTATCGTCCAGGAGAAGAAGAAGAGCGACTACCGATTCATTTGTTAATGAAAAATGGAGAATTGAGGGAGCTTTCACGGGAATCTGAAATTGTTGATTCGATTTCCGGAAAACGAAGAACGGACCATAAACTCTATTATCCTGCTGATTTTCTCGAAGATGAATCAAATCATTCAGCGGTTAAAAAACAAATACGTGCCCTTTTGGATTAGAGATTGTTTAAATGGAGTAGGAGATGAGCGAACATTGCTGAAAGATCATGCCAAGCTAATGCAGGCAATTATGGTTTCCGGTGAAATTATCGGGAGAAAAAAGCTTCAAAAGATGATATATATTGCAAAAAAAATGGACTTCCCTTTCCAAGAACGTTTTCAATTTCATTTTTACGGCCCTTATTCAGAAGAATTGACAACAAGAGTGGAAGAGCTTTGCAATATGGGGTTTCTTAATGAAGTGAAGGAGAAAAAAGGCGGGTATTACCAATACCGTTACACGCTAACCGAATCGGGCAAAGAGTTTTTGAGTTTAAATGAGGTGGACATGCCGTTTTTAAAGGAATGTTTTAACGATATGAACGACCAGAATGCTAGATTTCTTGAACTTGTATCGACCGTTTTATATTTTGATAATCTACCAAAAGATGAGGTTGCTTCCAAGGTGTTTACACTTAAAAGTAGCCAGCGCTATACCGAAACCGAGATTGATGAAGCTTATGCATACATTGAAATGTTGAAAGGAAAAACAGGACAACCAGTGGCATAATTGAAAAATACCCGGACACCTTATTTTAGGAAGTCCGGGCGTTGTTGTATTCAGTTCGGAAATAAAGAATAAAATAGCACAAACACCCTAGCGGCAAAAAAGCCTTGCTCTCTGCTCTACGATCATAGAGGTGATGGCTATATCATCCTGGTGATTTGTCACTTAATCGCACGCCACCTACAGCGTAATGGTTTTTAGTCATTTCTTCAATGAAAACAACAATGTTTTCTTTTGGGGCGCCGGTCGTTTCACTGACAGCGTCGGTTACTTTTTTAACGAGTTCTCTCTTCTGTTCCTCTGTGCGTCCCTCAAGCATTTTTACGGTTACATATGGCATAAAATCGTCCTCCTACCATTTTATCAGGCTTGCCTGTCCTTTACGGTTAATAGTGTTCCACAATTTGCAAAAATCTGCAAGAAACCGAAGCACGTAAGATTTTCTATTTCAAACCAGTTTCAGTTATACTAAATGGTAAAATAGAGAGAAGACGCGATTCGCGAATAAAGGAGGAGAAACGCCTTTGGACCGATTTTTGGCCTACCCATTAGAACTGATTCCCTATGTCGCAATTACACTTGTGTTTGCCTTTACACTTCACGAATTCGCCCATGCCTATGTTGCATATAAATTTGGTGACCATACGGCGGCAAAACAAGGCAGATTGACATTAAATCCGATTCAGCATCTTGACCCGATTGGAACGATTTTTATTTTTATAGCCGGGTTTGGCTGGGCCCGTCCAGTGCCGGTAAACCGGTTTTTCTTTAAAAAGCCACGGCTAGCCGGTATTCTTGTTTCTGCAGCCGGACCGCTGAGTAACCTGTTATTGGCAAGTATAGGTTTTATCATTGCTGCATCCATTTATCGGTTCGGTATCCCAGCATCAGAAAATTTCTTCACCTTTTTGGAGATATTTATCAGTCTGAATGTGGTGTTGTTTATCTTTAATCTTCTTCCATTTCCACCACTTGATGGGTATCGAATTGTTGAGGACCTTGCGCCCAATGAGATAAGAGCAAAAATGACACAATATGAACAGTATGGAATTCTCATTTTTTTAATTTTAGTAATCACACCACTGGATCAGTACACAATTCATCCAATCTTTAATATAGTGGTTCCTTGGGTTTTAGGAGGATTAAGCAACTTTTTTTATGGTTTGTTTTTATAAGGAGGTTTCAAACATCTATGGAAGAAAAAAAGAAAAAGATGAGTTTTAATATTATCAAAAATGATCCCTTGGACGGACACAAGGGCTTTGGTAAAGGAGTTTTGAGCCTGGATAATGTGTCACCGGTTATTATTGATATCGAGGCAGGGGAAGCGGAAATTGACATTGGTGCGATGCATGCTCGTAGTGCTGTTGAAAAGGGTATTAAATTTTTGCCGAATCAGGATGAGGTTCCAAATGGGAAGCCATATTGGCTCGTTTGGGTGACGATTGACCGCAACGAGGAAGGACCTTATTATGCCGGAGTAGCAGCTTGTTACATGACTGTCGATCGTGAAATCCGCCGAGGCTATAAGTCGCTGCCTGAGCATGTGAACCGTATGGATAAGTCGCTGAAGCGCCATATTATCGTGGATCATATGGATGAAAAATCGAAGCGGGTGCTTGGAGAATTCCTTCGTAACCACAATGAAGAATTATGGAATAACTCCTCTGATGAACTGAAAAAAAGCTTGCTTGATGTCTAATTCATTTTTTTGCAAAAATAAAAAGTTTGAATCTCTTGTAGTTTTCTTAAAAAATGGGTAGTATAAAATCAGTGTGAGCACACTGTAAGACTAGGACAGAAAAAAGCTCCGGGGCAACCCGGAGCTTTTTTCGTAAGATAAGAAAGGAAATCGTCGACTTCGAGAACTGTTTAGCTCCATGGCATAATTCGTTTATACCATGGGATTTTCTTTTCTTTTCCTTCATTCTTTTTATCCTTATGACCAATATGTTCGGTACAGTATTCGGTCGGTTCGGTTCCTTCGATGTAATAAGTTAAGCGACGAATTGGACAATCTTTTGTCGCTAGTTTGCCGTTGGCCGGATTGACATAAAGGCCGACCACGCCTTCTTTAGGAGGTTTAAAGGCTCGTACGGATTTGCCGTCAAGGGCTGCCTCCATGAACTTAGCCCAAATTTTTTTTGCGTATGACTTTTCCTCCGGTATCTCAATCGGCTTACTGGCATCGTACCCCACCCAAACAGCGGTAACGAGCTGTGGGGCAAAACCGATCATCCAGCTGTCCGTTTCTGTGGAACCCGATTTACCAGCATAGGGGCGGGTTAAGTCTTTGAGGATGGTGCTTCCTGTCACCTTGGTATAACCGTTTAGCTTCGGGTCGAACACACCGGTCATCATATGCGTCATGACAAATGCTTTCGCTTCATCCAATACTTTTTCTTTTGTTTCTTCTTTTTCAAAGATAATATTGCCGTTTGAATCTTCGACTCTTGTAATTAATGTTGGATGAACCTTGTTGCCACCATTAGCAAACATACTGTAGGCGTTTGCCATTTCAATAACCCGAACTCCAGAAGTACCCAGAGCTAGTGATGGGACATCCTTCATTTTCGTGGACAGGCCAAATTTTTTTGCTGTTTCAATCAATGTCCCTTCTCCCAGAAAAAGATGAGTTTTCACGGCAAAAATATTATCAGAAACCGCGAGTGCCTGGGCGAGAGTAATTTCGTCGTTAGCATACTTGTTATTAAAATTATGTGGCGTGTAATCAGCCTGGCCGTTATCAAAATGAAACGTTGTATATTCACTTCTCATCGTTGAGGAAGGTGTGAATCCGTGTTCTAGGGCAGCATAATAAAGAATCGGTTTAATCGTAGAGCCTGGCTGGCGGATGGCTTGAACAGCACGGTTAAATGGACTTTTCTCATAATCTCTACCACCAACCATCGCTTTGACATGACCGTTTTTCGGATTCATGGCAATTAAGCCGACTTGAATTTCTGATGACTCATTCACCACTTGAGCAATTTGCTCCTCGGCCTTTTTTTGCTGCTTCAGATCGAGTGTTGTGTAGACTTTTAAGCCACCTAGCGCAATGGTTCGATCATCTAAATTCAGTTGATTTTTAAGGGCGTTTTTTACTGCATCCTGAAAATAGGGTGCAATTTTCACTTTTGGTGTCGTATGTTTACCTACAATTGTAAGCGGCTGTGCTGCAGCAGTCTCGGCCTGATTTTTGGAAATAAAACCATCATTGACCATGCTCTGTAAAATGATTTTCTGACGGGTTTTGGCGTTTTCCATGGAGCTTGTTGGTGCATAAATGTTGGGCCCCTTTGGAATACCGGCAAGTAGACTTGCTTCTGCCAGATTTAATTCCGAGGCTTTTTTTCCAAAATAATATTGGCTCGCCGCTTCTATACCATAGGCGCCGTTGCCGTAATAGATTGTATTTAAGTAGCCTTCTAGAATTTCTTTTTTTGAATAATTCATTTCGAGACGAATGGTATAAAAAGCCTCGCTGAGTTTGCGTGTCCATGTTTTCTCGTGTTTAAGAAATAGATTTCGCGCATATTGTTGCGTGATGGTGCTGGCCCCTTGTACCTTGGCAAATGCTTGAATATCAGCGAGGACTGCCCCTCCGATACGTTTGTAATCAAAACCGTGATGCTCGTAAAAGTTTTTATCTTCAATGGAAATCGTCGCATTTACAAGGTCCTTTGAGATATTATCTAATTTCACCCAGTACCGCTTTTGACCATTGTGGCTTTCCCCAATTAGGGTACCGTCATCGGCGAAGATCAAGGTCGACTGCGGAACCGCTAGTGTTGGTGGTCCAAGTATTTTAGCATAAGTAAGGATACCGACGAAGAAAAGGAGTGCTCCAATCATTCCTATTAAACTAATGAACAACAGCGCACGTAAGATTTTTATTGTTTTTCGAAACCCATGGTCAGTCATGATTTCCACATTGGTTCCCCCCACCATAAAAGCGCCCGGTCACCATTTGATCGTGCGCTTTTTCTTGTTAGAAAAAATTGGATAGTAATAGTATTGAAAAAATAGAGAGATTTTAAACATGAATTGATGAAATTTGAAATATTTCTTTAGTTTTTACTAGACTTTTTCGTGTGTTTGTAATTCAATAGTTTGGGTAGTATAAAATTGAAGTGTTTTCGATATTTATACTGGAAAAAATACGAAAAGCATTAGACTGATTCAGCAGTTTTATTATTAGAAAAAAATGAGAAAGGAAGATGGAAAAATGGCTGGATTATGGTTTACTGAGAAACAAACAGAAAACTTTGGTATTACAATGAAAGTAAATAAGACTTTACATACAGAACAAACGGAGTTTCAAAAGCTAGAAATGGTAGAAACAGCGGAATGGGGAAACATGCTGCTACTTGATGGCATGGTTATGACGTCTGTAAAGGATGAGTTTGTCTATCATGAAATGGTAGCTCACGTGCCATTATTTACTCATCCAAATCCAGAGCAAGTTCTCGTTGTCGGTGGCGGTGACGGCGGAGTAATTCGCGAAGTGTTAAAGCACCCAAGCGTAAAAAAAGCAACGCTTGTCGATATAGATGGAAAAGTAATTGAGTATTCGAAGAAGTTCTTACCTGAGATTGCAGGTAAATTGGATGACCCGCGTGTGGAAGTCCGTGTAGATGACGGTTTCATGCATATTGCAAAAAGTGAAAATGAGTATGATGTAATCATGGTTGATTCAACAGAGCCGGTTGGTCCTGCAGTAAATCTGTTTACAAAAGGTTTTTATGCGGGAATTGCGAAAGCATTAAAGGAAGATGGAATTTTTGTTGCGCAGTCTGATAACCCATGGTTTAAGGCAGATTTAATTCGCAACGTGCAACGTGATGTACGCGAAATCTTCCCAATTACTCGTTTGTATGTAGCGAATATCCCAACTTATCCAAGCGGTATGTGGGCATTCACGATCGGTTCTAAGAAATACGATCCACTAGAAGTTAGTGATGACCGTTTCCACGAAATCGAAACGAAATATTACACAAAAGAATTACACAAAGCTTGCTTTGTATTGCCAAAATTTGTTGGAGATTTACTTAAATAAAGAGGTTTCTGTCCTTTGATTGAGGGGTAGTGTGTAAAGGGAAAGGATTTCTTGAGCTCACGTCCAAGAAGTTCAACATTGCCCCTTTTAAAAATGAAATAGAAAGCGAGGAGTTTGGATGCGTTTTGATGAAGCATATTCAGGGAATGTGTTTATAAAGAGCCACCCAAATTTTGAGGAAAGCCAAGTTGTTTTATATGGAATGCCAATGGATTGGACGGTAAGCTATCGCCCAGGGTCACGCTTTGGTCCAGCGCGAATTCGCGAAGTTTCTATTGGTTTAGAGGAATACAGCCCATATCTTGACCGTGAATTAGAAGAGGTAAAATACTTTGATGCGGGTGATATCCCACTGCCATTTGGAAATGCGCAAAAGAGCCTTGATATCATTGAGGATTTTGTTGACAAAGTCCTTGCAGCAGGAAAATTTCCTCTAGGTATGGGTGGAGAACATTTAGTTTCTTGGCCAGTGATGAAAGCTGTCTATAAGAAATATCCAGATTTAGCGATTATTCATATGGACGCCCATACAGATTTAAGAGAGCATTATGAAGGCGAGCCTTTGTCCCATTCCACGCCAATCCGTAAAATTGCGGATTTAATTGGGCCGCAAAACGTGTATTCTTTCGGTATTCGTTCCGGAATGAAGGAAGAATTTGAGTGGGCAAAGAAAAATGGCATGCATATTTCTAAGTTCGAAGTTCTCGAACCGTTAAAGGAAATTTTACCAAAGCTTGCCGGACGTCCGGTTTATGTTACCATTGACATTGATGTTCTAGATCCTGCCCATGCACCAGGAACGGGTACGGTTGATGCAGGTGGTATTACATCTCGTGAACTTCTTGCTTCTATTCATGAGATTGCCCGTTCAGAAGTGAAGGTAGTTGGTGCGGATCTAGTAGAAGTTGCGCCAATCTATGATGTATCTGAACAAACAGTCAACACAGCAAGCAAATTAATTCGTGAAATGCTTTTAGGCTGGGTGAAATAATAGTGAGAGGGTTAGTTCCTTTATCAAAGTGATGATTAAAACAGAAGGAACGATCCTCCTAAAATATGCCTGTCCGGCTGAGGGCGGGCTTTTTTTGATTTTGAGCCATTCCATGTTTATAATAAAACGGTGTATGTCAAGGATAAAGAATATTAGAAGGAATTTAGATCGAAATAAGGACGTGCAAGATGGAGATTCCTGTAAAAATTAAGGTAAAAACAACAATTGATCGAGAGGAGACCATTGAGTTACTTGTATTTGGCCGTTTCTTTCGAAAGGAAAATGCCTCCTTCCTCCAATATGACGAAGTGATGGAGGAAGGAACAGTAAAGACAATTGTAAAATGGACAAAGGAAGAAGTCTTG
This sequence comes from Neobacillus thermocopriae, assembly GCF_010975035.1. Classification (GTDB taxonomy): domain Bacteria; phylum Bacillota; class Bacilli; order Bacillales; family Cytobacillaceae; genus Neobacillus; species Neobacillus thermocopriae. The sequence goes on along the minus strand of NZ_JAAIUV010000005.1, from coordinate 99,859 downwards.
ATTTTACGAAGCGGAGCGATTAAAATGCGACTCCCTTTTCAATTAAATCGGAAGCTTAATGGCCGTTACCAAATGCCGTTTGGGGTGTTTCAAACAACAACCTTGGCCAGAAAGTTGGATTTTTCATTTGAAAAAAACAAGGGCCAACTCCACATTGTTTATGATTTTGAAATGCAGGGCGAACCTGCGGGTACATACCAGTTAGAAATTAGTTTTCAGGAGGAGCACACAAAATGAATATAGTTGAACAAGTCCAAAGTAAAATAAAAGATGAGATTCGTGCAGCAGTGCTAAAGGCGGGACTTGCTACCGAAGAGCAGATTCCAAACGTAATCCTGGAGACACCAAAGGAAAAAGCGCATGGTGACTACTCAACAAATATGGCTATGCAGTTGGCGCGTGTGGCCAAAAAGGCACCGAGAGTCATTGCGGAGGAGCTAATCGCCAACTTTGACCGTTCGAAGGCATCCATTGAAAAAATTGAGTTAGCAGGGCCTGGGTTCATCAATTTCTATATGAATAACTCTTATTTGACTGATCTGATCCCTACCATCTTAGAAGCCGGAGAGCGCTATGGTGAAACAACGGTCGGTGGCGGTCAAAAAATTCAAGTGGAATTTGTGTCTGCTAACCCGACTGGGGATCTTCATTTGGGGCATGCCCGTGGTGCTGCGGTAGGTGATTCACTTTGCAATATTTTAGCTAAGGCAGGATATGATGTATCTCGGGAATACTATATCAATGATGCTGGGAACCAGATTAATAATTTGGCTTTATCGGTGGAGGCTCGTTATTTTCAAGCTCTTGGTTTGGAGAAAGAGATGCCGGCAGATGGTTACCATGGAGCAGATATTGTTGAAATTGGAAAGCGGCTTGCTGAAGAATTTGGTGACAAATATGTAAATGTATCGGAAGAAGAGCGGTTCGAATTTTTCCGTAAGTATGGGTTGAAATATGAAATGGAAAAGCTACAAAAGGATTTGGAGGATTTCCGTGTCCATTTTGATGTTTGGTATTCTGAAACTTCCCTTTACGAAAATGGAAAAATTGACGCTGCACTAGCCGCACTGCGGGAGAGAGGATATGTTTATGAGCAAGACGGGGCAACATGGTTTCGTTCAACAGAGCTAGGTGATGACAAGGATCGCGTCCTAATTAAGCAGGATGGTTCTTACACCTATTTGACACCGGACATTGCTTACCATAAGGACAAACTTGAACGCGGTTTTGAAAAGTTAATCAATATTTGGGGTGCCGATCACCATGGATATATCCCTCGGATGAAAGCGGCTATTGAAGCCCTTGGTTATGACCGTGAGGCACTTGAGGTTGAAATCATTCAGCTTGTCCATTTATATAAAAATGGTGAGAAAATGAAGATGAGTAAGCGGACCGGAAAGGCAGTAACGATGCGGGATTTGGTTGATGAGGTCGGCCTCGATGCGACACGTTACTTCTTTGCGATGCGTAGTTCGGATACCCATATGGATTTTGACTTGGATTTGGCGGTGTCCCAGTCGAATGAGAACCCTGTTTACTATGCTCAATATGCCCATGCAAGGATTTGCAGTATTTTGCGTACCGGCAAAGAGCAAGGATTTACAGTGAATTCTAGTGCCGATTTCTCTATGATTCATTCGGAAAAAGAAATTGATTTATTGAAAAAGTTAGGGGAATTCCCGTCAGTTGTTGGTGAAGCCGCATTGAAGCGGGTACCGCACCGGATTACAAATTATATTTTTGAATTGGCTTCTGCGTTCCACAGTTTTTATAATGCTGAAAAAGTACTTGATAGCGAGGCTCCAGATCGGACAAAGGCACGTCTTGGCTTAGTGCAGGCCGTACAAATTACATTACGGAACGCACTTTCCTTGATTGGAGTTTCAGCTCCTGAGCGGATGTAATGGAACAGGTCCCGATACCGGGGCCTTTTTTTATTTTTCATAGATCTCGGTACTATTCCTCCATCACATTCTATTGGGCATTAGAGTGTATAAAAGGCTTAATATAAATGAATGCAAATCCAAAAAATGTAAATAATAATAAGGTAATAATCAATGAGGAGTGGACCGAACAAATGAATGTAGGAAGAGCGAAGGAAATTCTTGAATCTGCTGATATGATTAACGTGACTTATCAAGGTACCCCGGTTATTATTCAACATGTAGACGAAAAGACGAAAATGGCTCGGATTTATTCGAGAAAGAACCCGGAACATGAACAGGATGTGCCTGTTTTAAATTTAATTGAAGAGTAAAAAAGTCTCCGAGAATTGTTTCCGGAGACTTTTTTCATTTTATAAAAAGTAAGAAATGGCTCCTGCAAGTTTTTCTTTGATCGTTCTAGCAAGGTTCGGTTGATTAAGTGTTTCAAGTGTCAGTCGTTTCGAGTCTTGAATGTCTTTTTGGATGACTTGTTTAACTTGATCAATAAATGCCGGATCATAGATATAGCAATTGATTTCTTTGTTTAAATATAGGCTACGTTTGTCAAAGTTGGCGGTACCTAGGTCACAGATTTTATTGTCAATCACCAAGGCTTTAGCGTGGTAAAAACCATTTTCAAATTGATAGACGATAGCTCCAGCTTGAAGTAGCGGTCGTAAATAGCGGTAAGAAGCTTCTTGAACAAGAATATGATCAGAAACAAATGGGACTAAGATGGTTAAGTGTACACCTTTTTGGATTGCCTTCAGCAATTCCTTCATGATTCTTTTACCTGGTATAAAATAAGGAGTCCCAATGATAATAGATTTTTCAGCCTCCTGAATGAGGCGGATAAACATTTCCTCTAGTTGAAAAGCTTCTGTTGACATAATTTGATGTGGGATTTTCCCCTTCGGTAGTTCAGGAAAATAATCTAGGTGGCCTTCCATTTGAACCAAGGGATGCTTGGTTGCCTCTTTTATCGATGTATGGGTTTCTTTTTCCCCTCCGTAAAATTCAACAGCTGCTTCAGCTAATCCCCATCCGTGATGATCTACTCGGATACTTTCAGGAACATTAAAGGTTTGAGAGTTTTTCTCTCCCTCCTGTGAAGGTGTAATAGGAGGAAGCATTTGAATTCCAGTACATTGCTGCCAATCCACTAAAAACTCTTGCTGCAAAAAATGGACACCTTCACCTGTGATTTTAAGATGATAATCACGCCAAGGACTTAACTTAGGATCTAGGTCAATATATTCTGCGCCAATGTTAAATCCGCCAAGATAGCCAATTCTTCCATCAATAACCGTTATTTTACGGTGATTTCGTACTTGGGAAGAATAGAACAGAAATGGCAGTTTGACTTTGTTAATAAAAGCACATTGTACACCTGCTTTTCTTAGCGATTTTATCGTGTTTTTTTTCACCTTCCAGCTACCAAGGCGGTCGAGTATCAAACGAACTTCTACGCCCTCCTTAGCTTTTTCTTTTAAAATCTCAAGAAATTCTTGACTGAATGAATCCTCTTTTACAATATAAAACAACACATGGATATGTTTTTCTGCTCTCCGAAGCTCCGTAAAAAAATCTCTAAATAAATCTTTGCCCCTTGAAAAAATTTTAAATTCGCCGTGCAAGATGGGGCTTTCCATCTTCCTTAGAGTAGAAAGATGCTTCCTTCGTCCCAAGTTGAAATCCAATAATAGCCATATAAGAATGATGCCAAATATAATGAGTACAACATTCATCAGAATTCTTCCCCCAATCCGTTGAGTTAGTTTTTCCAAATCCATTCGTTTCTATAAGTTTTAGAATTCCGACAAAAAACTCATTGACTGAATGCTCACTCATAATATAATAGAGATAAGGTTAGTCAGAAAATTAATTATTTTCTACAACTTGAGAACATTTGGGGAGACATTTAGAAAGGAGAGGAGTACATGAACGGTCTGTTATGGGTAAATCTTATTGCGTTTCTTTCTGTAACCGCTTACGCGATCTATCTGTTTATCTACGTTGTTAAAACTCGAATTGAATATATTAAGCTTGGCAAAAAAGTAGAGTTTGACAACAACGTGAAAGAGCGGCTCCAAAAAATTTGGATCAATGTTTTTGGGCAAAAGAAGCTTCTGAAAGATAAGAAAAGTGGTATCATTCACGTTATGTTTTTTTATGGCTTTATACTTGTGCAATTCGGGGCTATCGATTTTATTTGGAAAGGGTTAGTACCGGGATCACATTTGCCTTTAGGTCCGCTGTATCCAGGATTTACTTTCTTCCAAGAAATTGTCACCTTAATGATCTTAGTAGCCGTTATTTGGGCGTTTTATCGCCGCTATATTGAAAAATTAGTCCGCCTTAAACGCAATTTTAAATCAGGTCTTGTCTTATTATTTATCGGTGGATTGATGCTTTCTGTTCTTTTTGGAAATGGTATGAGTATGATTTGGCATGGCCATGAAGGGTCTTGGACAGAACCAGTTGCCTCTTTGATTGCTGGAATTTTCTCCGGCATTAGTGAAACCGCCGCTATTGTTCTTTTCTACGTAGCATGGTGGATCCATCTTTTATTCTTGTTAACATTTTTAGTATACGTGCCACAGTCCAAGCATGCTCACTTAATTGCTGGTCCGGCCAATGTATACTTTAATCGTTTGGAGAAGCCAGGAAAATTAAAGAAAATTGACTTTGAAGATGAGACACAGGAAACCTTCGGAGTTGGAAAAATTGAAGACTTCACTCAGCTGCAAATGATTGATTTTTATGCTTGTGTGGAATGCGGCCGCTGTACCAATATGTGTCCAGCTACTGGTACGGGTAAAATGCTGTCGCCTATGGATCTTATCTTGAAGCTCCGTGACCACTTAACAAATCACGGTGCGGCCGTGACGTCGAAGCAACCATGGGTGCCGACGTTCGCGTTTAGCCATACAAAAGGGAATCAGCTTGCTCTAGCAGCTGCGGGACAGGGAGCTAATGAATCTGCTGCTACACTTGCTTATAGTCCAAGTCTAATTGGTGATGTTATTACTGAAGAAGAAATATGGGCTTGTACAACATGCCGTAACTGTGAGGATCAATGCCCAGTCATGAACGAACATGTGGAAAAAATTATTGACCTGCGCCGCTACCTTGTTTTAACCGAAGGAAAAATGGACGCAGATGCTCAGCGCGCAATCACCAATATTGAACGTCAAGGCAACCCGTGGGGGTTAAATAGAAAAGAGCGCGAAACATGGCGTGAAGCCCGTGAAGATGTTCATGTTCCTACTGTTAAAGAAATGAATAAAGCGGGTGAGGAGTTCGAATACCTTTTCTGGGTTGGTTCCATGGGTTCTTATGACAACCGCAGTCAGAAAATTGCCTTATCTTTTGCAAAATTATTAAACGAAGCAGGCGTGAAATTCGCCATTCTTGGAAATAAAGAAAAGAACTCCGGAGACACGGTTCGCCGCCTTGGAAATGAATTCTTGTTCCAAGAACTTGCCGCTAATAATATTGCGGAGATTGAAAAATCAGGGGCGAAAAAAATTGTTACGATTGACCCGCACGCCTACAATATTTTCAAAAATGAATACCCGGATTTTGGATTAGAAGTCGAAGTATACCATCATACAGAGGTTCTGTTCGAACTAGTTCGAGATGGTCGTTTGAAACCAAAATATGCGGTAAACGAAACCATCACGTTCCATGATTCGTGCTACTTAGGCCGATATAATGATGTATACGATCCACCACGTGAAATCTTAAAAGCCATTCCAGGGGTGAAACTGGTGGAAATGGAACGTAATCGCGAAAAAGGAATGTGCTGTGGTGCCGGTGGAGGTCTTATGTGGATGGAGGAAGAAACTGGCCATCGTATCAATGTAGCTAGAACAGAGCAGGCACTTGCCGTGAATCCATCCGTTATTAGCTCTGGTTGTCCATACTGCTTAACCATGCTTTCTGATGGGACGAAGGCGAAGGAAGTTGAGGACAAGGTGGCTACTTACGATGTCGCGGAGCTACTAGAAAAAGCCGTCTGTGGAGAACCAACGACAGCTGCATCTTAATGAACCTGTATTCTATTAGAAACATTTCTTCATTAGCAGAGGTTAATTTTTAGCAGAATTCATGAAAGTTTACGAATTTTGTGTAAAATCATTTAACTTCTGCTAATTTTTTTGTACAATAGAACCAAAGGGATAAAACGCTTACATTTCTTTGCAAATTGATTGCGTAGGCAGATGGGGCCTGCGTTCCTTTTGGAAGAATGGATGAGCGAGCGTTCGGTCAATTTTTTTACAAACTAATGACTGAAAATTAGGAATAGGCATAATTGAAAATGAATTGAGGAAAAGGAAGTGTTTTTATGGGAAGAACAGTTATTTTAAGTGGTGTTCGCACACCATTTGGAAAATTTGGCGGTGCTTTAAGTAGTTTGACGGCTGCACAGCTTGGTGGAATCGCCATCAAGGAAGCACTAAAACGTGCAGAGGTAAAACCAGAAGAGGTTCAGGAAGTTATTTTTGGGTCAGTATTACAGGGCGGCCAGGGACAAATTCCTTCACGCCAGGCTGCACGCCATGCCGGCCTGCCTTGGGAAGTGAAAACGGAAACCATCAACAAAGTATGCGCTTCAGGATTGCGCAGTGTTACTTTGGCTGATCAAATCATTCGCGCTGGAGATGAGGAAGTCATTGTGGCAGGCGGAATGGAATCAATGAGTAATGCGCCGTATCTATTACCAAAGGCAAGATGGGGTCTCCGCATGGGCAACGCTTCCGTACAAGATTTAATGATTCATGATGGTTTAAGTTGTAGCTTTACGGGAGTGCACATGGGAACCTATGGAAACTCGACTGCCCATGAGATGGAAATCAGCCGTGAGGCCCAGGATGAGTGGGCTCTAAGAAGCCACCAACGTGCGATTGCTGCAATGGAGAAAGGTATCTTGGCAGAAGAAATTGTCTCTGTCGAAGTTCCGCAACGAAAAGGTGAACCCGTGATTGTGGAGCATGATGAAGCACCAAGAAAGGATACTTCTTTAGAAAAACTGGCTAAACTTGGCCCTGCTTTTAATGGAGAAGGAACGATTACAGCTGGTAATGCACCAGGGGTCAATGATGGTGCGGGAGCTCTCGTTCTAATGAGTGAGGAGCGTGCTCTTCGTGAAGGTAGAAAGGTGGAGGCGGTTATCATCGGTCAGGCGGCCATTGCGGTGGAGGCGAAGGATTTTCCAAAAACTCCTGGACTTGTTATTCAAGAAATTCTACGAAAAACTGGCAAGAGCCTTGCGGATATTGATTTATTTGAAATAAATGAGGCTTTTGCGGCAGTGGCGTTAGCGAGCAGTCAAATTGCCGAACTTGATCCGGAAAAGGTCAATGTTAATGGTGGTGCGGTGGCCCTTGGTCATCCAATTGGTGCAAGCGGAGCGCGCATTATTATCACGTTAATGCATGAATTGAAACGGCGAGGTGGAGGCATCGGTGTGGCAGCCATTTGTAGTGGCGGAGGTCAAGGAGACGCCATCATGATTGAAGTGCCAAAATCATAGATTGATAGTTTTTGTGATTAGATGAGGGTGTACATTACTTGTGGTTGACTAATTCTTTTATTTAAAAATGTTTATTCATGAATTTATTTAAGGACAGCCGGATGAGTGTCCGGCTGGAAATGGAGGGAGACAACATGAAAGTAGAAAAAGTAATGGTCGTAGGTGCAGGACAAATGGGGTCCGGTATTGCCCAAGTTTGTGCTCAAGCAGGTTACATAGTTTTGTTAAATGATTTGAAGCCAGAGTTTGTGGAGCGTGGCCTTGGAGTGATTAACAAAAATCTTTCCAGAAATGTGGAAAAAGGTAGGATGACAGAAGAGCAAAAACAAGCCGTTTTAGATCGAATCACGGTTTCCACTGATCTTCAGGATGCTGCTGAGGTCGACCTTGTAATTGAAGCGGCTGTTGAAAATCTGGAGGTTAAATCCAATATTTTTGCACAGCTCGATAAAATGGCTCCGGCTCATGCGATATTAGCAAGTAATACCTCTTCACTCCCAATTACAGAAATTGCAGCGGCGACGAATCGTCCGGACAAGGTAATCGGCATGCATTTTATGAATCCGGTTCCAGTCATGAAGCTAGTGGAAATTATTCGCGGACTGGCTACATCTGATGAGGTATATCAAGTGATTGAAGATATGACCAAGTCATTAAGCAAAGTACCGGTTGAAGTAAACGATTTTCCGGGATTTGTTTCGAATCGTGTGCTCATGCCCATGATTAATGAAGCCATTTACACTCTTTATGAAGGGGTGGCTACAAAAGAAGCTATTGATGAGGTCATGAAACTCGGTATGAATCATCCAATGGGACCATTAACATTGGCTGACTTTATCGGGTTGGATACATGCCTATACATTATGGAAACCCTGCATGAAGGTTTTGGTGATGACAAATACCGTCCATGCCCACTACTACGCAAATATGTAAAAGCGGGCTGGCTTGGAAGGAAAACTGGTCGCGGGTTTTATGTGTATGAATAAGCACGCTCGCAATTTTTAGTAAACGTTTGCAATTAATATAGAATTGAATATCCACATGAAGTGCTTATAAACGCCAGAACTTAGGGGGAAATCAGTGGGAAAAGCTAGCCAAAGACATATCTAACCAAAACCGTACAATGCAAAAATTTGCTCTATTTTTTGAAAGGGGTTGCACCTATGAGCACTGTTGCTTTCAATTCTTCCAAAGGGGTGGACAGCATGAATTTGACATTCACTGAAGAACAAGAAATGATGCGTAAAATGGTGCGTGATTTTGCCCAAACGGAAATTGCACCATTTGTTGAAAAAATGGAAAAAGGGGAGTTTCCACGACCCATTCTTCGCAAAATGGGTGAGCTCGGATTAATGGGGATTCCGGTGCCAGAAAAATACGGCGGTGCCGAGATGGATTTCACTTCCTATATCATTGCGATTAATGAGCTATCAAGGGTAAGTGCTACCTTAGGAGTTATTTTATCCGTGCATACATCGGTTGGAACAAACCCAATTCTATATTTTGGAACAGAGGAGCAAAAACAAAAATATGTGCCTAAGCTGGCATCCGGTGAGTTTTTAGGTGCCTTTTGTTTAACTGAACCGAGCGCTGGATCTGATGCTGCCAGCTTAAAATCAAGGGCCGTTCGAAATGGCGATCATTACATTATTAACGGATCGAAAGTGTTTATTACAAATGGCGGAGAGGCCGATATTTATATTGTTTTCGCAAAAACCAATCCGGACTTGGGGAGTAAAGGGGTATCTGCGTTTATTGTTGAGAAAAATACCCCGGGACTCATTATTGGCAAGGACGAAAAGAAAATGGGTCTACATGGGTCCAGAACGGTTCAGCTCACGTTTGAAGATATGCGCGTTCCAGTAGAAAACCTTCTCGGCCAAGAAGGAGAGGGCTTTAAAATTGCGATGGCTAACCTTGACGTTGGCCGCATCGGAATAGCTGCTCAAGCACTAGGAATTGCAGAGGCTGCACTGTCAGCCGCAACCGAATATGCAAAGAACCGCCACCAATTTGGCAAACCAATCGCAGCTCAACAAGGTATCGGATTTAAATTGGCTGACATGGCCACAAGTGTCGAGGCAGCAAAACTATTAGTCTATCGGGCTGCTGATTTAAGAAGCCGGGGTGTTAAGTGTGGTCTCGAAGCATCGATGGCAAAGCTGTTTGCGACAAGGACAGCTGTAGAAGTGACAACGGAAGCCATTCAAGTATTTGGAGGATACGGCTATACCGAAGATTACCCGGTTGAACGCTACTTCCGCGATGCGAAGGTAACGGAAATTTATGAGGGGACAAGTGAAATTCAACGAATGGTGATTAGTAAGCACCTCTAAAAAAACAAGTGTAGACATTGAATGAAATGGAATAGATCAATTTGAGGGAGGACCCATCCATGAATTTTAAACTTTCTGAAGAACATGAAATGATTCGTAAAATGGTTCGTGATTTTGCAGAGAATGAAGTGGCTCCGACAGCAGCAGAGCGTGATGAAGAGGAGCGTTTTGACCGTGAAATTTTTTCTAAAATGGCGGAGCTTGGCTTAACGGGAATTCCATGGCCGGAGGAGTACGGCGGTATTGGTAGCGATTATCTAGCTTATTGTATCGCCGTGGAAGAACTGTCTCGTGTGGACGCCTCTGTAGGTGTTACCCTATCTGCTCATACTTCGCTGGCTAGTTGGCCAATTTACAAATTTGGTAGTGAAGAACAAAAGCAAAAATATTTGCGTCCATTGGCAGAAGGGTCAAAAATCGGCGCCTATGGTTTAACTGAACCGGGCAGCGGTTCTGATGCAGGTGGGATGAGAACAACCGCACGTCTTGAAGGGGATCATTATATCCTAAACGGTTCCAAAATTTTTATTACAAATGGTGGAGAGGCGGACATTTATGTCGTATTTGCACTAACGGATCCTGCGAGCAGACATAAAGGAACAACGGCATTCATTATTGAAAAAGACTTCCCGGGCTTCTCTGTAGGGAAAAAAGAAAAGAAACTAGGCATTCGTTCCTCTCCTACAACTGAAATTATTTTTGAAGATTGTATAGTACCAGTTGAAAATCGCTTGGGCCAAGAGGGAGAAGGATTCAAAATTGCGATGATGACGCTCGATGGTGGCCGTAATGGCATCGCGGCACAAGCTGTTGGAATCGCTCAAGGTGCGCTTGATGCATCCATTGCCTATGCAAAGGAACGTCATCAATTTGGTAAGCCCATTGTCGCTAACCAAGGAATTAGCTTTAAGCTTGCAGATATGGCTACTAGTGTTGAAGCTTCTAGACTATTAACCTATCAAGCTGCATGGTTGGAGTCCAATGGTTTTCCTTATGGTAAAGAGTCAGCTATGTCTAAACTTTTGGCTGGCGACACAGCCATGAAGGTGACAACCGAGGCAGTACAAATTTTTGGGGGCTATGGCTATACCAAAGATTATCCAGTAGAACGATTCATGCGCGATGCAAAAATTACACAAATTTATGAGGGTACGCAGGAAATTCAGCGTCTCGTTATTTCGCGCATGTTGACGAAGTGAGGCGATCGGAACGGGAATGGAAAAGCGGAAGGTACAGTCTTCGGTTAAAGATGAAAAACTCGTGCAAATCCGGCGCGATCAAATGATTAAAGGGGCTGTAAAACTTTTTAAACAAAAGGGGTTTCATCGTACAACGACAAGGGAAATCGCTAAAGCTGCTGGTTTCAGCATTGGAACACTGTACGAATATATTCGCACAAAAGAAGACGTTCTTTATCTTGTGTGTGATAGCATTTATGACCACGTAAAGGAGAGACTTCAAGAGGACCTTGAACATAAACAAGGCACATTGGAAAGTTTAAAGCTTGGGATTGCAAACTTTTTCCATGTAATGGATGAAATGCAGTCGGAGGTCCTTGTCATGTATCAGGAAGTTAAATCCTTGTCCAAAGATGCCCTACCATATGTGTTGAAAAAGGAAATCGAAATGGTGGGGATGTTTGAAAACCTTCTTAATAAATGTATCGAAAATGGTGAACTTGACTTAACAGAAAAACAGGTCAAAATTATTGCTCACGATATTTTTGTTCAAGGGCAGATGTGGGGCTTCCGGCGCTGGGCTCTTCGAAAGCTTTTTACCTTAGAAGAATATATTGAGCTACAGACAGAGCTTTTATTTAAGGGGATCAAAAAATACGAGATGTCAAATCAATAGGGGGAGAAGGATGAACACAACGGGAAAATATCAACCAAAACATCATATCCGTTTTGTGACAGCATCTAGTTTGTTTGATGGCCATGATGCATCAATCAACATTATGCGACGTATCCTGCAAGCAAGCGGAGCTGAAGTGATCCACCTTGGTCATAACCGTTCGGTTGAAGAAGTGGTTAACGCGGCCATACAAGAAGATGTCCAAGGAATTGCTGTCTCTTCATATCAAGGTGGCCATGTGGAATACTTTAAATACATGTATGATCTATTAAAGGAAAAAGGCGCACCACATATCCGTATTTATGGCGGTGGTGGTGGGGTAATTATTCCGAGGGAAATCAATGAGCTTCATGAATACGGGATTGCCCGCATTTTCTCGCCGGAAGATGGCCGCAAAATGGGGCTACAGGGCATGATTGATTACATGATGCGAGAATGTGATTTTTCCACTATCACCCCGGAAAAAATATCAGAGCAAATTGAAAAACTGCCAACGGGGGATGTGAACGCGATTGCCAAACTGATCACCCTCGCTGAACTACATGTAGATAAAAAGAGCGAAGCAGCAGCGACTGCTGAGCAAGTACTGGAAAAAGTAAAAACGCTCGAAAAGGCGATTCCGGTAGTCGGAATTACTGGTACAGGTGGCGCAGGTAAAAGCTCGCTTACCGATGAACTTATTCGTCGTTTTATCAATGAATTTCCGAATAAAAAAGTGGCTATTTTATCCGTTGACCCAACAAAGCAAAAAACGGGAGGCGCTCTTCTTGGTGACCGGATCCGCATGAATGCGATTTTTTCACCAAACGTGTATATGCGAAGTCTCGCCACACGTGCGTCAAAAAGTGAATTATCGCTTGCCATTAAGGATGCAGTGGCAGTCACGAAAGCCGCTGGTTTTGATTTGGTCATTGTTGAAACGAGTGGTATTGGTCAAGGGGATGCCGGCATTACTGAAATTTGTGACCTGTCCATGTATGTAATGACGAGCGAGTTTGGAGCACCATCCCAGCTCGAAAAAATTGATATGATCGATTTTGCGGACCTCATTGTTATCAACAAATTTGAGCGTAAAGGCTCTGAAGATGCAAAGCGTCAAGTGCAGAAGCAATATCAGCGCAGCCATATGCTTTTTGAAAAAGATCTTTCTGAAATGCCTGTGTACGGAACAATCGCTAGCCAATTCAATGATCCAGGTACGAATGCTTTATTTGCGGCTTTAATTGAAAGATTAAACGAAAAAACAGGCACGGACTGGGTAACGACTTATAGTAAAAATGAGAAAGTCGAAAAGCAAAATGTCATTATCCCGACAGACCGACGTTATTATTTAAGAGAGATTTCAGAAACGGTTCGTAATTACCATAAAAAAGCTGAAGAACAGGCAAATATAGCTCGTAAATTATTCCAGCTCGAAGGAGCTATTGAGGCAGTGAAAGACCAGCCAGAAGTGGTGGCGGCGCTGGAAGCGATAAAACAAGAAACGGAAGCGAAGCTGACCCCAGAGTCGAAGAAAATTCTCGATACATGGGAAAAAACAAAAGAAGCTTACTCCGGGGAAAAGTTTGTCACCAGAATTCGCGACAAAGAAATTGTTACCGTCTTGAAAACAAAAAGTTTATCAGGTCTGGATATCCCGAAAGTTGCTTTACCTAAGTACAAGGATTATGGGGAAATTCTTCGTTGGGTGTACCGTGAAAATGTACCAGGTTCTTTCCCATATACTGCTGGGGTATTCCCTTTCAAACGTGAGGGAGAAGATCCGAAACGTCAGTTTGCTGGGGAAGGTACACCGGAGAGAACGAATCGTCGTTTCCATTATCTTTCAAAAGACGATCAAGCCAAGCGTTTAAGTACGGCCTTTGACTCTGTTACGTTGTATGGTGAAGACCCAGATTATCGTCCCGATATTTTTGGAAAGGTCGGCGAAAGTGGTGTTAGCGTTTGTACGTTAGATGACATGAAAAAACTCTATGATGGATTTGATCTATGTCATCCATCCACATCCGTATCCATGACAATCAATGGCCCGGCACCAATTATTTTGGCTATGTTTATGAATACTGCCATTGACCAGCAGGTAAAGAAAAAAGAAGCAGAACTTGGCCGTATTTTAACAGTGGAAGAATATGCGGAGGTTAAGGCCTATACACTGAAAACGGTTCGCGGTACGGTACAGGCCGATATTTTAAAAGAAGACCAAGGACAGAATACTTGTATTTTTTCAACGGAATTTGCGCTTCGGATGATGGGCGACATTCAGCAATATTTCATTGATAACCAAGTACGTAATTATTATTCTGTTTCTATTTCCGGTTATCATATTGCCGAAGCAGGGGCAAACCCGATTTCACAGCTTGCTTTTACGTTAGCGAATGGCTTCACCTATGTCGAGTATTATTTAAGCCGGGGCATGCATATAGATGATTTTGCTCCGAACTTGTCGTTCTTCTTCTCGAATGGATTGGATCCGGAGTATACGGTGATTGGCCGCGTGGCACGCCGTATTTGGGCAACGGTCATGCGTGAGAAATACGGCGCTAACGAACGCAGTCAAAAACTGAAGTATCATGTGCAGACTTCAGGACGTTCGCTACACGCCCAGGAAATTGACTTTAACGATATCCGCACGACACTACAGGCGTTGATGGCCCTACATGATAACTGTAATTCACTTCATACGAACGCTTATGATGAGGCCATTACCACGCCGACGGAAGAGTCTGTGCGCCGCGCGATGGCCATTCAGATGATCATCACGAAAGAGCATGGATTAACGAAAAATGAAAATCCATTGCAAGGATCGTTCATTGTAGAAGAGCTGACTGACCTAGTGGAGGAAGCAGTGCTTCAAGAATTTGACCGCTTAAATGAACGTGGCGGAGTGCTCGGAGCGATGGAAACCCAGTACCAGCGAGGGAAAATTCAGGATGAATCGATGTATTATGAAATGAAAAAGCATAGTGGAGAACTTCCAATTATTGGAGTTAATACCTACTTGAATCCGAACCCTCCTTCCGAGGAAGAGATTGACAATATGGAGCTTGCAAGAGCCACTATCGAGGAGAAAGAATTACAAATTCGTAATTTGCGTGCCTTCCAGGAAGCGCATGCTAGTGAGTCAGCAGCGGCGCTCAAGCGATTGAAAGAAGTAGCAATTAGTGGAGGCAACATTTTTGCCGAACTGATGGAAACGGTTAAAGTAGCAAGTCTTGGTCAAATTACGAAGGCTCTTTATGAAGTAGGAGGACAATATCGCCGCAATATGTAACAAAGAACCATCGATTTTACTTGGTCTTTCATCTACAAAAAGGTAAATATTTTTGCTACAATGGCCCGCGGGCCATTGTCTTTTTTTGAATAGTAAAAATGTGTATTTACCATTCTGAGAATGGTTAAGCTCATGTGTCCAAGTGGCTTTCAATCAATCTATATGGAATCGCCTTCGGTTTCTTCGAGTTGTGTAGAGAATTGAACATACATGTTAGTAATAAATTTTTATATGATATTAAAATAGGAAGATTTCCTATATAATCAAAATAGTGAATCTATTTCCAGTTTTTATGGGCAGGTGAAATTGTATGAAGGTAAGACAAATTATCTTAATATTAATTATTTCAGCCTGGCCTTTATTTTATCTCTATGAACGCCAATTAGGTGCCATTTCATTTCTGCTTCTTGCCGTCTTCTTTTTGTTCATCTCCATTAAGGAGATGAAGAAAGCTAAAGAAGAGGAACAAGAGAAGTTAAAGAAGCAAAAAATCAAGCAAAATAGCAGATAAAACTAGCATAAACCGAAAAAATTTGTTTATAATGAAGAATATGTTTTTTTATACGTTCGACACACTTTCAAGTGTTCAAATAGAGAAAGGAAGTGCCTAAATTGAGTTTAGCCCAATACTCAAAAGAGGAATTACAAGAGTTATCCCTTATCGAACTAGCATATGAATTTTTGAAAAATAATAAGCAGCCGATGTCTTTTCATGATTTGGTTGCTGAAATTTCTGCACTTGCCAGGATTTCTGAAGAAGAAATGCGTAAACGGCTGGCCCAATTTTATACAGACTTAAATATTGATGGCCGCTTCCTCTCCTTGGGTGAAAATCGCTGGGGACTTCGTGTTTGGTATCCTGTAGATACACAGGAGGAGGAAGTTGTTTCAGCTGTGAAGCCGAAGAAGAAAAAAGCGAAGAAACTTGTTGATGAAGATGATCTTGACATCGAAGATTACGAGGATCTGGATGAAGAAGATTATGATGATCTTGATGACTTCGAAGATGAACTTCTTGATGAGGATGAAGAAGACTACGATGATCTTGATGATGTGGACGAGTATGATGATGATGAAGTGTTAGAGGATGACGATGATTTCGATCTGGACGATGAAGCGGACTTAGATGAAGACCTTGATGATGAGGAAGATTTAGATATCGAGGATGAAGAAGACCTCTAATTCTCATCCATTTTGAGAAACGACTTGACTTTTATCTCAGCCCCTTGTATCATCTTGTTTGGGCTCCTTAAAAAAGGAACGATTACTTATAATCAATATGCGCTCCCTTACATTGCGTAAGCGGAGCGCTTTTTATTTTTTTAAACTCCGGTTTTGTAATGGGGTTTTTTCCTTTTTGATGAGAGAGAAAAGAATTTTTTTCAAAAACTCCATTAACTATCTGAAGAATGTACAAACTGTAATTGAGGAGGAATTTTTTCATGACAAAGTATATTTTTGTAACCGGTGGTGTGGTTTCATCCCTTGGAAAAGGGATTACTGCTGCATCTTTAGGGCGTTTATTAAAAAATCGCGGCTTAAATGTGACGATTCAAAAATTCGACCCTTATATTAACGTGGACCCTGGAACGATGAGCCCGTATCAACATGGAGAGGTTTTTGTTACTGATGATGGTGCGGAAACCGATCTAGACTTAGGCCACTATGAGCGCTTTATTGACATAAATCTTAATAAGTACAGCAACGTGACAACAGGAAAAATTTATTCTTCTGTACTTCGTAAAGAGCGCCGTGGCGATTATCTTGGGGCTACTGTGCAGGTCATTCCACATATTACAAATGAAATTAAAGACCGCGTATTTCGTGCTGGTAATGAAACGAATGCAGATGTCGTCATCACAGAGATTGGCGGTACGGTAGGAGATATCGAATCACTACCATTCTTAGAGGCGATTCGCCAAATTAAAAGTGATGTCGGCCGTGACAATGTGATGTATATCCACTGTACATTAGTTCCTTATATTAAAGCGGCTGGTGAAATGAAGACGAAGCCGACTCAACATAGTGTAAAAGAATTGCGCAGCCTGGGTATTCAGCCAAATATTATTGTTGTACGTACAGAAATGCCAATTTCACTGGATATGAAAGAAAAAATTGCATTGTTCTGTGATATTGATTCGAAAGCCGTTATCGAGTGTCGTGATGCGGATACTCTTTACTCTGTGCCTCTTGCTTTACAAGAGCAAAAAATGGACCAAATTGTTTGTGACCATTTGAAATTAGAGACTCAAGAAGCGGAAATGACTGAGTGGAAAGCATTGGTGGATCGCGTTCTTAACCTTTCTGGCAAAACGCGTATTGGCCTTGTTGGTAAATATGTTGAACTTCAGGATGCGTATATTTCTGTCGTAGAAGCGATGAAGCATGCCGGCTATGCATTTGATACCGATGTTGAAGTGAAGTGGATTAATGCAGAGGAAGTGACTCGTGAGAATGTTTCAGAGTTACTTAGTGATGTAGATGGAGTTCTTGTTCCAGGAGGCTTTGGTGACCGCGGGGTAGAAGGAAAAATTGAAGCAATCCGCTATGCGCGTGAATCAAAGAAACCTTTACTAGGTATTTGTCTAGGCATGCAATTAGCAACTATTGAATTTGCTCGCAATGTGTTGGGACTTACTGATGCTCATTCTGCAGAATTCGTACCAGATACAGAGCATCCAATTATCGACTTGCTTCCTGAACAAAAGGATGTTGAAGATTTAGGTGGAACATTGCGGTTAGGTCTTTATCCTTGCCGCTTAGTGGAAGGAACAAAAGCATTTGAAGCCTATGGAGAAAAAGTCGTTTATGAGCGCCATCGTCACCGCTATGAATTTAATAATCAATATCGTCAAGAAATGGAAGAAGCAGGCTTTGTGTTCTCTGGAACAAGTCCAGACGGCCGCTTAGTGGAAATTGTGGAGCTTAAAGACCATCCATGGTTTGTTGCTTCCCAATTCCATCCTGAATTCGTTTCAAGACCAACTCGTCCACAGCCATTATTCCGTGACTTTATTAAAGCTACTCTTCAAAAATAAGACTTTTCTTAAGAAGGCCAGTTCCTGGGAGAGGGAACTGGTCTTTTTTAACTTCGAGAATGGTCTAGCTCAAGTTTCCTATGGCTAGTAAACAAGGTGTGAGGTGAATGGAAAAAAGGTGCCTCTTAAAAGATAAGGCTAGCTGGGAGTACTTAGATGAAGGGCGAACGGAGTGGAGGATAAGACCTAATTGGTCTTTTAAAACCTGTATGAAGGACAAATTGAGTGGGGGATGGCACCAAACTCTCTATCATAAACCGTATGAAAGACAGATGGGGTGGAAGATGAGGCCAAAATGTCTTTCAAATCTCAGATGATGGCCAAAACAAAATATCTTTTCCCCAAAAAAAAGAGACCCTTATCAAGGGGTCTTCTTACTCGTATTCTGCCAAAATTTCCTCAATCGTAAACTTTAAGCCGAAATAGACAAACAACGCGGCCATTGAAGAAGGATAGCCAAACCGGTTGCCGTATTCATCTGGGAGCAAGCCTTTTGTTAGCCGCAAATCGATGTGTATATCGGCCAATTCAGCCAGACTGCCTACCGTCGAATCCACAATGGAAGACACGGCAACGAACGGGATGCCCTTTTCTTTGAGCTCTTTCGCCAGCTTCACAGCTTCTTCATCACCTGAAGTCCTTGAAAAAATGATCACACGATCAGCATGGTCCAGTTCCCCGATAGCCAAAGCGGTTAATCCTTTTGCCCACTGAAACGGTTCTTCCCCTTTCAATGCCTCTAGTTCAATTGCTTTCATTTCCTTTGTACCATAAATATAAATCGCTCCGTCACCAACAGGAGCCTGTGCTAGTAAACGAGCCCCATCTTCAAAAGCAAATTCTTCTTTTTCGGCAATTCGTTTAAATAAACCCGTTAACTGGGTAGTGAACATTTTTAGCATAAATACCCTCCTTATCCACCATTCATTATAGTCCTTTTTTTAAAAATGCAAAAATGATTAAAGATAACGCAAAATAACGAAAGAAAATGACAGGATTTTTCATAATTGTGTAGAATTATAAGTAGATATGTACATAACGAATCTATGAAATTAGAAAGAGGTGGCAGTATGAAAGAGAAAATCTTAATCGTTGATGACCAGTTTGGTATCCGTATTTTATTAAATGAAGTATTTCAAAAAGAAGGATATCAGACGTTTCAAGCAGCCAATGGTGTTCAGGCGCTTGAGCTTGTGAAAAAGAACAGCCCGGACCTTGTGCTCTTGGATATGAAAATTCCTGGTATGGATGGAATTGAAATTTTAAAACGGTTAAAGGTCATCGATCCAGATATCCGTGTCATTATCATGACCGCCTATGGTGAACTTGATATGATACAAGAGGCAAAAGAACTTGGCGCGATTACCCATTTTGCCAAGCCATTTGATATTGATGATATTCGAGCTGCCGTCCGTAAATATATCCCGCAGAAGGCAAAATAATTTATTTAAAAACCCTATTCTATTACCAAAAAAAGCAAAGCATTCCTTTGCTTTTTTATCTGAATAAATGGTCACGCTTTCAATATTTCAATTGATAAAACTCTGTCTGAATAATGGCATTTAGAGGTTTCTTTTGATATGATACATATTGGAATTTAACAAGTCTGTTATCTTTTGAACAGGATACATATTCCGGAAATGGGAAGGAAAACATGAATATGAACTTTCCTGTAAAAAGATATCGACCGAATTTAAGGAGGAATAGAAATGCCTTTAGTATCCATGACAGAAATGCTAAAAAAAGCAAATAAAGAAGGCTACGCTGTTGGGCAATTTAACTTAAATAACTTGGAGTTCACTCAAGCTATTTTGCTAGCAGCAGAAGAGGAAAAATCTCCAGTTATTCTTGGTGTATCCGAAGGCGCAGGCCGCTATATGGGCGGTTTTAAAACAGTAGTAAAAATGGTAGAAGGCTTAATGGAAGACTATAACATTACTGTTCCAGTAGCTATCCATCTTGACCATGGCTCAAGCTTCGAAAAATGTAAAGAAGCGATTGACGCTGGTTTTACATCTGTTATGATCGACGCGTCTCACCACCCATTTGAAGAAAACGTGGCAACTACGAAAAAGGTTGTCGAGTATGCGCACGCTAAAGGTGTTTCCGTTGAGGCAGAATTAGGAACGGTTGGCGGACAAGAAGATGATGTAGTAGCAGACGGTATCATTTATGCTGACCCACAAGAATGTGTGGAGCTTGTTAAGCAAACTGGTATTGACTGCCTTGCACCAGCACTAGGTTCTGTACATGGCCCTTACAAAGGTGAGCCAAACCTTGGTTTTAAAGAAATGGAAGAAATCAACAACTTAACAGGTGTTCCACTTGTATTACACGGCGGAACAGGTATCCCAACAAAAGATATTCAAAAAGCTATTTCTTTAGGAACTGCAAAAATTAACGTAAATACAGAAAACCAAATTGCTTCTGCAAAAGTAGTTCGTAAAGTGTTAGCTGAAAATCCAAACTTGTATGATCCACGCAAATATTTAGGACCAGCACGCGATGCCATCAAAGAAACTGTTATCGGTAAAATGCGTGAGTTCGGTTCTTCTGGCAAGGCATAAGACTTGAAGAAGAAAAATTTCTAGGGCATATATTGGCTTATTGAAAGTTAAACATTTTTTGGATTTGTTAAACAGTATGATAAAATGAAACCGCCCTTAAATGGGGGCGGTTTCCGTATTTAATAAGGAGACTGAAAATTTTGTCGAATAAACGGAGGGAAAGAGGATGAAATTTTTTATTGATACAGCTAATCTGGATGAAATTCGTGAAGCCCATGAACTTGGTTTACTAGCAGGTGTGACGACCAATCCATCTCTGGTGGCAAAGGAAAAAGGTGTTTCATTCCATGATCGATTAAGAGAGATCACTAGTCTAGTTTCTGGATCTGTAAGTGCGGAAGTAATTGCTCTTGATGCAGAAGGTATGATTAAAGAGGGAAAAGAGCTAGCTGCTATTGCTCCGAATATTACGGTTAAAATTCCAATGACTCCGGAAGGCTTAAAAGCTGTACATGCCTTATCAAAAGAAGGTATCAAAACAAACGTTACTCTAATTTTCAACGCAAACCAAGCATTGCTTGCAGCACGTGCAGGTGCAACTTATGTTTCTCCATTCCTAGGCAGATTAGATGATATTGGTCAAAACGGTTTGGATATCATCTCTACTATTTCTGAAATTTTTGCCATTCATGGAATTGAAACCGAAATCATTGCGGCATCTATTCGCCATCCAATGCATGTAACGGAAGCTGCCTTAAGAGGAGCGCATATTGCGACCGTTCCATACAAAGTGTTGATGAGCTTATGTAATCATCCATTGACAGACAAAGGAATTGACGCTTTCTTAAAAGACTGGAATTCCCGTACAGAATCTTAATCTGGCATCAGTATTTCCATTTTCGAGTAAATTTTTTCAAATGGATACATGAAAATAATTTTTTCGTGTAAACTATAAGATAAGACATACTGTCGGAATTTGATGATTAATAGTGGAAAAATTTACCTTAAGCCATAGTTGCTTTTTTTTATAAAAAAGGTATCAGCGCAGGGTCAGTTGGTTAATGATGGAATAAGGGCTGCGCTGATGCTGCCGAATTCATTCCGTTTTTACATAAGGCTTAGAAGGGAGTCGAAAATGGAAAAACTAAAAATAGCGGGCGGATATCCGTTAAAAGGGACAGTACGAATCAGTGGAGCTAAAAACAGTGCCGTAGCACTTATTCCGGCGACGATTTTAGCTGAATCTCCAGTCACAATTGAAGGATTGCCTAAAATTTCCGATGTGGAGATTTTGAAGGATCTTCTAGAGGAAATCGGAGGCAAAGTTTCCATATCAGAGGATGAAATGACCGTCGATCCGACGACAATGATTTCGATGCCTCTTCCAAATGGAAAGGTAAAAAAATTGCGCGCATCCTATTATTTAATGGGGGCCATGCTCGGACGTTTTAAAAAAGCAGTCATCGGTTTACCAGGAGGCTGCCATTTAGGGCCTAGGCCGATCGATCAACATATTAAAGGATTTGAAGCGCTAGGTGCTCAGGTGACGAATGAGCAAGGAGCGATTTATCTTCGGGCGGATGAACTCCGTGGTGCTCGCATTTATTTAGACGTGGTAAGTGTTGGTGCAACCATCAACATCATGCTGGCTGCTGTACGGGCTAAAGGGCGGACGATTATTGAAAATGCGGCAAAGGAACCAGAGATCATTGATGTGGCCACACTTTTAACGAATATGGGTGCAAAAATTAAAGGAGCAGGTACTGACGTGATTCGCATTGATGGGGTAGACCAACTTCATGGTTGCCGTCATACGATCATACCAGATCGGATTGAAGCTGGAACGTACATGATTCTAGGTGCTGCCATGGGTGAAGGTGTAGTCATTGATAATGTTATTCCAACGCATTTAGAATCGTTGATTGCCAAGTTGCGTGAAATGGGTGTCTACGTGGAAACTGGTGATGATCGAGTGTTTGTGAAAGGTACGGATCGATTAAAAGCTGTCGATATTAAGACGCTTGTTTATCCGGGGTTTCCAACCGATTTACAGCAGCCTTTTACTTCGCTTTTAACAAAAGCTGAAGGTTCAAGTGTCGTAACAGATACGATTTATGGTGCTCGTTTCAAGCATATTGATGAGCTAAGAAGAATGAATGCCAATATTAAAGTGGAAGGACGTTCAGCTATTATTAATGGACCTGTTCAGCTGCAAGGAGCGAAGGTTAAAGCAAGTGATCTTAGAGCTGGTGCGGCATTGGTTATTGCTGGCCTTATGGCGGAAGGAATTACGGAAGTAACTGGTCTCGAGCATATTGATCGGGGATACAGCAATCTTGTTGAAAAATTAAGTGGACTAGGAGCAACTGTTTGGCGTGAAGCTTTATCAAATGAAGAAATGGAACAATTAAAAAACACCTAATGGATAAATAGGCTATACTATTCCCTCGAATCTGTTATACTATTAGTGAGACATAGTCAAGCGAATGAGGGAGATGAGAGGATGGAAAGAAGTTTATCGATGGAGCTTGTCCGTGTGACAGAAGGAGCGGCGCTTGCATCAGCCCGTTGGATGGGACGTGGGAAAAAGGATGAAGCTGATGGGTCAGCAACTTCTGCCATGCGTGATGTGTTTGATACGGTGCCAATGAAAGGAACCGTGGTTATCGGTGAAGGGGAAATGGACGAGGCTCCAATGCTATATATTGGAGAAAAGCTTGGGACAGGCTATGGACCTCGCGTTGATGTCGCCGTCGATCCACTTGAAGGCACCAATATTTTAGCTTCTGGTGGGTGGAATGCATTGGCGGTAGTAGCGGTAGCTGACCATGGATGTCTGCTTCATGCTCCAGATATGTATATGGAAAAAATCGCGGTTGGCCCTGAGGCAGTGGGACATGTGGATATAAATGCATCTGTACTTGATAACCTTAAGGCAGTTGCTCGCGCGAAAAATAAAGATATTGAAGACGTTGTGGCTACGGTATTGAACCGTCCACGACATGAACATATTATTCACCAGCTGCGTGAAGCCGGTGCCCGCATTAAGTTAATTAATGACGGTGATGTGGCAGGTGCCATCAATACAGCTTTCGATAATACCGGTGTAGATATTTTATTTGGTTCTGGTGGCGCACCTGAGGGAGTACTTTCAGCGGTGGCTTTGAAATGTCTCGGTGGTGAAATTATTGGTAAATTACTCCCACAAAATGATGAAGAGTTGGAACGTTGCAAGAAAATGGGAATCGATGTGAATAAGGTTTTACGTATGGAAGACCTTGTTAAAGGTGACGACGCTATTTTTGCGGCAACAGGAGTAACGGATGGCGAACTCTTGCGTGGAGTCCAATTTAAAGGCTCTCATGCCACTACACACTCTGTCGTTATGCGTGCCAAATCCGGAACTGTTCGCTTCATTGAAGGTAGACATAGCCTTCATAAAAAACCAAACCTAGTATTAAAAAGAACTTAAAATAATATGTAATATTTGATAGAGGGTGTCAGGAACCATGTGAAAGTTTCACATGATTCCTGACACCTTGTTATAGAAATGACTCCCACCTCTCCTAGAGGAATTCCTTCCAGAATAATTTCCAGTTAAATGTTCTTAAAAATTGTATTGATTAATTTTTTGCAGTGAGGGTAAAATAGAAATTGTTTTATTATGAAAATTATCTGCTATTCTATTCTTTTCTTTTCAACTTCTATTCTATTTCCTCTCAATTATGATCAAATCATCATCTCTCGCTAGGACAAGCGGATATGAAGGAAAACTATTAAAGCAGGTGTACAAATGGAATTAACAATTTCTAGTTTAGAAAATATGAAGCTGAAGGAGCTTTATGAGCTTGCACGCGAGTATAAAGTGACTTATTACAGCAAATTAACGAAAAAGGAATTAATTTTTGCGATTCTTAAGTCTCGTGCCGAACAGCAAGGCTACTTTTTCATGGAAGGTGTATTAGAAATCATCCAGTCCGAAGGATTTGGATTCTTGCGACCAATTAACTATTCACCAAGCTCCGAAGATATTTATATTTCAGCATCACAAATCCGCCGATTCGACCTTCGAAATGGGGATAAAGTATCAGGGAAAGTTCGCCCACCAAAAGAAAATGAGCGTTATTTCGGATTGTTACATGTAGAGGCCGTTAATGGAGAAGATCCGGAATTGGCAAAAGAACGTGTCTATTTCCCAGCTTTGACACCGCTTTATCCTAATCGGATGATGAAGCTGGAGACCGATTCGAAACATCTTTCTACAAGGATTATGGATCTCGTTGCACCGGTCGGTTTTGGTCAGCGCGGACTAATAGTGGCACCGCCAAAAGCCGGTAAAACGATGCTATTAAAAGAAATTGCCAACAGTATTACAACCAACCATCCTGACGTTGAGTTAATTGTGTTATTGATTGACGAGCGTCCGGAAGAGGTAACGGACATTGAGCGTTCCGTTGCTGGAGATGTCGTCAGCTCGACATTTGATGAAGTGCCGGAAAATCATATTAAGGTAGCGGAGCTAGTGCTAGACCGTGCCATGCGTTTAGTTGAGCACAAACGGGATGTCGTTATTTTAATGGATAGTATTACCCGTCTTGCACGCGCTTACAACTTAGTGATTCCGCCAAGTGGACGTACGCTATCCGGAGGTATTGATCCGGCAGCATTTCACCGTCCAAAACGTTTCTTCGGGGCAGCTCGGAACATTGAAGAAGGCGGTAGCTTAACCATTCTTGCAACGGCGCTTGTTGATACTGGTTCCCGTATGGATGATGTCATTTATGAGGAATTTAAGGGTACCGGAAACATGGAGCTTCATCTAGATCGTTCTCTAGCTGAGCGTCGTATATTCCCTGCGCTTGATATCCGTCGTTCCGGAACGCGTAAGGAAGAATTGCTTATTCCGAAGGAGCACCTTGAAAAATTATGGGCGATTCGAAAATCTATGTCTGATTCACCGGATTTTGCTGAGCGTTTCTTGAAAAAATTAAAACAAACAAAATCGAATGAAGAATTTTTTGAACAGCTTGGTGAGGAATTGAAAGCGCGACGTTCATAATTTTTGTAAATGATTATGGCTAGTTTTATCTGGCTAGAATCCGATCTTATTTTTCATTAAGGCGTGGGGTACCTAAAAATCCCAGCTTGCAAATAGGGGAGTCCCCTGTTATAATGGGGACAGTGTGTTTTTAGTCATTGAGTGTAGTCTTAAAGACAAGCACTTCATTTTAACTCTGTTTCAGATGATTCAGGGCGGAAGGAGATGAAAAGAATGAAACAAGGAATCCATCCTAACTATAAAACAGTAACGGTTACTTGCGCATGCGGAAACACGTTTGAAAGCGGATCTGTAAAAGATGAAATCCGCGTTGAAACTTGCTCTGAGTGCCATCCGTTCTATACTGGTCGTCAAAAATTCGCTGAAGCTGGCGGACGTGTTGACCGTTTCAACAAAAAATACGGCCTTAAGCAACAATAATGTTCAGAAACAGGCAAGAAGCAATTTTACTCTTGCCTGTTTTTTTCTTGTGAGATAAGAATGTCTATTTTTCACTTTAAGAAATATTTAGCGCAAGCGTTCTAGTGGCAAGACGTTTTTCCCCACTGCCCTTCAATTATTAACATGGAATTGTTTTTGTCCCTCTTGATGTTTTTATCTTAGTTGGAGCCCTCACAAGGAAGGTCTCGATGCATAAATATAACACGACTAAAAGTGATTGCTTTTGGGAAGTGGCCTTACGCCCTGCAACCCAGGGCGCTTGTGTTTTTTAAAAAATATTGGTCATTCCAAGTTGGTTACTCGCTTGGATAAGTTCAGTAAAATTAGTACAATGAAAATTAGTTTGTTCTATCAGGGTTCGTAAGAGGAAGGAGACGCCGTTTATGTATGTAATGAAGCAAAGCGGATGGGTTGAGGTTATCTGCGGCAGTATGTTTTCTGGAAAATCGGAGGAATTAATTCGTCGCGTGCGACGTGCCCAATTTGCCAAGCAAAAAATCGCTGTATTTAAACCGAAAATTGATAATCGCTACAGTGAACAATCTGTAGTATCCCATAATGGCTCCTCTTTTCATGCGAAGCCAATTTCTCATTCCATTGAAATCCTTCATCATGTGGAAGCGGATATAGATGTGATTGCGATTGATGAAGTTCAGTTTTTTGATGAAGGTATTGTAAGGGTGGTTCAACAGCTGGCAAACAGTGGACACCGAGTCATTGTTGCAGGTCTGGACCAGGATTTCCGTGGTGAACCTTTCGGACAAATGCCACAACTTATGGCAATTGCTGAATTGGTAACAAAACTTCAGGCTGTTTGTACAGTCTGCGGTTCTCCTGCGAGTAGAACGCAGCGATTAATTGATGGCCGACCAGCTTCTTATCATGATCCTGTTATATTGGTTGGAGCTGCTGAAGCCTATGAACCGCGCTGCCGCCACCATCATGAAGTCCCAAAAACTGCAAGCAGCCGGACGGCGGTTGAAGAAAGAGGATATTAATTCATTGTTATTTGTTGGAAAAGGGTGTCAGGCACCATGTGAAAGATTCGCATGGTGCCTGACGCCCTTTTTTGATTTTGGAATAGGTTTGGTAATGATTTACTTGTGAGGAAGCGTTTTTAGTGGGGCATGATAGTAAAGGGAGGTGTATGTGATGAGAAAAGGGATGTTTTTCATGATCATGTTGCTTATGCTGTTAAGCGCTTGTCAAGGTAACATGCGCGATGATGCCGATGGAACTGCATATGATTTGCGGTCAGATCGGTCAGCCCCTAATTATATGGCAAACCGTGATAATAATCCTTACAATGATGATAATGATCGGGCAGGGACTCGTGACAAAGATCAACACATGGTCGAAGAGGATATTACGAATCAAAATCCGAATTTCCTTAATCTCCAACAGACTGGAAGTGGAAGTGAAACAGGAGCTGGGGACCAAGGCCATGACATTGATAAAGCCAAACAAGTCATTGCTGATACTGGAGAGTTTGTAACGGACTCCGTATGGATCAATGGTGACCGGATGTGGGTAACTGTTTACAAAAAAGGTACTCTTTCAGAGAATGAAAAAATAAAGGCTGAAGCCCGTCTCCATAAGAAATTGGTTAAAGCCATTCCGCGCTATCATATTGAAGTAAGAGTGCAAGAAGACCGTAGATAACATGCTCTGTCAAACAGGGCATGTTTTTTTTGTGAAAAGAAAATGATACTTGCATTAATAAATATCTAGGCCCAGCGTTCTAGTTGCTAGACGCCTCTACATAGATTGTTTTTACTGTTCTTAGTAAATAATCGTTTGTTTAAGGAATTTGAATGTGAGTAGGATTCTATTCCTGCTTTTTAGTAACTTTCCAATCTCTTTCCAAGACAGAAAAGTTTTTTAGACAAAATTGTTTTTGACGCTGGTTTTTACCTATACTATAATTAGAATGTTATGGACAAAATTGGACCCGGTAGTGGTATTTGTCACACTTTGTCCATTAATGTGTTTAAACGAGATTTAAAAATAGGTATATTTTTTAGTTATATAGAAGTTTTGATTTTAATATGAGGTGAAAAACAGTGTTTGATCGTCTTCAATCGGTGGAGGATCGTTATGAAAGGCTGAATGAGCTGTTGAGCGATCCCGAAATTATTAATGATTCAAAAAAGCTTCGAGAGTATTCAAAAGAACAAGCGGACTTACAGGAAACGGTGACAACTTATCGCGAATATAAAGACGTGAAGAGTCAGCTTCAAGACGCGAAGGCCATGCTAGAGGAGAAATTGGACGCTGAAATGCGTGAAATGGTCAAAGAAGAAGTCAGCGAGCTGGAAAAGCGAATCGAGGACTTGGAAGCTAGGTTAAAAGTTTTACTCATTCCGAAAGACCCGAATGATGACAAAAACGTCATTATGGAGATTCGTGGGGCAGCCGGCGGGGAAGAGGCAGCATTATTTGCTGGAACGCTTTTCCGCATGTATAGCCGTTATGCGGAATCACAAGGATGGAAAATCGAAGTCATGGACGCCAATGAAACAGGTCTGGGCGGTTTTAAAGAAATTGTCTTTATGATCAGTGGTCAAGGTGCTTATTCTAAATTAAAGTTTGAAAATGGTGCTCACCGTGTTCAGCGTGTTCCTGAAACGGAATCTGGTGGCCGAATTCATACATCAACGGCAACGGTAGCTTGCTTACCGGAAGTAGAAGAATTTGATATTGAAATTAATGAAAAGGATATCCGTTTTGATACATTTGCATCCAGTGGTGCTGGTGGACAGAGTGTTAACACGACAATGTCAGCGGTTCGCTTAACGCATATTCCAACGGGTATCGTCGTTACTTCTCAAGATGAACGTTCTCAGCATAAAAATAAAGAAAAGGCCATGAAGGTATTGCGTGCGCGGATTTATGATAAATTCCAGCAGGAAGCACAAGCTGAATATGACCAAGTGAGAAAGTCAGCGGTTGGAACTGGGGACCGCTCAGAACGGATTCGCACTTATAACTATCCGCAAAACCGTGTAACCGACCACCGTATTGGATTAACCATTCAAAAGCTTGACCAAATTATCGAAGGAAAGCTTGATGAAATCATTGAAGCATTGATCCTCGATGACCAAGCTAAAAGATTGGAAAATGCATCAAATGAGTAAAAAAGTATTTGAAGCTCTGAAATGGGCTTCTTCTTTTTTAACAGAAGCAGGACGGGACGAAAATGCGGGTGAGCTTTTGCTTCGGCATTTTACCGGCATGTCACGTTCCCAACTGTTTGCTAGTGTAAGAGATGAATTGGCTCCAGAGGTATGGTCAGCATTCGAAAAAGCTGTATATGACCATGTAAACAACGGTGTTCCGATTCAATACATTATGGGAAAAGAGGAATTCTACGGTCGGACCTTCCTTGTTAACCCAGATGTACTCATCCCGAGACCTGAAACAGAGGAACTCGTTTACGGGACATTGCAAAGGATTAGGCGACTCTTTAATGCTAGTCCGGAAATTAAGCTTGCCGACATCGGTACTGGTAGCGGCGCTATCGCCATCACTCTCAAACTAGAAGGTGGACCGAGTTTTGGAACAGTGCCTAACACCCATTTTAAAGTGACTGGTACTGATATTTCTGAACATTCTTTGGATGTGGCGAGGGAAAATGCACGACGGCTTGAGGCCGAGGTTGATTTTGTGCAGGGGGATTTACTGCAGCCATTTATGGATGCTGGTGAGAAGTTAGATGTGGTGGTGTCGAATCCTCCATATATTCCACTAAAGGATAGGGAAACGATGTCTGAAGTAGTGACGGAGCATGAGCCACATCGGGCTTTGTTTGCAGGCGAGGACGGTCTAGATTTCTACCGTCGTTTCATGGAGGAGTTGCCAAAGGTGCTTGCACCAAGGGCGCTTGTTTGTTTTGAAATCGGGGCCGGTCAGGGAAATGCGGTTGCAGAGCTTTTTCGAAAGACTTTCACTAACCTCACAGTGGAAGTGGTTAATGATATTAACGGCAAGGATCGAATGGTATTTGCGGAAATCGGTTTTTAAATGAATAGATTAGGATTTGGTGTAGGAGTGGATCCGCGTAAGATTAAGCTTCAACTTTATGAACATAAGGAAACTGCCATCTTCTTTTTAGTGTGATCTAAAAAGGGTCGGCAGTTTTTTATTTATTTTAGAATGGGTAAAGGATTGTTCTAGCAAAACATTCGAAAAATTTTTAATTTAATAGTTTAAGATTCTGGCATTCTGTCCACAATGATGATAGGGAAGGGATGGTGCTAGAAATGAGAGGGAAAATCATAGTTTGGGGATATTTAGCGATTTTATCATTAGCCACAGTGCTAAATTTATATATGCCAAAAACAGAGGCGGCTTCCAAAGAGTCCATTGTCATACCGGGAGAGGCCATCCGGTTAAGGATTCTTGCTAACAGTGATTTTGAAAAAGACCAGGCATTGAAGCGGAAGGTACGTGATGCGGTGAATGCTCAAATTACCCTTTGGGTACAAGATTTAACTTCCATGGAGGAAGCCCGTGAAGTCATTAACGAAAAGCTTCCGGAAATTCAAGCTATAGCAGAAAAAGTTGTCCGTGAACAGGGATCGAACCAATCGGTGAAGGTGGAATTTAAGGATAATGTTCAGTTTCCTACCAAGCTTTATGGCCAGTTTTTATATCCAGCTGGGAAGTATGAGGCCATTTTAATTACACTGGGAAAAGGCGAAGGAGCTAACTGGTGGTGTGTACTGTATCCGCCACTATGTTTCCTTGACTTTTCAAATGGAGTAGCGGTCAGTGACGGTTTTGAAGAGAAAGAAGTAGCTGCAGCAGAACGGAAAGAAAAGAAGAATCCTAAACAAGAAAGGGTAACTGAAATAGCAGCAAAACCTGTGGTGAAAGAGGTAGATGAAGATCATAAAGATGAAATACAATTAGAAAAAAAGGGAGAGGAAGAACAGCCGGTAAAGCAACAACATGAAAATAAACAAGCAGTAAAACCACAAGTGAAGAAAATGAAAGAGCAAGAGCTGACAAAAAAAGAAAAAGATCAGGTGGAAGAAACAGAGAAAGATGAAGTAAAAAAGATAGATAAAATGGCAAAGAAAATTGAAATTGCAAGGAAAGTTGAAATAGAGGAAGAACTACAGTCTGAAAAAGAAAAACAGCTTGAAAAATCTGAGGAGGAGAATGAGGAAAAGCCTCAAGTGTCAAAGGAAAACAAAAGAGAAAAAGCCGATCCTGTATATGTAAGTGAAGATGAACAACCTGTAAAAGTGAAGTTTTTTGTCGTAGAAATGTGGGATAAGCTTCTAAACTAGGCTCAGTCTTTATAGAAGGCTGGCTTTTTTGTTTTCTTGAGAATCTCTAAAGCAATTATTAAAAAAATAGAATCATTGGTTATGTTCTACTTTCTCTATTTTTTCATATTCATAGAGTAGAATGGAAAAAATGGAGGGGAATGGGATGCAGGAGTTAATTCGAAAAGCTAATAGTGGGGACCTTCATATTTTGAAAGAGTTTCTAATGAGAGCAAATCTAGGGACGGAAGGATTAACAGAAGAAACGATCGACGGGTTTTTGATGTTGGAAAATGAAAAAGGAGAATTAATAGGATCGCTAGGTATGGAGGTCTATGAAAAATATGGCATGCTACGCTCACTTGTGGTTACAACCGGCCAAGCGGAAAAAGATATTTTCGTTCTATTTGATCAAATGGTTCAGTTGGCAAAAGAAAAAGGGTTAAAGAGCTTATTTTTGGCTACGAATAAAAAAGGGGCACTGCCATTTTTTCATTTGATGGGGTTTGTAAACATTGAGCGAGAAGAGTTGCCGGAAGGATTTTATCACTCAGAGCATATTCGACAAGTTTTAAATGTGGATAACTCAGTATTTCTGAAATTTAACCTATAAATTTGTGGATATATCCCCAAAGTTATCCACTTTTGGGTGTAACTTATACACAATTTGTGGATATTACTTGTGTTTATATCTTCCATCTTTTATACTTTCTAGCGTATCATCAGAAAAAATGCGAGATTCTACGCCTCTTTTCGTCAAATTTCGATAAATGATTTAAGGTGGATCAATATGAACACAAAGGTTTGGAAAGTGGATAAGTGTGTGGATAATTTGGAAAGTAATCCACATGTTGTGGATGCAGCTCATTTTTTGCGTGAAAATGAAGTAGTTGCGATGCCAACGGAAACAGTGTATGGACTTGCGGGTAACGCTAAGAACGATGAGGCTGTGAGAAAAATATTTGAAGCGAAGGGACGTCCGTCCGATAATCCTCTCATTATTCACATTGCGGAGAGGAGCCAGCTCGAACAGATGGTGGCCGAAGTTCCCGAGAAAGCGGACCGTTTGATTGAGGCGTTTTGGCCAGGGCCGTTGACAATTGTATTTCGAATGAAGGATGGGGTGCTGTCAAAATTAGCGACAGCGGGTCTTTCGACCGTGGCAGTTAGAATGCCAGATCACCCTGTAGCACTAGCTCTTTTACGGGCATGCAGGTTGCCAATTGCAGCACCTAGTGCAAACAGCTCAGGAAAACCAAGTCCAACGACTGCCGCCCATGTGGTAGAAGATTTAAATGGGAAAATTGCCGGTGTCCTTGATGGGGGTCCAACGGGGGTCGGTGTGGAATCCACCGTTGTGGACTGTACGGAGGACGTACCGGTCATTTTGCGTCCAGGCGGTATCACACGAGAGCAATTGGAGGCGGTAATTGGGGAAGTCCGGATTGACCCTGCGCTAACGAATGAAGCCGAGCAGCCAAAATCACCAGGAATGAAATATCGTCACTATGCACCGAATGCACCGCTTTATTTGGTGTCAGGCACTAGAGAGTTTTTACAGCGATTAGTCAAGGAAAAGCAAAAGGAAGGTTGGCGAGTCGGTGTGCTAACAACGGAAGAATTTGCTGGTGAGTATGAGGCGGATGAGGTGCTTATTTGTGGCCGGCGATCGGAGCTTGAGACGGTGGCGTCTGCTCTTTATGATGTTCTACGCCGATTTAATCAGCTGAATGTAGATATCATTTTCAGTGAGATGTTTCCAAATGTCGGTGTTGGTCACGCCATCATGAATCGCCTTGAAAAAGCAGCAGGAAATAAAGTAATTGTGGAAAAATGATAGAAAGAATGATCGGCACCAGCTCTTTTTATAAGGGCTGGTGTTTTTGAGCTAGGAGGAATGTGAATAGGGGCAAAAGATATGACCATTACATAGAATTGATTCAAACGAGAACCTTTTCAACTAACTTCCCAAACCGCTCAGCTTCTATTCCCCTTAGGACGTGCATATGCTGAAATAGGTAGTCCAAGGGGGAGAAGTAAGAATGGCAGAAATGATTGGGGAACTCGTAGCGCTTATATTGATGGCAGTAGCATTGGGGATGGATGCCTTTTCGGTCGGACTTGGCATGGGCATGTACCAACTGCGTCTGAGGAAAATATTTCAAATTGGTATAATGATTGGGATTTTTCATGTATTAATGCCGCTTTTCGGCATTACTGCAGGTAAGTTTTTATCAGAAAAATTTGGAACCTTTGCTACATTTATTGGGGGAGCTCTCTTAATTGTTTTAGGTATCCAAATGATCTGGTCTAGCTTGAAAAAGGAAGAGGAAAAAATAATCACACCGATTGGTTTTGGGCTAATTTTTTTTGCGCTTAGTGTCAGCTTGGACAGTTTTTCAGTTGGGCTGTCTTTAGGGATCTTTGGGGCAAGGACCATGTTGGTTTTAATTTGCTTTGGAATCATGGCAACCATTCAAACATGGGCAGGCTTGCTGCTAGGCAGAAAGGTTCGTCATTGGATTGGTTGCTATAGTGAGGCGCTTGGTGGGGGCATTCTGTTGGCGTTTGGCTTTAAATTAATCACCGTTTTTTGGTAAGTTCTCTTTTGAAAAATGGGAAACTAGGATGGTTAGGAATTTAGGCAAATGTTTTATAATAAAAGGGAAAGGGGGCAGGTATATGCAGCGAATTTTGTTTGTATGCACAGGGAATACATGTAGAAGCCCAATGGCAGAGGCGATTCTAAAACATAAAAATCTTGAGGGCATTGAAGTGAAATCTGCAGGAATCTATGCATCGGGGGGAAGCGAAGCCTCACCGAACGCAAAGCTGGTGCTGGATAAGAATCAAATATCACATAATCATCGATCCACCTTGTTATCCGAAAAGGAAGTTAACTGGGCGGATCTTATTTTAACCATGACATCATCCCACAAATATGCCATTCAGCAACAATACCCACAGGCGATAGAGAAGGTGTACACATTAAAGGAATTTATTGGAGAGGAAAGGGACCAAGACGTCGTTGACCCATATGGAGGTAGCCTCGCCATCTATGAACAAACCTTCCAAGAACTTCAACAATTGATTGACAAAGCTATTGAAAAATTAAAACCTAATACTGGCGAGCTCTCTTAAACAAGGGAGCTTTTATTATTTTCTTAAAAAAGTGGTACATAAGTAGGAAAAGACCTCACGGGTTTGGTTCTTTATATTTTAGCGGTGGTATGTCAAAATTAAAATTAGATTGAGGATTAAAAAATTGGAGGGGTTTACATTGAAGGTTGCCTTAGCGTCAGATCACGGCGGAGTAAATATCCGCAAAGAAATCGCCAAATTATTGGATGAATTAAAAATTGAGTATGTGGATTTTGGATGTGATTGTGAGACATCTGTGGATTATCCTGATTATGCCCTACCGGTTGCAGAAAAGGTGGCAAACGGTGAGTTTGACCGTGCGATCTTAATTTGCGGCACAGGCATTGGCATGAGCATTGCAGCAAATAAAGTAAAGGGTGTTCGCTGTGCACTTGTGCACGACACATTTAGTGCAAAAGCCACACGTGCTCATAATGATACCAATATTCTTGCCATGGGTGAGCGTGTCATTGGTCCAGGGCTGGCAAGAGAAATTGCCCAAGTATGGCTCACAGGAGAATTTGAAGGTGGACGACATGCAAACCGCGTCAACAAAATCACAGAGTATGAAAATAAACATCTATAATCAAAAAAGAAAGGTCGCGTCCATATGATTCAAGAATGGGAAAAACAGCTGGTTGCCGTTTTAACTGAATTTAAAGAGCAGGCATCACTGAAGCCAGGGCAGTTGCTTGTCGTTGGCTGCAGTACAAGCGAAGTAATCGGTGAGCGTATCGGAACCGCTGGAACCTTCGATGTCGCCGAAATGATTTTTCGCCAGTTGAAAGCATTACAGGACGAAACAGGCATTCAGCTGGCCTTT
This sequence comes from Neobacillus thermocopriae, assembly GCF_010975035.1. GTDB lineage: Bacteria > Bacillota > Bacilli > Bacillales > Cytobacillaceae > Neobacillus > Neobacillus thermocopriae. The sequence goes on along the minus strand of NZ_JAAIUV010000005.1, from coordinate 64,649 downwards.
CAATGCTGCGAGCATTTAAATAGAGCGCTCGTTGTAGAACGGACTACCGCCATGGAAAAAGGTTTGGAGGAAGTCTCGGTTGTCCCTGCCCGTACGGCTGGTGGTGCCATGGCTAGCTATGCCTTTGAAAACATGAATGATGCAGTTGTGGTTGAATTCATTAAAGCCGATGCCGGAATGGACATTGGCCATACCTTCATCGGGATGCATTTAAAACATGTCGCCGTACCGGTTCGCGTAAAGCAGAAAAAGGTCGGACATGCCTATGTGACATTGGCAAAAACACGGCCAAAGTTAATTGGCGGAGCGAGAGCGGTTTATGAGCGGACGAAAGAAAATAACAAATGTCAATAAGATAAAAAAAGAAAAACACGAACAAATTTGATGTATTATACTTAAATTTTAATTAAAACACGAATAATATTAACTATAATTAACAATAAATTACGGGTTTACATAATAGAAAAACATGGTACAATTAAGAGGGAATTTTCGAAATACTTTTATCCATGATGAAGGGGGATTAACCATGATGCATTTGTCTCAAGCTGATGAACAGGTTTTTCAAGCAATTCAAAAAGAACTCGGCCGCCAGCGCTCGAAAATTGAACTGATTGCCTCAGAAAATTTTGTCAGTGAAGCGGTAATGGAAGCGCAAGGGTCCGTGTTAACAAATAAGTACGCGGAAGGCTATCCAGGACGTCGTTATTATGGTGGTTGTGAGTACGTGGATATTGTCGAGGATTTAGCTCGCGAACGTGCGAAGAAAATTTTTGGAGCAGAATATGTGAATGTTCAGCCGCATTCTGGTGCCCAAGCCAATATGGCTGTTTACTTTACAGTTCTTGAACCAGGGGATACAGTGCTTGGCATGAACCTATCCCATGGTGGCCACTTAACCCATGGTAGCCCGGTTAACTTCAGTGGTATTCAATATAATTTTGTTGAATATGGTGTGGACAAAGAAACACATCGTATTAATTATGAGGATGTACGTGCAAAAGCCCTAGAACATAAGCCAAAGCTAATTGTTGCTGGTGCGAGTGCCTACCCACGCGAAATTGATTTTGCAAAATTCCGTGAAATCGCAGATGAAGTGGGAGCTTATTTAATGGTGGATATGGCTCATATTGCTGGTCTTGTTGCAGCAGGTCTGCACCAAAATCCAGTGCCTTATGCTGATTTTGTGACCACTACAACCCATAAAACCCTACGTGGACCGCGCGGCGGTATGATCCTTTGTAAAGAGGAATGGGGTAAGAAAATCGACAAGTCCATCTTCCCTGGAATTCAAGGTGGCCCACTCATGCATGTGATTGCAGCCAAAGCCGTTGCTTTCGGGGAAGCACTTCAAGACAGTTTTAAAGAATATGCTTCTAACATCATTGCGAACGCGAAACGTCTTGCGGAAGGTCTGCAAAAAGAAGGGTTGCAACTTGTTTCCGGCGGTACGGACAACCATCTATTGCTTGTTGATGTAACTAGCCTTGGTTTAACGGGTAAAGTTGCAGAAAAAGTGTTGGATGAGGTTGGCATTACGGTTAATAAAAATACCATTCCATTTGACCAAAACAGCCCATTTGTGACAAGCGGTATTCGCATTGGTACAGCTGCCGTTACAAGCCGTGGTTTTGGGCTTGAAGAAATGGACGAGATTGCTTCTATCATCGCCTTTACTTTGAAAAACCATGAGGATGCATCTAAGCTTGAGGAAGCACGTGCACGTGTTGAAACCCTAACAAACAAATTTACACTATATCCTGAATACTAATGCTAGAAATCGGCCTAACTAGAAAAGTAGGCCGATTTTTTTCGGTAGGAAAATACTATTTAGAAAATTCATACATGATGATAAGTGTTGCTCATGGACTGTTTTTTCTGTAAAATGAGACGACTGCAAAAATTATTTTTTAAAAAAGGGGCGATAAATATGGCAAAGGTCTATGTCTTTGACCATCCGCTTATTCAGCACAAACTTACTTACATACGTGATAAACATACTGGTACGAAAGAATTCCGTGAACTTGTGGATGAAGTAGCTACTTTGATGGCGTTTGAAATTACAAGGGACATGCCTCTTGAGGAAACTGACATTGAAACCCCTGTATGTGCAACAAAATCCAAAGTGCTTTCTGGTAAAAAGATCGGAATCGTTCCCATTCTGCGTGCTGGCATCGGCATGGTGGACGGTATTTTGAAATTAATCCCGGCTGCAAAAGTAGGGCATATTGGCTTGTACCGTGATCCAGAAACATTAAAACCGGTGGAATATTACGTGAAACTCCCTAGTGATGTGGAAGAGCGTGATTTCATTGTAGTCGATCCGATGTTGGCAACAGGTGGTTCAGCAAACGGCGCGATTACGGCTTTGAAAAAACGCGGTGCCAAGAATATTAAATTTATGTGTTTGATTGCTGCTCCAGAGGGCGTGGAAGCTGTAAAAGCTGAGCACCCAGATGTGGATATTTATATTGCTGCCCTTGATGAAAAATTAAACGACCATGGTTACATCGTCCCTGGGTTGGGAGATGCTGGCGACCGTTTGTTTGGTACGAAATAAAATAAATGATAGGAGAGTCAGGCTAGATGCCTGGCTTTTTTATACACAGAAAGACGTAAAAACTAACATACCTACCTATATTCCCCTATCCATTATTATCCTTCCGCATACTTTCTCCTTTTGAAGAAAACGATATGAAAAAAGGGGAATTTTCTATATGAAACTTTTACTCGCTCTGATATTAGCTTTTCAAGTTCCGACAATGGCCCAATCACTACCGAATAACCATGTAAAATCAAATGTATCCATACCGAAAAAACCGCTCATTCACCCGCCCATTCCTAAACCAACAAAGAATATCATTGCTATTGTGATGCTCGACAAAATTCAGACGGAAGCACAAATCAAGGAACTTATCAAACCTTTTAAAGATATTAAACTAAGGCGTATCTTTAAAGAGGCGATTAATGGTTTTTCCATTGAAGGTAGTCCGGAGGCGATTGCTCAATTGGCCAACCGATATCCGGTCAAACATATCTCACCAGTTAACGAGTATCGGGTTGAAACTCAAGAAAGCGTTCGAATTATTGGCGGCGAAGGGGCGCGTCGATTTTTTGATAAACAAAATAGAAGGTTGACCGGCAAAGGGATAAAAGTGGCGGTTATTGATACAGGAGTCGACTATACCCATCCTGACTTAAGGCGAAATTATGCAGGCGGACACGATCTCGTGGATAATGACAAGGACCCAATGGAGACACGGTCACCGGGCACAGCCACCATCCATGGTACTCATGTGGCCGGGATCATCGCCGGCAATGGAAGGATAAAGGGGGTTGCACCAGAGGCAAAAATCTTGGCCTATCGGGCTCTTGGTCCGGGCGGCGGAGGGACGACTGAGCAGGTATTAGCAGCAATCGATCAGGCCATTAAGGATAAGGTCGACATCATGAATCTATCACTAGGCAATACGGTGAACGGGCCTGACCTGCCCCTTAGCCAGGCGCTTGATAATGCCGTAGATAAAGGAATCGTGGCGGTGGCTGCCTCGGGCAATTCGGGGCCAAAGATTTGGTCGGTCGGGTCCCCGGGAACATCCTCAAAAGCCATCTCTGTCGGGGCATCGACACCTACCATGGAAATCCCTTATTTATTAATAGAAGGGATCCGAAACAAATTTCGAATCCAGCCAATGGAGGGTTCTGGAAAATGGAACTTAGACCGTTCACTTGAATTGGCCGACGGCGGCATAGGTAGGAAGCAGGATTTAAAAAATGTCAGAGGAAAAATTGTTTTAATTAAACGAGGGACATTGACTTTTTCAGAAAAAGCCCAGAACGCGATGGAGGCGGGAGCAAAGGCAGTTCTAATTTATAACAACACGAGCGGAAACTTTATAGGCAACCTTGAAGCCCCGCTTCATTTTCCAATCGGAACCCTTTCCAAGCAAGAAGGATTCTTATTAAAAAAAGAAATGAAAAATCGTCGCCTTTTTGTAAGGATTTCAATTACCAAGGAGAAAGATCAGCTTGCTGATTTCAGCTCAAGAGGCCCGGTAACAGGAACATGGGAAATTAAGCCGGATATTGTCGCTCCGGGTGTTGCTATCAACTCGACCATTCCAGGAGGATATATGTCACTGCAAGGAACAAGCATGGCGGCACCACATGTCGCAGGTGCAGCTGCTTTAATCAAACAGGCCCATCCGGATTGGACACCGGAACAAATCAAGGCCGCACTGATGAATACGGCCAAACCACTCACAAAGTCTTCAGATATGAACAGAAGTACAAAATTAGGTAGGTTAACAGACAAGCCAGAATTCCTTTCCCAATCCAATGCGCCTCACTACCGTACTTTTGAACAAGGGGCCGGTCGCATTCAGGTGGATGAAGCGATTAATGCTCAGTCCCTTGTATCTCCTGGTAGCATACGATTTGGGAAATTCACTGAACAAAATAATGTGCACAAAATGGTGTTACGTGTGGAGAATACGAGCAGTCGCCCTCAGCGATATTCATTTGAAATCCCCAAACATGTCGAGGGCTTAATGTGGCACCTTCCGAAGACGTTTTCTCTGAAAGCAAGGGAATCTAGAGAAATCACGGTGGAACTAAAGGTAAACCCAGAAATTTTTAAGGAAAAGATTCATGACGGATACCTCACTTTAAAGGCGGGAAAATCTCAAATTCACATCCCATATCTTTATGTGCTTACAGAGCCAAATTACCCGAGGATCATGGGGTTTGAATTTGCAGAGGGAGATGTTCCGAATACTTATCGTTACGAAGTCTATTTGCCGGGCGGAGCAGAGGAGTTTGGAATTGCTTTATTTCACCCGGATGACTATCGCTTTATTGGATTTTTAGACACAAGTACAAATGTAAAAAAAGGGTTGATTCAAAAAGAATTGAAAGTAACGGACATTCCGTATAAAGGTACTTTTTTGGTTAAGGTTTTTGCTAAAAAGGCCGGTAAAGAGGATTCCATTCAGACAATGATTATGATTGAGAAAAGATAGGGAGGAGGGAATGTTTCCACCTCCTCTCTTTCTTGTAAAAAATACAAGGCATTTATCTGAAAATGTTCACAAAATTGACACAAAATAACCAAAAAATCGGAAGAATTTACAATACAATAATAGTGTTAACTATTGCTCCCAATTGGAAAAAATTTTGGGAAATTGTAAGGGAATAAATCTCGGAAATACATTGACATTGTAGGGTCCCTATTGTATGCTAACAAAGGGAATCCGTGAGAGGGTTTTCAAGTTGTTTATGCAATTTTAACAACGTTATTGAATTTCCAACTGCCTCTGTGATATAGTTTTTCATTCTCTATAAGCGAGGATGATTCACCAATGAAAAATGACCGCAATCCACTAAAGGCGATAGCCCTAATGTCCACTATACTCGCCCAGTTGGCGGGTTCCACACTGATTGGTGTTTTTTCAGGAAAATGGCTGGATAAACACTTTGATTCAGAACCAATTTTCTTAATAATCGGATTGTTTATTGGGCTCGGGGCAGGGATCTATTCTATGTTAGTATCTGTCCGAAAGTTCTTTTCAGGAGACTAAACATACCATGCCAGAATTACAAGCGATGTTTACAAGACAACGAAAATGGATGTTTTTTTTATTGTCCTTTTATGTACTTGGTTGGGGGTTTACAGCCTATCAACCAATCTTTCTTGGGTTAATTTTTGGGACAAGCTTGAGTTTCTTTAATTTGTGGTTGATGGTCAGAAAAACGGAGCAATTTGGTGAAAATGTTCTCAAAGGGAAAAAGGTACGATCACTTGGTTCTTTTTCTCGAATGGCAACAGGTGCACTTGCTGTCGTTGTCGCATTGAGGTATCCGGACCAATTTCATCTTATTAGTGTAGTTATAGGATTAATGACATCCTACATTGTCATTATGATAGATTTCTTTATTCACTCTTTAAAAATACATAAGTAGCGGGGAAGCGAGGTGAATTCTGTTGCATCACGGAGCATATGTAGTAGATTTTCTAGGTCTCAGATTTAATTTAGGTAATGTTTTGATGGTTACCGTAGCCTCTGTGATTGTTTTCTTAATCGCTGTTCTTTCTACTCGTCGTCTTGCGATGAAACCTACAGGAATGCAGAACTTCATGGAGTGGGTTATGGATTTTGTCAAAAACATCATTAAAAGTACGATGGATTGGAAAGATGGCGGAAGATTCCATGCCCTTGGAATTACGATCATTATGTACATCTTTGTTTCAAACATGCTTGGGCTACCATTTTCAGTTGTAATTGATGGAAACCTTTGGTGGAAGTCACCAACGGCGGATCCGGCAATTACATTGACATTAGCAACGTTGGTTGTTGGATTGTCACACTATTACGGGGTAAAGCTAAAAGGAACAAAAGAATACGGAAAGGAATTCTTAAGACCATTCTGGTTCATGTTCCCAATTAAAATTATTGAAGAGTTTGCCAACACTTTGACTCTCGGTCTCCGTCTCTACGGTAACATCTATGCTGGTGAAATCTTATTAGGTTTACTTGCATCCGGATTGGCAACTGGAGTTGGCGGACATTTAGCCGCATTCATTCCGATGTTGGCATGGCAAGGTTTCTCCATTTTCGTTGGCGCGATTCAAGCCTTTATTTTCACAATGTTAACAATGGTGTACTTGTCTCACAAAGTGAGTCATGACCATTAATAATAGTAATTGCAGTGCCCTCATAGGGTCCTGAATTATATATAGAAATACCAATTTTTATAAAAAATTAATTATTTATACATTTTAAGGAGGAAATTTTACAATGGGTCTTTTAGCAGCAGCAATTGCAATTGGTTTAGCAGCACTAGGTGCTGGTATTGGTAACGGTCTTATCGTATCTCGTACAGTTGAAGGTATCGCACGTCAACCAGAAGCTCGCGGTATGCTTCAAACAACAATGTTCATTGGGGTTGCGTTAGTTGAGGCGATTCCAATCATCGCGGTTGTAATTGCATTCATGGTACAAGGTCAATAATCAATAGTAATTGACGTCAAAAGATGGCGAAGATCATTCATGAGAACCTTCGCCATTCGTTTATGTCTAAGGTGGTACTTAACACCTAAAATAGATACAAGTAACTTATATTATCTTTTAACAATGAAAATTAATGGATTGGATATAGAGGAATGACTCTTGAAGGGAGTGATCTCGAGGTGTTAACAAGCGGATTATTACTTGGGGCTGCAGCAAGTCACGAGGGTATTAATACTGGTGATATTGTATTCCAGCTACTTATGTTTATCATTTTGATGGCATTACTTAAGAAGTATGCTTGGGGTCCATTAATGGGCATCATGAAGCAACGGGAAGAGTACGTGGCAGGAGAAATTACTGCAGCAGAAAACAGCCGTAAAGAAGCAGAGAAATTACTAGAAGAACAACGCAATCTATTAAAAGAAGCGCGAACTGAAGCGCAAAACCTTATAGAAAATGCGAAAAAGCAAGGCGATGTGCAGCGTGAAGAAATCATAGCTGCAGCTCGTGCAGAAGCTGAGCGCTTAAAAGAAGGTGCGAAGCTGGAAATTGAGCAACAGAAGGAAAGAGCGGTTGCAGCCATTCGTGAACAAGTGGCTCACTTATCTGTATTAATTGCCTCTAAAGTGATTGAAAAAGAGTTGAGTGCTGAAGATCAGGACAAGCTCATTAATGAATACATTCAAGAGGCGGGAGATATCCGATGAGTAACTCCATGGTAGCGAAGCGCTATGCATCAGCACTTTTACAAATTGCGAAAGAACAGCAGCTTCTTGGAGTGATTGAGGAGGAACTTCGCGTCGTCAAAGAAGTGATTCAATACACGCCGGAGTTAAGGGCCGTTCTAAAATCTTCTAGACTAACAATAGAGAAGAAAAAAGAAGTAGTCAAGCAGGCATTTGCAACAGTTAATCCGTATGTACTTAACACGCTTTTACTACTTATTGACCGTCACCGTGCAAATGAAATTGTGGAAGTGGCGAATCAATTTATTGAGTTAGCAAATGAAGAAATGGGTATTGCTGAAGCAAAAGTTTACAGCACACGTGCGTTAACGGATGAAGAACGTGAGGCATTATCAGCTGTTTTTGCTGCAAAAGTAGGCAAAAGCTCACTTAAGATTGAAAATATCGTAGATTCCGATTTGCTTGGCGGATTAAAGCTACGTATCGGAAATCGTATATATGACGGATCATTGCGCGGTAAGCTGGAACGTCTAGAACGTAAACTGCTAGGTTAAGATTTTTGAGATAGGGGTGAAACTCATGAGCATCAAAGCTGAAGAAATTAGTGCCCTGATAAAAAAGCAGATCGAAAACTATCAGGCAGAAATTCAAGTATCTGATGTTGGTACTGTTATCTCTGTTGGTGACGGTATCGCACGTGTTCATGGCCTTGACAATGTCATGGCAGGAGAACTTGTTGAATTCTCAAACGGCGTTATGGGTATGGCACAAAACCTAGAAGAAAATAACGTCGGTATTATCATCCTTGGACCTTTTACGGACATTCGTGAAGGTGACGAGGTTCGCCGTACAGGACGCATCATGGAGGTTCCGGTTGGTGAGGAACTAATTGGACGTGTAGTAAACCCATTAGGACAGCCAATCGATGGCATGGGTCCAATCAATACAACAAAAACTCGCCCAGTAGAGCAAATTGCTCCAGGCGTAATGGCTCGTAAGTCCGTTCATGAGCCGCTTCAAACAGGTATTAAAGCAATTGACGCACTTGTGCCTATTGGCCGTGGTCAGCGTGAGTTAATCATCGGTGACCGTCAAACAGGTAAAACATCTGTTGCGATCGATACCATTTTGAACCAAAAAGGCCAAGACATGATCTGTATCTATGTTGCCATCGGTCAAAAGGAGTCTACTGTTCGTAATGCGGTTGAAACCCTTCGCAAGCATGGCGCATTAGAATACTCCATCGTTGTATCTGCATCTGCATCACAACCTGCACCGCTATTATTCTTAGCACCATATTCAGGTGTTGCGATGGCAGAAGAATTCATGTACCAAGGTAAACATGTCTTAATTGTATATGATGATCTATCTAAGCAAGCGGCAGCATACCGTGAGCTTTCCCTATTACTTCGCCGTCCTCCAGGTCGTGAAGCTTACCCAGGGGATGTATTCTACTTACACAGCCGCTTACTTGAGCGTGCAGCGAAGTTAAATGATTCACTTGGTGGTGGTTCTATCACAGCACTACCATTTATTGAAACACAAGCAGGGGACGTTTCTGCTTATATCCCAACAAACGTAATCTCTATCACGGATGGACAGATCTTCTTACAATCTGACCTATTCTTCTCCGGTGTTCGTCCGGCAATCAACGCAGGTCTTTCCGTATCTCGTGTAGGTGGTTCTGCACAGATCAAGGCGATGAAAAAGGTTTCAGGTACATTGCGTCTTGACCTTGCTTCCTACCGTGAGTTAGAAGCATTTGCTCAGTTCGGTTCTGACCTTGATAAGGCTACTCAAGCAAAACTTGCTCGCGGTGCACGTACAGTTGAAGTTCTTAAACAAGATCTTCACAAACCGCTTCCTGTTGAAAAACAAGTAGCAATCCTTTATGCATTAACACGCGGTTTCCTAGATGACATTCCATTACAGGATATTCGCCGTTTTGAATCTGAATTCCTAAATTGGTTAGACCACAACCGCAAAGATCTGTTAGACCATATCACCAAAACGAAGGACCTTCCGTCCGACAAAGACATGGCTGAAGCAATTAACGCTTTCAAAAAGACGTTTGCTGCTTCTGAATAATTGATGGTCTGACAATTGGAACGGTATCGGTGTCAGCACCTCCATCGGGGATCGAAATATTCCTGATGGGGGTGCACAGCCGCCGAAACCAGACATTCTTTGAATGAGGGTGGTGAGAACCTATGGCTTCATTACGTGATATAAAAACTCGTATCAATTCGACGAAAAAGACGAGTCAAATTACAAAGGCGATGGAGATGACTTCGGCTGCTAAGTGGAACCGCGGTGTCATGAAAGCGAAAACGTTTGTTCCTTATATGGAGAAGATCCAGGAGGTAACAGCGTCTATCGCAGGTGGAGCAGGTGGAGCTGTTCATCCGATGCTCATTTCACGTCCAGTCAAGAAGACCGGATATGTCGTCATCACATCTGACCGAGGATTGGCCGGTGCTTACAATAGTAACGTCATCCGCCGTGTCTATCAAACAATCCAAAGCCGACACAAATCGAATGATGAGTTTGCAATTATCGCCATCGGACGTGTGGGTCGTGACTTCTTTGTCAAGAAAGGCTATAACGTGATCAAGGATATCATCGGGATTTCTGACCAGCCGAGCTTTGCTGATATTAAAGAACTTGCTAGCTCAACCGTTGGGATGTTCACAGACGGCACATTCGATGAAATTTATATTTACTACAGTCACTATATTAGTGCGATTTCCCAGGAAGTAACCGAGAAAAAGCTTCTCCCATTAACGGATTTACGCACATCGGAGCAAAAGCTTACTTCCTATGAATTTGAGCCAAGTGCGGAAGAAATTCTTGATGTTCTCCTGCCGCAATACGCAGAGAGCTTAATTTACGGTGCGCTTCTTGACAGTAAAGCTAGTGAGCACGCCGCTCGCATGACAGCAATGAAAAACGCAACCGATAACGCAAACGAACTTATTCGCAACTATACACTTAGTTACAACCGTGCGCGCCAAGCAGCGATTACACAGGAAATCACTGAGATTGTTGGCGGTGCCGCAGCGTTAGAATAGTTTTATCGTGCCTGACACCTTTTTATATTTATTGGTTGAAGGTGCCTGACACTTATGTCCGGTTTTTTTGTTTTATAAAGTAAGTTAGGAGGGAAAATGATGAGCAAAGGACGCGTTCTTCAGATCATGGGTCCGGTTGTTGACGTTAAGTTTGAAAATGGTCATCTGCCAGAGATCTATAATGCATTAAAAGTTGTCCGCAAAGCGCAAAATGCGTCAGAAGTTGATATCAACTTAACCCTTGAAGTAGCCCTTCATTTAGGTGATGATACAGTTCGTACAATCGCGATGTCCTCAACTGATGGATTAACTCGCGGTTTAGAAGTTATTGATACAGGTAAGCCGATTTCAGTTCCAGTTGGGGAACCGACTCTAGGCCGTGTATTTAACGTATTAGGTGAACCAATTGACTTAAAAGAGGATGTACCTGAAACGGCACGCCGAGATTCCATTCACCGTGAAGCACCAAAATTTGAAGATCTTTCTACTGAGGTAGAAATCTTAGAGACAGGTATTAAAGTAGTTGACCTTCTTGCTCCATACATTAAAGGTGGTAAGATCGGTCTGTTCGGTGGTGCTGGTGTAGGTAAAACCGTATTAATTCAGGAGTTAATTAACAATATCGCTCAAGAGCACGGTGGTATTTCCGTATTTGCCGGTGTAGGGGAGCGTACTCGTGAAGGGAACGACCTTTACCATGAAATGAGTGATTCAGGTGTTATCAATAAAACAGCGATGGTATTCGGTCAGATGAACGAACCACCAGGAGCACGTATGCGTGTTGCTTTAACTGGTTTGACAATGGCTGAATATTTCCGTGATGAAGAAGGTCAAGACGTATTGCTCTTCATCGATAACATCTTCCGTTTCACACAAGCAGGTTCAGAGGTTTCCGCATTACTTGGTCGTATGCCATCTGCGGTAGGTTATCAGCCAACACTTGCTACAGAAATGGGTAAGTTACAAGAACGTATTACCTCTACGAAAAAAGGTTCTGTTACATCTATTCAAGCGATTTACGTACCAGCTGACGACTACACTGACCCGGCACCTGCTACGACATTCGCACACTTAGATGCAACAACAAACCTTGAGCGTAAGCTTTCTGAGATGGGTATCTATCCTGCGGTGGACCCTCTTGCATCAACTTCTCGTGCATTAACACCTGAGATCGTTGGTGAAGAGCATTACAATGTTGCACGTAGAGTACAGCAAACATTACAACGTTACCGTGAATTACAGGATATCATCGCGATCCTCGGTATGGACGAGCTTTCTGAAGAAGATAAGTTAGTCGTTGCCCGTGCGCGTCGTATCCAGTTCTTCTTATCTCAAAACTTCCACGTTGCTGAACAATTCACAGGTCAGCCAGGTTCATACGTACCTATTAAAGAAACTGTTCGTGGATTTAAGGAAATCCTTGAAGGGAAATATGACCATATTCCTGAAGATGCGTTCCGTCTTGTTGGTCGCATTGAAGAAGTCGTTGAGAAAGCAAAACGCATGGGCGTAGAGGTATAATCTGAGCCAGGAGGGTAAAAAATGAAGACGATCAAAGTCAATGTTGTTACTCCCGATGGCCCGGTGTATGAATCAGATGTGGAAATGGTAAGCACGAAAGCCAAAAGCGGTGAGCTAGGGATTTTACCTGGTCACATTCCTTTGGTTGCCCCGTTAGAAATTGGTTCTGTACGTTTAAAAAAGGGCGGAAATACTGAAATTATAGCTGTGAGCGGTGGATTTTTAGAGGTCCGTCCGGATACAGTAACCGTTTTAGCGCAGGCTGCTGAAAAAGCATCTGATATTGATGTGGAACGTGCTAAAAGAGCAAAAGAACGAGCTGAGAAGCGCCTTCGAGCCCAGCAGCAAGAGAATATTGACTTCAAACGTGCTGAGCTTGCACTGCGCCGAGCTATCAATCGCCTCGCCGTATCGGAAAAGAAATAAATTTTTATAAGTAATGCAATCCCCTTTCTGGGTAGTCTTTATTTGGCTATCTGGAAGGGGTTTTTTCATTTTTATTAAAAACTTAAGATATAAAAATAAAGAGAACGTGGGATGAATATGATGGTAAGGAAATGACCATTCAAAAGTGAAGGTGAATGAAAAATTTTTTTCAAAAAATTCTTTGAATGATTTATGACAAATCTCACTGACATTTGTCTAGTTTTATTATTTAATATTGCTTGCTATGAATTCGTTGGCATGGATGATGAGAAAGGGGATGGGGATTTCGTTCAATCTGTGTCTATAAAAATAAAAATTATTGAAATACTAGTCCCATGCCTCTAAAGTTCGAAAAATTCACTACTTTATATTTGAGGTTAGTGGTAAGGGGGAAAATTGGAAACTTTAGGAGTATAGAATTCCAATAAATAGTTATTGCTTTGTCGACACAAGATTGTAACAATGCTATAATGTATTCGGTTACAGTTTCATTAGTATGAAAATTTTTAACATTGGAGGGGGATAGACATGGAACTTTTGAATATATATCAGAATAATTATCTGATTGTTTTTGTGTTCCTATGTCTTGGGGTATTGCTGCCAGTGGTAGCGTTATATTTAGGGAAGCTACTGCGTCCTCATAAGCCAAGTGAGGCGAAGCTAACCACATATGAGAGCGGTGTTGAGCCATTTCACGATTCACGTGTACAGTTCAATGTCCGCTATTATATTTTTGCCCTTATGTTTGTCATTTTTGATGTAGAAACCGTGTTTTTATATCCATGGGCGGTTGCCTATGACAAGCTTGGTGTGTTTGCACTGATCGAAATGTTAATTTTCGTAGTCATGCTACTCATTGGCTTAGTGTATGCTTGGAAGAAGAAGGTGCTACGATGGATTTAAAATTAGAAGGAATTTCCCCTCAAGAAATGGAAGAGTTAAAGCAGAATGTATTTTTGACTACGTTAGAGCAAGTGAAGGCCTGGGCGCGAAGTAGTTCACTGTACCCCGTAACATTTGGTCTGGCCTGTTGTGCAATAGAAATGATGGGTGTAGGGGCCGCCCACTATGATTTAGACCGTTTTGGCTCGTTTTTCCGTCCTTCGCCAAGACAATCGGACTGTATGATTGTTTCAGGTACAGTGACGAAAAAAATGGCACCGATTTTACGTCGTCTATACGATCAGATGCCGGAGCCGAAGTGGGTCATTGCCATGGGTTCCTGTGCAACGGCAGGAGGTCCTTATATAAAGTCCTATTCCGTTGTTAAGGGTGTTGACCAGATCGTACCTGTTGATGTATACATTCCTGGCTGTCCTCCAAACCCAGCAGCTTTAATTTATGGAATTAATAAATTAAAGGAAAAAATTCGATATGAAGCGAAGACTGGGAAGAAGGTGACATAATAAATGAGCGAGGAGAAAGATCTCGAACAGTTAAAGCGAGAGGCTGCAGAAAAGGCGAAAGCAGCAATGGCAAAGCGCAAGGCGAAGGAAATGGCCGCAAAGCAGGAGGAAGCGCCGAAATCAGAAGAGCCAACTCAAGCGCAAACGCCTGATGCTGATGATTTGGCTAAAAAGAAAGCGGCAGCCGCAGCGAAAGCAAAGGCGGCAGCGTTAGCGAAGAAGAAACGCGAAGGAATGGTTGATGAGGCGGCAGTAGAGTCGGAATCACCAGTAGCAAAAGAGGCGACAGAAGCTGATGACCTTGCGAAGAAAAAAGCCGCGGCCGCAGCAAAGGCAAAAGCAGCAGCGTTAGCGAAGAAGAAACGCGAAGGAATGGTTGATGAGGCGGCAGTAGAGTCGGAATCACCAGCAGCAAAAGAGACGACAGAAGCTGATGACCTCGCAAAGAAAAAAGCCGCAGCCGTAGCGAAAGCAAAAGCGGCGGCAGCGGCAAAACGGAAGGCGATGGAACTTGCTGCAGGCGGAGGAAAAACGGAAGGAGCAGTAGCAGATGATGGAGATGATGCGAAAGCAAAAGCAATAGCCGCAGCCAAGGCAAAGGCGGCCGCAGCAGCGAAAGCGAAAGCGGCGGCAGCAGCAAAAGCAAAGGCAGCTCGTGAGGCTGGTGGAGCAACTTCGGATGATGAAAAGGCAAAAGCCATTGCAGCGGCGAAAGCGAAAGCAGCAGCTGCAGCCAAGGCAAAAGCAGCCTTAGTGGCAAAAGGAGGAAAGGCAGCTGGAGCTGAACCAGAAGCGGAAGCAACGCCTTCACCAAATCAGAAATATTTAGATAAGTACTTAAAAGTCATTGAAGAAAACATGGGTACGGAAGTTTTGGAAGATTCCTATATTAATAAATTATCCAAAGATGTTCCGACCCTTGTGGTAAAGAGAGAATACTATTTTAAACTGGCACAATTTTTAAAATATAATGAGCTTTTAGGGTTTGATTACCTGTCAGAGCTTCATGGAACGGACTTTGAAACCCATATGGAAGTGTATGTTCACTTGTATTCATACCGAAACCGACAATCGGTCGCTTTTAAAACGAAGATTGACCGTGATGACCCGACAATCGAATCCTTGCAGCCAATTTGGGCGGGGGCTGACTGGCCTGAATGTGAAGCATATGATTTACTTGGCATAAAGTTTATCGGACATCCGAATTTACATCGAATTTTTCTTGGAGAAGATTGGGTTGGCCATCCACTGAGAAAAGATTATGAGCCGTATGATGTGGAGGTGTAGCCAATGATCAGAACAGAAGAAATGATACTAAACGTCGGTCCCCAGCATCCAAGTACCCACGGCGTATTCCGGCTCGTGGTAAAACTGGATGGAGAAATTATTACCGAAGCAACGCCAGTCATCGGCTACTTGCACCGCGGGACAGAGAAAATAGCTGAGAACTTGCAATACACACAAATCATTCCTTATACCGACCGAATGGACTACCTATCAGCAATGACCAACAATTATGTCATCTGCCATGCAGTGGAAACAATGATGGGGATTCAGGTGCCGGAACGGGCAGAATACTTGCGTGTCATTGCTATGGAACTTGGGCGGATTGCAAGCCACCTTGTTTGGTGGGGTACATACCTGCTGGACCTTGGGGCGACGAGTCCATTCATTTATGCGTTCCGTGAACGTGAGATGATTATCAATATGTTAAATGAGCTTTCAGGCGCTCGTTTGACCTTTAACTATATGCGTGTCGGTGGCGTGAAGTGGGATGCACCAGATGGTTGGATTGAAAAAGTTAAAGATTTCGTCCCTTATATGCGTGAACAGTTAAAAGGGTACCACAACCTTGTAACAGGAAACGAAATCTTTTTAAATCGCGTAAAAGGGATAGGAAAGTATACAAAAGAAGAGGCCATTCAATATTCATTAAGTGGAGTCAACTTACGCTGTACGGGCGTAAAATGGGATCTTCGCAAAGATGAGCCATATTCAATCTATGATCGTTTTGAATTTAATGTACCGACAAGAGAAACAGGAGATGCATGGGCTCGTTACCAATGCCGTCTTGAGGAAATTGAGGAGTCTTTAAAAATTTTGGAGCAGGCGTGTGAGCAATTTCCGGCAGAAGGTGACATCATGGCGAAGGTGCCAAAAATTATTAAACCTCCAAAAGGGGAAGCCTTCGTTCGCATTGAGTCGCCACGCGGGGAAATCGGCTGCTACATTTACAGCGACGGGAAAAAAGAACCGTATCGCTTAAAGTTTAGAAGACCTTCCTTCTATAACTTGCAAATCTTACCGAAGCTGTTAGTCGGTGAAAATATCGCTAACATGATCGCGATTTTAGGAGCAATTGACATTGTTCTAGGAGAGGTGGATGGCTAATGATTCAAGATATGCTGCAGTCGAGTCCCGGTTTGGGCAACTTTGTCATCTTCTTCATCTTAGGACTTGTCTTACTCTTAATCGTGTTAGGGTTTGTTACCTTTTCCATTTTGGCGGAACGGAAGGTGATGGGGTACATCCAACTCCGTCATGGACCAAACCAAGTCGGTGGCCGTTGGGGTTTGCTTCAAACCGTTGCTGACGTTCTAAAGCTTTTATTAAAAGAAGATATTATTCCAAAATTGGCTGACCGTCCACTATTTATTCTGGCACCAATAATTGCCTTTGCACCATCGTTTATGGTTTTGGCAACCATTCCATTTACGGAGAATTTCCAATTTGCTGATTTAAATGTCGGATTGCTCTATTATGTTGCCATTTCCGGCATGACTGTATTCGGTGTTTTGCTAGGTGGATGGGCTTCAAACAATAAATATTCCCTATTGGGGGGCGCTCGTGCAACCGCGCAGATGATTTCTTATGAAATCCCGCTAGTCATGTCAGTTCTTGGGGTTATTCTTCTGTCAGGAAGTTTAAATTTAAATGAGATTGTAGAGGCACAGAAAAATGGCTGGTTTATTTTACTACAGCCAATTGGTTTTATTGTATTCTTTATCGCATCTGTTGCTGAATTGAGCAGGACGCCGTTTGACCTTCCAGAATCAGAGTCTGAACTGGTTGCTGGATACCATACGGAATATACCGGTTTCCGTTGGGCATTCTTCATGCTAGCTGAATATGTATATCTTTTTGCCATGTCAGCATTAATTACCGTACTATTTCTTGGTGGATGGATGGCACCATTCGGATTCTTGGACTTCATCCCAGGATCAGTTTGGTTCTCAATTAAATTCTTCTTCGTACTATTTGTCTACTTATGGCTACGAAGCACATTCCCGCGGATGCGTGCCGACAAACTCATGGAATTTGCTTGGAAAGTACTCCTTCCAATTGCGTTAGGAAATATTTTCTTAACGGCATTGATTAAGTCCTTGTTCTTTTAAAAAGTGTCAGGCACCATTATGGACATTGTCCGTAAGAAGTGGACGTGGTAAACGTATTTTGATTTACTAGGGCATCCGCTATGTGTTTGAATGGAAACCTAATTTAAAGGGGTGAAAAACGTGCTTGGATTAGCTAAAGGTTTGAAGTATACCCTAAAACAGTTATCGCGTGAGAAGGTAACATATGATTATCCGAATGAGCCGTTACCACTGCCGGATCGGTTCCGTGGGATTCAAAAGTTTTATCCGGAAAAATGTATCGTTTGTAATCAATGCATGAACATTTGTCCGACTGAATGTATCAATTTGACAGGTAAAAAACATCCAGACCCGACGAAAAAAGGGAAAATCATTGACACCTATGATATTAACTTTGAGATTTGTATCCTTTGTGACCTATGTACGGAGGTTTGTCCGACAGAGGCCATCGTCATGACCAACAACTTTGAGCTTGCTGAATACAGCCGGGACATGTTATTTAAAAACCTTGAATATTTGGATGAAAATGATGAAAACGTACGGCAGGTGAATAAACCGTGACAATTTCAGGCGAATTTTTCGCATTTATGGGCCTGGCGCTTGTGGCAATTATTGGCGGTGTTCTCTTGCTCAACCTGAATAAAGTCGTACACATGGTCGTGGCACTCATCTTTACGTTTGTCAGCATTGCAGGCATATATATTCTTTTATCAGCGGAATTTGTTGCGGCTGTACAGATATTAATTTATTCAGGAGCGATCACCATCATCATGTTGTTCGGAATCATGCTGACGAAACCATATGATGATGAGAGTGAATCAAAGGGAGGCAAGTGGAAAAAAATTCTGCTGTTTTTAGGGGTTATTGGATTTGCCTTTGCGGTATACGTAGGCATTTATAATTTTCCAATTGAACAGGTACCATCCGCTTTACATGAAAACAATACGATGGAAATAGGGAAAGCCATTTATACGAAATTTATTATTCCGTTTGAATTAGTATCAGTATTACTTTTAGCCGCGTTAGTCGGCGCCATTATCTTGGCCAAACGAGAAGATAAGGAGGCAGATAAGGAATGAGCTCAGTTCCAGCTTCAGCCTTCTTGGCACTAGCACTCATCTTATTCTGTATCGGATTATTCGGTGCATTGACAAAGAAAAATACAGTGATTGTTTTGATCTCCATTGAATTGATGCTGAACGCAGTGAATATCAACCTTGTCACCTTCAGCAAATACGGCATGGCACCATCCATTACCGGGCAAGTCTTTGCCCTATTCGCAATGGCCGTTGCCGCCGCCGAAGCAGCAGTTGGTCTCGCCATCCTCATGGCCCTGTACCGCAACCGCAAGACCGTCAACATTGACGATATGGACACTATGAAAAACTAAAGTGTTAATAATGTTCAAGTTCATGGCTATTTAGGGCGGACATGAAGATGGTGAGGATTTGGCAAGGATTGTTTGCCGTAGAATCACTAATTTGGGTGGTGTCAGGCACCGCCTTAAATCAAATTTCGGGTGGTCAGGCAGACGTTGCCTGCACTGCTCGCAACAAAGGATGATAATTTGATGGAAAATGCATGGCTTATACCGCTTTTCCCGCTATTATCGTTTTTGATTCTTCTTCTTATCGGTAAGCGATTAAGGGAGGCGAGTGCGTATGTGGGTATTCTTCTTACACTTGCGTCACTGGTTTTCTCGATTTTAGTATTAGTTGAACGCTTTTCAGAGCCGACTTATTTAGAACAATTTACTTGGCTCACGATAGGAGATTTTCATCTAACAGCGGGCTTTGAAGTGAATCAATTAAATGCATTGATGCTATTTATTGTATCGCTTGTCAGCTTCTTGGTACATACATACTCCAAGGGCTATATGCATGGTGACGAGCGGTTCCCGGTATTCTATGCTTATTTAGGACTGTTTACGTTTGCAATGCTTGGCCTTGTTCTTTCGCCTAACCTATTGCAAACCTACATTTTCTGGGAGCTTGTCGGTGTCGGTTCCTTTCTATTAATTGGTTTCTATTATTACAAAGAAGAAGCGAAGGCAGCCGCTAAAAAGGCCTTCATTATGACTCGGATCGGGGATGTGGGCCTTTTGATCGGGATGATTCTTCTATTCTGGCAAACCAAAAGTTTTGAATACAGCGAAATTTTTGCCAGCATTGAAGCAGGCGCTGTATCACAAACCATGATTACATTAACGGCAATCTTAATCTTTATCGGGGCAATCGGTAAATCCGGTCAATTTCCGCTTCATACATGGCTTCCGGATGCGATGGAAGGTCCAACACCTGTATCGGCCCTTATCCACGCCGCCACAATGGTTGCAGCCGGTGTCTACTTGGTTGCTGCACTCTTCCCGTTGTTCTCTGCGAGCGAAACAGCCCTTTTAACTGTTGCGACAATTGGTGCCTTTACGGCCATTTTTGCAGCTAGTATTGGTCTTGTCCAAACGGACATTAAACGAGTTCTAGCCTATTCTACCGTAAGCCAGCTTGGTTACATGATGCTTGCACTTGGTTCGGCTGGTTATGTCGCTGGGGTGTTCCATTTGATGACGCACGCATTCTTCAAAGCGCTCTTGTTCTTGGCCGCTGGTTCTGTTATCCATGCGGTACATACCCAGAACATCGAGGAAATGGGTGGACTTTGGAAAAAATTGAGGCTGACAGGACCATTATTCTTAATCGGAACATTGGCGATTGCCGGGGTACCGGGACTATCCGGTTTTTTCAGTAAAGATGAAATTTTAGTTGCTGCATGGGAAGGGGGCCATCCGGTTCTATTCCTACTTGCGCTCATTGCGGCATTCTTTACCGCGTTTTATATGTTCCGCTTGTTCTTCCTGGTATTTACTGGTGAAGCTCGCGGTTTACAAGAAAATGTCCATGAATCACCAACAGTCATGACATTACCAATGGTTGTTCTTGGCATCCTTGCCATTGTTGCCGGTTATGTCAACACACCATGGTTCGGTACATTCCTTGGTGACTGGCTTGTAGACGGCAATGAAGTGCTTGGTCATGGCCATATGGAAGGCCCATCTTGGATTATGATTGCGGCCACTGTTATCTCTTTATTGGGAATCTATTTGGCATGGTTAATCTATGGTAAACGCACGATTGCTCGCGACTGGCTTAGTGGTCAAGGTGGCATGTTGCATACTGTTCTTTACAACAAATATTACATTGATGAATTTTATCAATTGACGGTTATCAGTGTAACACGTGGCATCAGCTACTTCCTGCGATTCATTGATACGTTCCTTGTTGAGGGCGTCGCCAAAGGAATGGTCGGATTCGTTCACGGGCTAGGAAAAACAGGATCGAAATTACAGAACGGCCAGACACAAATGTACGGTACTGTTGCCTTTCTTGGACTTGCGCTGCTCGCTTTCATCTTTGCATTAACAGGGGGGTACTTAAAATGAATTTGAATTGGGTTCTTTCAACATTAGTATTTTCCCCTTTGCTAGGCATTATCCTGTTGGCTTTTTTACCGAAGACGCAGGAAAAATTAATTAAACTTGTCGGCTTATTGGCTACTTTACCGGCATTGGTTTTATCCTTAGCAGCCTATTTTCATTATTTAGCTGGTAAAAAATTATCTGATTTCTCGGTATCAGCTGAGTGGATTCAATTCCGTGGGATGAATGCGAACGAGCCTATTTTCTCGGTGTATTACGAGCTAGGCTTAAGTGGATTTCAGCTGTTGCTCGTCGTTCTGACAGCGATTGTTGCAACACTATCCGCTATTGCTGCCCGATATGTGAAAAAAGAATGGAAAGGCTTCTTTATGCTGTTCCTTCTATTAGAAGTGGGTATGCTTGGCGTATTCACAGCGGAAAACTTAATTTTATTCTTCCTATTTTTTGAGATTACCTTAATCCCAACGTTTTTCCTCATTGGAAAATGGGGTTATTTTGAAAAAGAAAAAGCAGCTTACAGCTTTTTAATTTATAACGGTCTAGGCTCAGCGGTTCTGTTAATTGTCATCATGATTCTTTTTGCGAAAACGGGTACGACTAATGTGGAGCTATTAAGCCAAATGATCGCAGATCCAACAGCACCGCTTTCTGCAGACTTAAAACTAGGACTATTCATTGCATTACTCATTGCTTTTGGCGTAAAACTACCAATTTTCCCACTGCACAGTTGGATGTTGCGCGTACACGTACAAGCGCCGCCGGCAGTGGTTATGATCCACTCTGGAATTCTATTAAAAATTGGAGCATACGGATTAATTCGTTTTGGGATGGGAATTTTTCCAGAGCAGTTTGAAATGCTTGCTGTTTTACTGGCAATTCTTGGCGTCATCAACCTTCTTTACGGGGCGTTCTTGGCGTTTATTCAGTCAGACTTTAAGATGGTATTGGCTTATTCCTCAATATCACACATGGGAATTGTACTAATTGGACTAGCTGCGATGAATGAAGCAGGTATTCAAGGTGCCATTTTCCAAGTGATTTCACACGGCTTAATCTCAGCGCTATTATTCTTCCTTGTTGGGGTTTTATATGAGCGCACCGAGACTTCCATTATTGATCATTTGGGGGGACTTGCCAAAGGGATGCCGATTGCCGCTGGTTTCTTGTTAGCGGGGGCAATGGCATCGTTAGGATTACCAGGCATGTCTGGATTTGTCAGCGAATTTATGGCGTTCTTAGGTCTGTTTAAGGTTCAGCCATGGATTGCCGCTGTCGGAACAATCGGTATTATCATGACAGCCGTCTACTTACTCCGTGCCGTTCTTGGTATGACGTTTGCTCAAGCTCATCGGAAGTTTGACGCGATCGTCGACCTTAAAGGTGTGGAATATGTTCCAGTAATTGTTCTCATGTTGTTAATCGTGTTAATAGGTGTTTACCCAAGTGTCCTTAGCTCACCGCTTCAAGCCACACTTGAGACTATCATGCTTGGGTTAGGAGGGTGATGAAGGATGAGTCTTGATACATTACTATCATACAACTGGGGCATCATGACACCGGAGTTCATCATCCTAGTTGTGATCGCTCTTTTAACCATCTTTGATTTATTTATGCCAAAAACAATGGATCGAAAAATTCTAGGTTGGATCGGTTTGGCAGCGATTTTTGCTGCAATGGTTACCACTGCTAGTTTGGCCGGCGGATCGGTTGAATCGATACTCGATGATACGTTCCGTTTGGATAGCTTTGCTATTGCCTTTAAATTGCTCTTGTTGGCAGGCGCAGGATTAGTGATGTTTCTTGCGGTCAGCCACGAGGCGAAGGAAGGATTAGAAAATTACAAAGGTGAGTTTTACTATTTGTTCTTAACGGCCTTGCTTGGCACGATGATCATGACTTCCAGTGGTGATCTTATTACTCTTTATATCGGCTTAGAATTGCTATCTATTTCTTCTTATATATTAGCTGGTATTCGTAAAAACAACCTGAAGTCCAACGAATCTGCAATGAAATACGTCATTAATGGTAGTATTTCCTCTGCTATTGCGTTGTTCGGGATGAGCTATGTTTATGGGTTAACAGGTACAACAAACTTGTTAGATATCGCTGCACAGCTATCTGTATTAATGGACAGCCAGCACGTCTATTTACTAGGAATTTCGTTTTTGATGATTTTAGTAGGTTTAGCGTTTAAACTAGCGGCGGCACCATTCCATATGTGGGCACCGGACGTATATCAAGGTGCACCAACACCGGTTACAGCATTCTTAAGCGTAGTTTCCAAAACGGCCGGCTTTGTCATAGTCATTCGAATTTTGTTAACCGTCTTTGGGGCTGCAGCGACAGAGGGCCCTGGTTCAGTTCCACTCTTATTGGATATGCAGGACTATATTGCGGTAATTGCGGGGGCAACGATGATTATTGGAAATGTGGTGGCCTTGAAGCAGACAAATATTAAACGCTTGTTTGCCTATTCCAGTATTGCACACGCAGGATACTTGCTTGTAGCTGTAACTACATTATCATCTAATATGTTCTATTCAATCTGGTTTTACCTGCTTGCTTACTTACTCATGAACCTCGGTGTGTTTGCGGTGATACAGGTAGTGGCAGGAAAAACAGGATCAGAAAAAATCACAGATTTTGCGGGGTTATATAGACGATCACCATGGCTTGCTGTAGCAATGGGGATCTTGTTGATTTCCTTAGCGGGATTCCCAGGCACAGCGGGCTTTATTGGTAAGTTGAACATCTTTATGGGGGCATTTGCTACGGAAGGACATTATGTGCTTGCTTCCATTATGATAGCGACTACGGTCATATCCTACTTCTACTATTTTGGCGTGATGACTCAAATATTCTTCCGTCCGGCAGCTGATACAAGCAAATTCCATATACCATTCGGAATTTTAGTTGTTTTAATTATTACCGTGGTCGGCTCGATATGGTTTGGAATTTTTCCAAATACGGCCCTTGACTTTATGCATAACAACTTAAACATTATTGATGACTTTTTTAGTTAGGTGTCAGGCACTACTCATGGGCAATTTGGGGGATTTGTCCTTGTAATGTGGACAGTGCGGCGATTTGGAACATGGGGGGGTTCTCGATATCGCCGCAGTGCTAACACTACGGTTCAATATAGGGATATTTAATATGAAGAAAGAAGGGGTTTCATCCCTTCTTTTTGTTTTATGTGCTTGATATAGGGCTATTTTTTAGGTGGAAGAAATGGAATTTATTAGAAGAGAAAAGGGGGAGGTTTCATACAGCGGAATGGAACACTCATGTCAATGAAGAGAATTGCGTCTATGATTTTTTAGTGAAAAAATAAAGCTAGAATTTCATTAACATAAAGAATGCTATTGTGTAAGAGGGAACTAGGTGGTACTAGACAAGTGGTTTCAACGCTTAGAATGCTTCACCATCGAAGTGACAAGGATGAGAAAATCTCTTTAAGAATGCTATTTTTCATTGTGAAAAATTGGAAAAAAATCTTTGGATAACTAGTATGAATAAGTTACCTTTTTCACTTGTCTGTGATACAATAAGAATGGTTTGCAAAAGGAGGGCAAGTGGATGAATGAATTCGGCCAAATTGCGTTAGTAAGCATATTGATGCATCTTGTGACAATCGCCATTTCTTGGTGGGCGTTGCAAGCCTTGAGACTCGACAAACTGCTGAAACCAAACCATGTGTTTCAAGCACGTTTGTTGTATGTATTATTAGCCATTGTCATTGGATCTTTGGTTGGTAATTTTTTTCTTGATTATCTGCAATGGTCGAAACAATTACCATTCCTTTTACAAAACACCTAACTGGAAAAAATTTAGTACTTGGTACATATTCCAAACTTAGCGGATATTGAGTACAATCTACCTTATGTGAACCAATTTTCTTTACTTGTCAGACGTATTACTGCATAGCTGTCAATGTGAAATCTATCACGTAAACCGAAAAAAGAACATCTCTTTTTGGTGCTTGAAAATGTCTAAAAGTGACGACATTTCCCAAGTATGCTCTCCTTCTCCTTGGAAACAATGGTAGTAAGGGGGAGAAGAGACGATGAAAAGAGATTGGACAACATATTTTTATTTTATTGCAGTTATTTGTTTTTTTCTGGTTGTGATAGGGAATAGAGCTACTGAGGCACATACCGGCCTAGATTTATCAACAAAACTTAGCGGCTTGTTTGCTGCAATGCCTGAAAATACAGATAGTATTGAAAATGGTGACTCGGCAAGGAATGGAGCCTTTCATTCCAATACACTTCATGAACAAGACATCCGCGGGGAGTTTATCCAAAAAAAATCGGACTTGGCCAAAATTGGTGCCATCATGCAAGCCGAAAATATTTTACCCGAGGAATGGTCTTTCTATGCACGTGAAGTTGTGACAGGCCTGAAAAATGAAAAGGACGTTAAGAATTTAGCAGATGAGCTTAAGCGAAAGTTTCCTGATTGGAATTGGACGTTCACATCCACCAATCAGAAATGGGAAGTGACAGCAGTATCTCCAGCATCTAATCACCACACGGAAAAGCTTCAATTCTTGGCGACCCACACAAAACAACCAATCAATGCGTATATCATATATAGTGTGACAGGAAAGGACTGGAATGAGTCTTCAGCGGCCTTTTTAGAGGATGATACTTGGAAAAATAGGCTAGAAGACATATTTCAAGGAAATCCTACAGTTTTTTCTTGTATGAAAGGCATTGCAGGTGATAAGATTGATACGGTTTTATCATCAAAACTGGATCAGTTATTATCTCGTTTTGATGCTAAAGAGATCGAAGCGTTAAAAGAGGAGAATTTCATGTCTGTTTCGGCAACGTCGCCATGGTTCTCAGACATCATAGATACAAAAAATAACATAAATTTGCAAATTGGCATACGCTCCGAACGATTGGGTGGTCAGACTACAGTGGTTGTAGGAACCCCTATCATTACGATTGAATATTAATATAGAGAAAATGGACGCGGAGGGGAATACTCTTGGAAAAGATTATCGTCCGCGGCGGAAAAAGGCTTTATGGAACGGTTAAAGTGGAAGGTGCAAAGAACGCCGTCCTGCCTGTTATCGCTGCAACATTATTAGCAAGTGATGGAAAAAGTGTGATACGTGATGTGCCTACGCTTTCCGATGTATACACAATAAATGAAGTTTTACGCCATTTGAACGCTGATGTTCAGTTTGACAATAATACAGTGATTGTGGATGCATCTCGAGTGCTGAAAGAGGAGGCACCATTTGAATATGTTCGAAAAATGAGAGCTTCTGTACTTGTGATGGGATCATTATTGGCACGCAATGGCCGTGCCCGTGTAGCCCTACCTGGTGGTTGTGCGATTGGATCCCGCCCAATTGACCAGCATCTAAAAGGCTTTGAGGCTATGGGTGCAAAGGTGAAGGTTGGAAATGGCTTCATTGAGGCGGAAGTCGAAGGTCGCCTTCAAGGAACAAAAATTTATTTAGATTTCCCAAGTGTAGGGGCTACAGAAAATATTATGATGGCGGCGACTCTAGCTGAGGGTACGACGATCATCGAGAATGTGGCAAAAGAACCGGAAATTGTAGATTTAGCAAATTTCTTGAATAAAATGGGCGCGCGGGTAAAAGGTGCTGGCACTGGAACTCTTCGGATTGAAGGTGTCGACAAGTTGACTGGCGCGGAACATACAATTATTCCTGACCGAATCGAAGCGGGAACGTTTATGGCGGCTGCAGCGATTACGGGCGGAAATGTACTTGTGAGAGGAGCTGTTCCGGAGCACCTATCTTCATTGATTGCAAAAATGGAGGAAATGGGTGTAACGATTATCGAAGAAGAGGATGGTATTCGGGTTATCGGGCCTGAACGTTTAAAGGCAGTAGATATTAAAACAATGCCACATCCTGGTTTCCCAACGGATATGCAATCACAAATGATGGCGTTATTGCTTTGTGCAGAGGGAACTTCGATGATTACGGAAACGGTATTTGAGAATCGCTTCATGCATGTAGAAGAATTCCGTCGCATGAATGCTGATATTAAAATTGAAGGCCGTTCGGTAATATTGAATGGACCTTCTAATTTACAGGGAGCTGAAGTGGCTGCAACAGACCTTCGTGCAGCGGCTGCCTTAATTTTGACCGGGCTAGTTGCTGAAGGTGTTACACGCGTGACAGAATTAAAGCATCTGGACCGTGGCTACGTGAACTTCCACGAAAAGCTAGCAGCTCTAGGTGCCGACATTGAACGCGTGAACGATGTGGAAGAATCATTTGTCGAACTACCAAAATACGTGACAGATATGAATGCTTAAATGAATGTCGTTATGATGGGTGATGACTCCTTCATGAAGAAGGAGGTCCTGACCTATAACGGAGATCCATATAATACATCATATTTGAAAAATCCGAAGCAACGGGGCCTGGTATACGGGTCCTGTTTTTATTTGCTTAGAAATTTCAAAAATAGATTTGTGCAAGCGTCCTATTAGCAAGATATCTTCGAGTAACAAAAGCTTGGTGGTCAATTTTTTGGGACGTCCCGTAAATGCATGGCTGCCCATTCCACATAGATAAAATGAGTGATTTCTCTATGAGTTGTGCCTGACACCATTTTATAAAAATCTGTAATAAATGCTTGTCCCCTTCCATATGTTGTTAGTGAGAACGCAACCCGGATTATGGTGGGCTGTGAATTTGACATACTGGAGGCACAATCATGAAGAAAATCAAACCATTCATCGTACTAGTATCTTTTCTTATTGCCTTGACCTTAGTGATTCCCGCTGTGCTTGTTCTGCCGTTTTCGAGTGAGAAGGCGAGTGGCAAATTGGGTGAGGATCTTTCGAAGTCTCAAGCATCTGAAAAGGCGGAGCCTATGGCAGATCAAGCGGTGGAAGTGGCCGTCTTTCGATCGGAGACATCGAAGATTGAAAATGTCCAATTAGATGAGTATCTCGTGGGAGTAGTTGCAGCCGAAATGCCGGCTGAATTCAATGAGGAAGCGTTAAAGGCTCAGGCTCTAACAGCAAGAACGTATATCGTAAATCGATTGATGACCAATAATAATAAAGGTGTCCCAAAAGCAGCCCAAGCAAAAGGGGCGCAAGTGACGGATACGCAAGCCCATCAAGTGTATATGAGCGATGATGATCAGCGCAAAGCATGGGGGAAGGATTATGAATGGAAAAGGAAAAAGATCGTAGAGGCGGTCCAAGCGACAAGCGGGCAAATCATTACTTATGAAGGCAAGCCGATTGATGCTGCGTTCTTTTCTACTAGTAACGGCTACACGGAAAATTCGGAGGATTACTGGCCAGGCACGATTCCTTATTTGAGAAGTGTGGCGAGCCCGTGGGATAAAAACTCACCAAAATTCAACAGCCAAAAAGTAATATCTGTTAAGGATTTTGAAGCGAGATTAGGGGTAAAAGTAGGTTCTGGTAACACGATTGGAAAAATTATTGCCCGCACCAAAGGGAAGCGTGTGGCAAAGGTGAATATTGGTGGCAAAGTTCTCACTGGAAGGGAAATCCGTGAAGCACTTGATTTACAGTCAACCGATTTTTCATGGGAACGTAAAGGGAACAATATCATCATCACCACACGTGGGAATGGTCATGGCGTGGGTATGAGCCAATATGGAGCCAATGGTATGGCGGAGGAAGGAAAGAGCTACAAGGAAATCGTGAAGCACTATTATCAGGGTGTAGAGATTACGTCAGCAGAGACGATGCTTGCTACGTTAACAGCGAAAAAATAGGAAGGATTTAAGCCAGGTGTGGAGCCTGGCTTTTAACTATGTAAAAAGAATAGGAAAATAAAAGCCCTACCAGTTGCCTTGGAATGTAATATCATTCGAATGGCATTTAAACTCTAAAGATTCCTAATATATTGAAACCTTTACTAAATTTCCTCCTTTTAGAAGAAAAAATCCTATCAAAATAAACCATTATGTTTTTATATTTAAAGAAATTGATTCCTATCTACTATTTGAAAAACTAAAAGAACCGCCGTAATAAAGGTTGACGAGCGGTTTAATGGATCTTCGCAATTCGGTCTAGTTTTTTCCTCAGCCAAACAAATTTCCCTTTATACAGTGCCCTGCTGATGAAGTAGTAGGAGACTAAAATTCCTGTGAAGTCTTTGACTAAGTCAAAGAGAGAGGCCGATCGATAGGAATAGAACGATTGGTGAATTTCGTCGCTAATCCCATAAAGAGCAGCAAATATCGCGCAAGCCACATTCCATTTTGGGGTG
This sequence comes from Neobacillus thermocopriae, assembly GCF_010975035.1. Lineage (GTDB taxonomy): Bacteria > Bacillota > Bacilli > Bacillales > Cytobacillaceae > Neobacillus > Neobacillus thermocopriae. The sequence goes on along the minus strand of NZ_JAAIUV010000005.1, from coordinate 35,468 downwards.
AAAGAGCGGCGTAATGTAAGGCTCGCAAGAACGAGTAAGACATATAAAATCGCAAATTCAACTAAATGGAGCGATTCTTTAATCGTTTTGTCGAGGGACGAGTCAGGTAACTCTACGAAATGATTAGACGGCAGGCTAGACTGGATCCAAATAGCAGCCATATATAGAAACGGTAACAACCGTAGTGTATATGTAACAAATTTCATGGTCATTCCTTCTTTCATTTATTGATTCATGTTGAACAGGACTATTTTTCAAAAAAATATTGCATAAAATGGCTGGCAATAACAAATAATAAAAAATTTTTTCAGACTAGTGTATATAATTCTAGTTATCTGTTCAGAATGATTGCTGAGGTGATGAAAATGAGAGAGGAAGAAAACAAACGATCTTCTCAAAGTTCCAGCTTAAAGCGCTTATTCAAAAAGCGTTGGGTATTTCCAGCCATTTATATCGCTAGTGCAGCAATCATTCTAACCGGTGTTCTTTGGTATCAATCTAATGCCAGTGACACAGATAAGTATGAATACAAGTCTTCAGATCTCGCTGGTAAAAAGGATCAGACACCAGCAGTAGAAGTGAACACTGCTTTCGAAAACTTCAAAATGCCAGTGAAAAATGCGGATGAAGCTGTCATTAAAACAAAATTCTATGATTTCAATGCCAAAGCTGAAGACCAGGAAGCCGCATTAGTATTCTACAATAATACGTATCAACCAAGCACAGGTGTAGACATTACAATGAAAGACGGCGAAACATTTGATGTAACGGCGTCACTTAGCGGTACAGTCACTCGTGTTGAGGAAGATGCAGTCCTGGGGAATGTGATTGAAATCGAGCATGATAAAGGTATTGTAACACAATATCAATCGGTGAAGGATATTCAAGTTGAGGTTGGCGATAAAGTGAAGCAAGGAGATGTCCTTGCAAAGGCTGGACAAAGTTTATTCAATGAAAAAGTTGGAACACACGTCCATTTTGAAATTCGCAAAGATGGCGTCGCGGTAAATCCATCAAGCTATTTTGATAAACCATTAAGCGCTTTGCAGGAAGAAGTATCAACAGGGGATGTAGAAGAATCTCCGAAAGTGAAGCAACAAGAGAAAATGGAAGGTGAAGATGGAGCTGAGAATGCTGATGATCAGTCCTCTGAAACCGAATCTGGTGAAGATAAAGACCAGTCAAGTGATAAAGGATCAGACGATGACAAGTCTTCTTACAATGAAGAGGAGTCTACCCAATCAAAAGAAAAATCTAATTCATAATCTTTCATAATCAAAGGGAAGAGGTAATACTTCCCTTTTTTTGTGTGTACATCAGGATTGTACGACTGGGCAAAAAGTGTTTTTCATATTTTTACAGCCATTATGAGCTTCTCTTTTATCTATCTATCTCCCCAAACAAAGCCACAAAGTCCCCTTTTCATTCAAAGTTTTTGATAAAAAAATATCCGGCTAAATAAGCCGGATTGCAAAACTAAAATCTATTTAAAAGGGGGATGAAAAGTGTGAGATTATCCTTTTCATATGTTAGTATAACGCGTAAATATGAACAAACTATGAACAATTAATGAAGGTTTAGGTAATAAATAGGCCATTTATTTGATTCATGACTTATATAAACAGTCATATGACAAAAAATGGGGTGAGGACCTAACTGTGATATAATGGAAATAAAGTAGTTAAACGGGGGGAAGAAAAATTGAGGATAAAGCATGTTGCTGGGGCGCTGCTTTTTATGGTTTTGGCTATCGTGTTAAGTAGCTGTAGTAAAGAACCAACACCAGAGGAGCGTCTGTCTTCGTACATAGCACTGTGGAAAGAAGAGAAGTTTGATCAGATGTATGATTACCTCTCAAAGGATGCGAAAAAGAAAATCTCCAAAGAAGAATTCACCAACCGCTACGAAAAAATCTACAAAGATCTACAAATAACTGATCTCAAGATTAACTATCAAAAACCAAAAAAAGAAGAACAGGCTAAAAAGAAGCTTGCTGAGTATCCAATGACAGTGAAAATGAATAGTATTGCAGGACCGATCAACTTTACACTCAAAGCACAATTGAAAAAAGAAGAAAAGAATGACAAGGAAAACTGGTTTGTTGATTGGAATACAAGATTCATTTTTCCGAGCATGGAAGAGGGAGACACGATCCGCTTGAGTACGCTGCCGGCCCAACGTGGTGAAATTCTTGATCGAAATGGAACGGGACTAGCAGTAAATGGGCAGGTGTATGAAGTGGGTGTCACCGCCGGAGAGTTGACACCGCCAGTAAAAGAACAATTATCCTCACTTTTAAAAATAAAGCCAGAGCAAATAGAGAAGGCGCTTAGTGCGAACTGGGTGAAACCGGGAATGTTTGTACCGCTGAAGAAAATTTCGATGGATGATCAGGAACGAATCTCGCAGTTGATTGCTCTTGACTCGGTAAAAACTCGGAAAGTAGATGCCAGGATTTACCCGTATAAAGAGGCCACGGCTCATTTGATTGGCTATGTTGGACCAATCACGGCAGATGAGTTGAAAAAAAGAAAAGATAAAGGGTACACAAGCCAAGATATCATTGGAAAAAGAGGCCTTGAACAAGTACTTGATGAGCAGCTGAAAGGTGAGAATGGAGTTAAAATTTTAATCAAAAAGAAAAATGGTGGCGAGGAAGTATTGGCGGAAAAACCAGTAGTTAACGGAAAAGATGTAAAGTTGGCCATTGATGCCAATCTACAAATAGTCATATTTGAGGAGATGGGGACAGAGGTAGGGACAGCAGCAGCGATGAACCCATTGACAGGTGAAACCCTCGCCCTAGTTAGCAGTCCTTCTTTTGATCCGAATCAGGCTTCACTGGGATTGACAGCAGATGAATGGAAAGTTCTGAAAGAAGATCCTGGCCAACCGCTCTTGACGCGGTTCAAACAAGCCTTTGCCCCAGGTTCGGTGTTAAAACCACTCATCGCATCGATTGGGTTGGAGAGTGGGAAGATAACACCAGAACAGGCTGTAGAGATAAAAGGTCTGAAATGGCAGAAGGACTCATCTTGGGGCAGCTATTTTGTCACACGGGTTCATGAGGGAAGCCCGATCAATCTGGAAAAAGCACTAGTAAATTCCGATAATATTTATTTTGCACAGGCCGCGCTCAAGATGGGGAAAATGGTGTTTACGGACGGTTTAAAAGGATATGGCTTTGAGGAGAAGATCGATTATCCTTATCCGCTGGAAACTTCCCGAATAGGGGATTTGAAAAACGAAATTGCACTTGCCGATTCAGGCTATGGTCAAGGACAGGTGCAAATGAGTATTGTTCATTTACTGGCTACCTATACGCCATTTATGAATAACGGAAATATGATGAAGCCGATTCTTTTGGATGAGCACGAGAAGAGCCAAGTGTGGAAAGAGTCGGTTGTTTCCAAAAAGAATGCCGAATGGATTGCAGCGGATTTAAGAAAGGTCGTCAGCGATAAAGACGGTACCGCTCATGAAGCAGAAATGGCCGATTATCCACTAGCTGGAAAAACCGGTACGGCAGAGATGAAACAAAAACAAGGCACAACTGGAACGGAAAATGGCTGGTTTATCGCATGGAACCAACAAACACCGAACCCTATGATCGCCATGATGATTGAAAATGTTCAACAACGCGGCGGCTCCAAAGTGCCTGTCCAAATCGTCAAAAACATCTATACGAAATGGAAATAATGTAATGGTGTGAATGAGGGTCTTTATCGATCCATTGGGGAATGGTCGACTTTTGAAAGACCATTCCCCATTTTGTTTTTTGATGGTGTCTGACACTTGTCGAAAAAAGGGATAGGTTTAATTTTGGGAAAAATTATTTTAAATACCTTGTCCTCTTTGTCTAAATTGTGCATAAACTCTTATCCAAGCTAATACAATGTTACAAACCTTTTATATAAAGAGAGTGTTTGAGGTGAGGAGTCGTTTGAAGTTAACGGATATTCAGCCGGGGACATGATTATTCATCGTATGATCAGAAAGTAGGTTACTTTCTGCCGCGTGCATATATTAGGGTCCATTCATGCCGTTCATTACGGCATTTTGGTGACACTAACCATAGTCTCGGAAGAGGATCAGGAAGGAATGACCACAAGTAGGTACATGCTATGAGTGAGGCTGGGTTCACAAGTAGTGATCCTGTGTGGTTTTGCCTGCCTAAAGGGTTCCTATACCTGTTATAACGAGACAAAGCAACGCGGAAGCAGTATTTCGTCGAAGTGATAAGCGAGTCTCATTTCACACTCCACATCCAATTTAGGGAGGGCGAGAGTGTGCACGATTACATCAAAGAGAGGACTATCAAGATTGGAAAGTATATCGTGGAGACGAGGAAAACGGTTCGCGTCATTGCGAAGGAGTTTGGCGTATCCAAATCTACAGTCCATAAGGATCTAACAGAAAGATTACCTGAAATCAATCCGGAGCTTGCAAACGAAGTAAAAGAAATACTAGATTATCATAAATCCATACGCCATCTAAGAGGCGGAGAAGCAACGAAAATGAAATACCAAAAGGAGGAAAAACAAGGGGAAACAATTCAAAAATAAGAACCAAAACAGGCGAATGGTGGTCAGCACCATTGCCTTTTTTAGTAAGTAGGAGCCTAATATCTCTTTCTTATTTTCTCCCATTACAGCGAATATTTTTTTGTTGTATTTGTATAAAAATGTTATGGATTTTGTAATGAATGTGTTACAATTGAAAATTAGGAAATGTATTGGAATCCGTTTGGAGGAGGAAAGGAAAGAGACATGTTTGCAAGGGATATAGGGATTGATTTAGGGACGGCTAACGTGTTGATTCACGTAAAAGGCCGTGGGATTGTGTTAAACGAGCCTTCAGTCGTGGCCATCGACAAAAATACAAATAAAGTTCTTGCGGTGGGAGAGGAAGCTCGCCGCATGGTTGGACGTACACCAGGAAACATCGTCGCGATTCGTCCATTAAAAGATGGGGTGATCGCGGATTTTGATGTAACAGAAGCTATGCTGAAGCATTTTATTAATAAGCTGAATGTCAAAGGTTTTCTATCCAAGCCACGCATTTTGATTTGCTGTCCGACGAACATTACAAGTGTCGAACAAAAAGCGATTCGTGAGGCAGCGGAAAAGAGCGGTGGTAAAAAAGTATACTTAGAAGAAGAACCAAAAGTGGCTGCCATTGGGGCAGGAATGGACATCTTCCAGCCTAGCGGAAATATGGTCGTGGATATTGGTGGAGGAACAACCGATGTAGCTGTTCTTTCAATGGGAGATATCGTTACTTCTTCCTCCATTAAAATGGCCGGCGACAAGTTCGATATGGAAATCCTGAACTATATTAAGCGCGAATACAAGCTCTTAATTGGGGAGCGCACAGCAGAGAATATTAAAATCAACATTGGTACTGTTTTCCCTGGTTCACGTTCAGAGGAAATGGAAATTCGTGGCCGTGATATGGTTAGTGGATTACCGCGTACGATTACGGTTCGTTCGGAAGAAATTGAGCAAGCATTGCGCGAATCGGTGACCGTTATTGTTCAGGCAGCAAAAAGTGTTCTTGAACGTACACCACCAGAGCTTTCTGCTGACATCATTGACCGCGGCGTCATTTTAACAGGCGGAGGCGCATTACTTCACGGTATCGATATGCTCCTTGCAGAAGAGCTGAAGGTTCCTGTACTAGTAGCGGAAAATCCAATGGATTGCGTAGCGATCGGAACAGGGATTATGCTTGATAACATTGACAAAATTCCGGGACGCAAGCTTGGATAAATTTCCTATTCACAATATGAGAGCGCATCTTTTTTATGACGGGGTTACTTATATTCCCTGTGGTATGACATCTTACCAATAAGGTCGATAACAAGTCTAATGATTGTGGCTGATAGGAAGCTGCAAAACATTAGGCTTTTTTTCATGAAATGACCATTTACTATAAAAAACTAATGTGTCTTATTGAATAATTTTTTATAATAGAAATTACATTGATAAATTTCAATGAGTGCCAATGGAAAAATGGTTATAATATGTATAACTCTCGGTCCGGTGTTTTTATACGAAAGGCCGGAATTTAAAGGGGAATAAAAGTATGTCTGTCAATCATCTGAATCAACAAGTACAATCGATTGAAGAAAATAAGGATGAGCTAAAGCAAGGAAAAGATGGCGAAGTGGAGATGGCCGAGACGAAAGAATCCATATGGCCCAAAGAGAAAATTCGCATCCGATTGCTTCCCATATGGCTTAGGCTTGTCTTACTGGTTGTTTTTACGTTCATCAGTTTAATGGTGGGCGCTGCAGTAGGATACGGAGTGATTGGCGACGGAAAAGTGACTGATGTTTTTAAAACATCAACATGGACTCATATCATCGATTTAGTCAATAAAGATGACCGCCCAAAAGAATAATGGAAAATAATTTGGGAAGGGAAGGGAAATCCCTTCCCTTTCATGTGTTTTTAATAGTAGAATAGGAAATAATATCTGTTATTAGTAGGAGGTACTAAAAGAATGTTGGATATTAATGAAATCAAAGAAATCATTCCACATCGTTACCCATTTTTGCTAGTAGATCGGATTGTTGAAGTCGAGGAAGGAAAAAGAGCAGTTGGTATTAAAAACGTTACCGCTAACGAAGAGTTTTTTAATGGACATTTTCCAGATTATCCGGTGATGCCTGGCGTTTTAATCGTGGAGGCACTTGCACAAGTCGGAGCGGTGGCGGTTTTGAAAAAAGAAGAAAACCGCGGTCGCTTAGCCTTCTTTGCAGGAATTGATAATTGTCGATTTAAAAAGCAAGTGAAACCTGGTGACCAACTGCGGATGGAAGTGGAAATGGTACGGCTTCGCGGACCGATTGGGAAAGGAAAAGCCGTTGCAACGGTTGACGGCGAAATTGTCTGTGAAGCGGAAATCACCTTTGCATTAGGGGATAAAAAAGAGTAAAATGAGGCTTCATGATGGATGGGATCGAATTCCCATCCCTTTTTTATTTCTAACGCAAGCATCTATGGGGATTTACCAAAAATTGTATGGTATTTCATTTGCTATTATTCCGTTTTTCTGACATTAAAGTAAATATTTTTTTCATCAGTGGGAAATCTATAATTGTTCGTATTCTATAATTTGAAAGGAGTTTTACGGTTGAAAAAGAAGCTATTTCTATTGCTTTCTGGGTCCGTCCTATCTGCTATACTGTTAGCAGGGTGTAATGTAAATGATGATGATCAAAATCCTCCACCACCAAATGTAACGGATGAAGATCGGAATGACGTGAATGACGATATGCTAGAAAATGACGTGAATAACCGTTTGGATACCGATCGCGATATGATTGACAACAATAATCGTTCCCGTGATATTAATACAGATACGGACAAAGACCCAGGAAAAGATATTAACACCGAACGAGAGGAAATCATTGAAGACGACCTTGATGTTCGTGACAAAGACAGAAAAGACCGCTAAAAAATAGGGACAAGCACAAATCGCTTGTCCCTTTCTCGTTCCACTTTATAACAAACTAGCAAAAAGAATACCGAGGATGACGATGATAAAGAAGATAATATAGATCAATATAGAAAGAATGGTAATAATCCATCCGAGGACTTTCCGATTGGTTTGGATCAAATAAATCCCTAAGGCAATCGGGCCGAAGATGAAACCAAGGATGGCCCACAGCCAAGGACGCTTATGATGCTTTGGAGCATCGATCGCTAAATAAATCGCAATGATAAGACCAAGCAAAAAATTACTGTATTCCATATGTTCCCCCTAAAATTAAAAAATAAATGCCAGCCATGGCTGGTTTCCCACTCTACCTAATTTTTTTTCACTTTCAGCTTTGGTTTACTTTTCATTTTTTCTTTAAACTCGGTAAGAAGGGTTTCTCCCTGAAGGCCTTTTTGTAATAAATTTTCAAGCAGAAGCTCGGAATAGTCGCTTTTGTTGCGACGTAAATGACCTTCTAGCAAGACGCTCATTTGATGTTCAAATTTATTCAACGTGACAATTTTTGTTTGGAAAAAAGCAGGATCATTTTCGCGCTTTGTGATGACAGTTTCAACGATAATTTCGCGGTTTTCTTCTTCAATTTTTTTAAAATAATCATATAAAGTAAGGTCTGTGTAGGCCTCAATTAACCAAGTGGAACGTTCGTCTTCTTTATTAATAATTAATCCATCTTCAAGCGGAACCTCTACGGATTGGCCGTCCTCTTCCACGACTTCTAAAGAAAATAACTTAAATGTCTTCATCCCGAACCTCCTGCGTGTTTTTTCGAAAAGATTATCACATTGAGATAATCTCATTACAGCGTCTACTCCTTCGAATACTTAAGCACTCCTTCTTATGAGAGGATGACTTAAGTGGGCCAAGGCGTTTGCATTTTCCTCATTATACCATATTCTCATCACGGGACGCACAACATAAGGAAGAAGCATTTTTAATAAGATTGTCGAAAAATCTTTGTCGAAATGACCCAAATGCAAATGGATCTTCCATTTGGGGAGTCGTACTGGACAAAAATTCCCTTAAACGATTCATTTCTTAAAAATATGGTAGTAAAACAGGCATTTTCTCCGTTTTACAGGAATAGAACTTTTGAACTATGATAAAAGCAACAAAACGTGAAGGAGTTGGTAAGAGTGATCAATCAAGTTACCCTGGTAGGCAGGTTAACTAGGAATCCCGAGCTGAGAGCGACTTCGGAAGGAACGGCTGTCACCCAAATTACCTTGGCCGTTAACCGAAATTTTCGCAATCACAACGGAGATATTGATGCAGATTTTGTTCAATGCACACTTTGGAGAAAAGCAGCTGAAAATACGTGCCAATATTGTCGAAAAGGGTCGATAGTCGGGATCACCGGCAGGCTCCAAACCCGTTTTTATGAGAAAGAAGGAAAACGGGTGTATGTCACAGAGGTCATCGCTGAATCCGTTCGTTTCCTCAGTAGTAAACCACATGAACAATCCAATATCACTGTCCCTTCCCCGGAAGCTGAACAAAAGAAAGGAGAAGAAGTCATTGCATTTTAAAGAGAAGGAGGCGCCCCAATTGGAGGAGTTGCTTGAGAGCTTAATTAAAATGGTTGGGCGAGCGAACCAAAAGGTGGACTGTCTGCAAGTTCGTGTCAGACAGCTTGAAAGGTTCATTAGTGAAAATCATTTGGAAGTACGGGAGAGAAGTCCTTTTCAAATGTATTCATAAAGAGGATCTATGGTAAATGGTTGCGGCACCACGGTTGTTGAAAATGAGCATTGTTAAATGACGATGAACAATGAAATACTCCAATCTTATTTCCTCTATTTTTCCCCATCTAGAGAGAATCAATCATCGCCTCATACATTTCCCCATCTTTGACTCCTGGCCATAGCTGCCAGGTTTTTTTGTCATGACTTTGAAAATGGAGCAAGTGACAGCATTGCAAGATCAATGGATACAGCTTTTGCCAGAGTAGAAAGGAAGTGAGTTGAAAGGTAAAGCGTTTGTACCAGGGGGTTAAGGGATCAAGCTATAAAAAAGTAAATAAATTTTACGAAATACGGAAAGACGAGTAAAAGTATCACGTTCTTTAAAGGAATTTACCTACTTTTTCAAAAAGTGGTATGAAATACAGATGAGTGGCAACACTATATAGTAAAATCCCCCTGTTTATATTTAGAAGCCGCTGATCGAATGGTTGGCGGCTTCTTGGTGTGCTCGGCATAATGAAAAGTCCTGAGAAGTGATGGTAGAAGTAACAGTTCGCATAACGTAAAGATCTGGAATCTAAAGCAAGCAGGCAGCCAATTTCCGGTTTGGGCAACACGAACTTACAAAACGGAATCCAAGAAATCTTTGGTTCGTTTTTGGGTAGGTGTGTGAAACAATTGATCAGGATGGCCGACTTCCACAATTCGACCATCGTGCATATAGATGACCGAGTCGGCGACTTCGCGGGCGAAGCCCATTTCGTGGGTAACAACGATCATGGTCATGCCTTCTTGAGCTAATTTTTTCATTGTGACAAGGACCTCTCCGACCAGCTCTGGATCGAGTGCCGAAGTTGGTTCATCGAACAACATCACCTCCGGCTTCATCGCAAGTGACCGGGCAATCGCTACACGCTGCTTTTGCCCACCAGACAGTTTGCCAGGATATACGTTCGCTTTGTCACTTAAACCGACCTTCGCCAGAAGCTCTTTGGCCTCCTCGTAGGCCTGATCCTTAGGGATCTTTTTTACATGAACCGGGGCCTCCATAATATTTTCAATCACTGTCATATGGGGGAACAAGTGAAAGTGTTGAAACACCATTCCAACTTTGGCACGTATTTGATTCAAGTCATGTGTATGTTCTTCAATCTGTTCGCCGCCAATAAAAATCTTTCCGCTATTTTTGATTTCGAGGAAATTGAGACAGCGTAGCAGTGTGCTTTTTCCAGAACCACTCGCGCCAATTAAACAAACCACTTCGCGTTCTCTAACAGTCATATCAATATCTTTTAATACATGGAGATCTCCAAATGATTTATTCAATTTTTCAACCTTTACCATGATGGCTTCCTTCATCGTATATCTCCTTCCTAATCGCTGATGGCCAGACGGTTTTCGGCATATCGGGCCAATAGGGAAATAAGAAACACAAGCACGAGATAGTAGACAGCGACGATTAACAGATAGGTCAGATAGTCGAATGTATTGGAGCCAAAGGTGGTGGCCACATTAAATAGCTCGTACATTCCAATGAATGCCGCCAGCGATGAATCTTTTAGGGCAATAATAAATTGATTGCCAAGAGGCGGCATCGCGCGTCTTAATGCCTGCGGTAAAATGATTCTGCGATAAGTTAGACTCACGCTCATACCGAGGGAACGGCCTGCTTCCATCTGGCCATGGTCAATCGATTGAATGGAACCCCGAAAAATCTCAGCGATATAGGCTCCATTGTGGAAGGCAAGTCCAAGTACGACTGCCATAAACTGTGACATATTAAGCGAAGTCAATCCATAGTAAAACACGAAAATCTGTACAATGAGAGGCGTGCCTCGCACGAGAAAAATATACGCATCTGAAAGCCACACAAGAATGTTGATTTTGGATATTTTTAAAAAAGCAAAAAACAATCCAATAATAATGCCAATCATAATGGCTACGACCGTAAGTTCAAAGGTCAGCAGCATGCCTTTTAGAAAAACGGGGTAGGTATCAATCAACTTATTAAACCAATCCATAATTCCCTCCTTATGTGTGGATGGGGAAATTTGTAGATATTCCCCGAGAAATATTTAGGGAAATTTGTAGATCCGTTACTGCTTTTCCGGGAGGACCGTTATGTCTTCTCCAAAATACTTTTGGCTGATTTTCGTTAAGGTACCATTTTCGCGGAGTTTATCGAGCGCTTTGTTAATTTCCTTTAGGAGCTTGTCGTTATCCATTGCGACTGCAATTCCTTGTTCACTGCGACCAAGCATTTCTTTTCCGACAATTTTCATTCCTGCTCCGATCGCTTCCTTCCCTGTGACAAAATCGGTGATTACCGCATCGTGTTTCCCTTTACTGAGAGCTTCGAGTGCCACTACATCACTATCGAGCAAGATAATTCGATCGGTAACTTGTTTAGCTAACTCTGCAAAGGTGGTACCTTTTGAAACAGCAATTTCCTTTCCTTTAAGATCATTTAAGGTTTCCACTTTACTATCGGGACGAACAAAAATTTGTGGTCCTGAATAGTAGTATGGAGTGGAAAAATGAACGACCTTTAAACGTTCTTCTGTAATCTCATGGCTAGCGACGGCTGCATCAAATCGTCCTGACTTGACCCCTTCAATAATTCCACCAAACTTAAATTTTTTCTGAACTGGTTTTAGTCCGAGTTCCTTGGCGATCGCTTCTGCTACTTCAATATCAAAGCCTGTCATCGTTCCATCTTCCTTCATGTAGCTAAACGGCTTATATTCGCCAGAGGCGGCATAGATAAACTTCCCTTCTTCTACCAGTTTCCTTTCATTGGTGGAAGCTTTTTCCGTTCCGCAGGCGGTCAAAAGAATTATTAAAGCGAAGATAAAACACCCTTTTCTTAATAAGTTCACTAGAAAACCTCCTCTTTGTTTTTTTGGACGACCCTTCTCTTCATATGTTATTAAGAATTTTCAGAAAAATGATTGAAAATTGGTTTTTAAGAGAGAACCATCCTATGGAATGGAGGACAAGCAGGAAAATAATCGTTATTGTCGAATAATAATGGAGAATGATGTCTAAATTTGGGGGGTGTACAAATGGGAGAGGTTTATATTGTTTTTATAGGGGAGAAAATAAAAGAGAGAGAATGGTTGCTAAGGAGAAAACCTCGTTTTAACGATATGATTATACTTTCACATCAGTCACCTCGTATGAATCAGAACTCTCTTTTCCACTACATACCTCTTAACCAAAGTGAAAATAGTTGTTTCTACATCAAGGATCAAGACATTCAAATTAATTTCCACCATAGAACATTACAAATTTTTTCAAGTAAACATGAATTAACTGAAGTAGAAGTGTATGAGATTTTAAGCCATTTTGTACTTATAGAAGGGGGGAGGGTGAAGCTCTTGGGCAGAATGCCTATGACTAAACCGTCCCATATGAAAAGGATTAGGTGGCGAACACGTCCTCGAAGGATACACTTACACATAAATGAGGGGAAGGAAATGTATTTCATTAATAGGGAAACAAACCAAATGGAATGAAATTTAATTTATGAAACTAGAAGAATAAGTTCCCAAAAAGGAAGTGGTGAAAAATGACTCGTTTTTCTTCACTTTCTTTTATGTTCTTTAGGTCTAGCAATGATGACAGATCATTTCATTCAACAGGCAAATTCCCAAAAAACTAAATCTTTGCCCCACTTTTTAGGACAACAGTTATAGGGATTGCCCCTAACAAAAGTCCCCATCCATGATGTCTACCCACATGGATATTAGGTGAAAATTCCTCGTATGAAATACCACTTTTTCCCTTAAAATGACAGAGATATTCCAATATTTGTTTATTTTTTCTACTTATGTGACGAATTGTGATAGTCTTTTAATATTTTTGTAACATTTCTGGTACATTGATCTGTTATAACATTGGTATATAAGGAGGAGAAAATATGCAGAAATGGTTGAAGCGTATTACTCTTGCAGTACTAGTTCTAATAATGTGTGTTTCTGGTACGATTGTTACATATGCAGAAACAGACGATCTGCAAAGTCAGCTTCAAGAGAAAGAAAATCTACTTGAACAGCAGATGAAGGAAAAACAGTCTGTACATCAAGAAATTCAGCAAATTAAGCAAGAATTAGAGTCTATATATAATGAAATTGAACAAAACAAAAAAGAGATGGCAGTCACTCAGGCCAAAATTGATGAGGTAAACAAGCTCATCCAACAAAAGAGGGAAGAGATTGTAATATTAGAGGATAAAATTCTTGGCCGAAAAGAAGTGATGAAAAAGCGGGCCGTTGCTCTCCAGCATAATAGTAATGTTGGTCTCATTATTAACATTTTCTTTGAGTCTGATAGCATCTCAGAATTTATCCAGCGCGCTTCTGCGGCATCCACTCTTATGGACGCTGACAAGGAAATCTTAATCGCGCAAAAGGAAGATCTTCAACAAATTGAAGAAGATAAAAAAGAAATTGATAAACAAGAACAACTTTTAAAAGAACAGCAAGCGACTCTTGCTAATCAGCAAGCTAAGCTTGATCAAAATCTGCAAAAACGTGAAGAATCATTAACGGCGATGCAGACAAAATATGATCAAATCGTTCAGCAAATGGCCATAGCTGAGCAGGAAAAGAAGGAAATTACTTCAAAAATGGAAGCTATTAAGGCTGAAGCTATGAAGGCAGAAGCAATGAAGGCAAAGGTAGCTCAATCTACAGCACCTGCACCCGCTACTGCTTCTAAATCTGCACCTGCGCCAACTAAAGAGTCAAGTTCAGCACCTAAAGGACGTGAACTTTACGTTACCGCAACTGCTTACAGCCATGAAGAATCTGGTTCCATTACGGCTTTAGGCTATAATATTAAAGCAAATCCAAATATGAAATTGATTGCCGTGGACCCTCGTGTGATCCCACTTGGTTCAAAAGTATGGGTTGAGGGATATGGAACAGCTATCGCTGGGGACACTGGCGGAGCGATTAAAGGTCACAAAATCGATGTTCTGATGCCAAACAAGGCAAGCGCACTTGCTTGGGGCAGAAAAACCGTAAAGGTTATCATTTTAAACTAAACGATAAATCGATAGTCCGGCCGAAATGGCTGGGCTATTTTTTATTAGTTGAGTTCCCTTGATTCTCCATCTTATCATCTATCACCCTTTATCTATGTATTCCTTCATATAAAGCTAGAGCCATCCAACCTCTCCATCGTTAACCAATTAACCTGTGCTTACGAATGTAGTAGAAGAGAATATAGTGGCTATATACAGGTTTGGAGATTTCTTGAAATCTCATACGTATTCTTTCATGAGTGGGCAGATCTATTCCACGGAATGATAGGTTTTTATAGGCGATAAAAGACTCGAGTGTTTTTATATATTTGTTCGGAAACTTCTTTTTCGGATTGTTTTTTTATTTTTGCTAGAGTGGAGATAGAGTATTTAATCATGTTTGGGTGTGTTTTTTGTCCGGTAAAAGGGCCATCGAACGGCCAAGGACCATCGGTTTCCACCATGATTTGCTCTAATGGGTAGGATTTCGCTAATTGTTGAATTTTTTCTTTATATAAAATTTCGGGTGTAACGGAAATATAGTAGCCATTGGATATCATTCTTTTGACCGTTTTTTGGCCACCTTTGAACCAATGAAAATGGGCTTTCGTTATATTATGTTTCTCTAATAAATCACATACAATCGGGGCATCGTCGTAGACAGCATGTAAAACAATCGGTTTTTCCCATTTTTTCGCTAGCACGAGAAAAGTCTCAAGGAGTTCGAGATATTGACCATACTCAGGGGCGGAAACTTTTCCGTCTTTTCGTAAATAATAGGGAAGACCTACCTCTCCTACAGCAATCATTTCTTCTTTATGCTGAGTCATCCACTCCATCAGTTTGGTTAACTCGCGTTCATTTGGCAGAGACTGCTCGGGATGAAATCCAAAGGCTGGTTTTACCTTCGAATAGGTTTTATTTAAGCGAAGATTCCGTTTACAGGAATGAAGGTCAAACGAAACAGACACCAAAGCTTCAAGCCAATCCGCTTTTTTTAACATCGATTCGATTTCTTTATCCTCGTAACGATCTAAATGAATATGTGCATCAATGATTTTCATGTTTTTCACATCCTAAATCTATTTTACACCTTAAAGAACCATACCGCATCATCCATCATGTAGACGTATGGTTGCTAATTTGGGGAAATGTGGAAGGAGATAACTCTCTTCCACCGAAGAGTCATCAACAGCAAAAAACAGCGGCGAAAAGCCGCTGTTTCTTTATGGTCCCATTTATCCAAGATAGACCAATTCTTTTAGTTCCTCTGTTGAGAGCTCCGTGATCCAGTTTTCGCTTTGGATAATTTGATCGTTTAGGTGTTGCTTTTTTTCAAGCATCGTGTCGATTTTTTCTTCGAGTGTGCCAGTGCAGATGAGTTTGTGTACATGGACAAAGCGGGATTGCCCAATGCGGTAGGCACGGTCTGTTGCTTGGTTTTCAACAGCGGGATTCCACCAGCGGTCATAGTGGATGACGTGATTAGCCGCGGTGAGATTCAAACCTGTTCCACCTGCCTTCAGTGAAAGCAAGAATACAGGGAACTCTTGGTTTTGGAACTGCTCGATCATCCTATCTCGCTGCGCTTTTGATACACTCCCATTTAAAAACGGCACCTCAACACCAAATTTTTCCTTCAATGTCCTTCGAATGATTTCGCCCATTTCGATATATTGGGTGAAAATAAGACAGCTTTCGCCCTGTTCTAAAACCGCATCTACCAGTTCAACCAGCTTCTCTAATTTATTGGACCGCTTTAAAAGCTCACGATCGGCCACTTGTTCCTTCAAATATAAAGCAGGATGGTTGCAAAGCTGTTTTAAGCGGCTTAACATTTGCAGAATTAATCCCTTGCGTTCAAAACCGGTCAGTTTTTCAATTTCCGCAAATGTATCGTGAATCAATTGTTCATATAATGATGCCTGTTCGGCTGTAAGTGGACAGTATTCTTTTTGTTCCAGCTTATCAGGTAGGTTCAGTGCCACTTCTTCGTCTTTTTTCGTACGACGAAGCAGGAATGGCTTAATTAACTGCTGTAGTTGCTGGATTTTTTCCTTTTTCTCCTCTTTTTCAATCGGAAGAATGAATCGTTTTTGGAACTGTCCGAGGCTACCGAGGTAACCGTGGTTCGTAAAATCAAAAATCGACCATAATTCAGACAAACGATTTTCCATCGGTGTTCCGGTTAGGGCGATGTGGTGGCGTCCTCTTAACTTGCGCACCGCCTTTGACTGCTTCGTTTGTGCATTCTTAATATTTTGCGCTTCATCAATGGCAATCGTGCTCCAATGAAGTGCCGCAAATTCCTCTGTATCAAGATGGCTCAAGCCATAAGAGGTAAGTACGACATCCACCTCTTGAGCTTCCTGCACGAAGGCTTCCTCTTTCAGCCGCTTTGAACCATAATGAAGATACACCTTCATTTTAGGTGCAAATCGCTCTAATTCCTTTTGCCAATTTCCAAGAACGGAAGTAGGGCAGATGATTAAGGCCGCTTTTGTAGGGACTTTAGTAGAAGAAGTTTTCGAGTCAGTCACCGTTTCGTGATTTTCTATGGTGTCTGCTTCTTCTTTTACCTTCAATAAATACGATATGAGCTGAATGGTTTTTCCTAGTCCCATATCATCAGCGAGGATGGCGCCAAATCCATATTGTCGCAGGAACCAGAGCCAGCTCATTCCTAGTTGCTGGTATGGCCGAAGTTCTCCGTTCAATTCTTCCGGCGCTTGGACCAATGGGATGTCCTTCAGCTCTGATAGTTGCTTAATCATCTGCTTCCATTGCCGGTTCAGCTCAATCTGAATCTTCATAAACGCCTTCGGATTTTCAATCTCTTCTTCGTCTCCCCTAGAGTCCACCAGTTCTTGCTCAAGCAAATCACGGACATGCAATCCTTCTTTTTCGGCCCGTTTCATCAAATCTTGAATTTGTCGAATAAACTGCGGGTCAAGCTTTACCCAGCGACCGCGAATATAGACAAGCCGCCGCTTTTCCTCGACAAGTCGGTTAAACTCTTCCTCGGACAACTCGACATTATTCATGGAAAAACGCCAATTGAAATCAAGCATGGCATTCAAACCGACAAATGATGGACGGTACGCCGTTGTCCCTTTCAGCGATGCTTTTACTCGCAAGTTGGCCTGTTTCATTGCCTGCCACCAGGAAGGTAGGAGGATTTCGACATCAAGCGCCAATAGGGTTTCGCTTGCCTCCGTCAAAAACATCCATGCTTCTTCCTCTGTCAGCTCGGTTTTCAAAGGGGCAATTCCGTTTTCTTCAATGTCCCCGTCGCCTAGCCAAGGGAAAAGCCTTACCCAGCGGGCTTGCTCACGGTCGACTTTATCCAAATAAGAGCGCCACCTCGCTGGAATCCGTTTTACATCTTCGACATCCACTACCTCATCAACATTTTTTTTACCTCGTAAAAAAACATCTAAACTCCAGTTGCCTTCCCCGTTTTCTGGTTCATCCAAACGAAGCCCGATCGAAAATGGCGCTTCATTTTCTTTGATACCAACCCACTCTAGCCAGCTTTCATCGTCAAAACAACGAGCCAGTTCCATGTTGGAAATGTTTTGCTTTTTCAATAAATCAAGCTTTGGTCCGAATAGTTCCTTCATAGAATTATTTTTTGTTAAAAAAGCATCCAATGCTTGGTTATACAAATCGGAAAGGTAATCACGGGCTGTTGTTGGGAAGGAGTCAGTGTCTACAATAATCTTCGAGTGAATTTTCTGTTCCCAAAATGAGGGATTGAACTCATTCTCGACTCGATCCGGCAGTTTCCAGCGAAACTCGCCATGTGGCCCCCATACCGAAAAATCCGGAAGCCAATCTTTTTCGACAATTCCTTCATACATCGATGCCGCGGCTGCTAGACAAATTTCGGCTTCTTCATTCCAATCCCACTCTATAAAGCGATTGAATGATTCCTTAGCAAAAAGCGATACGAGCTGCCAGCCGTTCATGGCAATACCTTTCATGTCTTTGGTTGTCTCCGTATCGAGCAGTGTTCCGTAAAAACTTTCAGCATGATTGCTAAAAACAAGATTCTTCCATTGAGAGGGATCGATGATGTTGCCCTCCTTGTCTTGAGCGGAGAGGAGGAAGCGATCATCTTCTAATTTTGTGATTAGCAATTTCAAAAACCTAGTCATAAGCATGGTAAAACGGCTCCTTTAAAGTGGAGTGGAGGAGTCAGAACGACGATTTCGTACCGATGCTGAATCCTTACGATCGTTAGAAATACTATCTCCATACAGATAAGGGAACTTCTCGTGAATCTGCCCAAAAGATCGCGCGGGCACGTTTTTTATCAACCAAGCCTGTCATCTAAATCAATTTGCTTCGTTGGCATTCTTCTTGGAAGGCGCGCAGTCGTTTGGTTCGTTCGAGTAATTGGGTGAGGAAGTATTCCCAGTCTTCCATTCGTTTTAGTTTTTTGTACAGGGTTCGGAGTTTTTTTAGGTGGCGCACGGCCATGCGGTAGCTGCCACGGTTTTTCTGATCGATTTCATGTTGGGCTGCTTGATGGAGCATTCCGAGTAGCAGTTCAGGTCGCTCTTTCTCGAGCCGTTTTACTCGATCATTTCCTAGATCATCGTATCCCAATCCGACCAAGGCGTACAGCTCGGCCCACCGGTCCCAATCACCGCGTTCCAACAATAAATGTTCATAATCCGCAAAACTGTACGGCAGCATCACTAGCAATGCCCGCTCAAACAAATCGACCCGGCCATTTTCCGAACAATAGGGCGTAATGGCCCGTAGTGCTTTCCGGATAAAGACGGAACTACTATGATACGAACCGAGCCAATCGGTATATTTTTTTAGTTGTTGTAAAAATAGCTCGATCAATGGTTCCACCCGGCGCCACATTCTGGCTGCGGAAAAATCTTCAATCCACCACAACATATAAGGCGTGATGAATTTTTCTGGAACACTGTTTGCTAGTTCCAGTGCCTGTTCATCATTCCCGAGTAAGAAAAATAAATGAATCCTCGTGACTAAATAGGGGACAGGATTCTCTCCGTCCTCAAGCTGCTTTATATGATCGCCAATTTTCCGTGCTTCTTCCTGCCGCCATTCTTTTTTTCGAAAGAGTTCCGTCCACAATAGGCGGTGTAGTTGGATGCGTTCTTGCTCCAGCCCTTTTCTCGTGCAGGTAAGTAGTTCAAACACCTCATCCTTCAAATGCCCAATGAACTCATCAAAGGAAAAGGGAAGGGTTTGTACCCCCATTTTTTCAACAATCTCTTCGACCTCTCCTAGTAAATTTTCAAAAGAGTGATGATAAGCTCGCCGTACGGTCTGTTCATCAAATCCCAGTTCATTGCTTAGGACTACGAGGTTTCGAAACGATACTACTGCGGCCACCAGTTCATAAATGAGACGCCACTCTTTTTCGACCGGAGCACTGGCCCTAATCCGTTTCAAGTAAATCTCGAACAATTCTGGAATGATAAAGGGGTTTGTATATTTCTTTCCCCCGACTAGTGTATTAAAGCTTACCTCAAACGATTGGACCCAGCGGCTGTAGTCCGGTTTTAGCACCCCCTCTGCTTTGACCAAATCTTTTGCTTTTTTTAATCCCCAGGCGGTCGCTAAATTCGTTTGGTGCATATTCTCCCTTAGTGGCTCGCGCCATTCCGATACCCAGTCTGCCACACTACCTTTTTGCGCATAGGCGCTAAAAAACACGGCCATTTGATGGCGACATAGCCCTTCACTAGGACAGGAGCATTTACTCTGCCCCAAAATTTCTGGGTTTAGCTGTACCTTGGCAGGTGTTACATCTTGTACGGTGGCGCGAAATTCTCCTTGTTCCATACGAAGCTGTGTGACAAGTCCTTGGCGATAAAGCATGAGCCCTTTTTGTACAAGCTTCACATCCTCAGGCAAATACGGACTCAATCTATTCTTTATCTCATCAGAAAGTTCCAGTATCTGTTCGTTCACAGGTATCGACCCCATTACATCAAAAAAATCCATATTCCTTTATTATATCCAAAAAATTTAGATTCGAGGAGAGGGGGACTTAATGGTAAATAAAAATGAGGATTGAAGGAACAGACTTGAATCTTGCCCTCTTGTTCCATTTCTCCTCTATGTGCATAAGATATGGTGAATAATCTAGGAGGGAGCTGAAAAAAATGTACGATGCCCGATCCAATCCTTATTTTCATCCATATTACCGAATGGTACCCCATCCCTATGGAAATCAGCACCTATATTGGACATCACCTCATCAACCTTACCGAATGAGTCCAATGCATTCGACCATCAATGAAAGGAAAGACTTTGGACCCGAACCATTTGTGGTCAACATTAATCAGGCTGCCAAACAAAACGAAACGTTTCGAACCGCATTATGGACAGGAAAACACCTACAAGTAACATTAATGAGCCTACAAGTGGGGGAAGATATTGGATTAGAAATTCATCCGGATTTAGATCAGTTTTTACGTATTGAACAAGGTCAAGGAATAGTTCGAATGGGACAACAACAAGACCAATTAACATTTGAAAGGGAAGTTTTTGATGATTCAGCCATCATGATTCCTGCTGGTACTTGGCATAATGTCATCAATACAGGAACGATTCCCTTAAAAATCTATTCGATCTATGCTCCACCACAGCATCCGAAAGGCACGGTTCACAAAACGAAAGCAGAGGCCATGGCTGCCGAAGAACAGCATGCTTAAAATCCAATGAAAATGAAAAAGGAGCGGTAGTCCGCTCCCAACCTTTTTCTTATTTCACTTCCCGCAATCCTTTCCCTTCAATCATCTCTTGCATTCCTTCTTCACATACCCCATAGGCGCGCCAGGAACAGGATTCGCAGATGGTTGCAAGATCCGAAGGGACTGCGTGTTTACGGATCCGTGATTCAATTTCTGACCAACTTAAGATTTGACCGATTTCAAGCCCAAGTTTCTTCAATATTATAGCATCTTTTTCATATATATTTTGGTTTTCACAATGATAATCGCCCGAGTTAGGGTACTTCTCACACAATTGATCCGGTCCATTTACGAGCTGAATGAATGTGTTTGGCTCGTTTCTTAACGTTTGATGAAGAATGGTCATGTTTTTCACATATTCCTCGGAATAGCCCATTCCCCGGTAACCAAGCAAGCAAAATAGATGATGGCCTCTTAATTTAAACACCTGTAAGCCTCCTTAAATGTTTACTTAATTTACATAAAGGTTAACATATATTCATCATATCATGCTTGACGGAAAAAGAGGTTTTTTCTTTGAGTGAAATTTAATAATAAAAAATAATCCAAAATCTACATTAATCCCAAAAATTTTACAATAAATACCGGGAAAATATTTACAATTATCTATTATCATAGTAAAATATGACTAATTATGTTGATGGGGAGGATTGAACAGTTGGATCAAAAACAAGGGAAGACAAGCCCGGTGATAGCCGATTTTGCTGAGATTTTAAAAAAGGCATATGAGAAGGGCATGAATGAAGCAGAAATAACGGTAGAGAAATTAATCGAAGAATTAAAAGCCGATTTGAAGCATTTACTAGTTAGGGATTCCCAAGCAGTGGTCGAGTCAAGACTTTAGCCGATTTTCCTTATGGTCCATGATGGCTTCCCTCCGCCGAACCGTGATAGCATATAATATCGTTTTACATATAGTAAACGGCACCGCAAATTGCGGTGCCATTTTAGTTTTTAGCGTTTTATCAGATTAATAGAATCGCTTAAAACTATCAAAATGCTGAGTCCAATATGGATTTTTTAAATCAGAAATCGTTACTCCTTTTGAGGAGCTCGCATGGATAAATTGATTATTCCCCAGATAAATTCCCACATGCGAGATTCCTTTTTTATAGGTGTTTTCAAAAAAGACAAGGTCCCCTGGTTTAGGATTGTTGACATAGTAGCTACGATCATAGTAGCCAGCAGCCGAATAGCGGCCAATCTTGTAACCGGCTTGGTTAGCAGTGTAATAAATGAAGCCACTGCAGTCAAAACCTGATTTTGAACTACCACCCCAAACATAAGGCGTACCAAGGACACTTTTTCCTACTGAAATCATTTTTTCAGCCACACTGGACCCGGTAGGAGCAGGAGTTTGTTGCGAAGGTTTTGTTTCGGTCGTAGGTGCATTTCCTGAAACCTTCAATTTTTGTCCTATATAAAGAAGGTTAGATTTTAAGTTATTTAATGATTTCAAATTTGCTACGGTCGTCCCATATTGATTCGCAATTTTCCAGAGCGAATCACCACTTTTCACGGTATGGACAAACACTGTACTGTTTCCAGGCGATGGTGACACCTGATTGGCAGGAGGGTTCTTCAAAGGTGTTGATTTTTTTTCAGATACCTTCAGTTTTTGTCCCACATAAATGATATCTGAAGTTAGACCATTTAGTGATTTCAATTCCTGGATAGTTGTTTTATAATCTCTGGCTAATTTCCAAAGAGAATCACCTTTTTTAACTATATGTACAGTAACGGAATTGCTCGTATTCCCTGTATTTTGTTGCGTTAACCCGCTTGTTGTAGGCGCAGTGGTGGTTGTAGCTGGTGCAGATACCTTCAGCACTTGTCCAGGATAGATTAAGGTCCCTGAAAGATTGTTCCATTTCTGCAGTTCAGTTACTGTCACATTGTAACGATTAGCAATTTTAATAAGGGCATCCCCTTTTACCACCTTATATGTACTGGCATTGGCCGTTCCAGCGTAGGCCATTGAAATGAGTGCCGTTGTCGATAAAGCACGAATAATGGTTTTCTTCATCTAACAAAATCACCTCTTTTTATTTTTTTATTCTATAAATTTTACCATAGTTTCCTAGAATTCGGGTGGGTTTCTATAAATTTTGTGGAAATGATGTAGAAAAATAGGAATAAAATGTTTCTTTTTACCTTCGACATTGATGTCATAATCTATGGCAAATTTTATAGAGCTACTTCGAATATAAAGGATCAACGAAGAACCCTATACCTTCGCCTTTGTCGAAAAAGGGTTTAAGGTGTATAGCTGCAAGCAGTTTATCAAGGAGCTGAAATGTGGCTGATAACTATTGAGGGCTGTTATTAGAAGTTATTTTTTCGAATAAAGTAAATCATTGTATTGAATCACATTTGAATTTCTTTTTATTAGTAAAAAAGTCTTAATTTATATTTAGGATACAACTTTATTAGAAAATTTTTATGTAAATAATACCGACATTAATCGACAATATTTGCTATTTACTGTCAAAATAAAAAGTGGTAAACTATTATAAGTTTTGGTATATGTCTTATTTTGTTAAAAATAAGTCGAAAGTTGTAGTTTTTTATGTAATAAATAGTATTTTGGTAAGATTTTGGTAAAATAGGGAATTTTTCTATTCTTAGGTGATTTTTTCAATTGATTGTGGTGTGAGTCCACTATCTTATCTAAGCATTAATATCTAATGAAAGAATAGTGTTCACGCGCATAATTTTCAATTAGATATTTATTTTTTTGATTTGATAAATTTCGGCCAACGAAATATATACATAAGTCAATAATTTTAATGTGTTTTTGGTAATTGATTGTAAATTGTTGAATTATGTTTTAAAAATTATTATCACCGTGTATTATTGTAACTGCAAACGATTGACATATACTTACAATATTCGTTGAGATATACAGATTTTAAAATGACAAAAAGGTGGTAATCCGTTAGTGAAACGAGTATTAATTATATCTCAGCATTTTTATCCGGAAATAGGCAGTCACGCTAACCGGATTAAGCACCTATTTCTGCAATTGAAAAAGAAAAAATATGATGTAACGGTTTTTACAGCTGAACCTTCTTATCCAAACAAGAAGATCTATAGTAATGCAGACTTTTGGGATGATGAAAGCTTAAATCGTGAAAATAACATTATGAGAATTAATATTTCCAGTAGAAAATATTCAAATAGTATTATTAACCGTTTGTTATATTATATAGAAATTGCTCTAAAACTTATTTTCCTTATTATTAAGGACAAAAAAAGATATGATTATATTTTTGTAACTTCACCGCCGATATTTACTGGGTTAGTTGGGCTGTTTGCCAAATATCGATACAAAACAAAATTGGTTTTAGATATCCGCGATTTATGGCCGGAATCGTTAAAAGGTGTTGAAGTTTTTAACTACCCCATTATATTAAAATTCTTTGGGACATTAGAAAAAACTCTTTATAAAAAATCAGACAAAATAGTCATTAACAGCCTGGGTTTTCAGGATCACATACAAAATAAGGCAGGAATATTAAAATCAAAAATAATCTTTATCCCTAATGGAGCTGTAGAAGAGGAAATAGCTCTTAAAAATAGGGAAAAAAACGATACAAAAAAAATAATTTATGCAGGTAATTTAGGCTTAGCTCAAAATACCCTATTAATTAATCAGCTTGTACCTCTATTGGACGAGCAAGGAATTCATTTAACTATCATAGGGTATGGGGTAAATAAAAAACAATTGATTCATTCAATTAAAGATTATAAGAATGTTACCATTATTAACCCAGTAACTAGAAAAGAAGTTTTTAAGATTATTTCAGAACATGATTTAGGTCTTGTAACGTTAAAAGAAAAAGATGTTTTTAAAACGGTTTTACCAGGGAAAATTATTGATTATATGACTTGTGGCGTTCCTATCGTAGGAGTAGTTGATGGATATGCAAAAGAAATGATTGAAAAAGAACGAGTAGGAATTGTTAGCAATACTCCCGATCCTAAAAAAATTGTATCCATTATAAAGACGTTATTAGAAGATAAAAAACTGTGCAAAGAAATGTCAGAAAGAGCGCAGCAAGTAATTCTTAAAAATTTCAACTGGGATGTCAACATTAATAAGTTAGTAGAATATATGAAATAGAAATTAAAGGGAATGGGGAGAACGATGTCAAAAAGAGTTGGAATGTTTGTTTGGAATCATTTTACCAATGATGCCAGAGTGTTAAGGGAATGCACAACACTATCGGAAGCTGGTTATGATGTAGATTTAATCTGCATACATGACCCTAAAGACGAGACACTTCCAAGGTTTGAACAAAGAAATGAGCATTTCAGGGTATTTAGACTTAGAAGGTACCCAGTTTTATTGGAATTCATTCAAAAAATGTACCGGTTCTCCTTACAACATAAATGGTTTGGAGCTTTTTGTTTTCTTTTATGGGCCATGTTTGTATATATATCACCTGTTCTATTTCTTTCTCTAACTTTTCTAGCAGTAATTTTGTTAAAAACAAAATTAAATGTGATATGGGTTAGAGGGAGTTTAATTTTACGAATGATTTTAATGGGATATAAGGGAAATTACGATATCTATCATTCAAATGATTTAAACACTCTCCCACAAGGATATATTTGTTCTAAATGGAGATTGAAGCCCAAAAGATTGATTTACGATTCCCATGAAGTTCAAACAAGCAGAACAGGATACAATAGTCCCGTTTATGGGAAAATGGAAGCTTTTTTTATAAAAAAAATTGACGAAATGATCGTTGAAAATCATACTAGAGCAAAGTATAACGAAAGTTTATATGGAATTTATCCCCATGTTGTTCATAACTACCCTTTTAAGCAAACAAGTAAAAATACAGAAAAAGTAGATTTACATGGAATGTTGAATATCCCTAGGCATGAAAAAATTCTTTTATATCAGGGTGGAATTCAAACAGGTCGTGGTTTGGACAAGCTAATAAAGGCAGCACCGCTTTTTAAAGAAGGTGTATTGGTATTAATTGGGGACGGGAAAATAAAAAATGATCTCATAGACATGGTTCAACAGATGAAACTTGAAGAAAAAGTGAAATTTCTCCCTAAAGTCCCACTTGCAGATTTACCAAAATATACAAGGAATGCGTATTTAGGATTTCAAGTTCTTAACAATGTGTGCTTTAACCATTACTCGGCATCATCAAACAAGCTATTTGAATATATGATGGCTGGAGTACCTGTTGTTGCATGTGGATTTCCTGAAATTAAGAGAGTGGTAGAAGGAGATCAAACAGGAGTAATAGTTGATTCTCATGATCCTGAATCCATAGCAGATGGAGTTAATTGGCTTATCGATCATCCGGAAAAGCACAGTGAAATGAAAGTAAATGCCATTAATGCCAGCCAAAAATACAATTGGGAAAATGAACAGATTCATTTGCTCAATGTTTATCAATGTAAACAATCTGTTAATGACATAAATGAAGGATTAAAAAAGGCAAATTAATGGGAGGTTATGATGAGTAATCAAATCAAGGTAATGACCGTTTTTGGAACAAGGCCAGAAGCGATAAAAATGGCCCCTCTTGTAAAAGAATTAGAGAAAAATAATGGAAAAATTAAGTCGATTGTCACAGTAACGGCACAACATCGACAAATGCTTGATCAAGTATTAAATATTTTTGAAATTACTCCGGACTATGATTTAAATATTATGAAAGATAGACAAACCTTGGTGGATGTGACTATACGCAGCTTAGAAGGTTTAAACAAAGTATTCCAAGAGGTCAAGCCGGATATTGTCCTTGTTCATGGAGATACAACCACTACTTTTGTTGCAAGCTTAGCCGCTTTCTACAATCAAATTCCGATTGGACATGTTGAAGCCGGATTGCGAACCTCGAATAAATATTCTCCTTATCCAGAGGAGATGAATCGGCAGTTAACAGGAGTATTGGCAGATCTTCATTTTGCTCCAACTAAGCAATCAAAACAGAATCTTTTAGAGGAAAATAAAAGTGAAGAAACAATCTTTATTACAGGAAATACGGCAATTGATGCTTTAAAAACAACGGTAAAAAATAATTACTCCCATCCTGTATTAGATAAATTAGGACAAGATCGGTTAGTATTAATGACAGCACATCGCCGTGAAAACACGGGTGAGCCAATGGAGAATATGTTCCGGGCAATTCGCAGGCTTGTGGAAAAGCACAATGATATCCAAGTTGTATATCCAGTTCATATGAACCCTGTTGTACGCGAAATTGCAAATAGAATTCTAGGTGACAATGATCATATTCATTTAATAGAACCATTGGATGTAATTGATTTTCATAATTTTGCCTCAAGAGCGTACCTAATCTTAACTGATTCTGGTGGTGTTCAAGAAGAAGCACCATCTTTAGGAGTTCCTGTACTAGTGTTGAGAGACACAACAGAGCGACCAGAAGGGGTAGAAGCTGGTACGCTTAAGCTCGCTGGTACAGATGAAGACGTCATATTCAAGCTAGCGGATGAACTTTTAACAAGTAAAGAAGCGCATGAACAAATGGCGCAAGCTTCAAATCCGTATGGTGATGGATTAGCTTCTAAAAGAATAGTGGAAGCCATTCTCTATCATTTTGGTCATAGTGATATGAAACCTGCTGATTTTAAAGTGAAATAATATGAATGTTTGTTTTTAAGAAGTAAAAGGTAAAATTATTTGATTTGGTCTTAATATGAGTTATTAAAATAAAAAACTATCAACACCCCAGGAGGAGAGTAATAATGAAGCTTTGTACTGTTGGATTAGGTTATATTGGACTACCAACCTCTATTATGTTTGCTAAACACGATGTAGAAGTAGTAGGTGTGGATATTAGTCCAAAGGTTATTGATATGTTGAATTCAGGGAAAATTCACATTGAAGAACCAGGCTTACAAGAGGCATTGGAAGAAGTAATTGCAAAGGGTACATTTCGGGCATCATTAACACCCGAAAAAGCAGATGCATTTATTGTAGCTGTTCCTACACCAAATAACGATGATTTATACAAATCTTGTGATTTATCTTATGTTTTAAGTGCTGTAAATAGTGTTATTCCATATCTTGAAAAAGGGAATGTGCTAATTGTTGAATCTACAATTGCCCCAAGAAGTATGGATGATTATGTGAAACCGCTAGTTGAAAAGGCTGGATTTATTGTAGGTAAAGATATTTTCTTGGTGCATTGTCCAGAAAGAGTATTACCAGGCCAAATTTTACATGAGTTAATTTATAATAACCGTATTGTTGGGGGGATTACTCCTGAGTGTACGGAAGCAGGTGCCATGGTGTACAGCACTTTTGTAAAAGGTGAAATCATTAAAACAAATGCTAAAACAGCTGAAATGTCTAAGCTCATGGAAAATACTTTCCGCGATGTGAACATTGCCCTTGCCAACGAGTTAACAAAAGTATGTAATGAATTAGAAATAAATGCATTAGATGTAATTGAAATGGCTAATAAACATCCACGTGTAAACCTTCATTATCCAGGTCCTGGGGTAGGAGGACATTGTCTTGCGGTAGACCCATATTTTATTGTTGCAAAAGCTCCTGAACAAGCAAAAATGATTAATTTAGCACGTTCCGTGAATACTTCAATGCCTGAGTACGTTGTTGAAAATGTAAATACATTAATGGAAAATGTAGGTGGAAAGGTTGTCACATTGTTTGGACTAACTTATAAAGGAAATGTTGATGATATTCGTGAAAGTCCAGCGATGGAAATTCGTGAAATGCTAATTTATCAAGGTAAGTATGAAGTAAAAAGCTTTGATCCACATGTTGAAAGTGACTTTGTCATTGAAGATATTGAAGAAGCTGTAAATAACTCGGATCTAATAGTTATCTTAACGGACCATAACGAGTTTAAAGAGTTAGATTTTGCGAAATTTGAAAAAATGTCTAATAAGAGAATTTTTGATACAAGAAATGTGGTAAAAAATTCTCCTGCTGATTTTGAGTATATTAACTTTGGAAATCTCTACTCATATGTAGGTAAGAAAGAAGTTTTAGTATAGTCCGAACTTATTAGTAAGTGTTGTTATCATTAACAGCACTTACCTTTTTTGAGAGGAAGTTTTTTCTAATCTAAATTAGGAGCGAAACTAAATGAAGAAACCTTTAGACCGAATTACGGATGCCTATTTTGGAGAATTGGGTGAGGAGTTTTCTGAGAAGGTAAGAAACCGAATCCATTGGATTTGTGAAAATGCAAAAGGAGAGACAATCTTAGATGTAGGTTGTTCTCAAGGGATTATATCCATTCTCTTAGGCAGAGAAGGGAAGAAGGTTATCGGGGTAGACCTTCTGCAAGAAGCAATTGATTATGCAAATCAAATGCTATCAAATGAAGAGAATGTTACAAAAAGTTTAGTGGAATTTAGGTCTGCAAATTTCATGCACTTGGATGTTGGAGACCAGACTTTTGATTCTATCATTTTTGGTGAAGTATTAGAACATATTACAGATCCAGAAAGATTTATTAATAAAGCTTATAGCTTACTAAATGACAATGGATCCATTATTATAACATTACCATTTGGTATTAATGATTATTTTGATCATAAAAAAACATATTATTTAATAGATTTATTAAAACTTGCAACAGAGAATCTTGTGGTTCAAGAAATAAAGTTTTTTGGTAAATGGGTAGGTGCAGTATTAAAAAAGAAGGGCAAAGAAACAAGCACTGTATCCATTAACGAAGAGCTTATATCAAGGTTAGAAGGAGCATTCTACTCTGTTGAAAAAGATTTATGGCAACAAATAAGAAACAATGAACAAAAAATTAAGACTTTAGAAGAAAAGCTAAAGTTGGTGTCAGCTGATATCGAAAAAATTAAATCAGCAGCTTCTGAACAAGTAAAGGAAAAAAATACTGAATTAAATACTCTTAAAAATCTAATTATTGAAAAAGATAACAAAATAAATTCTTTAAATATTCAAGTAGAAGAAAGTAATAAAGAGCTACAAATGGTAAAAGAGTCATTCCAAGCTCAGTTAGATCTAAAGGAAAAAGAGAAGGAAGAGACAATAGAGTCGCTCCGTACTAAATTAGATTTAATGGAACAAGAGAAAGAAGAAATAGTAAATACGATTTATTCTCAGATAAATGATAAAGCACAAGAACTACAAAATAGCCAAAAGGATGAAAAAATAAAAGAATTAACGAATCAATTAAAACAAAAAGAACAGATTATAGCTAAATTACAGCAAAAGGATAAAGAAAAAACGAATCAAATTACGGAGTTAGAAAAACAAGTTATTATTGCGAAAAAGGAAAAAATACAAGTTCAAGAAACTCTCTATGAGTCTTATACAAAAGAAGAAAGGTTATTGAAATCTTATCAAACCCTATTAAGAAAATATCGTGCATTAAGTGAATCAAAATTAGGGAAACTTACCTTAACCTATTGGAAAAAAAGAAGAAAAGTAATGGGAGGTAAATAATATTGGATGAAAGGGCAATACAACAGAGATTATCTACTTTGAGTCGATTAAAATTAAAATTAAAACTGGATATTGAAAATGAGAAAAATTTAATAGAAAAAGGTGGCATAAAAAAGCCAGTATCTAATCCAACTCCTCCTCCTGTTGCTAATTCTCAAAACAAATTAGATGTAAATAAAAAGGCAGAATATCTACGGCTGCGTGATAAGCAAAGTGATAAGAATTTCTTTAATAAAATTAAACCCTTACTGGAACAGATTCCAGAAAGTAATGGTAGTAGATATTTTGAAAAACTAAAAGTAAATATTGGTATAATTGCGGATGAGTTTTTATTTAATTCCTATAAAGATATTGCTAATTTTATATATATTACACGTGAAAATTATAAAAAATATTCCAAAAAGCTTGATGTTTTCTTAGTTGTTTCCACTTGGAAGGGACTTAACATGGAGTGGAAGGGTCTTGGAAATCCAAAGATTAGAAAGCATCGTCAAGATTTAAAACAAATTATCGAATTCTATAGATCTCAAGGAACTAAAATAGTTTTTTATTCTAAAGAAGACCCTGTAAACTATGAAATATTTATTGATATAGCTAAAATGTGTGATTATATTTTCACTACTGCTGAAGAGAAGATTAGCGATTATCAGAGAGATTGTAAAAATGAGAACGTCTTTGTTCTTGATTTTGGAATTAACCCTATGTACCACAACCCGATTGGGATTAAAAAGTTTCCAAAGCGTAAAGAGGTCCTATTCACTGGTTCGTGGTATGAAAAATACCCGCATCGTCAAAAGGATACACGAACTTTATTTGACGGTGTAATTGAAAGCAAGCGTGATTTAAAAATTATTGATAGGAATTATGAGCTCAATCTAGAAGCTTATTTTTTCCCTGAAAAATATTTAAAATATGTATCACCATCAGTGGATCATCATTATTTACAAAAGCTTCATAAGATGTTTGATTGGGCAATTAATCTTAATACAGTCCAAGATAGTAATACCATGTTTGCAAACAGGGTTTATGAACTTCAAGCATTAGGGAATGTGTTGCTGTCAAACTACAGTGTTGGCGTGAATAATAGATTTCCGAATGTATTTTTAGTAAATAATAAAAATGAAATTAAAGATATCTTAAACGGGTTTTCTGAGGAAGAGGTTTTTGAACATCAGGTTCAGGGAATCCGTAATGTAATGACAGATCATACAAGCTATCTAAGAATTGAAGAATTATTAGATCGTATAGGGTTTAAACTTCAAATTAAAAAGAAAAAGGTTGCAGTTCTTATTGAGAAGTATACACCTCAATTAAAGGAAATGTTTGAACATCAGACATATCCTCATAAAGAGTTATTTCTTATTAAGGACTTTTCTGAGGAACAAAAGAATGAATATGATTTTATAACGTTCTTTGAGGATCAAAAGTTTTATGGTGAGTTTTATTTAGAAGATATGATTAATGGCTTTAAATATACGAACTCTGATTATATTACTAAGGATGCATATTACGACGGCGATAAATGGATACAAGGGAAAGAGTTTGACTATGTTAACACTGTGACAGATAAATATCGCACAGTTTTCTGGAGCCAATCATTCTCTTTAAATGAACTCCTAGAGTTAAAAGGACCAAAAGAAATACCGAATGGCTTTAGTATCGATCGGTTTGAATTTAATAATCAAATTGTAAAAAAGAAAGAAACAAAACCGGTAAATTATAAGCTATCCGTGATTATTGCTAGTTATAATAACGGAAAACATCTTTTAAATAAATGTTTCAATAGTTTACGAAGAAGCAGTCTATTTAAAGACATGGAAATTGTTATTGTTGATGACGGTTCAACCGACAATTACACTCCAATGATAATTAGAAGATTGGAAAGAGAATTTGCCAATGTGAAATCCTTCTTCTATCAAGATGGAGGAAGCGGAAGTGCTTCAAGACCTAGAAACAAGGGATTTGAGTTAACGACTGCACCATATATTACCTATCTCGATCCGGATAATGAAGCGATTAATGATGGATACTACCATCTATATAAAGAGATTTCTAAGAATCGCTATGATATGGTTGTCGGTAATATGCTTAAATTAGATACGAAAGCTGCAGATTTTGATTACTATAAAACAGCGGTTCATTTTAATGGCAGTGATGTAATCTCAAAAAACGTAAAAGAATATTTAGTAAAAAGTCAGTTTAAAGCAATGAGTATTCAGGCTTTAATATTTAAGCGTGAATTAATTGTAGATCATTCATTAAAGATGGTTGAAGGAGCAGCAGGTGAAGACACATTATTCTTCCAAGAACTATTGTTAAACTCTAAGAAGACAAAAGTAATTAATCTACCTATCCATATTTATTATGCTGCTGTCTCGGGTTCAACAGTAAATACCATTTCAAAAAGGTTTTTTGAAAAATATCTTTTACTTGAAAAAACAAGGGTAAAGGTACTAAAAGAAAACGGCCTTTTACAAGATTTCCTTGATAAGAGGTTTGATTTCTATTTCAAAGGCTGGTACCTTGAAAAATTAAAACATGTAACAAGAGATGAAGCCCTTGATTCAATTAAGATCCTTGTAGAGATATACGATTTATATCGTAATGATTTTAACCCTACCAGTGAACAGGTAATTCGATTTAAAGAGCTAAGTGCTTCCAGGAAGTATGAAGAAATAAAAAAGCTATTTGCTAGTTAAGAAGAATAAGAGTTTGATGATATCCAAAAGTGATATGCTCACCCTTATGGTAAACAGATTAAAAAATCTGTTTACCATAGGGAGAGTTTTTTTGTGTTAAAAATACATTAACTCAAAACAAAATTGTGAGACAATGTGCTATTTCTAGCAGGTCAGTAGATTAATAAGAATAATAGCCATAAAGAACTAAAGGATATGTTACAAGGAAAAATGTTCCTTTTGTTTAAAGGGAGAAAAAGGTACTTGGGATGAACAAGTATAGATAATTTTTGGATTACAAATAAAGTAGGTGTCCTTAAAATTTATACTTTAGGACACCTACTTTATTTGTTATTTATTAATAATGACTGAAAATGGGCTGGTGGCAGTTACTTGAATATTGTTAGAGTCAAGGTTATCACCGTTACGAAGTATAATTTTTTCAACTAAAATCATACCAGCTTTTCCCCATGACCAATCTTCACAATCTTTAATGGATTGTATTCTGATTTTTAGTCTGTTTTTTGGCTCTACTGCTTTCCATTTTATTGATATTTGATTGGTTTCTTTCCAACAGGAAATATCCTCCTCTAGTAATAATTGATTATTAAGATATATTTGATATTTTATTCTTCCCTTTAATTTAATGTTTTCATATGGAGATCGCAAATGGATTATACAATGACTGCTTTTATTAAGTTCTGTTTTAAGTGGAATATCTGCTTCTGCATAATCCCCGTTCTTCGGGTTGCTTTCTTCCAAATTAAACTTAAATCTTCTTGTTTGTACCTTTTTCCTTATCGGAACTGTCCTGTTGTTTAGTAATGACCCGGAAGTAAACCGTGTCGCTGTTAATGGAATACCCACTTCATCGAATTGTTTATCATAAAAAGCTGTTGGATTTCCTAGGGAGTTAATCTCCCAATAATTAAGAATAGGCCAATTTTTATTAATTAGTTCATGAAATACGGTGTATTCATATTTATCAGTGTATGAAACTGATAATAATAACTTAAGAATCTTTCTAACATTAAATAAAATAAATGTATCATGGGCTATGTCGCTTTCTAACAAAACTTGACTAATCCAAGTACCCATCCGGTACTCCCAGTAAAGAATATCGAACGGGTCATAATTATATATTTTGTCCATTTGAATAAGGTCATAATATTTTTGAAATGCTTCTTTCACTTTTTCGTCATCTTTTGCCTGTTTTGAATAGCACTCAGCGAGTGATTTCATCGTAGCAGTTTTAGGCAATTTATGATTTTTACGATAATACATTCTTCCAATTTCATATACATTTGAACGAATATGAAGAATATTTGACGGAAACTGATCGAAATACAGTTTGGCCAATCGTACGTTATGCTGTGAAGTTGTATTGCATTTAACGACTTCTAAAAATTCATTAAAATCCTGGTTTTTAAGATTGTAATCGATGGTTAGAAAATCATGTTTTAATCCAAGATTGTAAACCATCTCTGTAACAATCTTTTGGTCAATAATATAAGCATTTAGCTTATCTGAATTAAAATTTTCCTTAATATAAGTAAAGTAATGAAATGAATCTTTATAATCCTTTGTCAAGGCTAAAGATGTTCTACTATCTAGTCCTGCTGTTAGTGAGAATAAAAATTTCTCATTAATCTTTGATAAGAGATACAATTGTTTTTTTGTAATTTCACTAATCTCTTCCACTACACGTTCTACTGGTAGAATTTCTAAATTTTCTCGTGGGAAAAACCTTCTAATTTTTTTTTCATTTACCTCTAATAACGTATTAGGAGTTAAGAAATAAATGTCTTCGTAAATAGTAAAGTGTCCCGGTAATTGAGAGCTTGAATATTTCGAGAACCATTCCTTATCTACATAAGGTGATTCGTTTGAGTGAGTGATTTCGTTAACCAATAGGCAATGAGAAGAAATAACCGTTTGTTTAGTAGAATAAAATATACTTCTTAAACCAGTGGCATCTGATAAAATCGATGCTGTTTGATTATTACCGTAAAAGATTAAATATCTGCCTGATAGTTCGTCAAGATAATCAAAGAAATCTACTTCAGAGGATATTAGATACTTTAGTAGCTCTGAAGCAATGAATTGTTTATCAGTGGTACCAGAACGAATATCTATCATAGTTCCAAGTAGCAAAACCCATTGATCATTAGTTGTATCGAAAAAAACTTCATTTAAAGGATCATAGTAAAGGTGGTATTTACCAATCTTCATATAATTCCAATGTTTGGACCTACGTCAATATTCCGGACACAAATAAATTAAATTCCAAACCACTTTCTAATTTAAATTACAGTTACCTTTCGTGGCTTGACATGGAGCCTCGGCGGGCATGAGTTCTATGCCAGGAAGCCA